>CAYNSW010000010.1:24352-81033 GCA_964400135.1 uncultured Rubrivivax sp. | reverse complement strand
CGGCGCCCTTGGTGAAGATGCCGCCGCCGAGGCGCGCGAAGATGGAGATCAGCGACGAACCAAAGGCCAGACCGAGCAAGGGCTTGAGCGTCGCGGCATCGGGCTTGGTCACCCCGCCAATGGCCCAGAAGAAGGCCCCCACCCCCAGCAGACCCAGGCCCACCACCAGCATGCCGGTGATGGCGCCCCCTCGGAACGCCACATCCAACGCAGGACCAATACCGCGCGTGGCGGCTTGAGCCGTGCGCACATTGGCCCGCACGGAGACATTCATGCCGATGAATCCGCATGCGCCCGACAGGACCGCCCCCACCACAAAGCCCGCTGCCGTCGTGCCGCCCAGAAAGATGCCGATCAGCACGGCCAACACCACGCCCACGATGGCGATGGTCTTGTACTGACGGCCCAAATAGGCCGCAGCCCCCTGCTGAACGGCGTTGGCAATTTCCTGCATCCGCGCGTTGCCAGCGTCTTGAGACAAGATCCAGCTGCGTTGGACAAACCCGTAGATCACGGCCAACAGGCCGCATCCCAGCGCGATGTACAGCGCCATCATGGTGGACATGAAAGACTCCCTATCTGATGAAACTTGCGGATTCTGCCCCAGCAAGAGCGTCAGAGGCCCGAAAGTCTGGCCCCTAAAATCAGGGTTTGTCCGTGTAACCTAGATTGGACACTCTTATGAGTCTGCACAATGTGACACCCGGCGACCGTGCTCCGCAGGAGTTCAACGTCATCATCGAAATCCCCATGAATGCCGATCCCATCAAATATGAGGTGGATGAGGCGTCGGGCGCCCTCTTCGTAGACCGGTTCATGAGCACCGCCATGCACTATCCCTGCAACTACGGCTACATCCCCCAAACCCTGGCCGACGATGGCGACCCGGTGGATGTCTTGGTCATCACACCGGTGCCCCTGATTCCGGGTGTGGTGGTCACGTGCCGGCCCTTGGGCGTGCTCAAGATGCAAGACGAGGCCGGGGGCGACAACAAACTATTGGCCGTGCCCACTGACAAGATCTTGTCGATCTACACCCAGTGGAAGAAGCCGCAAGATCTCAACCCATTGCGCCTCAAAACGATTCAGCACTTCTTTGAGCACTACAAAGACCTGGAAGAAGGCAAGTGGGTCAAGGTGCTGGGCTGGGAAGGCCCCGACAGTGCCTGCGCCGATATTGTCGACGGCATGAAGGCCTGGCGGGCCAAGCAATCGGCCTGATGGTGTTCATGAGGTGGGCCCCGAAATCAGGGCCCACCGCCCAAGGCCCTACACGCCAGCCGGGGCTTCCTCAGGCGGCAAGGCAATCTCGCCAGGCACGCGCTTGCGGGCCAGCCAGGTGTAGACCGTGGGCACCACAAAGATGGTCAACACGGTGCCCAGGGACATGCCCCCCACAATGACCCAGCCGATTTGACGGCGACTTTCCGCCCCGGCCCCTTCGGACAACGCCAGCGGCAAGGCGCCCAGCACCATGGCACCGGTGGTCATCAATATGGGGCGCAGACGCAAACAAGCCCCCTGCACGGTGGCCTCCATCACCGTCAGGCCCTGCTGACGCATCTGGTTGGCAAACTCCACAATCAAAATCCCGTGCTTGGTGATGAGTCCCACCAGCGTCACCAAACCGATCTGTGAATACACATTGAGGGTACCGCCCGACCATTGCAGCGCACCCAGGGCCCCCACCATCGACAACGGCACCGACAGCATGATGATGAACGGGTCGATGAAGCTCTCGAATTGGGCGGACAGCACCAAAAAGATGAAGAGCAAGGCCAGCACAAACACCACAGCCAAAGCGCCACTGGACTCTTTGAATTCTCGGCTCACGCCATTGAGCTCGGTGGCGTAGCCCGGCTTGAGCACTGTCGTGGCGATCTGCTCCATCGACTGCAAAGCCTCTCCAAGCGAATAGCCCGGCGCCAGATTGGCCGTGATGGAAACCGAACGGCGCTGATTGAAGTGATTCAGCTCTCGCGGGCTGACCGACTCACGCACCTTCACCAAGGAAGACAATGGCACCATCGTGTCGCCTCGCGCGCGCACGAACAGACGGTCAATGTCTTCCGGAGTGGTGCGCCCGCTGGGCACTGTTTGCACCAGCACGTCGTACTGGTCGGCATCGCGCTTGTAGCGCGTCACGGCGCGGCCTCCGAGCATGGTCTCTACCATGCGCGCCACCTGGTCCACGCTCACCCCAGCATCGGCAGCGCGGTCACGGTCCACCTCCAAATACAGCTCGGGCTTGTTCAGGCGCAAGTCCACATCCGGGGCCACCAGGCCCGGGTTCTTGGCCATCTCCGCCAAAAAAGCCTGAGTGACCTTGGAGAGGTTCTCGTAGCTGTCATTGGTGATGATGACGAAGTTGACCGGGCGCGACCGGAACCCCTGTCCCAAACTGGGGGGCGTGATGGGAAACGCCGTGACCCCCGGCAAACCTGACACCTTGCCCTGGATTTCACGGGCCACTTCCTGGGTGGAGCGGCTGCGCTCGCTCCAGTCCACTGCCCGCAGAATCACCGATCCTTGCGCCACCGTGGGGTTACCCGCCACCACAAAGGTGCGGTCATAGTCGGTGTAACTGCTGGTGATGCGTTCAATAGCCTTGAGGTATTTGCCGGTGTATTCCAGGGTAGAGCCATCGGGCGAGGACACATTGACCAAAATGACACCGCGGTCTTCCATGGGGGCCAGTTCACTCTTGGTGGTGATGAACAAGCCATAACTGCCGGCCCCGGATGCCAACATCACCAACAGCACCACCCAACGGTGCGACAACACCCAGCGCAGCGCCACGCCATAGCCGTTGGTGATGGCCACCAGCACTTTTTCCATCGAGCGGTCGAACCAACTGGGCTGGCTCTCATGCCGCAGCAGCTTGCTGCACATCATGGGCGTGAGCGTAAGGGCCACAAATCCGGAGACAAGCACCGCACCTGCCAGGGTGAGGGCGAATTCGACAAACAAGCGCCCGGTGCGCCCGGGGGTGAATGCCAATGGGGCAAACACGGCAGCCAGGGTCAATGTCATGGCCACCACGGCAAAGCCCACTTCCTGAATCCCCTTGAGAGCGGCGCGCAATGGCGTCAAGCCTTCTTCAATATGTCGGAAGATGTTTTCCAGCACCACGATGGAGTCATCCACCACCAGTCCGATGGCCAGCACCAAGGACAAGAGGGTCAGCGTGTTGATGGTAAATCCCGCCGCGGCCATCAAGGTGAACACGCCAATCAGACTGACCGGGATGGTGATCAGGGGGATGATGGATGCGCGCAGGGTTCGCAAGAATACAAAGACCACCAAGGCCACCAGGACCACGGCCTCTAGGGTGGTCTTATAGACCGCCTTGATGGAGCGATCGATGAAAACCGAGTTGTCGTTGGCCACCAGGAAATTCACACCTGGGGGCAAGTCACCTTGAATCTTGGGCATGAGCTCACGCACGCCCGCCGAGATGTTCAAGGGATTGGCCGTGGCGTTTCGGATGATGCCGGCAGACACGGCCGACAGGCCGTTTAACCGCACGATGGAGCGATCGTTGGCCGGTGCCTGCTCGATGCGCGAGACATCACCCAATCGAACGGTGTGGCCGTTGACCTGCTTCAGAGCAATCTGCGCAAACTGCAGCTCGGTGTTCAGGTCGGTTCGGGCCGTGACGTTGAACTCACGCTGGCGGCTTTCAATCCGTCCGGCCGGCACTTCCAAATTTTGCCGCCGCAAGGCCTCTTCCACGTCTTGTGTGGTGAGCTTGTAGGCCGCCAGGCGATCGGGATCAAGCCACACGCGCATGGCGAACTTACGGTCCCCGTTGATCTGAACATCGGCCACACCGGGTATCGTTTGCAAGCGGGGCTTGACGATGCGATTGATGACATCGGTCACCTCCAACGGCGACAGGGTGTCGCTGGTGAAGGCGATCCAAATCACGGGGAACGCGTCAGCCTCCACCTTGGCGATGATGGGCTCGTCGATGGAATCGGGCAGGCGCCCGCGGATACGAGAGACGCGATCACGCACGTCCGCAGCGGCAGCGTCTGGGTTCTTGCTGAGTTTGAACCGCGCGGTGATCTGGCTTTGCTCGGCCCGCGAGATCGAGGTGAGGATATCCACGCCGTCGATGCCGGCAATGGAGTCTTCCAGCGGCTTGGTCACCTGAGATTCGATCACCTCAGATGAGGCCCCCAGCAAGCGGGTGTTCACCGTGACCACGGGCTCGTCGATCCGTGGGTACTCGCGCACCGCCAGCTCAAAGAAAGAGACAATGCCCAGCAGCACAATCATCATCGACATCACGGTCGCCAGGACCGGGCGCCGGACGGAGATTTCCGAGAACTTCATGCCTTGCTGCCCTTATCGGCCTTGGCCGCAGGCTCACCTTTGGGTGCAGCACCCCCAGCAGGAGCCCCCTTGCCCTCGCCTTTCTTGCTGGGAGACTCGCCTCCCGAGGGGGGGCGATTCAGGTCCACCACACGCACTGGCATCCGGTCACCACGCGTGAGACGGGCCTGCCCGGCCACGACCACAACATCTCCGTCGGCCAGACCGTCTGTGATCTCGGCCTTACCCGGCACACGCACGCCCACTTTAACCGCCACCTTTTGTGCCAACTTGCCGCCTTCGGGGTTGTCGATCACCTTGAAGACGAACTGCCGTTCGCCTTGAGGTACCAACGACTCTTCAGGCACCATGATGGCTTGATCGCGAACTGCAAACACCGTGCGCACCCGCGCGAACATGCCGCCTTTGAGCACTCCATCGGCGTTGGCCAAGCGGGCGCGAACCAAGACCGAACGGCCGTTGGCATCGAGCTGCGCATCCAGCGCCTCTACCCGGGCCTTGAACGCTCGGCCCGGCAGCGCGTCCAGGCTCAACTCCACCAACTGGCCAGGCCGAATCTTGGAGAGGTAACGCTCCGGCAGGCGAAAGTCCACCCACAGTGAGGACAGATCCTCCAGCTGAACCAGATCGGCCCCGTCCTTGACGTAGTCGCCCACATTGACATTGCGAATACCCACCACGCCATCAAAGGGCGCGTGAATCTTCATTCGCACCAGTTGAGCGGAGGCCAAGGCCACCTGGGCCATGGCCACATCCAGCGCGGCCCCATTTTGGTCGACGGCGCTTTGGCTGACAAAGTTTTGCGCAGCCAACTCCCGGCTGCGCTGCAAATTGGTTCGTGCGATGGCCGCTGCCGCCTCGGCCTGCTTGAGCTGGGCCACCTGCAAGGTGTCGTCGAGCTGGAACATCAATTGTCCCTTGCGTACCCGTTGACCATCGGTAAAGGCGATCTGCTGGATACGCCCGCTCACCTCCGGCCGCACCACCACACCCTGCAACGATCGCAAGGTACCCACGGCTTGAGAGTCGTCTTCCAAACGCACCTTTTCTGCCCGACCGACCTCAACTCCTGGCGGACCGCCCGGGCCGCCCTTGCCCGGCGCGCCGCCTGCACCTGGTCCGGCCTTAGAACCGCCAGGGGCTCCCGGGCCTCCAGGCATTGCAGTTGACACCGCATCGGTCTTACCGGAGGCGCCAGAAGGCTTGTTTTGCACCCACCAGGCCACCCCCAAGGCCACGATCAATGCCACGAGGGAAAGCGCGATGTGCCGGGTGCGTGAAGTCATGCGTGTAGGAAAGACAAAGGGTGAATCGGGGGTCAACGGGCAGTGTAATCAATTAGGTGCGGGACATATGTCGAGGCCGTCGAGCTCACGGCCGGCGGCAAGACTCGGCCCGATGGCAGAAAACTTGAGGTCCGTTCACCCCGGACAAACCCGCAAATACCGGGCTTTTTTCGCCAAAACGGCAAGTGCTTGCCGCATCGGTGCCATGGGAAGGTGATTTCAACCTCCGCCTGGGCCTGGCACGCCTTGTGCTCAACAGTGTCGGATTCGATCTGTTTTGGAGGCCCCATGGGTGTCATCAATACCAACATTAACTCGCTGATTTCGCAAAATGCACTGAAGGTGAACAACCGCGCCATGGCCAGTGCCATGGAACAACTGGCCACCGGCAAGCGGATCAACAGTTCCAAAGACGACGCGGCGGGCTTGGCCGTGAGCGAGAACATGACGGCGCAGATTCGAGGCCTGAACATGGCCGTGCGCAATGCCAACGACGGCATTTCACTGGCCCAAACGGCTGAAGGCGCGATGATCGAAATTTCCAACATGCTGCAGCGCATGCGGGAATTGGCAGTTCAGGCATCCACCGGCACCATCTCCAACACCCAGCGAAGCCACCTAAACGTCGAGTTTGGGCAATTGGCTACTCAAATCAACAACACCATTGCCAACACCACCTGGAACGGCATGAGCGTGTTGAGCTCGGCCGATCTGACGTTTGCGATTCAGGTGGGCATGAACTCGGGCCAAACGGTCACCATCACCTCGGCGGCCTTGAGCAGCGTGGACTTCTCTTCCGGAAGCATTTCCTCCAGCGCCTCGGCGGCTGCGGCACTGTCGACACTCGACACGGGATTGAACTCCGTCAACAACTCACGGGCCAGCTTGGGCGCCGTGATCAGCCGCCTGACCAGTGCTGGCGACAACCTGACCAATATCTCTCAGAACATTGCGGAGTCGCGCAGCCGTATATTGGATACCGACTACGCCAAGGCCACCACGGAGTTGGCCCGTACGCAGATCATCTCGCAAGCCGGTACAGCTGTGCTGGCCCAAGCCAACGCGTTGCCCCAAACCGTGCTCAAGTTGCTGCAGGGCTGATCACAGCAGGCCTGATGCTCCATGCCCTCGAAGGTTGACTTGGCTTCATCGCCAGCTCGCAACTGTTGGCAGTGCCAACACTTCGGCATCAGCCACGATCCTTCCTTGCCCTACCAGTGCACCCAGTTCGGCATCAAGTCGCGTGCGATGCCCGCGGTGGTGGTGTTGCAAGCCGATGGGCGTCCGTGCATGGGCTTCTTGCCCAAAGCTTCGGCATCAGACGCCAAAACGGGAAGTTCAGCGCCAGCGGTGCCCAGTCGGGTTGTCGGAGTCCCGACACCCGAAGCGGCCGGTGTCGGACATTGAACGTCACCGCACCCGCCGGGCGCTTCAAACCACGGGTTTACCCTCAATTTTCAGGCTTCTGGGGCCTGGCATGACCGTTGCAGAGGACTGTTGGCATTCACTCTGAATTCCGACAGGCCATGACTGCAAATCTTCAATCGCGCCCCACCGCCGCCTGGCTCGATCCGGTGGCCGCCCCGACTGCCGAGCAAATGGCTTCGGTGCAGGCTTTGGGCTGGAACCTGGTACGCGTCGATGACCTCACCGCTTTGGCCGCCTTGTTGGGCGAAGTCAAGTTGTTGGTTCTGCGACTTCAAGACGATTCGCAGATGCTAGAAGAGGTCCAGGACTTCTTGTCCGGTCTGTCTCGGCCCATGCCGGTGGTCTGCCGGGTCCATCGTGGCGAAGTCAGTCTGGCCGTAGCCGCCATGCGCATGGGTGCCAGCCACGTGGAATCCACAGACGACTGGCGGCCTCAAGACTGGCTGCCCTCCGCAGGGGCCCAGCGCCCGGTTTCGGCATCTTCGACGCGCAGTGTGGTCTTCGTGGACCCACTGAGCCAACAGCTTCTCAACCTGGCGCGCAAGGTCGCCCAGACCGAGGTGACCGCGTTGCTGACCGGACCCACCGGTGCCGGCAAGGAGGTGCTCGCCCGCGTACTGCACGAAGCCTCCCGCCGTGCAGGAGGACCGTTTGTCAGCTTGAATTGCGGGGCTTTGCCCGAGCATCTGGTGGAAGACATGCTGTTTGGTCATGACAAGGGCGCCTTCAGCGGCGCTATTCGCGACCACAAGGGGTTGTTCGAGCAGGCCCAAGGCGGCACCATTTTCCTGGACGAAATCGGCGAGATGCCCATGCACTTGCAAACGCGACTGCTGCGCGTGTTGCAAGAGCGATGTGTCACCCGTCTGGGCGGCTCGCGTCCGATTCCGGTGAACGTGCGGGTCATCACCGCCACCAACAAAAACCTCAAGCAGGCCATTGCCGAGCGTGAGTTTCGCGAAGACCTGTATTTCCGCATCAGCACCTTCAGCCTGCGCGTACCGCCCCTGTGTGAGCGGCCGCAAGACATCGTGCCGCTGGTGGCTCACTTCCTGCAGCACTATGGCCGCCCGGAAATCGCCTACCGACTCAGTGAGGAGGCGCGCCGTTTGCTTTTGCGTCACCCCTGGCCGGGCAATGTGCGTGAGCTAGAAAATGTCATCCAACGCGCCATCGTTTTGACCGGTGACGATCTGATCCGCCCCGAACACGTGCTGTTTGACGAGCCGGCCCATGCGCAGGACGCCACATCACTGCAATCGGTGCTGGACCCAGCCGAGGCCAGTCAGTTTGTGGTTGATCCCGCGCCTGCTCAAGAGGTTAGCGCGTCAGCGTCTTGCGCAATGCCCATGACAGCAGGCTATGCCCTGTCCTCGTCTGCGCCAGCTCAAGTCAGCGAGCATCCCTCCTGGCAGGAGAGCCATCAGCCCCAGCCGTCCACCCCTGTATTGGCAGACGGAACCAATTTGCACACCGCTGTGCGAAGCAGCGAGCGTTTGGTGATCATGGAGGCGATTCGCACCACACCCAGCCGAGAGGCCGCTGCCAAGAAGCTGGGCATCAGCCCACGTACCCTGCGCTACAAAATCGCCCAATTGCGCCAATTGGGCATGGGCTTGACCGAGGCGATGGCCGAGTGAGGCGGGCATGATCGAACGCGCCACCTCCACGGCTTCTATTGCCTCTATGCTCAAAACGCTGGAGGCGCACCGCGCTGAAGCGGGTAGCGCCTTGCCGGTGATCGATGGCTCGGTGAGCCGCGATATTCAAGGCCCGAGCTTCACCGATGCCGTCAGTCAAGCGCTTCAGCAGGTCAACGGCCTGCAGATGAAGTCTGCTGCCATGCAACAAGCCTATGAGCAGGGAGAAAACATCCCCCTGACCGAAGTGGTCATGAGCATGCAAAAGTCCTCGATTGCCTTCGAAGCCACCTTGCAAATCCGCAACAAGGTGCTCAAGGCGTACGAAGACATCTTGAACATGCCGGTGTAAGACTGAGGACGCTAAACCATGGCCACCGCTACGCTCAATGCCGCCACTGGCGCCCCTGCCGATAACGCTGCAGCCCCCGCAGCGCCGAGTGCATCGGGCAATGCCAATTTACCGGCCACGGTCCCGGGCACCAACCCAGCCCCCACCGCTGCCAGCTTCAGTCCCATGCAATCCTTGCAAAGGGTGGTCAACCAGCCCGCCGTGCGCAAGGCCCTGCCGGCTATCGCCGTACTTTTCGTCTTGATCGTCTTTGGGCTGTATTACGCCTGGATGCAATCCATTCCCTACCGGGCCGTCATGCCGGGCCTGACCGAGGCGGACCAGCAAGCCGCTTACGAAGCCCTGCGCAACGCGGCCTTCAAGCCTCAAGTCGACACCACCACCGGCCAACTCAAGGTGCCCGCCGATCGCTACCACGAGGCGCGCATGCTACTGGCCTCCCAAGGGCTGCCCAAGTCGGGTACCACCGGCGTGGAGGGCCTCAAAGACCAAAACTCCATGACCAGCAGTCAGTTCATGGAGCAAGTTCGCTATAACGCCGCCATGGAGCAGGAGCTGGCCCGCAGCATCTTGCAAATCGGCAGCATCCAGGGCGCACGCGTGCACCTGGCCACCCCCAAGCAAAGCGTGTTTGTGCGCGAGCGCACCGCGCCCAAGGCATCGGTCATTGTCTCGCCGCATCCCGGTCGGGTGATCGCGCCGCAACAGGTGCAGGCCATCGTGCATTTGGTGTCTTCTAGCATCCCCTACCTCACCCCCGAAAACGTCACCGTGGTGGACAACCTGGGCAAGCTCATGACCGAGTCGGCCACCGAGGCCAAGCTCGGGCTGACGGCGGCGCAAACGCAGCACAAGCACCAGCTGGAAGAAACTTATCGCAGCCGCATACTGGAACTTCTCAGCCCGATCGTGGGTGAGACCAATGTGCGCACCCAGGTCAATCTCGCCTTGGATTTCACGCAAGTGGAGACCACTGCCGAGGACTTTGATACCCGCGACAAGGGCCCCAAGACGCGCTCAGAGGTCCTCAGCGAAGAGCGCAATTCCGGCCCCAAGTCTGAGGGCATACCGGGCGCCCTGTCCAACCGACCGCCTGAGGCGGCTGGCGCTGCCAGCGCAGCAGCCAGCGGCGCTGATGGCGGCTCGGCCTCGGTCAATACCCGCTCGACCCGCAACTTTGAGCTCGACCGCAGCGTGCGTCATATCAAGAATGCCGTGGGCAAGGTGGAACGTTTGTCCGTAGCCGTGGTGGTCAACGAAACGGCGGTGGCATCGTCTGCAGGAGCCTCGGCCGCCGCGGGCGGTGCCTCAGCTGCAGAAGGCGGCATGTCCCCTCAAGACATCGAGCGCATGCTCAATCTGGTCAAGGGCGTGGTGGGATTTAACGAAGCCCGAGGCGATGTGGTCACCGTGATACCTGCCAAGTTTGGCGCGCCTCAACCCCTGGAGACGGGCACCCCGTGGTACCAGGACTCCACCATCGTGGGCATCATCAAGAGCAGCCTGGTGGCCTTGGGCTTCATCGCCTTCTTGCTGGTGGTGGCCCGCCCCGTGATCAATGCCATGGTCAAGCCGCCTGAGGATCAGGTCGAGGCTGTACAGCCGCTTGCCGATGGCGAGTTGACGCCTGAGGATATGCGCATGATCCAAATTGGTGAAGGCGAGACCCTCGAGGAGATCAAGGCCAAGCTCAAGCCCAAGAAGTCCAGTATTTCGATGGAGATGTTGGACACGGCCAACACCTACGATGACAAAGTGGCCCTCATCCGTATGCTGGTGGCCGAAGACTCCGGTCGCGTGGCGCTGGTGTTGAAGAACATGATCAAGACGGGCTGAAGCCTCGTCTGAACAACCTCAAGGAACGATCATGGCAACCAAAAAGGAAGAGCCCAAGGATGACAAGGCCGCTGAGGCCGCGGTGGGCACAGATCTGATTGATCCGATTCCCATTACCGATGCGCTGCAAGCCGAGCTGGACGAACTCTCGAGTACTCAGCGCGCTGCGGTACTGATGTTGTTGCTCGGTGAGCAGCAGGCCTCCGAGATCATCCGCTTTCTCAACCCCAAGGAAGTTCAGGCGCTGGGCGCGGCCATGGTCTCCGTGGCCGATTTGTCGCAAGAAGCCGTCAATGTGGTGCTCGACGAATTTGTCCTCACCCTGAAGAAGCAAACCACCCTGGGCCTGGGCACCTCCGACTATGTGGAGAAGGTGTTCAAGCGCGCACTGGGAGAAGACAAGGCGGCTTCGGTGCTGGGGCGCATCTTGCCCGGACAAGGCAGCAAGGGACTGGAGATTTTGCGCTGGATGGACGCTCGCTCCATTGCCGACATGATCCAAGGCGAACACCCCCAGGTGATCGCCATCATCTTGTCGGTGCTGGAATACGACGTGGCAGCAGACGTCTTGAATTTCCTGCCGCCCTCTTCTCGTGCGGAGATTTTGCAGCGTATAGCAGCGTTGGAGACGGTCCAGCCCTCCGCGATGGAAGAGCTGGAGGCCATCATGAAGCAACAGTTCTCCACCAATTCGACCTCCAAGTCTTCCAGCTTTGGTGGCATCAAGACAGCGGCGAAGATCATGAACTTCGTCAAGGTGGATTTGGAAGCGTCCATCATGTCGGGTCTGAGCACCATCGATCCGGATTTGATGCAAAAGATCCAGGACATGATGTTCACCTTCGAAAACTTGCAGGCCTGCGACAACCGATCCATCCAGACGCTCATGCGCAATGTCGAACCCGACATGCTCATGGTCGCACTCAAGGGTGCCAACGAAGTGGTCAAGGAGAAGTTCCTCTCCAATATGTCCTCACGTGCACGCTCCATGTTTGTCGACGATATGGAGGCCAAGGGCCCGCTGCGCATCGCCGATGTGGAAGATGCGCAAAAGATGATCATGCGGATCGCACGCAAGCTCTCCGACGCTGGCGAACTCATGCTGGCGGGCCGGGGCGACGACTTTGTCTAAGCGCAGCGCATGACCGCCAAAACCTCCTCTTGGCAGCCTGATGCCCTGATGGGCGCTGCGCGCAAAGCGGTACGCTTTGACGATCGGTGGCTGCAGACGGCCAATCAACCGGTATTCCAGTCGCACAGCGCACCGGCCGCTCCAGCACCGCCAGCGACGACTCATGAGCCGGGTCCCATTTCGTCAATACAGCCGGATTTGGAAGCTCCCTCTGCCGCTGTCCACAGCGTTCCTGCCGCACTGCCAGGATTGCTCGATGACGTGGCCGAGGCCTTGAGTGACTTCGAGGCACAGGCGCGTCAGGCGCCAGAACCTCACACCGCAGGCGAGGCTTCTGAGGCCGAAGCCGCTGCCCCTCCGATGAGCACCGCCAGCACCGCGCAGATGCCCGTGCGAGCGTTGGCATCGGCCGCGCCACCGGATGCCGCCTGGGTGCAACTGGGCGAGCGCATGGCCAGTGCGCTGGAAGCACTGGTTCACAACCCCGAACAACAGTTCGAGCCGCTGAAGAAACTCGCCTTGCATTTGGCCTGTGAATTGGTGCGCTCGGAATTGCACACCTCATCGCACGCCATTGACGCTTTGGTGCGCCACTGCCTAGACAGCCTGTCGGCCAGTGGCCAGTCGGTGGTGGTGGAGTTGCATCCAGAAGATGCCCGCATGGCCCAACCCTGGGTCGGCCAATGGCCAGCTCAAGCACAGGTCAAAGAAGACGCTTCCCTGAGCCGGGGATCTGTACGCGTCAGCGGCATGGGAACAGTGGTAGAGGACTTGATTGAAAACCGCCTGCACAACCTGGCCCGCTCTTTGGGTGTGGAGGGCATGGAGACCGTAGATCTGCAGGCAGCGCCGCCCTCTTCTGGCGAGGTAGTAGATGCTTGACTTTGCTGACGAAGTCACGCGCACCTTGCAACGGGTGAAGGCTGGCGAACCTCAACGTACCGGTTCCTTGGTACGTCTGGCAGGCCTTACCTTGCACGCCAGGGGTCTGACCGCACCCATGGGCTCGCGTTGTGAAGTCATCAGCACTCAGGGCCAACGCACCGAAGCCGAGGTGGTGGGTTTTGATGACCAGACGCTGTATCTCATGCCCTACAGTGACACCACTGGCATTGACCCCGGTTCCACAGTACGACTGTTAGACCGAGGCGCGCAGGTGGAGGTGGGCCCCTCTTTGCTGGGCCGTGTCATTGACGGTCGCGGCCGTCCGCTGGACGGAAAGCCCTTGGGCGCCATGGAAAGCCAAGTACCGCTGCGCGGCCGTGTGCCCAGCCCCTTGGAGCGCGGACCCATCCGCGAGATTTTGGATGTCGGCGTCAAATCCATCAATGGCATGCTGACACTTGGCCGCGGGCAACGCATCGGATTGGTGGCCGGTTCGGGCGTGGGCAAGAGTGTGCTGCTGGGCATGCTGACCCGCTTCACCGCCGCCGATGTGGTGGTGATTGGTCTGGTGGGTGAACGCGGACGTGAAGTGGCGCATTTCATTCAGGACACCCTGGGGCCTGCTGGTCTGGCCCGCTCGGTGGTGGTGGCTGCACCCGCCAATGTCTCACCGGTCTTGCGTCTGAAGGCCACCCACCTGACCCACGCGGTAGCCGAATACTTCCGCGACCAGGGAAAGCACGTGCTCATGCTGATGGACAGCCTCACGCGAGTGGCCCACGCCCAACGCGAGATCGGACTGGCCGTTGGCGAGCCCCCAACTGCCAAAGGCTACCCACCGTCGGTCTTTGCCTTGTTGCCCTCGCTCATCGAGCGTGGTGGTGTGGGCGTTCACGGCAAGGGCTCCATCACCTCCATCTACACCGTGTTGGCCGAGGGCGATGACGCGCAAGATCCGATTGTCGACATCGCGCGCGCCTCGCTCGATGGGCAGGTGATGCTGTCGCGCTCGTTGGCAGATGCCGCCCACTACCCCGCCATTGATCTCAAAGGCTCGGTGTCTCGGGTGATGCACGAACTCTTACCCGCTCAAGACCTGTGGATGGCCAATCGATTGCGCCGTCTGTGGAGTTTGTACCAAGACAACCAAGACCTGATCCAAGTCGGCGCGTATCAGCCGGGAACACAACCAGAGCTTGATGACGCCATTCGTCTGCGCGAAGGCCTGAGCACCTTCTTGCAGCAGAACATGCACGAGAAATTCGATCTGGAGCAAACGCGCCGTTTGATTCAGTCCCTGTGTGAGACCTGAGTGCAAAGCAAGGAGCCACTGCCATGAAGCGAACAGACTTGTGGGCACTGTTGAAGAAACAAACCGAGCAAGCCGAAGCCTCTTGCCGCCAATCGCTGGAGGCCTCGCAGCGTCGACTCGACAAGCTGGAATCCAGTCTGGCCCGGGTCGATGTGCTCTACGAGGACTACCGTGAACGCCAGTCGGCCCTCGCCGCCCTGCCCCACACGGTGGCCGAAACCGAGGCGCTTCGGCACACCATGTCGCAATTGGTGACCTTGCGTCGTCGGGTAGAAGCCGATTTGTTACAGGCCAGGCATGCGCAGGCGCAATGTGCCCGGGCGCTGCAAAAGGCCCAGCAGGCCCATTTGGCCATGACCAAGTTGTTGGAAGGCGCCCAGGCTCGCCAAAAACGCGAGACTTCGCTCAAGGAACAGGCGGCTCTGGAGCGGCAGTGGTTAGAGGGCCGCGCGGTACGCGGCGCTGCGTTCTAGACCCTTAATTGTGGCGGGTGAGGCCCGGCTGAGTCGCCGGCAATAGAGCCGGCACGTCCTGCCAGGCTTGGCGAATCTCCATCACCATGGAGCGCAGATCTTCCAGCAAGGCCACGTCGTTGTTGGCATTCACCTCCACGAGCTTGCGCACCACGTAGGTGTAAAGATCGAACAGGTTGCGAGCCAAGTCGCCACCCTTTTCCAGATCCAACGCGCTTTGGAGGCCCAGTACGATCTTGCTGGCTTTGTTGATGGCCTGTGTCTTGGGGATGATGGCCTTGTGTTCAATATGGCCACGCACCACGCTTAGGGTCTCGATGAGGCCGTCAAACAGCATCATGATGAGTTCGACATTGCTGGCTGTGGCCACACCCGTGGTGACCTGCACACTGCCATAACTGCCCAAGGCTCCTTGATAGCGCATCTGTCCTGCTCCGCATCAAAACGACTCAAGAGCAGAATCGGCGCGAAACGGGCTAACTTGAGCGTGGCGCAGGTGCAGCCGCAGTGGGTGCGGCTGCGGCAGTGGCGTTTGACGCCGGCACCATGGGCGAAGCGGGGGCCTGCAAGACGGCCGGCTCACCGCCCCGATCAGCATCGAACCCTTCAGCCCCCTCCATCCCCGGCGATGTGTCAGATTTTGGCAACATCATGTCGGAAAATGGTTGGGAGATGCTCAGCCCAGCCTGCTCGTAGAGGCTCTCGGCGTTTTCATCCAGGGCCATGCGGGCGCGCTCGGTATCAAACAGGTCGCCTTTGGCCGCGTCAATGCCGGCCCGATGAATGGCGTTGGCGTAGTTCAACGGAATCCACGACTCCACCGTACCCCGGGTGGTCACCACCTCGCGCGCGGATTTGGGCTGCAGATTTTGACCTTTGCGGCCCTCGCTCAAGCCATCTTGAAACAAGCCTTCAACGTGTTTGGACAAAACCAGCTCGTAGTGAGACTTGAGCATCTCCATCTGATCGGCCAGGGCAGCGGGTGCCTTTCCGGTCATGGTGTCCCACAGCTTTTTGCCCGACAGTCCCCTCAAGAATTGATTGGGGTCGCCTGAGGCGGCCATGCGGGCCGCGTCGGCGGTCTTGGTCTCCAACTCGTTGACCCGGGCGTTCAGATAGATCACCACCACCACCAGCCCCAACAGCACGGCGGCCAAGAAACCCAGCAGTAGGGCGATCATGAAGTCCCGACAGCAGGACCGGCCGCGGGCGCGTCGGCAGTAGCAGCCTGACCGGCGGGGGCCGCGTCAGGCAACACCTCACCGGAGGCCTCCAGCTCGTCGCGCAGGAACTGCAAGGCCTTGAAGGGGGCAGCCAGCTTCAGATCGACCGAGCAGATCTCGTCGGCAATCCGCTGAACGGCGTCAATGGCCTGATAGGCCGTGATCTGGGTGGTCTGGTAGCGGGCACCCAAGGCGAAGACTTCATCCGTGAACTCTTCGGGGATGTAGGTGAAGGCCTCGGACTTTTGAGACTTGACGGTGTAGAAATACTGCGGCTTGGGCGCCTCGGGCTTTTCTTTGCCCTCGGCCAGGGCCCGTCCGCACTCTTCCTGCCAGGCACTGGTCTTTTGTGCGCCGTCGATGAATGCACTGTCAAGATGGGCCTTGCATAGCAGCGCAATGCGCACGCGCACGCTCATCGCCTCAGTCGACTTGGTGGTGAGGGCTACGGCCTTTTCGTAGTTGGCCTTGGCCTTGGCGGCCCGCGTCTCAGGCGTTTCTTTTTGGCTGAACAGGTTGAACATGGTTGAGCTTGGCGCAAGGCGAAGCGGTGAGGTCTACTTGGGCGTTACCTTCAGGGAAGCGCGCAACTTTTTGACTGTGCCGGAAAGCAGCTGACTGGCCCGCGATTCGGTTACCCCCAGCACCTCTCCAATTTCCTTCAAATTCAACTCGTCCACATAATACAGGGAGACCACCAGTTTTTCGCGTTCAGGGAGATTCTCGATGGCCTCGGTCACCGCGTCCATGAACTCGGCTTCTTCTACCCGCACATCGGGCCTGCGGTGGTAATCGTCCGCAATCTCCATGACCTCCTCGGTCATGTCCTCGATGGAATAGGTTTCGAACATGCGGGCTTGCCCGCGCTCCTTTTGGAACTCGGCCACTGGGCGGTTCATGCGCTGGGCCAACTCGGCCTCGTTGGGCAGGCGGCCCAATTCATTGGCCAGCTGCTGCGTGGCGTTGCTCATTTCCCGGTTGAAAGCCACGGCCGAGCGGGGCAAGGCTGACAGTCTCCTGACTTCGTCGAGCATGGCGCCGCGAACGCGAGCATGTGCAAAGTTATCAAAATCAATACCTTTGCTCGGGTCAAACGACTCGGTAGCCTCGAGCAGGCCAATCATGCCGACTTGGATCAGCTCATCCAGATCAATCAGCGGCGGGATACGCGCCTTCAGGTGGATCGCCACCCGCTTGACCATGGGGCGATGCGCCAGCACCAGGGCATGGCGGTTTTCGCGCTCGGTCTCGTAGGCGGCCGCGCGTGACATCAGGCGGTCTCCCCTGAAGGGTGCGAGGCCTGCATCAGGCGCTCCATGAAAAACTGCAAGCCGCCCGAAGGACCCGGTACGGCGGGCCACTGCATGACGGCGCGCGCCAGACGACGAAAATCTCGGGCTGCAGGCGAGCTAGGGGCGAACTCCACCACCGGTTGGTGTTTGCGGTGGGCTTGCGCCACCATTTCGTCGGCCTCAACGGAACCCAGGTAGACCACCCCCGTACCCAAGAACTTTTCGCACACATCGTTCATTCGGGCCGCGAGCAATTGCCCTTGTCGCTCTTGCGTCACCATATTGGGGATGACGTGAATTTCGTCGTGCGGCTGCGCTGCGCGCATGACCTTGATCATGCCGTAGGCATCGGCAATGGATGAAGGGGTGTCTTGCAACACCACCAGCTTGCGCTGGCAGGCTCCCATGAAAGCCAACACGCTGGGGGACAGGCCAGCCGCCACATCCACAATCAGTACATCCACATCAGCGCCCAAGGCGCTGAAACTGTGAATGAGCCCGGCCGTTTGCTGAGCGGACAGGTCGGCCATTTCCTGCACGCCCGAAGCCCCAGGCACCAGCTTCAGCCCAGGGCGCACGTCCAGCACCACATCCCGGAGCGACTTTTCGCCTCGAACCACATGGCTCAGGTTGTCCTGGGCTCGCATGCCCAACATCAATTGGGCATTGGCCAAACCCAGATCGGCATCGAGCAGCAGCACGCGCTTGCCCGCTTGGCTCAGCGCCAAGGCGAGGTTGATCGACACGGTGGTCTTGCCTACCCCGCCTTTGCCGCTGCAAACACCGATGGTTTCCACGGGGTGGACCCCGGGGGATTCAGGCATGGATGGGCTCCTGCAAGACCGGTTCAGACGCCAGGGCAGCCGGGGTTGGTTCGCCATCGGTTGCCGAGGACGACATGGTAACGGCACTCAGGTGGGTGCGCAGATGCTCCACGGCGTGCTTCAGCAAGTCGCTGGCCGTAAACGTCAAGTCCAAATCACCCACACCCACCCCTCGCGACACCGCCACGACAGGCGCTCGGTGATCACCAATTTGTTGCAATAGCGGCCAGGGGTCGACCCCCTGATCCCAGCGAGTGAGGATGATTCCGGCCCAGGGCGGCGTGGCGCCCGTGGCGCAGGTCAGCCAGCGCTTTTGCGCGGCGTGAGACAAGTCGGTGGGCAGGGCCAACAGCATGCGGTATCCGCTGCGGGCTGCATCGCTGAGCGGTCGGAAAATCTCGGCCGATGGGCTTGCCCCGGCGAAGTCCACCAACACGGTTTGTTCGGGCGACATGTCCTCGATCAGGGCCTGCAGCTGGCGCACATCACTGGCGCGAAACGCCTGGACGCCCGCCCGCGCCGCAAGCACCTGAAACTGTGACCACGCCCCGGGCCGCAAATCGCCCAGAGCAGCGACGACCACGCGGTCTTCTCCACGCTGTTGGATGGCTTGCGCCGCCAAACGCATGGTCAGCGAGGTCTTGCCTGCTCCTGGCGGGCCGCACAGCACGCTCACGCCCGCATCCCAAGTCAGGGCTGAGGCAGAGGGAATGTTTTCACGCATCTGAGTGGAGACCAGTTGCACCACCTCCTGTGCGGTGGTCATGTCGCGCGTCTCATCGAGCCACAGTGCGCGCATCACGGCAGGTACGCCGGCATCGGCCATGGCTTGAGACCAGGGCATGCGCTCCATGGACTGGGCCCACGCCTGTTGCTGCTGACCCAGGCGCACTTCACGGCGCAAGCTGGCCAATTCTTGACGGATGACATCTACCAAGGCACGCGCCTGCGCATCCGAGATGTGCTGCCCTGCCGCCGCAGGTGTGCCAAGTGCTGGGGTGGGGGCAGCGGCTGCAGTGGGCACCACGGTAGCAGCGCGCGCAGCAGGCATCGCCGCCGGCTGGGGCGCCGCCATAGGTTTCGCGACCTCGGGCTCGGCCATGGCTGCGAGTGCTAACGGAGCCGGGACTGGTGCCGGACGGGCCGCAGCAAGTGCCGCTGAGGGGGCTGTTGGCGCTGAGGCCGTGTTGAGCTTGGGCGATGCCGCTGGCGCTTGCGCGACTTGGCGCCGCGCCATCTCGATGCGCTCTTGCAAGACGGCGTGAAACTTTTCCGCACTACCCGGCGCAACCGCCACCGGAGCAGGCGCTTCAGGCTCCACATCCACCGCCACGATCAATTCGGTCATACCGTTGACCAGGTGGTTGGAGACCACCAGCACATCGGCGCCGTATTTTCGGATGGCTTCGTCTTTGGCGCTACGAGAGTCTTTGGCCAGGATGCGTTGCAGTTTCATGGTTCAGTTACTCCTGTGCGGCAATGGGGGGCTCGCTGAAATTCATACTCGATGCTCAGGTCAGCTCGGTGGTGACGGAATACAGCACCTTCACCGCTTGGTCCTCGGGAATTTCGCTGTAAGACAGTACCGTCATGTCGGGAATGCGAGGGCGGATCATCTTGGCCAGCCACGGACGCAGACCCGGCGACGTGACAAGCACGGCCGGGTGGCCTTGGTCTTCTACCGTCTTGGTGCCGTTGCGCAGTGCTGAAAACAGACGCTCGGCCAAACCAGGCTCCAGCATCAGCCCTTGGCCCGGCGAACTGGACTGGGCCACGTTGTGCAGCATTTGCTCCAGTGGCGGGTCCAGCGTCATCACCATGAGCGTGTTCTCAGCGTCCAGCAGCCCCTGGACGATCATGCGCCCCACGCGCGGACGGATGGCTGCTGCCAGCTGCTCCGGCTCTTGGGTCTTCACACCCGCCTCGTTAAGCGCCTCGGCAATACTGCGCATGTCTCTGACCGGTACGCCTTCTGCCAACAGGTGCTGCAAGGTGCGCGTGATCACGCCCAAGGGCAGCTTGGCCGGCGTGAGTTCTTCCACCAGCTTGGGAGAGCGGCTGGACAACTTGTCGATGAGTTGTTGCACCTCATCGTGGCTGAGCAGTTCGGCGGCGTTTTCACGCAATACCTTGTTCAGGTGCGTGGCGATGGCCGTGCTGGCGTCTACCACCGTGTAGCCCAATGACCGGGCAAATTCCCGCTGAGAAGGCTCGATCCACACCGCTTCCAGGCCGAAAGCCGGCTCTTTGGTGGGAGTGCCCTGCAAACGACCGTAAACCTTGCCTGGGTTGATGGCCAACTCCTTGCCAGGCTTGACCTCGCCTCGACCCCGGGCAACGCCATTGAGCACAATTTGGTAGCTGTCGGGTTCCAGGCTGAGCGCATCTCGGATGCGAACCGGCTGAATCAAAAATCCCAACTCGGCCGACAGCTTCTTGCGCACACCTTTGACGCGGGTCATCAACTGCCCGCCTGTGTCGGCGTTGATCAGGGGCAGCAGGCCGTAGCCGATCTCCAGGCCGATCAGGTCCAGCGTGTCCAGATCGTCCCAATCCAACTCTTTGGGAGGCGCCACCTGCGGCGCCTGAGCTTGCGCTTGCACCGAGGCGCGCTGCACCTGGTTGCGCAAGATCATGAACCCCACGCCCGCCGTGGCCGCTGCCAGGATGAAAAATACCATGTGCGGCATACCCGGCACCAGGCCCAGAAGGCCCACGATGGCGGCGGCGATGAACAAAGCACTGGGGTTGCTGAGCTGGGTCTTGGCCTGCTCGGTCATGGTCTCGGTGGTGGTCACCCGAGTGACGATGATGGCAGTGGCCAGGGAGAGAAAGAGCGCGGGGATTTGTGCCACCAGCCCGTCGCCGATGGTGAGCAGGACGTATATCTTTCCTGCTTCAGAGGCCGACAGACCATGCTGGGCAATGCCAATGGCCAACCCGCCCACGATGTTGATCGCCAAAATCAGCAAGCCCGCGAGCGCATCACCACTGACGAATTTGGAAGCGCCGTCCATTGAGCCGAAAAAGTCACTCTCCTGCGACAACTCTTCTCGGCGCTTGTTGGCCGTTTCCTTGTCGATGATGCCGGCGTTCAAATCGGCATCGATGGCCATCTGCTTACCCGGCATGGCATCCAAGGTGAATCGGGCGTTGACTTCCGACACCCGCCCTGCCCCTTTGGTGACCACGATGAAGTTGATGATGGTCAGAATAATAAAGATGATGAATCCGACCACGTAATTGCCGGCGATCACAAATTCGCCAAAGGCGGCAATGACCTGGCCCGCCGCTTCATGCCCTTCGTGCCCCTTGACCAGAATGACGCGGGTTGAGGCCACATTCAGGCCCAGACGCAACATGGTGGCAAACAGCAGCACCGCCGGAAATACCGAGAACTCCAGCGGCTTGCGCGTGCCGATGGCTATCAAGATGACCACCAAGCTGCACACGATGTTGAAGGTGAACAGCAGATCCAGCAGCCAGGCAGGCAGCGGCAGCACCAGCATCGCCATGATGACGAACACCAGTGCCGGAATTCCCAGACCTGAAGGGTCGTAGCGACCCAAGGACTGACGGATAACGGACAGATTTAAGGTGGACATTGATGAAAAACCATTTCCAGGCCATTCAGAGCAATAGCTATGCCACCGAAAACCTAGGGTTTATGCTTACCTGAGTGTGGCGGCAAGGGCTGGCCGGTCACGGAACTTGCAAGGTCATGACCTCATCGACCGTGTCCCTGCAAGAGGTTTCCACGCCATGCGAGATTTGCAAACTTCATTCCCTGCTCCCGACACCCCGGTTTGGGCGACCAGCCCCGGCGGGGCCAACGCCTCCGCGGCGCGAGACGACACCCCCACCAATGTGGAGGGTCGGGTGCGGCCATTTGCCCAGGTCATGGCAGATCTGCGTCGCGGCAGGCAGGAGGCCCCCATTCAACGCCAGGCCGAAGGCGCAGCGCCGCCAGTCCAGCGTTCGCAGGCGGCCGCGACACAGCCCCCCACCGAGCAGGAAGACCCCCTGGAGTCGGCAGAACAAGGGTGGGTGGAGGTTCCCTTGAGCGCGCGCATGGCCGTCATCACCACCACGGAAGAATCCGGCGATGAGGCGACTTTGGCAGAGTTCGCCCGCACCCAAGGCTTTGACGAAATGGCGCTTGCCGCCATTTTTGGCCAGGCAGCCGCCTCGCCACCTTTACCCCCGGTGCTGACACTGGCCGTGGGCACATCGCCCGAGATGAGCGCCTCTTCACTCATGAGTGTGAGCGGTATGAGCCTGGAGGCGAGCACCCTGCCGGCCGACGTTTCCGGAGTGGTTGCCTCGGGCGTGGCAGGCCTGCCGCCCGAGTCGGCCGTGATCGAGCATCTTGCCGCAGCTCAGGCGGCCTCGGGCGCGATGGGCCAGTCCGCTGCCGCTTCGACCCTGGCCGCTGCAGCGGCCAATCCCGCCTCTTCAGGCGCAGCACCCGGCACAACAGGTCCGGCCGCCGGCGCCGCTGCATTGCAAGCTGCGGGCACCGCCAGCAGCGATGGCACCACACCGGCCGCTTCATTCATCATCGCCTTCACGGCCGCCGCCTCGGCCCGAGCGCTGATGTCGCGGGCAGCCTCCACCTCCACCTCCACCACCCCAACGTCTATCCCCGCTGCGACAACACCGGACACAGAATCTGCCCTGACGGTCAAGCTTCAATCCGTGGCGACCCCCACCGCTTCTGGCGGCGCAGGCGGTGCGGGGTCGGCCAGTTCGATCGGCTTGGATTCCATGTCGACCCTGGCACGCCTGGGCTGGTCGGCCCTGGTGCGCGACGCCGCTGATCCCAAATCGGGTGCTGCATCCACCCGAGCGCTCGACGGCCTGCCTGAGATGCAAGCCCTCGGTTCAGAGGCCTCCACGATTTGGCCGCATGAACTGTCGCCGGGCCGACTGGGCCAGGATCCCTCCTCGGCGGGCGCACCAGCCCGAGCCCACGAGGTGGTGCAAGCGGGAGAACCTCCTTCACGTGATGCTTCAGCATGGGCAGATAAGCTGGCCGAAACCATGGGCCAGCGCTTGGCAGCCCAAATCGCCAAAGGCCACTGGAGTGTTCGCCTGAGCCTCAATCCCCAACATCTGGGTCATATTGACGTGGACCTGAGCCTTCGCGGAAAGGATCTGGAGGCCGCTTTCCAGGTTTCCAACGCCCAGACGCGGGTCTTGCTGCAAGACAGCTTGCCCCGGCTTAAAGACTCACTAAATTCGTCGGGTATGGACGTTGCTTCCCTGAACGTATCAGGGGGTTGGGCTGACCGCGATCGCGGAAATCCGACACCTTGGCAAAAATCTACGCCTGACCAGGGTGGTAGCGCCCAAGCCGAAGCATCCCGAACCCAGGGAACGGATGCCGCGGCAGCTGACACTACCGCCTCGGCCCGGCCGCATCAGGGACGAGGAGTCCTGGATGTTCTGGTGTAGGCAGCGTTGAGATTGCGAGAAGAGAGGTCCCATCATGGCTGACGAAGCTGTTGAAGGCGAAGAGAAAAAGGCGAAGAGTCCGCTCATCAAGATCATCATCTTGGTGGTGGTGGCCATCATCTTGATGGTCGCCACTGTGGTGGGCACGATGTTCTTCACGGGCTTTTTCGATAAAAAAGCCCGCGCCTCGGTGGAGGCGGAATTGGAAGCCGCGCTGGGAGCAGCCTCGGGTGCCGAGAGCTCAGGCGGTGGCGATGCCCATTCCCCTGCCCCGGCAGAAAAGCCCAAAGACGGCAAGAAAGACGCCAAGGGTAAAGACGAGAAGCCCCAGCCCAATTTGAAGAAGACGCCCGAGTCTCAGCGCTTTGACTTCACGTACTACCAAATGGAAAAGGACGTGGTGTCTAACTTGGCCGGATCGCGCAAGGTCATGCAAATGAGCGTGGCGCTGATGACCAGTTACGACGAGCGAGTCTTTGCCAACGTCAAGAAGCACGAGATGGCGATCCGCTCTGCCATTTTGGATGTGCTGCGCCAAACCACCGAAGGCGATTTGGTCAAGCCCGAATTCCGCAAGGAGCTGGCCGAGAAGATTCGCGTAGAAATCAACGACGTGCTCATCAAGTATGAGAATTTTGGCGGCATTGATGCCGTGCACTTCACGTCCTTCGTGGTTCAGTAACCCTGCTTGCCTGCTGTCATGGCCGCTACCGGAAATCTGCTCACACCGGAAGAACTCGACGCGCTGTCTGAGGGCGTGGCCGACGGATCCATCCCGGTGGACACGGGGTTCAACACACAGGCGAGCGTTCGCAAACATGACCTGACCACCGAAGACAGCAGTCTGGGTGTCAACCTCTCGTCGATCGACATGATCAACGAGCGGTTCATCCGTCAGTTTCGTTTGGGCATGCTCGAAGATTTGCGGGTCAATCCACGCATCAATCCGACGCGTGCTCGCATATTGAAGTTTGGCACCTACGTCTCCAGCCTGCAGCCCCCCATGTCGGTCAATGTGCTGCGCGCATCGTCGCTGCGCGGCTACTCGATGATGGTGATCGAGCCCAGCATCATCTTCAGCTCGCTTGACAGTTTCTTTGGTGGTTTTGGGCGCGGTGTGGGCAATCTGCCACCTGGTCGTCTGTTCACTCCCACAGAATCGCGCATCATCAAGATGATTCAGGATGTCTTTTTCCGCTCATTGCGTGACGCCTGGTCTCCCCTCATGCCAATGGATTTTGAGGTGGTCAGCTCCGAAATTAACCCTCAGTTCGCTCAGATCGCAGACGAATCCGATTTGGTGGTGCTCACCCGTTTTGAGACCGATGGTCACGAAGAGGGCAAGGGCTTTATCGATTTGGTCTACCCCTACGCCTCGCTCAAGCCGGTGCGTGACCTCTTGCGCAGCCGGGTTCAAACGGGTGATGGCAACGAAGAGTCCGACCAGCAATGGCGCAGCGACCTCAATGAGGCTTTGAGCGCTGCCACTGTCCAGATCCGTGTGCACCTGGGTCATGTGGAGTCTCACATCCAGCAGCTCGAGACCATGGTGCCGGGCGATGTCTTGTATTTCCGTAAACCCGATTTCGCCAAGTTAAGCGTCAACAACATACCTGCCTACGAAGGCGTGGTGGGCACTCTGGGCTCTCAAGTGGCGGTGCAAGTGCGCCGCAGCATCAAGCCCGGCACTCCCTGATTCACCAGAGGTCTAGCACCATGAGCGATACCGAAGCCCCCGTCGAACAAACTGCCGAAGAGATGCAAAGCATCAACCGCGAGATGTTGCAAAACGTCCCGGTCACGCTCTCTATCGAGGTAGGCCGTGCCACGATCAAAATCAAAGATCTTCTGCGCCTGACGCAAGGCAGCGTTGTAGAGCTTGACCGCATGGCCGGTGAGCCTCTGGACCTGCTGATCAACAACACCGTGGTGGCGCAAGGCGAAATTGTGCTGGTCAACGATCGCTATGGCATCCGCCTGACACGGGTGGTCCCTGCCAACGAGCGTGTCAAGCCGCTGTAATCTCCATGACACCTGCTGTGCCTGCTGTCGATTGGGTCTCCGTGGCCGGCAACTTTGTGTTGGTGCTGGCCCTGCTGGCCGCCGTGCTCTGGGGCTTGCGCAAGATCCAAGACTTGCAAGGCAAGGGCTTCAAATCCTCTGACCGCCGACTGCAAATTGTCGAGACCCTCAGTGTGGGACCACGGCAAAAATTGGCCCTGGTCCGAGTCGACCACCGAGAGGTCCTGGTAGGGCTCACGCCCAGTCAGTTCACCACGCTGGATGCTTGGCCAACCGCCACGAATGAAGGCGGCGCCGCCCGAGCCACCTGGCGCCCTACTGATCAGACGCCAGCATGATGCTGCAACGAATCATCAGTGCACTGCCCTCGCCCAGTCGCTGCGCGGCTTGGCTGCGCGTCAGCGCCGTGGCCATCTTGTTGGCTGCCAGCCCCGCGATGGCGGCCAATGGCATTCCCCTGGTGAACGTCACCACCGCCGGCGGCACCTCGCAATACAGCCTGTCTCTGCAACTGCTGGCACTGATGACAGTGCTGACGCTGCTGCCGCCCCTGTTGCTGATGATGACCTCCTTTGTTCGGGTGATCGTGGTGCTGTCGCTGCTGCGTCAGGCCTTGGGTACTGGCCAAACACCTCCCAACACGGTGCTGGTGGGTCTGGCGCTGTTCCTCACGCTGTTCATCATGGCGCCCGTGTTCACCAATGTGTACCAAGGGGCCGTGGTGCCCTATATGGACGACAAGATGCCCGCCATGGAGGCCCTGGCGGCAGCTGAAAAGCCACTGCGTGCATTCATGCTGGCCCAAACCCGCGAGGAAGACCTGGCAGTGTTCATGGAAATCAGCCGCAAGCGCGAGGTGGCCACTGCTGCTGAGGTGCCGTTCACGGCCTTGGTGCCGGCCTTCATCATCTCGGAGTTGAAGAGTGCTTTCACCATCGGCTTCTTGATCTACATACCTTTTGTGGTGATCGACCTGATTGTCTCCAGCGTCTTGATGTCCATGGGCATGATGATGCTCTCGCCGATGATGATCTCGATGCCCTTCAAGCTGATGTTGTTCGTCTTGGTAGACGGGTGGAGCCTCATCATGGGCTCTCTGGCTGCCAGCTTCACCCTGCCTTAGTGCTGAAGAAAGCCCCGCTATGGACACTTCCACCGTAATCGATCTGGGCCGTCAGGCCGTCTGGATGACCATTCTGATTGCCTCACCCCTGTTGGCCGTGGGCATGTTGGTGGGTGTGGTGGTGGGCGTCTTGCAGGCCGCCACCTCGATCAACGAGATGACGCTGAGCTTCATACCCAAGCTCGTCGCCATGGCCCTGGGCATTGGTCTTTTTGGACACTGGCAGCTGGGCATGCTCATCGATTACGGACGCAAGGTTTTTGAGCGTATTCCGGGCTTGTTCCACTGAGCCTTGACTCGCCGATGAGCACCCCGCCATGGACCTGAGTGTCAATGCGATCTCCGGGCTGTTTTACACGCTCATGTGGCCCATGCTGCGCATCTCGGCGCTGCTGGTCACGGCGCCTTTTTTCGGTCTGCGCGGGGTACCGCTGCGCATCCGCATCCTGCTGGCCCTGACGCTGACCGGGTTGGTCTACCCCACGCTGGAGTGGCCCACCATCGATCCCACCAGTGCGCGTGGGATGCTGGAGGTGATCAACCAGATTTTCATCGGTGCGGCCATGGGCTTGATTTTGCAAATCATCGTGGCCGCCTTCGTGCTGGCCGGTCAAGCCATCTCCAACGCCATTGGCATGTCCATTGCCAACCTGATCGATCCCACCTTGGGCAATGTGCCTGTCTTGTCTCAGTTCTTGCTCATCCTGGGCGCCCTCATCTTCTTTGGTACCGGAGGCCACCTGGTGCTGATGACCACCTTGCTCAAGAGCTTCACGGCGGTGCCCATTGGCCAGTCGCTGTTCACCCAAGACACCGCAGGCCAAATGGTGGCCTGGAGCAGCATGATGTTTGCGGGCGGATTGCTCATGGCATTGCCTGTCTTGGCTGCCATGCTGGTCATCAACGTGGGCTTGGGCGTGGTGACCCGCGCAGCCCCTTCGCTGAATATTTTCGCCGTGGGCTTTCCGGCCATGATCGTCACGGGTCTGCTGGCTTTCATGCTGTCTATGGAGAGCACAGGCGCCCGCATTCAAAGTCTGTGGGCACAAGCGCTGCTGCGCGTGGCTGACCTGGTGGGAGTGCGGTAATGGCCGAGCAAAGCAGCGAACGCTCAGAACAGCCCACCGGCAGAAAGCTCGACAAGGCCCGAGAAGAGGGCAAGGTCGCCCGCTCGCCTGAGTTGCCCGCATCGGCTGTGATGATCATCACGGTACTCGTGCTGCTGGTATCGGGTGCTGGCCTGGTGTCTGGCCTGGTCAAGGTGTTTTCCGGGGGCTTGCGATTTGACAAGTCAACCCTGCACACGCCTGCCCAACTGCCCCTGGTGGCGGCCGATCAGTTGTTGGCAGCCTTTGCCCTGATATTGCCCATCTTGCTGATCACGGCTGCCATGGCCGTGCTGTCCTCTGGCGCTACAGGAGGCTTTTTCTTTTCCATCAAGGCCGTACAGCCGAAGCTGTCCAAGATCAGCCTGCTGGCAGGGCTGTCACGGGTATTCGGCACCCGCGCCCTGATCGAGTTGGGAAAGACCCTACTCAAGTTCCTGATAGTAGGCTCAACATTGCTGTTTGTTGTCAATGCTCAGCTGCCCGTGCTGATGCGGGTTGGTCATATGCCCATGGAGGCCGCGCTGCAAGCCACGGCCAAGGTCGTGGGCGAGTGTGCCTTGTGGGTGACCTTGAGCATGGTCCTGATTGCCCTGCTCGATGTGCCCTTGCAGCGCTTCCAGTTCATCAAGGGCATGCGCATGACCAAGCAGGAGGTCCGCGACGAAATGAAGGAGGCCGAAGGGCGTCCAGAGGTACGCGCGCAGATTCGCCGCCGTCAACGCGAGATGGCCAATGCCCGGATGATGAAGCGCGTCAAAGACGCCGACGTGGTGATCACCAACCCCGATCACTTTGCCGTGGCCTTGCACTACGAGCCGGCTTCAGACAACCCACCCCTGCTGGTGGCCAAGGGAGTGGACCATACCGCGCAGCGCATCCGTGAAGAGGCTGCGCTGCACGGTATTCCCACTTTCGAAGCCCCTCCCCTGGCCCGTGCCCTGTACTTCACCACCGAACTGGAACAGCCGGTTCCGCCGGAACTGTACTTTGCGGTGGCGCAGGTCATTGGTTATGTCTTCAGTCTCAACGATGTACGCCCCGGCGCGGCGCCGCTCATCAAGCCCGTGCCCGAGGTACCGCCTTCCATGCTCTTCAATACCCGGGGTGAGCGCCTGGCAGAACAAGGAGTTGCCGCATGACGCAGCCCACTTTGGCCCAACGCTTGCTGGGCGGTTCACGTAAAGCGCAGCCCGAGGCCGTCTTTTTGAGTGCCGACGACGCGCAGCACTACAAGGCCGTGCTGTCCGCTCTGACGCGGGAGCGCCGCAGCGCAGCCCTCATTGGCTCCAATGCCACGCTGATGTCCCATTACAGCGATATGGTCATCCAAGCCTTGCGCAAATTGCCCTCGGTCAAGGCCGAGCTCTATTTGCCCTCCACCACGGAAACACTGCTTTCCCGCTTCAATGACCTGCTGGAGGGCAAGTCAATGACCAGTGCCAGGCATTCACTGGGCGAGACGCAGGCGCTACGCATTTGGATCGTGCACGCTGCGCGCTCTGCCGATGTGCGAGAGGCACAGCTGTTGGCCCGATTGGTCACCGATTTTCCGGGTGCTCAGGTGGCCCTGCTCATGCTGCTCGATGGCGAGGCCAGTCAGTCTATGGATTTGGACCGCATGGGTGCCAAGCTGCATCGCTGGTCGGTCGATTTGCCGCACGAGCGCGAGTTCAATGTGGCCTTGAGCTGTGAGTCTTCAGCCACCCGCAAATCGGCCATGAAAGAGCTGATGCAGCGCTGCACCTGGGCAGCTGGCCAGGCCAAGGCGGTGCCTACTGACGATTCTCCAGCGCCGCGGACAGCGGCCAGCCCCCAACGTCCCGAGACGAGTGCGACGCGAACTGCACCGGCGGCGCCTCGCAGCACCACCTCACCCGCTGATGCGCCTCAGTCCTTGCGCAGTGCCTTCTCTTTGTCCAAGGGTGGTGGTGTGATGCAACGACAGGTGGCCGCAGACCAGGCGGCCAAAAAGGCCCCTGCCCGCTCCAGCTCTGGCAAAGCCACGGCAAGTACGCCGCCCACCCGACGTCTGGGCATTTGGCAAACGCTGCGCTCCCACCCCCGTGTGGTGGTGGTGGGCCTGCTGATCTTGTTGGTCTCGGCCGAAGTGGCCTGGCTGCTGCATGAGCCGTCTGCCAAGAGCACACAGGCCCAGGCGCCTGCGTCGGTCAGCAAGTTGGCCTCCGCTGCCGACTGGTTGCCCAAAAAGTGTCGCCTGCTGGAAGCTCTGCACCTGGGTCAATGCCAGGCGAGCGCCGTATGAGTCCGTCTGACTCTGACAGCCCCCCTGCTTCTTCCTCGCCGGCCCACGAGCCGGCGCTCACGCTGCTGCGCACTGAGCATACGCACCAGGTCAGCGTCTCCGCTCTGGGGGGGCCGGCGCTCAGTCGTACCGCTCAAGCGCAGGCCGGCCAAGGCCAACTGGTCATTGAATCCACACGCGGGCCGGTGTTCTCGCGGCCGCAACAGGACACGCATTGGGCTCGTGTAGAGGGTGATGAAGCGCCCGCACGATCGGAGTCGACTCTGGGTCAGCCTCTGCCCAGGCGAAAGATTCAACTTTGGCGCCCTGGTGCCGATGAACAGATGATGAGAATGGCGGCCTTGTCAGAGGCTGCCACGCCGTTGGCACTGCGTATGGACGCCTTGAAAGAGCAAACCCAGCGGGTGCGCTCCGGCGTTGAACAGCTCAGCGCCAAGCTGTCGAAGACCTGATTTGCCCACTTTGAAGCGCACCTGAACCGAGGAACTGCCGTGAACGATCCCACCGTCGCATCAGAACAGACGCCCCCCGAGGGTCAGGATCCGGGTGGTTTTGAGCCGACAAGCCCACCACCTGCGGTAGACGACCCCGCGCAGGCCATTGCCCAAAGCCTGGACATGAGCGCCCTGCCCGAAGATGTCACCCCTGAAGAGCAAGCACGGGCTGTGACCGAAGCGGCTCTACAGGCTGTGGCGGCCTCTGCGGCATTCAAGCAGATGGAGTCGTTGTCGTCTTTGGTGCTGGATGCCGCCGAGGTGGCCAATCGATCGTCCATGGCCAGCACCGCTGCGGGTGAATCTCTACAAGCCACCCGCGCGGAGCTGGAAAAACAACTGGCCAAGACCAAGAAGGTGTCGTACATCACGCTGGGTGTGGCCGGTGTGGTGACCATCGCTGCCGTGGTGATGAGCGCGGCCATGGTCGTGCAGATTCAAACTCGGCTAACCAAAGTGGATGCCACCCTCATTGCCGTGGGCAAGCGGGTGGTGGAGCTCAATGCGAGCTTGCAATCGATGATCACCTTGAGTGACCACATCGTCGAGATGCAAGGCAAGCAAGAGGCCATCTCTGCCATGCAAAGTCGCATAGACGAGGCCCTCAAGGCGTCCCAAAGCGTGGCGCAAGGGGTGAGCTCTCAAACGGCCAAGGAAGTGGAAGCGCGTACCCAAACGCTGGTGCGCCAGGTCCAAGCGCTGGAGGGTCGTATGCAGGCGCAGGCGACCGCCGTCAAATCCATTGCCGATCAGATGCGTTCGTTTCAGGGCAACGTACAAAGCTCTCAAGCCCTGCAGCGTGATGTGGAGGCTTTGGTCACCCTCCAGCGAGAGCGCGTACTGGAAACCATGCGGGCACAGCCTGCTCCCAAGCCTGCCGAGCCGGCCGGCACCACCTCCTCGGGTCGTGCGCCGGCAGCCACCCAGCCCTCACGGGGTATTCAATACCCACGGGTGAATCCTCCAGCCGATGCCGCATCGGCACCCAATTCTCCCCTGGGTCCCCGCCGATAAAGTCAAAGCCCTCCGTGGGGAGGGCCTGCTTGTTTCGCGCGGTGCCGCGCCCAGCGGGTGATCAGTTCAGCCGATCAGGTGCCCGACTGGTGCAACACCGTGATGCTGATGCGTCGGTTGCGCGGATCCAGCGGATCTTTGGGGTTGAATGGCGCGGTGTCGGCCACTCCCTCAATGCGGGCAAAACGGCTGGGGGCAATGCCTCTTTTTTCCAGCATCTGACGGGTCGCATCGGAGCGTTCGGCTGAGAGCGTCCAGTTATTGCGATCGCCCGCATCAAAGGCCACGCTGTCCGTGTGGCCCCGAATGGCCATCTTGTTGGGCATCTTGGCCACAGACGAGGCCACTTCCTCGATCAAGGCCTGGGCTCGTGGGCTGAGCTTGGAAGTGCCCAGTCCAAACATGGAAAAGTCGGCCTTGTCGATGATTTCAATGCGCAGACCCTCTTTTTCGCGGATGAACTGCACCTGCTCTTTGATGTTTTCCAGGCGCTTGTTTTGGGCGAGCTTGTCTTTGATCTCGTTTTCCAGCTTGTCAAAGGCCGCCTGGTCAGCGGCTTCGGCGATCTTTTGTTTTTGTTCTTCCGAGAGCTTTTCGGGGTTGGGCTTGGGATCGTTTTCGGTCGGCCCACCTTCGGAGCGGGGGGTCACGCGCTCCATCAGCGCCGTTTGCTTGGCCTGATTGGGGAAAGCCTCGGGGTCGATGATCGACTGCCCGCCCATGATGCCGTTGGAGCCCGCAGCCTTGCCCATGTCCACCAAGCTGTGGGACAGAGAGGGTTTGAAGTAATCGGCAATGCTCTTGCGCTGGTCTTCCGTCGAAGCCCCCAAAATCCACATCAGCAGGAAGAAGGCCATCATGGCCGTCATCATGTCGGCCAGCGCAATCTTCCAGGCGCCGCCGTGAGCACCACCGTGCCCACCCACAATCTTCTTGACGATGATGGGCGCAGTGGCCGCTTCTTCTGCAGCCTCTTCGCCCTCTGCGCCCTCCGCGCCCTCGGGCTTGGCTGCGGCGTCTTGCTTGGCGGGATCCTCAGCGGGCGCGGGCGCCGGTGCGGGCCCAGCCGCTGCAGCAGCTTCAGCCATGGTTACTTGCCTCGCATTCCATCAAACACTTCAGAGAACGAGGGCTGCTTCTCATGACTGATGGACACACGGGCCGCCTCGATGATCAGCGGCATGGGGTGTCCATGCAAGGTGCCCACGATCAATTGCTTGATCACGTGGTAAATCTCGGCCTCGTCTTCAATGATCTGGTTCAATCGTGTGGCCATGGGCTCGACCATGCCGTAGGCCAAGAAAACGCCCAAGAAGGTTCCCACCAGGGCGCTACCCACCAGGCCTCCAAGCACCGCCGGAGGTTGATCGATGGCGGCCATGGTCTTGACCACACCCAACACGCAAGCCACGATACCCAACGCGGGCAAGGCGCCGGCCAATGAGGCCAGGGCAGCCTGCGGCTTCAATTCTGCGTGGTGGTGGGTTTTGATGGCAGTGTCCATCACCTCTTCCACCGCGTAAGGGCTGAGGTTGCTGGAGGACACGACCATCAGACGAATGGTGTCGGTGATGAAGTGAAGCAAAGAGTGATCTTTGAGCAGCGCCGGGTACTCGCCAAAAATAGCGCTGCCCTCCGGGCTTTCGATGTGCGGTTCTAGGGCCACCGCCCCCTCGGCTTTGAGGGTTTTGAGCATTTTGGCCACCACAAAGATGATGCTCAGGTAATCGTCCTTTTTGTACTTGGGGCCCTTGAAGACCTTGCCGATTCCAGCAGCCGCGCCCTTGATCACATCCATGCTGTTACCAATGAGCATGGCGCCCACGCCGGCACCTGCGATGATGACCATCTCAATAGGCGCAGCCTTGATGATGGGCGCCATCGAGCCTCCGGCGACGATGTAGCCGCCAAAGACGCATCCAAACAACACTACCAAACCGATGATCGCAAACATGCAAGGCTCCGGTCACTCAAAAGGTCGCATTGCCGGCTTGCCGGCAGCACGAACGTTACCCTGGCGGAAAAGCTTTGCCGCCACACAGTTGTACGCAAAAAGCGCGCCCAAGGCCAGTCTTGGCCCAACTCCACGCGGACAGGCGGGGTTTTTCATGCCGCCCGCAGGTCGTACTTGTTGAGCTTTTCAAACAGCGTGGTGCGCTGCATATTGAGCAGTCGGGCCGTCTGCGACACATTGCCGGCTGATCGCTCCAAGGCCTGCTTGATCAGGCGTCTTTCCAACTCCGCCACCCGGTCTTTCAAGGACGTACCCTCGGGTGGCAAGACATCCATGCCTTGGGCCAGGCCCACAATGGCCTCCACGTCCGAGACCTCGACATCCGGCAGGCCAGGCGGCGCAGAGGGAAGCACCCCCACGGCCAGCAGTTCGGTCAACGCGTCGGTGTGTGCAACTTGGCCGTCCGGCTGCTCTTGCGCTGCCTGTAAGGCCGCTTTGGATGCCCGCAAGCCTCGGGGCAGCAAGGGGTCGGGGATTTCTTGCAAGGCAATTTGGCGGGCAGGAAACAAAGTACTGAAGCGATCCATCAGATTGGACAGCTCACGCACATTGCCCGGCCAGTCGTAGGCCTGCAGGGCCAACAGGGTGTCTTCGCGAAAGGAAATGGGAGAGGTCCCCGCACGCGCAAAGCGCTGGGCATAAAACGTCAGCAACTCCGGGATATCGTCACCACGGTCGCGCAAAGGGGGCGAGGCGATGGGCAACACATTGAGGCGGTAGTACAGGTCTTCGCGAAAACGGCCTGCCGACACCTCGGCTTCCAAATCTCGGTGCGTGGCCGCAATCACCCTCACATCCACCGGCACGGGCTGCGCGGCTCCCACCGGGTCCACCACCCGCTCTTGCAAGACGCGCAAGAGCTTGACCTGCATATCAAGCGCCAGGTCTCCAATTTCATCCAAGAACAAGGTGCCCCCGTGGGCCAGCTCGAAGCGCCCGACCCGATCCACCAGCGCCCCCGTGAACGACCCCTTGCGGTGGCCAAACAGCTCACTTTCGATCAACTCTTTGGGAATAGCGCCGCAATTGAGTGCCACAAAGCGCCCGCGGGAGCGGTCCGACTGCTCGTGCAACGCCCGGGCAATCAATTCTTTGCCCGTGCCGCTTTCGCCGGTCACCAGTACCGTGGCTGGCGATGGCGCCACCGCCGAAATGAGACGGCGGATAGAGGCCATGGCCTGACTGGTGCCGATCAGGCCGACAGGCGTGGAGGTCGATCTTTCTGCCATTGACTCTCAAAGTTTACCCTCTGGACCCAGGTTTTCCCAATTTTTCTAGGCGGCAAACCCTTGCCGCCCGGTTCGGTTGTGCTGGTGTGGGGCTGCCAATACCGTCTGGACAGGCTCAAGATTTGGCCCATCGGACCGATCCACCCCTCAAGGGTAGGCCTGCTTAGGCCCTCCCTGCGTCCAGACCTCAACGCGAGATCACTTATGAAGCCCATATTCCTGCCCGTCTTGCTTGGATTGATCGCCGTCTTATCGGGTTGTGCCAACTGGCGCGCCCCCAAGCCCGACTTCGTGGCCCCGGCATCGGCCACCACCAGCACCATGATCTCGCCCATGGTGGAAAAACGCGACACCCTGGTGGGCACTGGCTATGCCGTGATTGCCGTACAAAACCACCGCAACCCGGCGCAGCAACGGCTCATGGCCATTCGCGCTTCCAAGCTTGATGCCTATCGCTCACTGACCGAGCAGGTCTACGGCCAGTATTTGGACGCTAACACCACGGTGGCCGATATGGTGGTGATGAGCGATACCTTTCGCGCCAAGGTGGAAGGCGTGATCTATGGGGCGGTACTGGTCAGCATCACCCCTCTGGGTGACGAGTCCTACGAGACCACCTTGTCACTGGACAAGACCGTGGTCAGCGAATTGCGCACGCTGTACCTGAGCCAATTGGCGTCGCGGCGCAAATAAGGCGCGGCAGCCGCTATGAGCACCCCTGTGCTGGCTCCCTCACGGCTCCACCGCCTGGCCTGGCGCGCGGCGCCCACGGCCGCCCTCGTTGTCAGCGCCGCCCTGGGATGCGCCAGCCCCTGGGCGCAGACCCAGGTAAGCGCGGCGGCGGCCACCGCGCCCGTGGTGTCGGCGGCCGCCGAGCAGCAGCTGCAGGCCATTCGCGATGCGCTGCTGCAGTCCGCCTTGGCGGCTCAGACCCGGGTCCAGTCGGTTTCCTGGATCAATGAGCAAGGGCAATTGCTGGAAAGCAGCCAGTTCACCTCCGATGTCAAGGTGCGCGGCGTGCAGGTCTTGGAGTATTTGCAAGACGCTGCGGGACCCTCACAGGTCAAGCTGAAGGCGGATGTTCAGGCCACCCCGCGCGAATGCCGCAGTGCCTCGTCGAGCGCAGCGTGGACACACCCTTTGCGCGTACAGATGACCTGGACGACGCCGCAGGCCCCCGCACTTCGATCTGCCGCCTTGCAAGCGCTGCAGGTCATGGAAGAAGCCTTGTGGCAACAAGTGTCTCATCGCCACCCACAGGTGCAATGGGACAACCCAAACCGCTTTGAGCCGGTATTCACCTCGGCCTACGAACGTGCGGTTTACGGCAAAGCGCAACCTCAGCACCCCCTGACCTTGCGTGTGAGCGTCCGTGCCTTGGAAGAAGACTTTGTGCAAACGGCGTCACCTCAAAGCCCCGTGGTGCAGCGCCGAGCGCAGGGCGAATGGGACACTCAAGCGCCTGCCGGCGCGCAACGCGGCGCGGCCGTGCGTAAACTGGCCTCACAGCTTTTGGGGCTGGCTCGCCAGGTCGACCTGACCGTCGACATGGTTTTGGGCCGCGATGGCGAGGCTGCCGTGTGGCGTTCGCAAAGTCGCCTGCGTATAGAAGAGCCTCAGGGCGGGCCGCGGCTGGGCGTCTTGGAGGCCGATCACCAAAGGGCTTTGCAGTCTTTGGTGCACACACAGTGGCAACACATCGACCAGGCCCTGAGGTGCGAGCCGTTGAGCTTTGAAGCCCGCCATGCGGGCGAGCAGCGTTGGGAATTGCTGGCCGGTGCCAACGCGCAACTGCGCCCCGGTGACCGGTTGGTGATTACGGATGCGCAGAGGATTCCGCGGCGAATTCTGGAGCCGGGCGCCATGGACCATCTGGCCATCGCGGAGGTGACCTCTGTGGGCACCGACCGGGCGGAGCTGCGTCAGGTGGCGGGCCCGTCGCTCAGGGGCTCCGGACGCTGGTTGGCCCTTCCCTTTTGATTTGCACGCGGTGCTTGATCGCGCGGCACTCTTGCCCCAAGATATGGACGGAGGATGATTTCATGAACGCAGGCTCTGACGCTTTGACAACAGCCCGCTGGGTGCACCGCCTGGGTGTCTGTGCGGCAGCGCTGTTCAGTGCAGCCGGCTCCTGGGCAGCCACGGCCGCAGCGCCCGTTGCCGCTGCGACCCCGGCTGGGGCCAAGAGCGCTGAGGTCGAGGCCGCGCTTCGAGTCCTCACCCGTGCCGATTCCGCACCGAGCCCCACAGCAGGTGGGCGTACGATGCACACCGTGAAAAAGGGTGAAACGCTCGATGCGGTCATACGCAAAAGCCTGCCGGCACCTGTGGTGTCGACGTTTCGCATCGAAGCGCTGCGCTCGGCGTTCTTCAGGCTCAACACCAAGGCGTTTCCTGAGGCCAAAATCCGTCGCTTGACCGAAGGGTCGGTGCTCACGGTTCCGTCTACTGATGACCTGATGTTCGAAGCCTTTGGTGTCATGCCGTCGAGCACCGTCGCAGAGCCCTCTGCCAAGGTGGCCGTGCCGCAAGGACCCGATAAGCGGACCTGGATTCGCTATCCATGATCCCGGGGGTTGACCCCGCCGGTACTGCGCTTCGGCACGAGCCGATCTTTCTCGAGGGGCGTGCGCCCCTTATCGTGCCTCCCGAGGCCCGGGCTTTGGGCCTGAAGGCAGGGCAGATCATTCCCGCCGTGGTGCAAAGCGATGGGCTCAAGCTGCAACTCGACCAGCAAGAAGAGGCGCTGACCCTGCGTGCCCCTGGTTCTTGGAACCTACAACTGGGGCAAACCGTGATGCTGCGTGCCCTGCCGCAGACCTCAGGTGCTTGGGCACTGCAACCCGTGACCACGCCTGCGACGGCGTCCCCAGAGTCGGTGGCCGCGGCCCCCACCTCCGAGCTGATCCGCTTGGCCCAAAGAGGCGGCGGCCTGGGCCAGCTCAGTGCCCTGTTCGCCTCTGGCGACTTGGCCCGCTGGTTGGCCACCGATGCGTCGGCACAGGCTGGCGCCACCCAAGGCCCTGCGGTGTGGCGCGAAGCGGTGTTGGCGCAGCTGCGTCTCTTGCAGCGCGATATGGGCAGCCTCACCCCTGCCTCCTTGCGTCAGGCCGTGTTGGCCAGTGGGCTGGGAGCCGAGGCATTCATGGCCCAAGGTCTTCCCCCGGGAGGATCTGCGGGTGCGCCAGACATGAAGACCTTGCTGCGGCGTTTGCTAAGGGGTCTTTCGGAGGTCTCTGGTCAAGCGGTAAGCGCCATCAAAGGCGCTTTGGATGACATCGAAGCCGCGCAACTGGAGACCGTGGCCGCTCAGTCTCAAGGTCAAGTGGTGTTCTCGGTAATGATTCCATTTGCCGATGCCGGACCCTTTGAATTCAAATTCCGCCAAACCGGCGTGGACGAAGACGATCCCGAATCGTCATTTGTGGTGGACGTTCATTCTCGACACAGTGGGCTGGGCCCGCTGTGGCTGTCTACCGTGGTGAAGAAGACTTCCCAAATTGAGCTGAAGATGTGGGCCGAGCGGCCGGAGGTGGCCCGCTTGGCTCGACAAAACGGACGCGATTTGCAGTTTGAATTGCGCAGTCACGGCCTGGCGCTGCGCGCATTCGAGGTCGTTGCAGGACCTCGGCCCGAGCACGGTGCCGACTCGGCAGCACCACCCGCCCCTCATACGGGGTCGGGGGTGAATATCCTGGTTTGATCATGAGCACATCTCGCAAGCTGCAAGCCGTGGCCTTGGAATATGGCCAACGCGAAACGCCCGTGGTCAGCGCGCGCGGCGAGGGTGAGGTGGCGCAACGCATCTTGGACGAGGCGCTCAAGCATGACATCTGGGTGGCAGAGGACCCGCGGCTACTGGCCCTCTTGGCTCAGGTGCGGGTCAATGAAGAGATTCCTCCGCAGCTGTACACCGCTGTGGCGGTGATTCTGTCTTGGGTGTATTGGCTGCGGGGCATGCAGCCAGGAGACGAAAAAACCGCTCAGGGGCGGGAGTAGCCGCGAACACCAGCTCGGTGGGTCAAACGTCCCGTGCGATCGTAGGTTTCTACGGCAGACGTCAGATCGGGGAACTGAATGGTGTGCAATGCGCCGCGTACCGACTCCAGTTGCCGACTCACCAAGGTTTCGTTTCGGCGGTGCAGATCTCGACAATCGGCTGCCCGCTGTAGAAACAGACTCCAGGGGCCGTGAGCGGCGGCTGGATCGTTCAATGCACCGTGGGCCATCGCGATATCGGTCATGCGAGCCAACAAATCAGACTTGCGCCGCTGCAGCTCGTCTAGGCCCTCCAAGGAGCGCGTCTTCAAGAGTTCAAACTCAGCCTCAAGCAAGGCCTGCAGTTCATCCGCCCACTGGTGAGCCTGAGCCGCCGCATGATGCGCGTGCAACTCTGATGAACTGGTCATGTCCATGGCGTCATCACTCCTTGATCATGCGTTCCAGCGCCACGAAGTTCTCGGCAATCTTGCGCGCATTGAGGGGGTAAGAGCCCTCTTGCAGCGCGCGTTTGATGGAATCGACCTTCTTGCGATCAAAACCCGGATCGGCCATGGCGCGCTTGGCGGCATCAGAAAGCACCAAGGACTCGTCCTGCCCCGCTTCCGCGGCTTGACGCGCTGCCGTGGTGGCATCGGGCAAGACCGGTGCATTGAGCGGGCCGGGGCGTGCAGCGGCGCGTGTGGTGTCGGTAGCCGACACCTCAGGCTTGGCTGCCGACGGGCTACCGGCATTGGCCACACCCGGTTTGGGCAGGGCCCGATCCGAACGGCTGAGGTTGTTGATGGGGTCGGTCATATCTGGCTCGCTTTCAGTGGAAGTCGCACCTTGAGCCCGAAAGAGTAAGCCCAAATTCCGCTCTCCACGAGCGGTGGATCGGCGCGGTTTCCGAAAACTTGAGCTTTTTCATATTGTGGAATTAAGACCCAATATTTACCGTTAAGTAATTGATTTATAAGACTTTAAGTTCCGCGCACCGCATTCACGCCGACAACGACGCCCGTCACCGAACGCCCAGATTCTGGATTTTTCAGCAAAATTTGCTCGCCAAAGCGACCATCTTGCTGGGCCTCCAGGCGAATTGACACGGTAAACGACGCGGGCGATCCCACGGTCATCAAGACAATCTGCCCCCTGCGAACCAGCATGACGGGCTTGACATCAGAGGCGCGCAAGGGCGTTCCCGCCGGAATGTCACGCACCACCTCCAAAAACTGCAGGTCTTTCAAGTCGGTCAGCACCGATTGATCACCCTCGCGCAGCGCCACTGGGCTGAGCTGTACCGAGCCCGAACTGAGAATGGCCCCACGCTTGAGGAGTTGCTGGGCCACCACCACCGACCGTACGGCGGTGGGCCCTGCAGACGTGGCCGCGTCGGGTGCAGCTGACCCCACCGGGCCAGCCCCCCCGGATGAAGTCTGGGTCTGGGCCGCCTGGTCTTGAAGCAGCCTCACATACAGCTGCCATTGAGGAGAAGCACACCGCACCCGCACGGTGGTGGGTGAAGAAAAGGGCTGATCAATGGTCAGCGCTCGCGAGCAACGCTCCACCGATACCCGCGGATCTAGGGGCGCAATTTGCACCTGCTGCGGTGCGATGCCCTGGTGATGGGACACCCACTGGACCACCTGTTGACGCATGGCCGTCAAGCCAGCCCCATCGTTGCTGTTGGCCCAGCTCTGAGACAGGCATGCCAGGCTCAGCGCGCATCCGCCGAGCACCCGGAAGGTGGTGTGACGCCACAGTGATGGGCATGACTCTTGCACTTTGTTCCCCAGTGTTGGAAATCCGATAGGGCATGCGCCCTACCCCGTCAAACGCAAGAACCGGGCCATTCATGGACAGTGCCAAGCTCCTGACGACTCACCCTTTATTGACCTCGACCCCCGCTATGGGTGCCAGTCAGTGGCCGAGTGTGCAGGTGGCGTCTGTGCAACCGTCTCCTGATTTCAGCCGGACACTGGACAGCGTCTTGCGCCCTTCGCCGCCCGAGGCTGCGGCGACAGTTCCACCAGGCCCCATGGCCCCAGCGCCCTCACAGGCATCGGATTCAGCGCCAGCAGCCCCCCCTCGGGTGGTGGTTCAGCCTGGGGACACCTTGGTGGCCATCGTCAAACGGCATCTGGGCACCTCTAGCGATGCCAACGCCACCTACCAGGCCGCCCTTCGGGTGGCCGCGGCCAATCAATTGAACAACCCCGATCGCATTCGGCCGGGGCAGTCGCTGGACCTCTCGGTGCTGGGGGCTGTCACCACGGGCCGTTCAGCTGCCGCTGGTGCCCGTGGGGCAGACAGTGAAGCAACGCTGACCCCCTTGCCCTTGAGCTTCACCGTCACCGGCGTGCGCGGCGCAGTCTCCGACTCCGCCAACTCAGCGCACCCCCTGCTGGAAAAGACCTTGGCCCGCGCTACCGAACGCGGCTTCATTCCTCGCAACGAATTGCAGGCCGTCAAGCAAAAAGTTCTGGGCCTGGCTGAAAAGCACGGCTTTGCGCCCGACGACTTGGCCCGAAGTGCCCTGATGGAGAGCGACGGGTTCAACCCGCGCGCCCAAAACGGACGCTGCTTTGGCATCATTCAATTTTGTGCGGGTCCTGATCGCGGGGCGGCCAGTGCGGGCTATGCCCACAACCCGCAGGGTATCTTGAAGCTCAGTGTCTTGCAGCAGCTCGACCTGGTGGACCGCTACTTTGATGACACGCGTCTCAAAGACTTCCGCAATGGCAAGACACCGGTGGGTCTGGACGATTTGTACCTCACCATCCTCACCCCTGCGGCCCGTCTAGAGCGGCGCGCCGACGCCCCACTGCCTATCTCGGGCCCGCAAGCTCAGCTGCTTCACGTGGCCCAAAACACCCGCGCTCCGATTACCCGCAGCTCCATCCTCAATGGGCTGTGGGTGAATGCCAAAGACAAATTGGGCTTGTCTCTGTAACAGGCCCGCTGCGGCGGCAAGGTCTTGCCAGCCGCCTCTGATCCGCGTGCCAAACGGCGCGAGATTGCCGAAAACGGCGCCAAACAGGCTTCTAACGCCTGCGCAACAGCACAAAGCCTTGGCATGTCTATTGCTGAATCGGCATGAGGCCGTGGAACTTGAGTCCGCAGCCTCTAAGCCATCAACCCAATGCCATGAACCTGATTGACAGAACCTTCGGATTCCACGAACGAGCGCTCGGTGTTCGCAGCCAACGCCTGGAAGTGTTGTCCAAAAACATTGCCAACGCCGACACACCGGGCTTCAAAGCCCGCGACGTCGACTTTCGGCAGGTGCTCAAGGTGGCCACAGGTGACCGGCTGGTGGCCACCAACTCACAACACTACCCCGTGGCTCAAGAGCCGGGGGTCAATGGCATGAAGTACCGCGTGCCCTTTAACGCCTCATTTGACGGCAACACCGTGGAAATGAGCGTTGAGCAGGCCAAGTTCGGTAAGGCAGCAGCTGACTACCAAGCCACCTTGAGTTTCTTGGAAAACCGCATCAGCGGCGTGCGCAAGGCCTTGCGTGGTGAATAGGAGAAGCTGAATGATTGACAACATCTTCGGTATCGCCGGCTCGGCACTCAACGCGCAGCTCACGCGCATGAATGCCACGGCTTCCAACCTGGCCAACGCGGGAAACGTCGCCACAGAGGAAAAAGACGCTTTCCGCGCCAAACGCATGGTCTTTCAAACCCTTGTGGATCAGCAAAAGGCACAACATCTAGAACCCCACCAAGGCGGCGTGCGCGTAGCGCAAATTGTCAACGACCCGACGCCCGTTCAAAAGCAGTACGAGCCGGGCAACCCCCTGGCCGACAAAGACGGCTTTGTCTACCACTCCAATGTCAATGAGGTGACGGAAATGGTGGAAATGATGGCCGCCGCCCGCTCCTACCAAAACAACGTGGAGATGGTGAACACCACGCGCCAGCTGATGCTGCGCACCTTGGAAATCACCCGCAGCTGAGTCTGAGCCATGGCCACTTCCACCTACTCCGACCCAGCCTTAGGCGGCATCACCCGCCTGACCAATGCCCCCGCCAAAACGGGCAGCGGCAGCTCCAACCCCGTCAACGACAAGATGGGGCAAAAAGAATTTCTCACCCTCTTTACCACCCAGCTGAAGATGCAAAACCCGCTGGATCCGGTCAAGAACGAGGCCTTTGTGGCCCAGTTGGCGCAATTCTCCCAACTCGAAGCCACCACCATGATGGGCAACTCGATGGAGGCGGTAGCCAAGTCCATTCGGGCAGAACGCTTCATCAACGGCGCCTCACTCATCGGCAAGCAAATCGCTGCGCCCTCAGGCCCGGCCCGCTTGCGTGAAGGCGCCTCCATCAGTGGTTTGATCAGCCTGCCCAATGGCGCTGACAAGGTATCGCTAGATGTCTACGACAGCTCGGGCAACAAAGTATTTGCCCGCAGCATGGGCCGCCAAACCCCAGGCGAGCTTCGCATGACCTGGAATGGCCGTAACGACGCCGGCCAACAAATGCCAGAAGGCGACTACCGGATTGTGGCCACCGTGACCAGCCTGGGTCAGGTCACGCAAGTACCCATCAGCACGCCGGCCACTGTACGCAGTGTGACCTACAGCGCTGCCAACGATGACCTCATCGTCGAATTGTCCAACGGGGCCACCGTACCCCTCAGTCAGGTCAGCCGCATCGATGCGCCGCCGACCTCTCCGTAACCCCTTCACCTATCGACCGTCGATTTCGTTGCATTAGGAGCCTCGACAAATGTCCTTCTATACCGCACTGACTGGATTGAACGCTGCCACGGCGCAGCTGAGCGTCACCAGCAACAACATCGCCAACGTGGGTACCACGGGCTTCAAGAAGTCACGCGCTGACTTCGGTGACATCTTCGCCACCTCGCCACTGCAAAAAGCGGCATCGGTGATTGGTCAGGGTGTGTCGCTGAAGGCGGTGACCCAGGAGTTCAGCCAGGGCAATATTCAGTTCTCGTCGAACTCGCTGGACATCGCCATTACCGGTGACGGCTTCTTTCCGCTGAAGTCATCCGACGGATTGCAAAACATCTTCACCCGAAACGGCAGCTTCATGCTGAACGACTCGTTCAACGTCGTCAACTCTGCCGGCCAGGCCCTGATTGCTGCGTCGGTGGACTCGAGCGGCAAAGCCGACTTGAACAACCTGAGCAAGTTGATCATTCCGCGCAAGACCAGCGGTGATGCGGCCGAGACCACGGCCGTGCAGCTGGGTTTGAACTTCCCGGCAGACGCCCCGGTGATTACCAAGGCGTTTGACCGCAACGACCCCAACACCTACAGCAAGACCACAGCCGTGACTGTGTATGACGCCGGTGGTAACGACTACCTGGCCACGGTGTATTACGCCAAGACCCAGGTGGCCACCCCCACAGAACCCACCAACAAGTGGCAGACCTACGTGTACATCGGCGACACCAAGCTACAGGAAAACCTGATTCAAAGCCGCGAAGGCGGTGAGCGCCAGTTTGTCAACAAGTATGGCGAAGTGCGCAAAGAAGGCGAGATTCCGCCCGAGTTGATTTCGCGGGGCGTCAACAAGTTGTATCGCTTGGATGACCTGAGAAACCCGGCCTCCTCCTCACCTGCTGCTGTCAGTGGTGACCCGCTGTCAGCCACCGTCAACACCCTGTGGGCCGGCGGTTTGGACATCGCCGCCATCATCCCCAAGGCAGGAGGCACCACTGCAGCGGGCACCTTCGATGCCAACCCTCAATTGGTCTTTGACCTGTCCGTGGACGACTCTGATCCAGTGCGTATCGATATTTCCGATTTGACCGATCCCGGTTTGGTCGGCACCAAAACGACCGGTATCGAAATGGCGCGCTATCTGACCAACAAGATCAACAGTGCATTCGGTGACGATCGTTACCTGAACCTCAGTGGCCAGCTGACCGGTGTCAATAAAGACATATTGATGACCGTCTCGCTTGAGATCGACGGTGTCACCAAATCTGTGGACATCAAAGTAGGTGAAGACGACTACGAAGGCGGTACCGACTCCCAAATTTCACCAGAATCGCTGGCAGCGCTCATTCAGGAGCAAATTGATGGCGATACTGCGTTCCAGGCATTTGGCGGCAACAACCTGTCAGTGTCTTATGACCCGGTGTCGCAGCGCTTCAAATTCAAAACAGCTGACAGCTCAAAAGAATTCTCGCTCAAGTCGGGATTACCGGCGAAGGGACTTTTGGGTCTGTCAGACTCCTTGACGCCCATATCGACCTATGCCCAGACTGTCATCGCCAACGGTGATTTCAAGTTGGCGCAAGACAACCAGCGCTTTGGCATTCAGGTGAACTTCGATGAGGCCAAGCGTACTTTCTCCATCTCCTCCGGTACCACGGGTGATGAGTCCAGCGTTTCTATTGCCGTACCGAATGAAGACTCGGATACGCCGGTGGACAACAACCAGATTCTCGCTCTTCTGGGGCTGAAGACGAATGAAACGACGCGGTCTCTCAACCCGCAGCGAGGCGTGGAGTCACAGCCTGCCACCCTCAATGGCGGCCCCATCGGTCTGAATTTGGACAACAAGTTCCGGGTGGACGAAAGCAACAACCAGTTTGTGGTGACCGTAGACAACGTGACGGGTGTGATCAATGTGCCACCCAAGGCCGAGTACACAGTCGAAGAGTTTCGCGATGTGCTGGAGCGTCAGATCAACGCCCTGAGCGATCAGTATGGGCGCACGGTGAACGGTGTTCATGTGGCCATTAAGGGCACCAGCAGCAAATACCTGGAGTTCACCACCGGCACCACCGGCGACAACTCGTTCTTGAAGGTCACCGGCAACAGCATCTGGGGCCTGGCCGATGTGCAAAGTGCACGAGGCACCACCAGCCAATGGCTCAGCCCCAAGCAAGCCAGCAGCGCGGCAGGCTTTCCGCTGTATGTCGACCGTAACGGCCTGGAAACCACCGACCCCGGTGACTTCTCGGAGAGCCAGACCCAAGATCTGTGGGCACCTGTGTTCCTGACCAAGGGCCAGCTCACATTTGACACCGGCGGTATCTTGCAGTCACCTAACGAGGCGATCTCGTTCAAGAGCACCACCATTGGCGCATCAGGTGCCACGCTGAAGTTCTCGATCGATTACGGTTCTTCTACCCAGTACTCGTCGCCCTTCTCGGTTTCCAAGCAAGACCAAAACGGGCGACCTGAAGGCGACCTGATCGGTGTGGATATTGGTGACAACGGACTGGTAAGCGCCTCGTACTCCAACGGTACACAAAAGTCGCTGGCCAAGATCATTCTGGCCAACTTTTCCAGCGCCACGGGTCTGCGCCAGATTGGTGACTCGAATTACTACTCCACGGCCAAGTCAGGCGATGCCAAATACGGTGAAGCCGGCGCGGCCGGTTTCGGCACGATTCGCGCGGGCGCGCAAGAACGCGCCAACGTGGACTTGACCGCCGAACTGGTGGAGCTGATCACCGCACAGCGTAACTTCCAGGCCAACGCCAAGGCGATTGAGACCAACAACACGCTGACGCAAACCGTGATCAACCTGCGCAGCTGATGAGGCTTTGTCCTTCTAGATTAGGTTAGCACATGGACCGTCTGGCATTTACCGCTGTTTCAGCTGTCAATGAGCAGCGCATTGCCCGGCAGCAGCTGGTGCACGAGATCTCTAACGTCAATACGGTGGGGTTCAAGCGCAGCTACGATTCCTCGCTCAAGGCCATGGAAGCGCAGGGAGCCGGGTTCCCCACCCGCACACAGCCTCTGGCGTTTGCCGTTGACCTGATCCAACTGGTCCCTGGCCCCATGATGGTCACCGGTCGTCCGCTCGATGTGGCGATGAACCACGAATCGGTGCTGGGTGTCACTGCTGCCAACAATGAGCTCGCGTTCACCCGTCGCGGTGACCTGCGGATCAACCCCAATGGCGTCTTGGAAGTGGGTAGCGGGCAAGCTGTTCGCGGTGATGGCGGCGGCCCCATCACGGTGCCGCAAGGGTTTGTCATTTCCATTGGTGATGATGGCTCGGTGTTCGCGGCGGATCCGGCTCAGGCCGGCTCGCGCCCGCAGGTGGTGGGACGCCTCCTGCTGCGGGACGCCAGTGAGACACGCCTGGTGCGCAGAGAAGACGGGCTCTTTGCCGTTGAAGGCAAGCCAGGGGCTGACATCACCAACGGCAGAAAGTTGCCGTCTTTGGTCTCCAATGCCCTCGAGGGCAGCAATGTGAACGCCATCGGCGCCATGGTCAAGATGCTGGATCAGGCGCGATCTTTCGAGGCACAAATCCGTGTGGTCAAGGAAGCCCGCTCCAACGACGAGTCGGGTGCCACCATGTTGCGCACTGGCGCATGAATCTTGCTTTGACTGCCCATCTTTAAGGAGCTGTCTGAATGGACGCATCACTGTGGATTGCCAAAACCGGACTGGATGCCCAGCAAACCCGGATGTCGGTGATTGCCAACAACCTGGCCAACGTCAACACCACGGGCTTCAAACGCGATCGTGCCGTGTTCGAGGACATGCTGTACCAAAACATCCGTCAAGCGGGTGGACAGACCTCGGCCACCTCTACCAACCCCACCGGCATGATGTTGGGTACCGGGGTGCGCATCATGGCCACCGAGAAGCTGCACACCCAGGGCAATATGATGACCACACAGGGCGCCTTGGATGTGGCCGTCACCGGAGAGGGCTACTTTCAGATCGCCCAACCCGACGGCACTATCGCCTACACGCGAGATGGCTCTTTCAAGCTGTCTTCCACAGGCCAGCTCGTCACGGCCAACGGCCTGCTGCTGCAGCCTGAAATCGTCATCCCCAACAACGCCTCCAGCATCACCATCGGCAACGATGGCCAGGTCTCGGTGGAGCTGGTGGCCGGTGGCGGTTCGCGGGTGATCGGACAGATTCAGGTGGCCCGTTTCTTCAATCCCTCGGGCTTGCAGTCGCTGGGACACAACCTGCTCAAAGAAACCGCGGCCAGTGGTGCGCCCCAAATTCTTCGCCCAGGCCAGGGTGGTGCGGGTCAGTTAATGCAAGGCTCGCTGGAGGCCTCCAACGTGAACGTGGTGGAGGAAATGGTCAACATGATCGAAACCCAGCGCGCCTACGAGATCAACTCCAAGGCCATTGCCGCATCGGATGGCATGTTGCGCTTCCTGAACAACAATATGTGAGGCCCTGCTTGAAATCAACTCTTTTGCAGTGTTATCGCCTCCTGGCGGCAGCGTCTTTGGGCGCCGCCGCTTTGGCTTTGGTGGGTTGCGCCGCCCCGCCTCCCGCCCAGCCCAGCGACTTTAGCTTTGTGCGTGGTGAGCCCAAACAAGAGGCTCGTGTGGCCACGGGCTCCATTTACAACGGCCGCCAAAGCGACAACTGGTTCGGCCGAGGACGCAACTTCCGCGTGGGCGACGTGATCACCGTGCTGCTCAATGAGTCCACCCAAGCGGCACGTAAACAAAGTACGGCTGTCAGCCGCAGCGCCACCAACGATGTGATGCCAGCTGGCGTGATCAGCAAGGTGGCGGGTCTGGGTGGCCTGGCTCGTGGCTTCAAGCTTGATGGCGGCACTGTGGAGTCATCGGGTGACGGAACGGCCGATCAGCAAGCCAGCCTGACGGGCGCTCTGGCCGTCTCGGTGATTGAGGTGCTGCCCAACGGCAACCTGGTGGTGCGTGGCGAGAAAAAGCTCACCCTCAGCGAAGGCTCCGAGGTGATTGAGGTGGCCGGTGTGATTCGCCCAGAAGACATCGCCCCCAACAACACGGTGCAGTCGCGCCGCCTGGCGCACTCCCAGATCACCTACCGGGGCTCGGGTGACGTGGCTGCTGCGGCCAAGACTGGTTGGGGCACCCAACTGCTGCACCGCTACTGGCCTTTCTAAGGACAAACAGACGATGGCAACCCCACCTCTTCACTCTCCCGCACGCCGCCTGACGGTGTGGATGGCCCTGGCCGTAAGCCTGGGCCTTTGGGGCTTGATGGCGCCGGCGCAGGCGGATCGGGTCAAAGACCTCACCGGCATGGCGGCTGTGCGCAGCAACCAACTCATCGGCTACGGCATCGTGGTGGGTCTGCAAGGCACAGGTGACGGCTCGGACATCACCTTCACCGTCCAAAGCATCAAGGCGCTGCTCAGCCGCATGGGCGTGAGCGTGGACAGCCCCATCGCCGACTATGAAGCCAGCGGCGGTGGCGGTGGCAAGCTTGATATCAAAAATGCGGCGGCCGTGATGGTCACCGCCGATCTACCAGCTTTTGCCAAGCCGGGCCAAAAGATCGACGTGACAGTGTCCACCATCGGCAAGGCCACCAGCCTGCGTGGCGGCACCTTATTGCTGACCGCCCTACGCGGCGTAGACGGTGAAACCTACGCCCTGGCGCAAGGCTCCGTCACCACCACCGGCATCGATGCCATCGCAGCAGGTTCCAAGGTGGCCATTGGTGTACCCACTGCGTCGAGAATTCCCAGCGGGGGCGTTGTCGAGCGCGCTGTGGATACGCCCTTTGACAAGTCTGACCATGTGGTGCTCAACGTCCACCACAAAGACTTCACCACCACCAATGCCATCGTGAGCGCCATCAACCGGCAGTTTGGGGGCGATGTGGCCCGAGCCATTGACGGTATTTCCATTGCCGTGCGCGCGCCGCAAGATCTCAACCAGCGGGTTGCCTTTCTCAGCCTGGTGGAAAACCTCGAGGTCACCCCGGGTGAACCCCCGGCCCGCGTGGTGGTCAATTCACGCACAGGCACCGTGGTGATCAGCCGCAATGTGCGTATCTCGCCCGCGGCTGTGTCGCACGGCACTATTTCGGTGACGGTGGCAGCTACCAACGAGGTCTCGCAGCCCAATCCACTGGCCGCAGGTCAGACCGCGGCGGTTCAAAACGCGAACGTGGCCGTGCAAGAGCCCCAAAAGCCCATGGTCTTGTTTCAGCCTGGCGCAGACCTGCGGCAGCTGGTGGATGCGGTGAACCAGGTGGGCGCCACCCCTTCATCGCTGATTGCCATCCTGGAAGCCTTGAAATCCTCGGGCAGCCTACGTGCAGAGCTGGTGGTCATCTGACAGCACATCATGGAAGCGCTCAAGACCCCCGCCCTGCCCGTTGTCAGCACGACAATGGACCTGGCGCCGCTCAAGGCGCTGAAGGGGGCTGCGCAAAAAGATCCTGCCAAGGCGCTCAAGGGTGCGGCACAGCAATTCGAGAGCCTCTTCATTCAAGAGATGCTCAAGTCGATGCGCGAGGCCAACGAGGTCATGAAAAGCGACCTCATGAGCAACTCGGCCACCGACACCTTCGAGTCGATGTTCGATCGGGAAGTGGCACTCAAGATCGCCGAGCGCGGCGCCTTTGGCGTGGGCAAGATGCTCGAGCGTTCGCTCCACCCCACCGCTGTGGCCGCCACAGGCTCTACCCACGATGCGCTGCGGGTACGCCAACAGCCATCGGGCCTGCCGTTACAGCCCGAGGCGATTCCGCGCGATCTACACGCCCCTATGGTTTCCAGGCCCGTGCCGCGCGCAGCAGACGGTTACGGCATTCCCCGCAGGGGCGCTGCTGGCGTGAAGGAAACGGGACATGAGTGACCCGTTAAGCATCAGCGCCAGCGCCGTGACCGTGTACCAACGGGTGTTGGGCACGGTCAGCAACAACATTGCCAACGTCGGCACCGAGGGGTATGTGCGCCAGGAGGCCTCGGTGGCCCAAACGGCGCCCAGCTACGACGGGCGTGTTTACCGCGGCACAGGCGCCGTGTTCAACGGCGTGACGCGCCAGTACAGCAAGTTCATTGAAAGTACTCTGCGGCGTTCTACGGCTGAGCTCTCGATGCAAGAGACGTTGGTGAACTATGCCAACCGTGTGATCGACATCCTGGGCAGCGAGCAAGTCGGCCTGTCACCGGCCATGGACCGTTTCTTTGCCAGTGCCCGCGCCCTCGCTGCAGAGCCTGCGTCCGCCGTGGCCCGGCAATCCTTTTTGCGTGATGCCGACGGCGCAGCTTCTCGATTTCGAGAGCTCAGCAGCCAACTCAAGGCGCTGAATATCGAAACCCAAGACTCGGTCAACAGCCAGATTGGCGAGATCAACACCTTGGCTGCCCAACTCGCGCAGGTCAATACCGAATTGGCCAAAGAGGTGACGCTCAGCCGCCAGCCGCCGGCCCTGCTCGATCAACGCGATAACCTGCTGCGCGACCTCTCGGCGCTGGTGAACATCAATATCGAAGAGTTCGAAAGCGGAATGGTGGATGTCCGCATTGGCGGCCAGGGTGGTTCGGCCTCCTTGGTGGTGGGCCAGCGCGCTCTGCCGCTGATGGCCAAGTTTGACCCGCGCTCTTGGGCCAGTGTTGACCTCATCGTCGACCCCTACGGCGAGGCCCCGGAGTCGGTGGGTAGCGCCGGAGGCGGCTCACTGGGTGGCCTGCTGGCCTTCAGAGCCCAGATGATGGAACCCGCCCAGGGCCAGTTAGACAGCCTGGCCAAACTGCTGGCGCAAGAAGCCAACCAGATTCACCGCGCCGGTGTAGACGGCTACGGCGAGGCAGGCGGTGATTTGTTCAGCTTTGAGCCCGAATTCAGCATCTCACGCCTGGTGGGGCAAAGCCCCTTGCAGATCACGCCCAAGCTCACAGACCCCGATGTCTTTGTAGGGGCCAATATTGACTTGATCTTTGACCAAGATGCCGGACAGGTCAGTACCGTCTCGTTTGCCGGTCCATTCAAAAAGAACGACCGCATTGAAATCGAGCTCAACGGCTCCAAGCGTATCCTGACCCTCACGGCCGACGCCTCGGCAGCCGAAGGCATGCAACAGTTGCAGCAGTTTGTAGACGGCAGCTTTGGCACCCAGCTGCGCGCCTCCATTGACGGCACCGGCCGACTCATGGTGACCAGTGCCCGCGGCGAGTCCTTTCGCTTTGATGTGGGTGTGGCGTCTGACACGTCCAGCGTACAGCTTGAAAACTCTCAGGGACTGTGGACCACCACCGACCCGGTCTCCGGACAAACCATCTCGGGGGCCTCCAGCCTCACAGTGCGTGGCATCACGGTGCAGATCAAGGGCACACCAGCCGATGGCGAAGCGCTCACCATCGAGGTGGGCCAACGGCCCGGAGCTGCCCTGCAAATGCGCCTGACCGACCCCTTGCGTGTGGCCGCTGCAGGCCCCTTCCGGGCCAGCTCAGACCCCGGCAACCTGGGCACTGCCTCTCCGCTGCTGGGTACTTCAGACCCGGTGGAGTTTCGCTCTGCACCGGTCTTGGGTTCGGCCCGCGGCCTGCCCAACAACCCGGTGGCCTCAGCGGCGCGGATATGGGACAGCCCGCCGTCTACCCCGATTGCCGTAGTGGCTGCAGGGCAAAAAAACGTGGCCCTCATGCTTGACCTGGGCACCTCCGACATTGCCTCTGCCCGCAGCCTGCAAGTGTTCACGCGCGAAGGGCGCCATTTGCTAGGTAATCTGTTCAGCCTGCCCGTAGGCGGCGGCGAGAACTTTGTAGAGAGCGTGCAGCGCGAATCGTTCGTGCCTGGCAGTCAGTATTCCGACACCTACCTGAATCAAACCGGCACCAACACCTACCGCGATTTGGAAATCTTTTACGGTGCCAAGGCCTACTCGCGCGAGCTACCAGTATTGGGTACGGACCATGTGGTGTCGGAGATCAAGACCATCCCGGCGCGCCTGCAGGCCGACTACGCGCCGCCCACGGCCTATGCCAATACGCCGGCTATTGCATCAGGCGCGCTCACGCTCAATGGTGTGAGTCTGAGTGGCGTCACGCTCAGTGGTACGGCCACGCAGCGTGCCCAGCAAATAGTCTCTTGGCTGAACAACCATACCGCTACCACCGGCGTGAAGGCCAGCATCAACGATGGCGCCGTGGAGCTCAATATTGACGACTCCATCGTGGCTTCTGACTCCGACATCGAATTCGGCTTTGGCAGCTCACCCGACCCGCGATTGCTGGCCGCATTGGGCTTTCGTTCGGGGGTGTATGTGAACGGCACCGTACCAGAAGAGCTGGTGGTGTTTGGTACCGGCTCTGGCCCTATCGCGCTGGCCGCCGAGTTTGAGGGAGCCCCCTACACGGCCGACCAAGCACGCCAGGCCCAACGCATCAGCCCGTTTGACATCGAATTTGTCAGCGACAGCGAATACATCATCACCGACCTGAACACCGGCTCAGAAATGGCCCGCCGCACCCATACCGTGGGCGAGCCCATCAATTTCAATGGGCTGGCGATGTCGTTTACCACCATCCCCCGCAGCGGTGATGTGTTCCATGTCGACGGTAACCAAGATGGTTTGGGAGATAACCGCACTGCCCTGCTGATTGCCGATCTGGAAAACGCCCAGCTCACTGGCGCTGGCGGCAACCGGACCATCTCCGAGAGCTATCTGGATTCGGTGGATCAAATCTCCAACGTGACCAAGCAGGCCCAAATCTCCAAGATGGCGCTGGAGGTGGTGAAAAAGCAGGCCACCGACGCCCGTGAGGGGGTTTCGGGGGTGAGCCTGGACGAAGAAGCTGCCAATCTCATTCGGTTTCAACAGGCTTATCAAGCCGCTGCCAAGTCGATGCAAACGGCCAATCAGCTGTTTGAAGCCCTGCTGCGGGTCTAAGGGGCGAGAGACACACCATGAAGATCTCCACCAGCCAGTTCTTTGAAAACGCCACCAGCCAGATGGGGTCGGTGATGTCTGACCTCTCCAAGGCGCAGACCCAGCTCACTACCGGCAAGAAGATCAATCAAGCCAGCGATGCGCCCAATTTGGCCACGAGCCTGCAGCGCATCCGCTCGATGATCAGCCAGCAAGAGAGCTACCAGACCAACCTCACCACCGTCAAAGATCGGCTCAGCCTGCAAGACGCCACCTTGCGCAATGTCAGCGGCTTGCTCATCCGCCTCAAAGAACTCTCGATTCAGGGTGCCAACGGTGTGATGGGACCGAAGCAGCGCGAAACCTTGGCTGTGGAAGTCAGCGGCATCAAAGATCAGTTGCTCGCCCTGGCCAACTCACGCGACCCCAATGGCAACGCCCTGTTTGCGGGCAGCCGCGTGCAACTGGATGCCTACGGCACCAACGACGAGGGCGAGATCGTCTTCATGGGTGACGAGGTGAGCAACCAAGCCCCCGTGGGTGAAGCCCGCAGTGTGAACAACCGGCGCAGTGGCGCCAGCATCTTCCTCTCGGTGGTACGTGGCGAAGGCGCCAGTGCCAGCCGCGTGGGATTTTTCCAGGTCATTGACGACATGGCCACTGCCTTGAAAAACAACGACCGCCTGGCCATGGAGCGCGCCATCTCCGAGTCTGACAAATTGGCCGAGGGCGTGGCACTGGCCCAAGCCGCAGTAGGTGCCGACATGACGGTGGCCGAGTCTCAAACCCGCGTGCTGGAAGAAGACCTGCTGCGCCTGCGCACCCTGCTGTCTGAAAACCAGGATGTGGACTACACCGAGGCCATTACCCAGATGAAAAAGCAGATGACGGCGCTGGAAGCCGCACAGACGAGCTTCTCTCAGATTTCACGCATGAGCTTGTTTTCTTACCTCAACTGATTTGACCACCTGAGCACCTGATCATGGCCACCTCCGCCACCACCAGCACCACCAATGCCATTCAGGCCTTGGGCGTGGGCTCGGGCGTGGATACCAAGACGCTGGCCAAAAACCTGGTGGAAGCCGAAGCGGCACCGCGGCGCGATGCCATCAACAAGGTCATTGACAAGACCGAGGCACGGATTTCAGCCTACGCCACCATCAACTACGCCGTCAAAAATCTGGAAGCCGCATTCGCAGCGCTCAAAGATGACAGTGACTATGACAGCGTGACAGTGCGCAACGGAGATACCAACGCTGTGGAGGTGATCGCGGGTGCTGGGGCTTCAGCGGGGACTCACGCCGTGAAAGTAGTAGCTCTGGCGCAGAGCCAAAGAAACGCATCGATAGAAATTTCCGACATTTCTACGGAAGATACCGCAACCATTCCAAGCTCGTTTTACATCGCCTTAGATACCGATGGTGACGGCTCAATAGATGCCAACGACACTCCGGTCGAGATTTCTGTATCAACAAGATCTCCCGAAGGTCTCGTCGACGCTATCAATTCCTACACAAGCTCAACAGGCGTTACAGCAACGCTCGTCGATATTGATGGAGATGAAACTTCTTACAAAATCATCCTTCAAGGCGAAACAGGAGCAGACAACGCGTTTGAACTGTGGGATGACTCGGCTGGCACTTCAACAGCCGTCATGGATGCCATCTTCCCAACTTCGGGCACTGACTACTCTCTTCAGTCCGCTCAGGATGCGGAGGTAGAAATTGACGGTCTCACCGTCTATCGATCCACCAATATGGTTGACGACGTGATTTCAGGCATCACCTTCAACTTGCTGGAAGCCACCAATGTCGATATTAATGTCGGTGTTGCTCGCGATATTGCTCCCATCAAAGAAAAAATCCAAGCCATCGTCACGTCTTACAACGATTTGCAGTCCATCTTGGATTCAGCTGCTGATCGCGAGTCTACGGTTGAGGGATTGGGAGGTGCTTTAGCAGGCGACTCCACCGAGCGCATTTTGCGCAGCACCATTCGAGATTTATTGCTCAACACCTACACCGTCAGCGGAAGTTCTTACACCCGGCTCAGCGACTTAGGCGTATCGATTGATCGCTACGGCAAGCTGCAAATTGAAAGCGAAGCCACGCTGGATGACGCCCTGGTCAGCAGTTTTGATGAGGTGGTCACTTTCCTGGCGGGACCAGATGACGGCACTGACGGAATGGCCGACACCCTTTCCGATGAGCTGACCGACATGACGGACACGCTGGGCTTGATTCAGACCCAAAGCCGCAGCGCCTCGGAGCAGCTCGAAGACTACGAAGAACAACTGGCCAAGCTTGAGACCCGGATGGAAAAACTGCTGGAGAACTACACGAAGCAGTTTGCCGCCATGGATGCCCTGGTGGGCCAAACCAATTCTCTGCGCGCGAGCGTGGAAAACAGCTTCAAGGGGATGAGCTATTCACGCAATTAATTTGAGATCCATCCGGACCAGACAGGGAGGACCCTAGGGTTTATACCTATCTAGTCGATAACTTCTGAAACCGAACTCCCGTGCATGGCTGATCAGCCGAGCATGGGTGGACGTCATTAAAGTTCCGTCAACTCATGCCGACTCAAGGCCTAAGCGCCTTCAGTCGGTGTCTGTGCTGGCCCTCCGGTTTCGGTGGGCCCCTACAGGTTCCGTCTGGAGACACACCAGAAAGGACGGAACCATGATTTCAGCCGCCACCCAATCCGCCGCCTCCAGTGACCTGGCTGCGGTCAAAGCGCGCCCCGCGGCCGCTTCGGTGGAAGGTGCCCCCGAGCCGGTGGAGTTGAAACTTCCTCAGGCCAACACGGTTCAGGCCCCTGCCAAACCGCAAATCCAATACGACCCGGAAAAGCTGCGCTCCAACCTGAAAGCGGCCATTGAAGATTTGAACAAGCAGATGGCCAGCAACGGCCGGCAGCTGGGATTTCATCTCGATGAGGCCCTCAATGGGCCGGTAGTGACCGTTCGCAACTCCAATACGGGCGAGGTCATTCGCCAAATTCCTAACGAAGCGGTAGTGAAGGTGGCCCACACCTTCGAGTCGCTTAAAGGCCTGCTTCACAACTCTGTGGTGTGAGCAGCGCCAACCCTGTCTTACAACACAGTTTCGAAGAGTTTTCCCCTAGGTCATCCCATCAAGGAGCAACACCATGACCGTTATCAACACCAATGTTCAGTCTCTGATCGCCAAAAACGCCTTGAGAGTTAACGATCGCTCCTTGTCCAAAGCGATGAGCCAATTGGCTACCGGTTCGCGTATCAACAACTCTGGGGATGATGCTGCGGGTTTGGCGGTCAGCCAAAATATGACAGTCCAGATCCGCAGCCTCAACCAGGCTGTGCGCAACGCCAACGATGGCGTCTCGATTGCCC
>CAYNSW010000010.1:0-24252 GCA_964400135.1 uncultured Rubrivivax sp. | reverse complement strand
AATGCGCTGACGATCAACAACCGGTCCATGTCCAAGGTCATGAACCAGTTGTCCACGGGCTACCGCATCAACAGCGCCGGCGACGATGCCGCCGGACTGGCCGTCAGCCAGAATATGACCGCCCAAATCCGCAGCCTCAACCAGGCTGTGCGCAACGCCAACGATGGCGTCTCGATTGCCCAGACGGCCGAAGGTGCCATGATCGAGATCTCTAACATGCTGCAGCGGATGCGCGAACTGGCCGTCCAGGCCGCCTCCGGGCAGTTGTCTGACACCCAGCGTGGCTACCTGAACAATGAATTCACCGCACTGCGCAGTCAGATCGACACCACGATCACCAACACCAAGTGGAATCAGCAGTCAGTGCTGGGAAGCTCAGCCGCCGTGACCTTCTCTATTCAGGTGGGTCAAAACTCTGGCGATACCGTCAACGTGGTGACCAACAGCCTGGCCACAACGACCTACTCTGCTGCCACGATTGGCGCCACGGCCAGCGCCGCATCGGCCTTGGCCCTGGTGGACTCGGGTCTGGAGTCCGTCAATTCCGCTCGCGCCACCCTAGGTGCTGCCATCAGCCGACTGACCAGCGCGGCGGATAACCTGACGAATGTGAGTCAAAATGTAGCGGAATCACGCAGCCGCATTGTTGATACTGATTACGCAACGGCCACGACCGAGCTTGCTCGAGCTCAAATTATCCAGCAGGCCGGTACTGCCGTACTAGCTCAAGCCAACCAGATGCCCCAGACAGTCTTGGCTCTCTTGAGGTAATTGTTATTCGGGAAGGGGCCGCCCTCTCCGGGCGGCCCTCTGGCCGTTTATTCAAGTTTTGGTTGGGACGGTCGATTCACTCCTTGTCGAAGGTTTTTTAGACCAAGGAGTTTCAAGTGACCGTTATCAATACCAACGTTCAGTCTCTGATCGCCAAAAATGCGCTGACGATCAACAACCGGTCCATGTCCAAGGTCATGAACCAGTTGTCCACGGGCTACCGCATCAACAGCGCCGGCGACGATGCCGCCGGACTGGCCGTCAGCCAGAATATGACCGCCCAAATCCGCAGCCTCAACCAGGCTGTGCGCAACGCCAACGATGGCGTCTCGATTGCCCAGACGGCCGAAGGTGCCATGATCGAGATCTCTAACATGCTGCAGCGGATGCGCGAACTGGCCGTCCAGGCCGCCTCCGGGCAGTTGTCTGACACCCAGCGTGGCTACCTGAACAATGAATTCACCGCACTGCGCAGTCAGATCGACACCACGATCACCAACACCAAGTGGAATCAGCAGTCAGTGCTGGGAAGCTCAGCCGCCGTGACCTTCTCTATTCAGGTGGGTCAAAACTCTGGCGATACCGTCAACGTGGTGACCAACAGCCTGGCCACAACGACCTACTCTGCTGCCACGATTGGCGCCACGGCCAGCGCCGCATCGGCCTTGGCCCTGGTGGACTCGGGTCTGGAGTCCGTCAATTCCGCTCGCGCCACCCTAGGTGCTGCCATCAGCCGACTGACCAGCGCGGCGGACAATCTGTCCAACGTCGCCCAAAACACCACGGAATCGCGCAGCCGCATCCTGGACACAGACTACGCCTCGGCCACCACCGAGTTGGCACGCACCCAGATCATCCAGCAGGCCGGCACCGCCATCCTGGCACAGGCCAATCAGATTCCTTCCTCTGTCCTTTCGCTGCTTCGGGGCTAAAGGTTAATGCCGTCGAACCGATTCAAAAGGTAAGGCCTCTAATATAGGAGTTCAATCATGACCGTTATCAATACCAACGTTCAGTCTCTGATCGCCAAGAATGCGCTGACGATCAACAACCGGTCCATGTCCAAGGTCATGAACCAGTTGTCCACGGGCTACCGCATCAACAGCGCCGGCGACGATGCCGCCGGACTGGCCGTCAGCCAGAATATGACCGCCCAAATCCGCAGCCTCAACCAGGCTGTGCGCAACGCCAACGATGGCGTCTCGATTGCCCAGACGGCCGAAGGTGCCATGATCGAGATCTCTAACATGCTGCAGCGGATGCGCGAACTGGCCGTCCAGGCCGCCTCCGGGCAGTTGTCTGACACCCAGCGTGGCTACCTGAACAATGAATTCACCGCACTGCGCAGTCAGATCGACACCACGATCACCAACACCAAGTGGAATCAGCAGTCAGTGCTGGGAAGCTCAGCCGCCGTGACCTTCTCTATTCAGGTGGGTCAAAACTCTGGCGATACCGTCAACGTGGTGACCAACAGCCTGGCCACAACGACCTACTCTGCTGCCACGATTGGCGCCACGGCCAGCGCCGCATCGGCCTTGGCCCTGGTGGACTCGGGTCTGGAGTCCGTCAATTCCGCTCGCGCCACCCTAGGTGCTGCCATCAGCCGACTGACCAGCGCGGCGGATAACCTGACAAATATCGCTCAGAACACGTCAGAGTCCCGCAGCCGAATTCTGGATACCGACTACGCCACGGCCACCACCGAGTTGGCACGCACGCAGATCATCCAGCAGGCCGGTACTGCTGTACTGGCGCAGGCTAACCAGATGAAGTCGTCGGTGTTGGCGCTCCTGAAGGGCTGATAAGCCGCAGCAGCCCTCCTCTGCTCGATAAGTGGCCACCCTAGGGTGGCCATTTGCTTTGGGCCATCTGCAGCCTGCTGCGGCAAGATATTGCCGATTCAAAGTCACCTCGGATCGCAATAGCCGCTCGGCGGGATATCCATTAACTCGATTGCGGGCATGGTCATTGCTTTGGGAAGTTCAATTCCACAGGAGCTGACATGCCCTCTATCGCCCTTCTGGTTCTAGCCAAAGACGAAGCATCCAAGATTGAACGGTGCCTCAAAAGCGCTGCTCCCCATGTTGACCGGATGCTGGTTTTAGACACTGGCTCCACCGACGGGACTCAAGAAATCGCCAGAGCGTGTGGGGCAGACGTACACCAGAGTGCCTGGAGGCGTGACTTTTCACTGGCCCGAAATACCGGCATGGCCCTTCTCCAGTCGGAATGGGTGCTGATGCTGGATGCTGACGAATGGGTGGATGACACCACTCCGGTCACCGTCCTCAAAGAGGCTGCCACACATTTCTCTGGCGCTGGTTTGATCTGTCAACGCAATGTTTTTGATCTGCAAGGCCGCCGGGAGTTGGCAGACGCGTGGATCCCTCGATTTGTGCCCAAGGGGACGCGCTACAAGGGTCGGATTCACGAGCAACCGATGACACAAGGCCAAGATCAGCGGATCAACTTCTTAGTGCACCATGACGGATACCTCAAAGAGAATTCCGAGGCTCGAGGCGTTCGCAATATGGCCTTGTTGCGAGATGAGTTGATGGTCTCACCCACCGAGCCATACCTGCACTTCCAGATGGGCGTTCAATTGGAAGCCCAAGAGCAATGGGATCAGGCCTACCAGTTTTACCAAAGTGCCTGGCGATTTGGCGCCCTGGAGCGTCCGTTTGCCCATGACTTGGCTGTCCGGTGGCTGCATGTGCTGAGCAAGGTGCAAAAGTTTGATGAGGCGGTGCCAGAGTGCGACCGCTTCCAGCGCAGGTGGCCACAGTCATCCGATATTCACTTTGCCATCGGAAATGTAGCGCTAGACGCCGCCACCATGGATGTGGCAGGAGCCATGAAGGTATGGCTGCCAGCAGCCGAAGCCGCCTGGCAAAAATGTCTCGAAATCGGCGAAAGCTCCACTGAATCGCACCATGTGGTGGGACGCGGAAGCTACCTCGCGGCCTACAACCTTGCTGTAATCTACCAAGGACTAGGAGATCAGCAGCGTGCGGACACCTACCGCGCCTTGGCCCAACAAACTCGAAGCGTGATCTCCTCCTTCAACCAAGGGCAACCCCTTTTCAGCCAGGCCTGAGTCCTCCGGGTTAGTCAGTAGCGGGGTGGGTCAGGTATGAAACACATCTCGGAACCCGTGGGTGGGCCAGACACGGCCGAGCTTTCTCCCTATCGGCTTGCTCTGAGCCTACAGGCTTCTGGCAGGCCCGAAGAAGCGCTGGCACATGCCAAACAGGCTGTTTGGGCTAATCCGGCGTCTTCGGATGCGCTTCAACTGCTGGGGCAATGCTTTCTCCAACTCGGTAGACAGGAAGACTGCATCACCATCTTGACTGCACTGTTGGAATCAAATCCAACCGACGTCATGGCGCTCAACAACCGCGGCGTGGCTCATGACCAGCTGGGCAAATATCAAGAGGCACTAACCGACTTCGAGCAAGCATGTGCTTTGGACCCAGTTTATGCCGATGCGCTTATTAATCAAGCTTCTTGCCTGGAAAAGCTACAACGGTTTGAAGAGTCGGCAACGGTCTATGAAAAGCTTTGGGATTCAGCCAGTCTAGGAGCGGCCGCCCACTACGGGTGGGCCAACGCCCAAGCGGGGCTGGGCCAATGGGATGCCGCCAAGGCGGGATATTGGCGCGCTCTGGAGTTAGACCCGGACTTGGGTTTGGCCTGGTACAACCTCGGCCTCTTGTCTCTCAACAACAAAGACTATTCCACGGCAGTTGACGCCTTCAGCCGGGCCGGCCAATTACTGCCGGCATCCGCATCAAGTTGGAATAACTGCGGAAACGCCTACAACGCACTTCATGACTACGAGTCAGCACTGGGCTGCTATGCCAAAGCGATAGCGGCAAACCCCGATTTAGCTGAGGCTCACTTCAATCGAGCATTGGTGCTGAATAAGATGGGTCGGGCTCTTGAGGCCATCGCCAGCATCGACCACGCCATCCGGATTCAACCTGAAGTTGCTCAAAACTTCAATGTGAAGGGGGTGGCACTGGTGGCAGCCAAGCAACCCCATGCCGCCTTAGAAGCGTTCCGTAAGGCCATTGCTCTGAATGCTAATTTTGTTGACGCCTACGTCAACCTAGCCAACGCTCACGAGCTGCTGCTACAGCATGAAGAAGCTATTGAGTGCTATGGAAAAGCGCTGGATCTAGACCCCAATTACCCATATCTGGAGAGCCGGCTGATTTACAAAAAATTGTATATCTGCCAATGGGATCAATCACTGGATTCACTTCCGGCCATGCTGGAAAAAGTGGCCAACCAATCAAAGGTTTGTGACCCGTTTCGTATTATTGCGCTGACTGACAGCGCCGAAATTCATAAAAGGGTTTCAGAGTGCTGGCAGGTAGCGCATCCCTGCCCACCACATCACCAAAAGCCGATCACCTCGCATGGGCGTCACAGCAAAGTCCGGCTTGGCTATTTTTCAGCTGATTTCCATAATCACGCTACTGCGCATTTGATGGCCGGGCTGTTTGAAGCGCATGATCGGTCTCAATTCGAGCTCTATGCATTTTCCTTTGGGCCAGTAAACCCAGACGAAATTCGGTATCGGCTGGAAGCGTCATTTGATCACTTTCTGGAAGTAGGTCACCTCAGCGACGAGGAAATTGCGGCCCTCAGTCGCGAACTTGAGATCGATATTGCGATGGATCTCAAAGGATTCACCTTTGACAATCGCATGAACATATTCAAGATGCGTGCAGCCCCCATTCAAATCAACTACTTGGGGTATCCGGGCACTGCCGGATCAGACTGCTTTGATTACATCATCGCAGACCCGATCATTATTCCCACTTCCCTAGCATCACATTACACTGAAAAGGTGCTGCACACTTCCGGTAGTTATCAATGTAACGACCAGGCACAACCACTCCATGATGCAGATCGGCCAGATCGAATCGCTTTAGGCCTACCGGCTACTGGCTTTATATTTTGCAGTTTTAATAATAACTACAAGATACGGCCTGAAATTTTCGATATCTGGATGAATATTCTGAGGGCGGTAGATGGCAGCGTTCTGTGGCTGATGGCAGACAGCGATACCTCTAAGAAAAATCTTCAACAGGAAGCCGTTGCGCGTGGAGTTGATCCGAAAAGAATCGTTTTCGCAGGGAGAACTAGCCATGACGAACATCTGCACCGACAACGCGCCGCAGACCTGTTTCTAGATACATTTCCCTGCAGCGCTCATACCACTGCAAGCGATGCGCTACGCTCTGGCGTGCCTGTGTTGACGATTACTGGCGAGTCATTTGCCTCCAGAGTTGCCAGCAGTATCAACCACTTTTCAGGCGTTCCGCAGCTTAATTGCACGAGCCTGGCTGAATACCAAGATAGAGCCATTGAGCTTGCCAAAGACACAAATTTGATTACTAAACTTAAACAGAATCTGAATCCTGCTTCTAATTCCTTATTTGATACGCGAGTATTTTGTAAAGACTATGAACGCTTGCTCTTGAGCGTATATCACCAACACCATCAAGAGCTTGAGGCCAACCCATGAACGCTCCAGATCTGTCTATACACCGGGCCATCCAATTACATGAGAGTGGCTGCTTTGAGGAGGCAGCAGCGATTTACAACGCTTTGCTTCAAGCAGACCCACAACACTTCGACAGCCTGCATCTCTTGGGAGTACTGGCCTGCCAGGTGGGACAGTACGAGCAATCTGCCGTACTCATCAATGCGGCGCTGGAGGTGAATGCGGGGCTTGCCGCCGCGCATAACAACTTAGGCAATGCGCTAAAAGGCATGGGGCAGGCTGATAGTGCGCTGGCCGCATACAGCAAGGCCATTTCCCTGGACGCCAACTTCTCCGACGCCCTCTTTAACCGCGGCGTGTGTCATCACGAGCAAGGGCGACTTCAAGAAGCGATGCAAGACTACAAGGCGGCGGTACTACTTGACCTCAACCATGTCTCTGGATGGCTGAATATCGGAATCGTCTACCACGCACTAGGGAAATTTGAAGAAGCACTACAAGCCTTCAATCAGGCTTTGTCTCTTCAGCCTGAGAGCCCGCAAATACTGAGTAATAGAGGCAACGCGTGCAAGGCAATGGGGCGCGTAGACGAGGCGTTGAGTGCGTACAGACACGCAATCGCCATCAACCCAGACTTCATTGATGCACACTTCAATCTCGGTGTAGCGCTCCAAGAAATCGGGCAGCTTGAAGCCGCGCTAGAAGCCTATGTCGGCGCAGAGAGAGTTCATCCGCATCATCCCGAAACATTGCTCAATAAAGGCGTTGTCTTACGTGGGTTGGGGAGACTGGAGGAAGCAATTGCTGCCTACGATAAGGCAATTGAAGCAAACAGCCATCAGAATCGGGATTCAGCACCGGTGTGGTGCAACCGTGGAAATACACTCAAGGAGCTAAAGCGTCTGGAGGAAGCCCTCGATAGCTTTGACCATGCGTTGAGTGCTGACCCCCTGTCAGCTGTCAGTCACAACGATCGTGGCAATGTACTGCGTGCGCTACAGAGACCAGAAGAAGCGTTAATCGCCTATCAAAGAGCCATTGAACTCAAACCAGCTATGGCTGAAGCCTGGGTGAATCGGGGGGTTGTTCTAAAAGAGCTCAATCGTATAGAAGATGCCCTGGCATCTCAAGATAGGGCAATTGAATTACAGCCAAACCTCGCCCAAGCCCACGGAAACCGAGGAGTTATTCTGGAGATTCTGGGAAGAGCCAAGGACGCTCTTGCTGCATATGATTTAGCAATTGAGATTGATCCAGAATACGCCGAGGCACACAGCAACCGCGGCAATATTCTTAGAGAAATGAACCGTCTAAATGAAGCTCTTGAAAGCCACGACCGCGCAACATCAATTAGACCCAACCTAGCAGAGGCCAACTGGAATAAAGCACTTGCCTTGTTAACCCTAGGCCGATACGCAGAAGGATGGCCGCTGTATGAATGGGGGTGGGAGACCAAAGAGCGGGGAATACGGCGTCAGTTCAATGTTCCCCAATGGTCAGGAAAAGAGCCGATTGCAGGTAAAAAAGTTTTGCTACATTGCGAACAAGGGCTGGGAGACACTCTGCAGTTTTGCCGATACGCTCCCGAGGTAGCAGCTTTAGGCGCAAAAGTGATCTTTGAAGTTCCCAAAGTGCTACAGCCAGTACTAGCGAGCCTAAGAGGCGTACACGAGTGGGTAACACGGGGCGATCCGCTTCCGGCATTTGATTTTCATTGCCCGCTAATGTCATTGCCTCTTGCTTTTGGGACAGAGATTAGCTCAATACCCTCAAAGGAAGGATATTTGGCTCCTGAAGAAACTCGAATCGCGAAATGGAAGAGTCGTCTTAATCCTAATACGTTCAATATTGGCGTTTGCTGGCAGGGTAGCAAACGCGGACAACGAGTAGGGAATTCTTTTCCTGTTGAAGATTTAAATCCGATAGGAAAAGTACCAGGAGTGACTCTATACAGCCTACAAAAACTTGACGACTCAACCGAGAAAGTAAGTAGTTCAATAATTACATTTGGAGAAGAGCTTGATTCAGACGTGCCGTTTTTAGATACTGCCGCACTCATAACGCAGCTAGACCTTGTTATCACAACAGACACATCAATTGCACACTTAGCTGGAGCACTTGGAGCCAAAACCTGGGTAGCCCTCAGGTATGTGCCAGACTGGCGGTGGATGCTGGGTCGCGACGATTGTCCTTGGTACGCGATGCTGAGTCTTTTTAGGCAGAATTCCGAGAGAGACTGGAAGCATGTATTCAACTCCATGGCAGAGGAACTTATGCAACAAGAGCAATTAATATTTAAAGAATCTCTTAATAGGTCGCCACTAGCTCCAGTTTCTTGGGGTGAGTTAATAGATAAAATATCCATTCTGGAGATTAAGAGTTCAAATATAAAAAATGTGGAGGCACTTAACAATATAAACCGGGAGCGTATCGCCCTTATAGCCGAGGCCAAGAAGATACTCGAGGACTTTCGGGTTATAGAGCTATATGACGCTTTAATGGAAGTGAATTCTCAGTTATGGAAAGTCGAAGACAGGTTACGACAGTTTGAGTCTGAAAAAAGATTCAATGACGAATTTATTTTGAATGCGAGATCAGTTTATAAGTTAAATGACAAGAGAGCCGAATTAAAACGGTCGATAAACAAACTTACAAACTCTTCGATAGTTGAAGAAAAAAGCTATTGGATCAAGTAATAACTGAATAATTATCAAAATAAAATGGTTAAAAGGAAATTGGAGTTAATTGGTAATAATTGAATACCATGTCAGATATTTTTCTAATTTTACTTGTGAATATTTGATTTTCATAGGTGAATCATTTCCAAAATACCATTATTTCAAGAGTTCATCTTTACCTGCCTGGTAATCTGCCATGTCAGGTGGACAACTTAAAAATAGAGACATCCGCTGTGGTTAACCTGGGTTTGAACGTGAATCGGGACTTCCTCATCACTTCTCCTTCTCAGTGAAGCAGAAGTCTCCATTTTCAATCTGATCCCAGGACAGGGAAGCTTATGCCATCGGGAAACTATAATTTTTGAGACCTATGGCTCTAGTGGATAATTGCTCGACATCGAATATATAAGAGCTGTTAAATGTCGCTTTGGGATTTTTTATGAAGTACTGGTGTAATCTCTAGCCCAGACTATCGAGAAACCCGTCAATATTAGGCGTTGTTGTTATCACCATTCTGGAGTGCATCACGTATCTGGGATTCTGTCGGGAATCCTGGGAACAGCGCCTCGCGGATAATGGTGCGGCGGTAAGCGCTGGGGTACAATCGGCTCACGAAAGTACTCTCTTGTGTGTTGTCGTAGCGGATGCTGGCAGCGACGCGCAAGCCGGAACGGTTGGCGTCGATGGCAGAGCGATGGACTGTAAAGCCGTTGAAAATCAATAGATCGCCCTCCGCTACGGAGACGGAGACAAAGTCTTCATCCTTAAATAACTTCGGTAGCACTTCCACCGAATGCTCGGTCACGCGGCTCGGCCAGAGGCCCCGTTTGTGGCTTCCGGGAAGAAACTGCACTGGAAAGCCGTCGGTTGGCACATCAAACAGCGAAAGCCACATCGTCATCGCATCAAGTGAGCCCTGCACCGAAGGGAAGTCTTGGTGCGGTCCCACGCCGAAATAGCCATTGGGAATACGAAGCACATCGCTCATGACATGCAACACCGGCGAAGTGGACAGGGCTGGCGCCGCCATGCCGACCTCTGCAGCGATATCCACGAGGCAGTCTGAGGCCACCAGCTTTTGCAGCGAGACCAACTTAGCGCAATGCCGGACCGCAGCAAGGTATTCGCCCACATTCAGTGCTAGTAATGCGCCCATGGTCTGGGTCAGCGAGTCCGGCCCGGCCCAGACTGGCGTCACCGCACCGTGTCGTTGCAATTGCAGTGCAAACACAAACTGCATTTCGCTGGCGACGCGATTCAATAGCGATTTATCCAGTACGCTGGGAACGACTGCGAATCCCTGGTCGCGGTAATCGGTCTGCCAGCTCATGGTTGCCCCCTTTCGCAAACCAGAAACACACTGGCGCACAAGTCCGGCACGGTCATGCCAAACTCATAGCAGCCCTCTAAGTAGGCTTGGTCGATCACACCAGCCTCGAGCGCCTTGTCGATCTGGAAATTGGCTAACGGCTTGAACATCACGCCTCCCCGGTGAACTGTCTTCAGCCCGGCCTTGCGTGTGTCAAACTCCAGCGTGTCCAGGTTGTAGGTGCGGCGATGGCCATGGGCGTATTCTCCGGTGGTGACAGCTGTGTTGTGGTCAATCAGGCCCATCTTTACTGCGATCTGGCGCGAGGGTGCGTTTGCGTTCGGTACCACGACAAACAGGCGCCCTGTCGGCGACAGCCAAGTACGCACCCTAGCCAGGACGCCGTTGGAATCGTCCAGATGCTCCAGTGTGTGGATCAAAAAGATTGCATCGTAGCCGACGACACCGGCAGGCAGCTCCCAAGTCTCAAAATACGAATGGTGAAACTTAACCGACGCAGGCGCTCTGGCTTTGGCAAAGGCAATTAGGTCTTGCGAGCCTTCAACGACCGTTAGGTCATTGAAAATTTGAGCGAACTTCTTGGTGAACTCGCCTTTATAGCAACCGAGCTCCAGCGCGCGGGCATGGCTCATTGGCGTGAGGAAAGGAGAGAAGGCTCGCAACATGAATTCACGGTGAATGTAGTCGAAGTTGTAAGCGTACTTACGGTCGTCCGTGTCCGCATGTTCGGCGTCCAGATCGCGGTCAGGTTTCGCTTGCATACGGTGCTCCTCAACCTTGGCCCGGTCGGTACATGCGCGACTCGGGTGGTTGATACCACTCTTGTAATGTTGCGGGAATACGCGCGTAGTAGCCTAGCAACTGGCGCTGGACTTCGCTCAAGCTGTTCATGCGCTCGTAGCCTACAGCCCGCGGGTAGTCGAACTGCGGCTTCACAAAGGAGCGGCAGTACATCGGCGTCACCGAACGGCGTGCGCGGTCGGTATTGTTAACGCCGGCCGCATGCCAAACATTTGAATCGAATATCAATAAGCTGCCGGCCCTGCCGGTGGCAGGCTCTGCCTTATTAGCAAACACCTCTGGAGGCGGAGGCGTGGGCCACTCGCTATGGCTGCCAGTCATAACCAGCGTTGCGCCGTTTTCGATCGTGAAGTCGTCCAGCATGAGCAAGGTGTTCAATAACAACGGGAACTTGCCGGAATACGTCCGCACATCGCGGTGGATGTTGTTGGCGTATGACTTACCCTTCTTGAGAATATTGCCGCCAAAAGAATTCAGAATGAACTTTCCGCCAAAGTGCTGCTCCAGGTGGGGCACGAGCTTTTCCATGCTGTTCAGGAACTCCAGGAACGATTCCCTCAGTCCGACCAGATGATGCAGAGTGCCTTCGGTATCCAGCGAGATCCCGTTCCTCACCTGGATCTCACGGCAGGTCAAATATGCTGATTCAAGATCGTCGATCATTTGCCGTACTAGGACCGGGTTAGCAAAGTCCTGCAACACAATCCAGCCGCGCTCCTGCATCACTGCTGAAAACTGGTCAGTGCTGATAGTCGATGGGAAGACATGCATCGCTTAGCCGCTCAAATGCTCACAATGGTCACAATGGCCTTGGACGGGTACAGGTGTGAGCGTTCGATCTTGTACTTGATGTCCTTGAACACTTCCTTGAAGGCAATGGCTTCGCCAGGTGCGCCGTTCCAGGTCAGCTCATCAAACACGATCACGCTGCCGGGCATCAGGGAGCTCTTGATGGCCTTCAGACCTTCTAGCGTCGGCAGGTAGGTGCCGATGTCGAAGAAGGCCATCGCCACCAGCGTTTGCGGGTTGGCCTCGAAATACTCATGTGCCGTCTTTGTGACGTCGCCTTCGATCAACTGGTGCTTGCCCTTTTGGTGGCCGAAGGCGTTTGCGCCTTCGTGCGCTTCCAGCAATTGTGCCAATTGCTGCTTGTAGTCGGCGGGCGTAACATAGGTGCTATCGCTCATTACATCGCCTCGCACATCTTTGTCAGTGAAGGTGCGGTAGCCGTCGAAGGTGTCGAAGCCCAAGATTACGCGCTGCTTGTTAAAGGGCTCATGTATGGCGCGCAGGTTCTCCATCAGCACTAGGTTCTGGCCCCACCATACGCCGAACTCGATCAGCACGCCGGGCAGATGGGTAACTCGCTTATAAATGTCGTCCATGAACAAAAACTTGACTAGCAGCGAGCTGCGTACGTACATACCCAAGTTGAACATCATGTGTTCTGGGGGCAGTGGAGAATTGGTGTACATGCTCTCCAGCAGGGAACGTTGCACTAATTGTGCCGTGTCTGCGGAAGTGCCTTCGCTGGTTTTGGTGTCGTTGCCATGTAGTGCCATGCTATGTGCCTTGTGAAAGTCCTGAAAACTAAGAAATCTCTCCCCGCAAAATCGCAACACCTATGCCGGACTGCCCGAAGCCGTTGCCGTTGTAGAACATGTAGCAGACGTCTCCCACCTCGATCACGGAGGGGTAGCAAATCATCTTGGAATCCCAGCCTTCGGAAGACATCTGTATTCCCGAGGCAGCGTCGTTGCGCACGAAGTGCTCGCCATTTTCGGAGGTCGCGTAGCCGATGCGGTATGAGCCGCTACCGTTGCGGTAGTCCACGCTGTCACGGTAGCAGTACCACATGTGGTAACGACCATTTCGCACCAGCACCGTCGGGTGCGAGAAGGCCTCTTGCGGGTGCAGCTGCTCCACGCACTGAATGTTGGGGCGGTCCCACTGGTGGCCATCTTTGGAGGTGGCGCACTTAATCACGTAGACCGGCTCGTATTTGGCGTCGACCTTGTGCCAGTGCAGGCCTGAGATGTACCAGCAGCGCCACAGCGTGCTGTCGCCCCGCTCTTCACGGACGACCCAGGGAGTCACGGCAAGATATGGTTCAGTCGCCGTGCGATCCATGATGGGGCCTTCATAGACTCGTTGGAACGACAAACCGTTGTCGTCGCTGACACCCAGACCGGTTGAATTGTGATATGGCACCGAGACACGGCGATTCCAACCGCTATAGTACATCCAGACCCTATTTAGGTAGCAGTGGACCCAAGCAGGCATCAGCCCTTCATCGTCAAAGGTACCAGGCGCGCCGCCCCCCATCACCGAGCTCTTGTGGAAATGCAGCACCTTAGTCGGATCGTCGCGGTCCACATCCAAAAAGGTGGGGAAACTGCGGCCAGTAGCATCCCGATCGGCGTAAAAGACGCGTAGGCGGTCTGGCAGCACCAGCACGGTGGGCACCTGCGCATGGCTTCCGGCCCATTCCCTGTGTCTAGACGGGTCGAAGATATTTCCTAATTTTTCCCAATACCAAGCTCCGGTGGGGTTGCAGGCCCCTTGCTTTCTTAATTTCATTATTCTCAAATTCCGCGCAAACGATGGCTGGGGACCCGCGAGGCTTCAGTCTTCTCGGCCAAAAAGACTTGAGAGGCTTCCGAATCGTTCAGGATCAGTGCGCCGGCGCCGATCACATTGCTGGCGCCAATGGCTACATTATCCCTAATTGTCGCATTGACTCCGATAAAAGTGAAAGCGCCAATCTTTACCGCTCCAGAGATCACCACATGCGATGCAATAAAGCAGTTATCTTCAATCTGCGCATGGTGCCCCACATGGTTGCCTGACCATAGCCAGACATTGCGGCCAATCTTGGCGAACGGTTGTATATTATTGAGTTCGAGTATGAAACAATTGCTATCCGGCGCAATTTCGCCAGCCACGATTGCCTTCGAACTGACATAGTTGGCGCAGGTGTAGCCGAGCTCCGTCACCCGCGCCACGGTTCTTGTACGTTGCAGGTTCACCTTGCCGTAGGCTATCGCTACGAACATTGTGTAAATTAAAGGCGGAAAATCCTCCGTCACGCGATCAAACGGTACCACAGGCACGCCGAACTTGCTGTCCTCCTTGTCCAGGAACTCTCGGTCGGCAGTAAAGGCAACGACTTCGTACTCCGAATCGTGGGTGAAGCTATGCCATGCCATTTCGGCAATCTGGCCCAGACCGAAGATCACCAAGGGCTTTTTACTCGAAGTATTACTCATGCTCCAGGAACCAATTGGTATTGCCTCAGCATCTTTTTGATTGCTGACTGACGGTTGTGCATCAAAACGTCAATTATTGAAAGATTTGCATGAAACACCGATCCGCCTTGCTGATACGGCTCGGCCTGCGATTCCAAAAAAAGTAACTCCACGCCCTCCGAACGAAAATCCTTGGCCCGGTATAGTTCTAAGCCACCAATTGCATTAACATAAATACCCGAATTTTCCTTCTTGCAAATGTCCAGAATGCGCGCCTGCGCCTTCAAATGCTGATTGGCAAAGGCGCGCGAGGTTGGTACGAATTCGGTGGGAATGTGCAGATATGCGCAAACCTGCGCCAAGCTGTGTGCGATGAATTCAGATAAACCCTGCGCAGGGTGCAGAACCACATTTTCCATCAGCGAATACGCCTCATCAAAATTCACCGCGCTTCGGTAGTTGGCCTTTATCGTTGCAAGCAGCTTCGTCCGCCATCTTCCGCCTTCATACAATTGGTGCTCGCAAATTGCCCGGTTCTGGCTAGCCGCGACCAACGGGATCGTAAATGTATGTGGACGTCCAGCCACACATATTCGGTTGCGATTGATCCAGCCTTTGTTTATGTAAGTCACATCGTCAAACAAGACAAAGCGATCCACTGCATTGATCATCTGGAAATAACCGATATATGGCATGAAATACGGCTGCATGATCGCCAGTTTGCGCATTACTTATGGCCCCTTCAGCACGCTCGAGATTCGGGCAATGTCGGTGTCCGTAAGTTGTGGATAAATGGGTAGACATATGACTTCGTTAGCAATCACCGTCGCGTTAGGTAAATTGGCTGGACTAGCCGAGGGAAGCCCCCGGTACATCGGAAACTCGCTGATCAACGGATAGAAATACCGCCTGGTTAAAATTCCAGCCCCCTTAAGTCGCTCAAAAAGCTGGTCACGGCTTAGCGGATAATCGCGTTCTACGAAGATGGGGAAGTATGCATAATTAGCCTTGGCATGGTTGAACTGTGCCAACAAGCGAATTCCAGGGATACCCTGCAGCAACCGACGATACTGTGCGTAGATCTCACCGCGGCGTTCAATAGCGGTATTCACGCTTTTCAGCTGCAAAAGGCCCATAGCCGCACAAATCTCGCTCATCTTGCCATTGATACCTGGCGCGATGACGGTGGTCTCGTTGACAAACCCGAAATTCTTCAGGTTATCGATTCGTGCCTTGGTTTTGGCATCTGGGCTGACAATAGCTCCACCTTCGAAGGTATTGAAAACTTTGGTCGCGTGAAAGCTAAGTACAGACAGGTCACCGTGGTTGAACAAGCTGCCACAATGGCATTGCACACCAAATGCATGAGCTGCGTCATAAATTACTTTCAGTCCGTAGTTATCTGCTATCTTTTGTATGGCGTCAACATCGCAGGGCTGCCCGTAAACATGTACAGGCATGATCGCCGTAGTTTGTGGGGTGATTGCTGCCTCAACCTTTACAGGATCGAGGTTAAGTGTGACTGGATCAATATCGGCAAACACAGGCTTAGCACCGTTCCAGAGCAGGGAATGCGCCGTCGCCACAAAGGAATAAGGCGTAGTAATCACCTCGCCTGTAATGCGATGGGCCTGCAATGCTGTCACCAAGGCAATAGTACCATTGGCAAACAGCGACATATGCTTGACACCTAAATACTCACAAAGTGCCGCTTCCAATTGCTCGTGGAAAGGTCCACCGTTGGTCAGCTGTCGGTTTTCCCAGATTTGGCGCACATAGGGAAGGAATTCCTCCACCGGAGGCAAAGACGGCTGGGTCACGTATATCAGAGATCTGTCGGGAAGCTGTGCCATCTTGGTACTCCAAGCTGTAAAGTGTTCCGCGGTGAACAGATGCCGCCCATCCCGCATCGGCACCTGGTTCCCCTTCTCCCAGGATCGATAGGATCTAGCTCTCCGTGAACCGCGACTTCCTCATCACTTTTCATTCGTCGTGAAGCAGAAGTCTCAATTTTCAATCTGATCCTAAAAAGGGGGAGCTTACGCCTGAACTCACCGGGTTGATACCGCCCCATCTATGACTCCAAGAGTGGGCCCAACGGGAATTTCTATTTTTATTCCGTTAAGGCAATATTACTTGCTTTAAATTCAATCAAAAACTCCGACCAAAATGTTTTAAATTTTATATCAAAACTATTTAAATCTTCGCAAACATCGAACAGAGAAATTACCAACGATATCATTCTATCATAGCGACCAAGCTCGTCGAGGCAAAACTTTAGTCCATTTATCACAGCAATTTTGCAACATTCGGATGAGAGCCTGCCTTCTCTCCATTCTGTCAAAGCGAAAGAAATCCAACAAAGCCTAGATATAAATTGATTCACGCCTTGTTGAGTAAACGTACATTGAAGAGGATGGATTCTATAAACACTATGCCTCTCGGGTATAAAACCTACACAACCAACCGAACAAACATTTAATAATAGAGCCATATCTCCTAATCCAAAATATTTATCATCAGGAGTGGAGTAGTAAGGATTTATTTTTAGAATATCGGAGGACCATACCATATTCGATACCTCGCCAAACCAGTTTCTGCAGGGCACTAATAGTGACCGAATAAACCAAGCTGAGTCCAGCTTGACAAAATCCTCATTAATGTCAATTTCATCGGGAAGAGGTGGTGCCACACATGGCACACCATCCTGGCCAGCAAAATATCTTGCAGATCCGCTAATCAGCAAACTCTCTTTCTGATGAGCATTAACGTGGGCTTCATAAAATCCGGGCAGCAAATAATCATCATCGTGATGAATGTGCGCAAACGGCGTCTTTCCTGACCAGTAACGTACTAGCCTATTGTAGTTTGCAACCTCGCACCCCGGACCTGTAAGTAAAGTTATATGCAAGTTTTTTGTTATATTCAAGTATTTATCTGACTGTAGCTGCCTAGTGACTGCCTGATTTTTACTATCATCTGATATAACCACCTTAAAATCCCTGAAGGTTTGACTTGCCAAACCTGACAGTAACTGCTCTAAATATTCTGCCCGAAATGCAGGTATGAGTGTCGTTAATGTAGTCATTTCGATAAAAATAAACTATTAATAAAGTTATGATTTATAGTTCCGCAAAGTGTAGGTATATCTTCAAAATCCTCATGTTTTTCCAGAATAAGCTTTGCCGAATGATAAAACTCTGATGGCAACGACCAACCGCTTGCGCTGTTATGAAATAGTGGAATCCTAATTATTGAAGGAAAAACTTTGTGCTTCTCTATGCTAACTAGACATAGATCCGTCGCCCAAAGGTGCCACCCTAGAGAGGCATCTATCTTGAGCAGAGACTCGCGATGAAGCACTATGCCGAGTTCATCTATTGAAATGACTGTTTGTGAGTTTGGCTTATCAAAGAGATTTATCCGATCAAGTACCAAACCTGCAGGGACTGGTTCAAAATTTTCTGTATCTACTCCAATTCCACTGAAGCCTATTAGTGTCGTTTTATGCTTGTCTTTTGGAATACGAGACAATACTTTGGATAACCGCTTCCCAAACGATTTTGGCAAATAGACATCTTGGTGAATCATCAATATCCAAGGTGTATCTATATGATCAAATGCCTCCTCCAAGGCGTCTGACGCAGAAGAAGCACCTTTAACTGTAATAATTTTAGCCCCAACTTCTTCGATTCCTGGGGAAGATATCACGTTCGCCTGAAGTTGCTTCTCGTTGGTTGTAGGTACAACCACAGTGAAGCGCGACTCTTCGACTAGCTCGTCAGGAGAATCTTCATGAAATTTCGCGTGGATATAAATTTCGTCGAACTGCCCCAGGATCTTCGCGGCTTCTGACCTTGGATTAATATTATGACTAGGGTTTTCTCGCCGCCCTCGTCTCCCACCCAATATCGTTGGAAGCCAATCCTCATCAAGAAGTAGCTTGAAGACGGACGATGGAGCAGCTCTCGATTGGAGTGCACTCGCACCATTGTCGGCGAGTGTGAAATCTCCCTCAATTAGACTTGCCAAGAATGAATGCTCTGTAGCATTCTTTACAATTACTAGGATTTCTGTCTCTACATTATCGATAAATTTTAACTTTTTCAGTGTACTTTTAAACTGATCGCTAGCAACTGTACTTCCACCAATTACAGCTAGACGCCTGTTTTTGGATTTAACTCCTACTCTCTCATTTCGTTCCGTTTCTTTTCCGGCCACTCGATTGCTATTATATTCAAAGGCTTGAGCCCACCCCGATGACAAAAACTCTCTAGCATCATCATCTAATGGGACTACGTCATCAAAAATTTCTAACGAGTTAAACCACTCAAAACTATGAATCTCAGAGGTGCATATACGGTTAGAGTCTCTAACCGAAATCATTTTACCCTGCATCTTAGTAGATGCTTGGCCACAGTTGCTTTGATAAATGGGCGTTTCTACCTCAGACATCGCATTCTTACTGAAAGTTTGTAAGGGGGTGGGTCAATTAAGCAAATTTTAGGCCTAACATTTCGACTGAGCCTGAGAGCCAGCTGTGTATTGAGGAAACAGAGCTATTCGTGGCAACTTATTGCCACATTGAGAACGCCAATCGAAGGGATGGCTCCCGCCGGCAAGTTTTCTCCAGACCAAGCTAGTCACTAATGGCGCAAATTTTGCTTATCGGTAGTTTCGGAGGCGCGAAATGAATATGCCATTGGTGCCATCTCAAGTGATGGATGGATTCAATATAGATCAGAAGCGTTATGCCCCAAAGATAACGAACAGAATATCTTTGGCTGATAAATTTTCAGAGTGGCTTCATGCCGAACCATTCCCGCATCTTGTAATCGATAATTTTTTGAACAACGAACTGGCGGCAGAGGTATCAGAAGCCATTCCCAAATTCAATTCTGAATTTTGGCTCCGTTATCAAAACGCAATTGAGCGAAAAAAAACGCTCAATTTGTGGGATCAATTCCCAGCTCCGATTTACCGTCTGGCTTGGGAGCTCTGTTCCCCTACCTTTGTTTCTCAACTCGAGACAATTTCAGGATGCCGGTTGTATCCAGATTTTGGTCTACATGGCGGTGGCCTGCATTCACATACCTATGGAGAAAAATTAAATGTACATCTTGATTATGCCACGCACCCAAAACTGGGACTGGAACGAAAGTTAAATTTAATAATTTACCTTACAAAAGACTGGCGCCAATCCTGGGGAGGTAATCTAGAATTCTGGTCACATGACAGTTCGATAAACGGACCTGGGAGACCGGTAAAATCTATCTCACCATATTTCAATAGAGCGGTGATCTTTGACACTACTGGAAACTCGTGGCATGGGTTACCAGAACCCATAAATTCTCCCGAGGGAGTTAGTCGAAATAGTCTAGCAATCTACTACCTTACCGATCCAAAGCCTCATACTTCTGGTCGGAAGAGAGCCCTATTTTCACCCTATAAAGATCAAGCCAAAGACCCTCAAGTCCTAGACCTCATACGTCGACGCAGCTGCTAGTAGGCCTCCTACGGTATTTATGAAGTCAAAGTTTCCAGATTTATGCGTATCTGTCTAGTAATTATCCAACCTGCCGGCTATATTCATTCGCTTGGATTTCTAGATTCAGCCCGGTACTTGAGGTATCAATTCACAAGGCTTGGGATTGAAACAACAATATCAAAAAATAAACCACGTCTAGACGCAATTAATATCGTCTTTGGCGCACATTTGGGCATACCGAAGGTATGGGAAAGAAATTTCTTTTGCGTTTATTTTAATCAAGAACAGCTCGGGCTTGGAGGCGCATTAGTTTCTCCAGAGTACATACAGCTATTGAAAGACTCTCATGTAATTGAGTATGACCCAGAAAATTTACCAACTTATAGCGATCAGACAGGAGATAATGAACATTTGAGATTGATTGCGCCACTCTTGAATGCCCCATATCTTTTTGATCAATCCACTAGGCTTAGGTTGCAAGATCGGCCAATTGACTTGCTATTCATCGGGGGTTTAAATGATTCCCGTCAATCTTTAATTTCAAAGATTGAATCATGCGGAATTTCGGTATCAATGTTTGATCATGCAATGTACGGACCCGAACGCGATCGCTACATTCGGCAGTCCAAAGCTGTATTGAATATTCCTTTCTACCAATCTACTAGATTTGAGCAGACTCGAGTTTTTAACGCCCTTTCCTGTGGAACACCCGTCGTATCATTAAAGCGCAAGGACTTACAGGTTAATAGAGCATATACAGAATCTGTTAGCTGGTTTGATGAATCTAACATTGACTTCTTCTTTACTCGTATATTTAAATCAGAGGATTGGTATATTTTGAGTGAGAATCAGCTAGAGGCATGGCGCAAGAATGATAGCCGCTTAACTTATGAGGCTATAGCAGAGCAACTTCGGAAAAAGTTTGAAGACGGCTCTTTATCGCAGGTGTGGCGACCTGAAGAGGCGAAAATCCGATTCAATGCTGAGCCGCAGATCATTCGACAACTTCACCTCTCTCCGGAGCGGGGATACCAAGTAAATTGGGTGAACGCCGCTAGAAGCCGGGCCCTTGTTCCGGCGGACGTAGCGATTGATGTTGAAGATCTAGATTCATCTGGTGATACTACTTTATTAAGCGATTCGGGGTTAGTATATCGTCTACTGCATAATCAGGTTTCGGCAATATGGATGAAATTTGATTCTAACCTGAAGGGTATGCACGAAGTGATGCATTTTCTTTTTCCCTTCCTTCAACCTAACGGTTTTTTTCAGTTCGATATCGCGTTGGGTGTATTTGAAGATTCCAATTCATCGATTAATCCTGCATCTTTGTATCTCGAAGGAAAAATCAGGCTGGCTCATGAAGAGTTCTTACACTCGAATTTAGGCGATCTTTCCTTAAGTCTTGATGATATTTCGTGGCATCAGGATCACGCCTGTCTTAGCGGAAAGCAGATATATTTTGCCAGAGTTCGCTTAGTGAAGCAGGAGTTGACTCCACGTCAAAAGGTTCTAACTAGAATGATCCGAGATGATTTCGGTGGGCTGCCATTGGACAACTTAACATAAGCAATTTATGTCTTAGGAGATACCTCAACTCCATGCCTAATACTGTATTTCTCTGTCAGATTGAGATAAAAAGCAGCATTAGGTCGAGATCGATTGGCAAAGTGCATCGTAAACGACTGTGACATCACCCAAGGGCCCTGAAGGACTTGCCAGTCTTCTTCCCTCACGGCAGTAGTGGTTTTTAGGCTTGGAAGTAAATACCTGACGAAGGCACCCTGCTCATAGTCTTCGCCGGCCCAAGGCCCAGGAGTATGCCACTCACCTCCTTCCTTCGTCCATCTGCGCCAATTGAATAGCTGAATCCAGTCCTCAATGATCTTCTGAGCAGTAGGGTTTGATTTGAAGATCAGGACGCCTGCATTGAAGGGCGAAGGGTTATTCCAGGCCGGCGCATCTGGTGAAAATATCAAGCTCTCACCTCTGATGAATAGAGATTCAATTGTGCGCGCTTGATCATGTACTACAGCATCTGAGTCGAGCCATGTTACAAAGTCAAAATCTTTCTTCAGAATTTCTCTCAGGATGAAACACTTCACCCACCAAGGGGGAATATCCTCACTAACTTTTTGGATAAAAATATGCCGGTACCCATGGGCTTGGCAATAATCCGCGTTGCGCCTGATTAACCCCATCAGTAACGGATCGTCCCTATTTTCGTATTGAACGATGGCGACTGACTTCACGACTTGTAATATCTAGAAGGGTTCATTGCTTCAAAAACCAGCATGGAAAATAGCTGTCAAGATTACCTAGCGACTTTTCAAAATACCAGTCGTCGTGACCTCCGGAATAACCAGAGATTAACGGTCGAGTTGAATTCCCTCTTGAACAGATTGCTGTTACCTGCCTAAAGATGGCTGCCTCACAAAACTCTTCAATACCGTCGTTACTAGATAAGTAACAGGGAACGATCTTATCCCCTAGGTATGCGGTTGAGGAGAAGAAAAATCGGGTGTCCACCCATGGCAATAAGACATCTGGTTGTTGCGAGTTTAGCCAGAAAATCAGGTCTAGGCTTTCACCCGCAATGATTTGGCTGACTTCCTTAAAATTCCGTACAAACGTTTTTCCGGTTGCCTTATAAAGATGGGTTGCTTCGTTCAATATAGATGAGTGGATTAGGGAATGTTGGATTAAACATCCTTCTGCGAAGCCTTTTCCTCTGGTCTTGATTGCGTCTTCGTCTTGGTTGAAAAGAATCTGCTCAATTTCACAACCCAGAAGTCTGATTTCATTGACTTCATGCGGGTCAAAAAGAGCAGAGTTGGTTGAATCGGCAATCACGATTTGCCGAATTCCCTGTGCTACCCAAAAATAGGCTGCGGCCTTAGTGAGAAGCTTTCTTTTGAGCGGGGTTCCCATCTTCAGATACGGTACCCCGTCCGGAGGGCTTAGGGCTGTCGTGATCAAAAGCGGGTAAGGTTGCATGTACTCTTTTCCACAATCTTAGCTACGGCCTCATGCATCATAACCACTCGGTACCAGTAGCTCTCTGTAACCCCACACTTCGATAAGCGCCTCAACTTCAGCTTAATTTTTAAGTCGCATGACCACCACCTACCTCCTCCCCCCCATCCGCACCGCCGGCGCCCGCCGTGATGGCACCCTCTCGGGCTGGCACCCGGTAGATCTGGCCGCCCGGGTCATCGACGCGGTAGTGTCTCGGGCGGGGGTGGACCCTGCTTCGGTTGACGATGTGATCTTGGGTTGTGTGATGCAGGTGGGCGAGCAGGCGGTGAATGTGGCGCGCAATGCGGTGTTGGCCTCTGCCCTGCCCCGTTCGGTGCCAGGCACCACGCTAGACAGGCAGTGCGGTTCCTCTCAGCAGGCCCTGCACTTTGCGGCGCAGGCGGTGATGTCGGGGCAGATGGACTTGGTGATTGCCGGCGGAGTGGAGAGCATGTCCCGGGTGCCCATGATGGCCTCGGTGGCCTTGCCAGCCAAGGCGGGCATGGGGCACTACCAAGACGGCGAGTTGCGTCGCCGCTATGCCCGAGACTTCAGCCAGTTCACCGGGGCCGAGTTGTTGGCTCAGCAGTTTGGTCTGGGGCGCGACGATTTAGACGCCTATGCACTGGAGAGCCACCGCAAGGCGGCAGACGCCACCCGCAGTGGCGCCTTTGCCGGCGAAATCTTGCCGCTGCCGGTGCGCAGGCGGCAATCCGGCGAGGCCGGCTCAAACGCAGGCCCTGAGGAATTAGCCGACGCCATGCATACCCAGGATGAAGGCATTCGATTCGATGCCACCGCCGACAGCATCGGCAGCGTGAAGACGCTGCAGCCAGGCGGGGTGATCACCGCGGCCAACGCCAGCCAGATTTGCGATGGCGCCAGCGCCTGTCTGGTGGCCAGCGAGAAAGCCGTCAGGCAATGGGGCTTGAAACCCATGGCGCGTATCCATCACATGAGCGTGATGGGGCACGACCCGGTGGTGATGCTTGACGCCCCCCTGCCCGCCACGATGCGCGCACTGGCCAAGGTGGGTATGCGCATTGACGATATTGACCTATTTGAGGTGAATGAGGCCTTTGCACCGGTGCCCCTGGCCTGGCTGCGCCATACAGGCGCAGACCCGACACGACTGAACGTGCACGGCGGCGCGATTGCGTTGGGCCACCCGCTGGGCGCCTCGGGCACCAAGTTGATGGCCACCTTGACGCACGCGCTGGCGCGCTACGGAAAACGTTGGGGGCTGCAAACGATGTGTGAGGGCGGCGGCATGGCCAACGTCACCATCGTGGAGAACTTGCAAGGCCTTTGAGGGTTGACGATCAGGTCAACCTGCCACTGAAAAAATTGGTCGGGGTGGCGGGATTCGAACTCGCGACCCCTTGCACCCCATGCAA
>CAYNSW010000009.1:0-82948 GCA_964400135.1 uncultured Rubrivivax sp. | reverse complement strand
CATGTACCAGCACATCTTCTGGTTCTTCGGGCACCCCGAGGTCTACATCATGATCTTGCCGGCGTTTGGCATCGTCAGCGCCATCATTCCGGCCTTTGCTCGCAAGAAATTATTCGGCTATGCCTCCATGGTGTACGCCACTGCTTCGATCGCCATCTTGTCGTTCATCGTGTGGGCACACCACATGTACACCACCGGCATGCCGGTCACGGGGCAACTGTTTTTCATGTACGCCACGATGTTGATCGCGGTACCCACGGGCGTGAAGATCTTCAACTGGTTGGCCACGATGTGGAAAGGCTCGATGACTTTTGAGACACCGATGCTGTGGAGCGTCGGGTTTTTGTTTGTCTTTACTATGGGCGTTTTCACGGGGTTGATCCTGGCCATGGCGCCCATTGATATCCAGCTTCAAGACACCTACTACGTGGTAGCTCACTTTCACTATGTGCTGGTTGCTGGATCGTTGTTCGCGTTGTTTGCCGGTGTGTACTACTGGGGCCCAAAGTGGACGGGCGTCATGTACTCGGAGATACGCGGCAAGATCCATTTCTGGGGATCTTTGGTGTTCTTCAACGTCACCTTCTTCCCCATGCACTTCCTGGGCTTGGCGGGCATGCCGCGCCGCTATGCCGACTATCCCATGCAGTTTGCAGACTTCAACGCGATTGCGTCAGTGGGTGCCTTCGGCTTTGGTTTGATGCAGGTGTACTTCTTCGTGTTCGTGGTGGTGCCCATGATGAGAGGCCAAGGCCAGCCTGCAGCGCAAAAGCCTTGGGAAGGTGCCGAAGGTTTGGAGTGGGAGGTCCCCTCACCAGCCCCATGGCACACATTTGAAACCCCGCCCAAGCTCAATGCTGAAGCCACTCGGGTGGTGGGGTGAAACAAGTCTCCATGGGCCAGCTGCCGCCTGATCAACGCAAAGCCAATGCTCGGCTGGGCCTGATTTTGGCCTCGGTCGCGCTTGTCTTTGCCTTGGGGTTTGCGGCCAAAATCATCTGGCTGGGTCGGTGAGCTCATGAATCTGGTCAGTGCTTTGCGCTCCGACAACCGCCGTATGCTGGCCAAGCTTCTGGTGATTGCGGCGGTGATGTTTGGGTTTGGCTATGCACTGGTGCCTATGTACCGGGCGATTTGTGAGGCCTTGGGCATCAATGTCTTGAGTCTGGCCGATCAGCGCAAGGCCACGGGGTCCTGGTTGCCCGCCACCAAGGTGCGAAATTCTCAGGTGGACACCACGCGCTGGGTGACCGTTGAATTTGACGCCAACGCGCGCGGCCCCTGGGACTTCAAGCCTGCGGTGCGCTCGATCCAGGTTCATCCGGGTGAGTTGGCCACCGTCATGTACGAGTTTCGAAACGTTCAAAATCGGGTGATGGCCGCCCAGGCAATTCCCAGCTACGCCCCGCGCCAGGCTGGCAACCACTTCAACAAGCTGGAGTGCTTTTGCTTTAACGAGTACACCCTCTCGCCGGGCGAGGCCAAGTCGTGGCCGGTGGCATTTGTGATTGATCCGAAGTTGCCCAAGGACGTGACGACCATCACCTTGTCCTACACTTTTTTTGAGGTGGGTGGCAAAACACCACCAGCACCCAAGGGTGGGCTCTCGAGCGCCCAATCCTCGGCTGCGGGTGAGGGCTTGATGACGGCGGGGCGCTCATGAGCGAGCACCCTGCCACTTGGAAGCAGGCTGTTCACCGTCCCCTGTCGTTTTGGCAGACGATTCGGGCGGTGGCATGGTCTTTTTTGGGCGTTCGCCAGTCAGCGGCTTACGATCAGGATGTGCAGCGTCTGAATCCGGTGCATGTGATCGTGGCCGGTTTGGTGGGTGCGCTGTTGTTTGTCTTGGCCCTGTGGGCCATGGTGAGGTGGGTGGTAAGTAGTGGTGTGGCCTCCTGACGGAGGCAAGCCCATGAACCCGCCTGAGAATTAGCGGTTACAGGAGAGCACACGATGTCAGCCATGACGCCTGCGGGCACCACGCCCTATTACTTCATCCCCGCGCCCTCTCGGCATCCGGTGATGGTGGCTGCCGGCATGTTGCTGGTGATTTTTGGCGCTTCACAGTGGGTGAATGGCACAGGCTGGGGAGCCTGGGTCCTGTTGGCGGGTGTGGTGGTATGGCTGGCAGTTTTGGCTCAATGGTTCGCGCAGGCGATTCAGGAGAGTGAGTCTGGCCTGTACTCAGACCGTATTGACGTGTCATTTCGCTGGAGCATGAGCTGGTTCATCTTTTCGGAGGTGATGTTTTTCGCAGCCTTTTTTGGCGCTTTGTACTGGGCGCGGGTTCATACCCTGCCGATGTTGGGTGATTTGGATCATCAACTGTTGTGGCCTGACTTCAAGGCAATATGGCCCAGTGTGGCCGCGGGTGCCACGGCTTCACCGGCGGGAACCACCGAGGCGTTTCGCACCATGGGACCCTTTTGGCTGCCCACGATCAACACCGCGTTGCTGCTGACCTCTGGAGCCACACTCACAGTGGCCCACCATGCGCTATTGGCCAATAACCGCAGCAAAACGATTTTGTGGATGTGGCTCACCGTGGCTTTGGGCCTGACCTTCCTGTTGGTACAGGCCTACGAGTACAGCCACGCGTACAAGGACCTGAACCTGAAGCTCACATCGGGGATCTTTGGCTCGACATTCTTCATGCTCACCGGCTTCCACGGGTTCCACGTGTTCGTGGGTATGCTGATGTTGGTATTCATCACCCTGCGGTTGATGAAGGGCCACTTCTCAGCGAAGCGGCACTTCGGGTTCGAAGGGGCCGCATGGTATTGGCATTTTGTGGACGTGGTGTGGCTGGGCCTGTACTTTTTGGTGTACTGGCTCTGACGCGGCGTCTGCCGCGTTAGGCCGACACGGGAATCCCCGTGGGGCTGATCCAGCCCAAGTACCAGGCCAATAGCAAGAAGGCGAACAAGCCGATGGACAAGGCCACGCGCACGGCCAGCGCGCGAGCCATCCCTGTGTCTTGCTGCTCCGGCGACGCGCTTTGGCTTCGGCGCAGCATCAAAATGCCTGCACTGGCCAGAGCACCCACGATGCCCAGCAAGACGACGACAATGACGATCTTCATGCAAGGCAGTGTATGTCAGGCGCCAGGTCAACCGTAGTGCACCCCAAGTGGATGCTGCTGCTGGCCGTGTTGGTGGCGGCCATCACGGCGCGATTGGGATGGTGGCAGCTGCAAAGGGCTGAGCAGAAGCTGGATTGGCACACCCAATACGTCAAGCAGCGAGCCTTGCCCAGCCTGCCGGCGGCCCAGTGGCCGCACTCCAGGACCGAGGCTCAGGCTTTGACGCACCGCCTCACACAGGCCAGCGGCCGTTGGGACAGCGAGCGCACCATCTACCTGGAAAATCGCCAAATGGGTGGTCAGCCCGGGTTTTACGTCCTGACGCCGTTGTTGATGGACGATGGGAGCGCGGTGGTGGTGCAGCGCGGCTGGTTGCCTCGCGATCCACGCGATCGTTCTCGTGTGGAGCGCCCCGCCGAATCGGCTCCTCCTCATGTTGTGCAGGGCCGCATAGCCCCATCGATTGCACGGCTCTTCGAGTTTGAGGCTGTGGTCAAGGGGCCGATCAGACAAAATCTCGACGTTGAAGCCTTCTCCGCCGAAATTGGGCGACCACTGAGACCGTTCATCCTCATTCAGGAGGAAGCCGCAGGCCTAGCCTCTGATGGGCTGGCCCGCAACTGGCCCGAACCTTCGGCCGGTGTGCACAAGCACTACGGCTACGCGTTTCAATGGTTTGCCTTGAGCACCCTTACCATCGGTCTGTATGTCTGGTTCCAAATCATCCGACCCCGCCGCCGCGCATGAGCCTGTAGGTCTGACCGTGCACGAAGTACCGCTACCTGATGCCGGTGCTCAGCAAAGGATCAGCGGCCGGCTGAAGATGCTGATGATCCTGCTGGCCTGTGCGGCGCCAGTCGTGGCGTCTTACCTGACGTACTACGTGATTCGCCCGGAGGGTCGATCCAATTACGCCCAGCTCATCTTGCCTTCGCGTGCGCTTCCCAGCGAGCTGCCGCTTAGGGAAGTCACGGGCCAAGCCGTGGCTGCCGATTCCCTCAAGGGACAGTGGCTACTGGTGGTGGTGGGGCCATCACGGTGCGAGGTCGACTGTGAGCAGCGGCTGTATATGCAGCGGCAGTTACGCGAGATGCTCGGACGTGAGCGTGACCGAGTCGACAAGGTGTGGCTGATTACGGACGAAGGTGCTCCGAACCCGCAACTTTTGGCTGCCGTGCAGTCGGGTGGTACGGCGGCTGCCAGGGTGTTGCGGGTCAATTCGCAGGCCTTGGCGGCCTGGTTGCAGCCCGAGCCAGGTCACCCGTTGCATGAGCACTTGTACGTGGTGGATCCCATGGGGGAGTGGATGATGCGCTCACCTGTCAATCCTCAGCCCGAAAGACTCAAACGGGATCTGGATCGCCTGCTGCGCGCGTCGGGCAGTTGGGACAAGGCGGGACGTTGAAGCCGTGAATGCGCAGCAAGCACTGGTCGATCTTGACCCCCTCGGACAGTTGGCTGTGCTGGCGTTGGTCCTGGCGGCCTTGCCCTTGGGGTGGTTGTGGTGGCGCCAGCGACATGCAGGACTGACCTCACGATTGTCGGCGCTGACATTGCTCACACTGTTCTTGACATTCGACCTGGTGGTTTTCGGTGCCTTCACCCGGCTGTCCGATTCGGGGCTGGGATGTCCGGATTGGCCGGGGTGTTATGGCGAGGCAACGCCTTGGGGGGCCAAGGCCGAGATAGCCCAGGCAGAAGCCGAGCTGCCCGACGGACCGGTGACGGTGCGCAAGGCCTGGATTGAAATGATCCACCGGTATCTGGCCATGACGGTTGGGCTGCTGATTTTGGTGACGGCTGCGATCGCCACCCGATACCGTCAGCACTGGCCTCGCAGCATCGGATGGGCCTGGGCCACGCTGGCATGGGTCATCATCCAGGGCCTGTTTGGCAAGTACACCGTCACGCTCAAGCTCTACCCCGCGATTGTCACGGCACACCTCTTAGGAGGCTTGGTACTGCTGGCATTGTTGACCGTGCAGCATGAGCACTGGAAGTATCGGCCTATCAGCCTCAAGCCCCAGGCGCGTGCAGCACTCGGTGCCGCCACCGTCCTGGTTTGGATTCAAATTGCACTGGGTGGGTGGGTGTCCACCAATTACGCGGTCTTGGCCTGTACCGAGTTCCCGATGTGCCACGGGCAGTGGTGGCCACCCACCGAGTTTGCACAAGGTTTCACCCTGTTGCGGCCTCTTGGGCAAGATGGGCACGGCGGTGTCATCGCGATGCCAGCGCTCGTGGCCATCCACCTGGCTCACCGCTGGTTTGCCCTCCTGGTGACGGCCGCGTTGTTGGGGGTTGCGGCCATTTTGTGGAGAAGTGCACCCACTTATGCCCGTGGACTGACCGCCGTGCTGGGTTTACAAATTCTCAGTGGTCTGTCCAACGTGGTGCTCGGCTGGCCTTTATTGGCCGCGTTGGCCCACTCGGCAGGTGCTGCCGCCTTGGTCGTGCTGACGACCTCGGTGTGGGTACGCAGCCACCCGCACGCTGTCCAGGAACGGGCGGCATCGACGCCTACAATGGGCTCGGCATGAGCAAAGCGGCCACTCATCCCCTGCCTTTACCGTCGAGCCTGCCCAAATGGCGGCAGTTTTATGTGTTGACCAAGCCTCGCGTGGTGCAACTCATAGTGTTTTGCGCGCTGATTGGCATCTTGCTTGCCCAACCCGGATGGCCTGCCTGGCAGCCGGCCCTGGCGGCCACGGTGGGCATCTGGCTGGTGGCCGCAGCGGCGGCTGCATTCAATTGCCTGGTGGAGCAGCACATTGATGCCCGTATGGCCCGAACGGCATGGCGTCCTACGGCCAAGGGGGAATTGACTCGCGGCCAGACCTTGCTGTTTTCCTCCCTGCTGGCCGTGTTGGGCAGCGTCGTCTTGTGGATGGGGGTCAACCCCTTGACCATGTGGCTGACGCTGGCCACCTTTGTGGGCTACGCGGTGGTTTACACCGTCATCTTGAAGCCCTTGACGCCGCAAAACATCGTCATTGGAGGGGCCTCCGGTGCTATGCCTCCAGTGCTCGGTTGGGCGGCGATGAGAAACGAGGTGGGCGCCGAGGCTCTCATCTTGTGTCTCATCATCTTTCTGTGGACGCCCCCGCACTTTTGGGCTCTGGCGCTTTACCGAACGGAAGACTATCGCAAGTCTGGGCTGCCCATGCTGCCGGTCACGCACGGCTCGCAATTCACTCGCTTGCAAGTCTTGCTCTACACGCTGGTGCTATTTGCTTCTACCCTGTTGCCTTTTGTCCAGGGCATGAGCGGACTGCTGTATCTGATGTGCGCTGCGGTTCTGGGCCTGCGCTTCATCGTGCTGGCTGTGCGTTTGTGGCGGGAGTACAGCGACGATCTGGCGCGGCAAACCTTTCGGTTTTCCATTTGGCACTTGTCCTTGTTATTCGCTGCGCTGCTGGTGGACCATTACACCCGGGGTTGGCAGGTGGCCTGGGGTGGCTTGTGAGCACACGCTGGTCTTGCCTGATCAGGCATGGGGCCGTGACAGGTTGGCTGGTCGCCAGCTTGAGTGCGTGTGCACCGGCTGAAAAGTCGTTTCAGGCCATTGACATCACGGGCGCCCAATACGCCAGTACCTTTTCCCTGCCAGACGCACAAGGCCGGCTGCGCACGTTAGAGGAATTTCGTGGGAAGGTGGTCGTGGTGTTTTTCGGCTTCACCCAATGTCCAGACGTGTGTCCCACCACCTTATCGGACCTGGCTGCAGCCAAGGCAGAGTTGGGGGCAGCGGGGCAGCGCGTTCAGGGTGTTTTCATCACGGTGGATCCGCAGCGTGACTCGCCTGAGGTCTTGGGTGCGTACGTTCAGGCATTTGATCCCAGCTTTGTGGCGCTTCGAGGTGATGAGAGCCAGACAGCGGCCGTTGCGCGCCAGTTCAAGGTGGTGTTTGCCAAGTCGCCCGGGCCTACACCGACCAGTTACACCATGGACCACACCGCAGGCGCCTACGTTTTCGACGCCCAGGGACGAATTCGGTTGTTTACTCGGCACGGCACGGGGCAGGCCGCCCTGGTACACGACCTCAAGCTGTTACTGGCGCAAGGCTAGAAGCCCTGACACTCAGATCTCGGCTCCGTGCTCCAGCACCTTGCGCATCTTCTTGAGCGCGGCCACCTCAATCTGGCGGATGCGCTCGGCGCTGACCCCGTACTCTTGGGCCAGGTCATGCAGGGTCATGCCACCACTGGAGTCATCGTTGACGTTCAGCCAGCGTTCTTGAACAACCCGTCGGCTTCTCTCATCGAGTTGGGCCAGGGCCTGGGTGATACCGTCGCTCGATAGCCAGTCTCGATGGCGTGCCTCCATGGCCACCAGGGGTTCTTGCCTCTCGTCGGCCAAGAAAGCCAAAGGCGCAAACTCCTCTTCGCCATCGTCACCAGAGGGCTCCAGGGCCACATCGGCTCCGGTCAGCCGCGTTTCCATCTCGATGACGTCCTCAGGCTTGACCTGCAGTTCTCGCGCGACCCGATCCACTTCGGCCGGGGTGAGCGTGTTGCGATAGGCCTGAGAGTCGTCAGCCTGTGCCTTCATGTCTTGCTTGAGCGAGCGCAAGTTGAAAAACAACTTGCGTTGAGCCTTCGTGGTGGCCACCTTCACCATGCGCCAGTTGCGCAGGATGTACTCGTGGATTTCCGCCTTGATCCAGTGCAAGGCGTAGCTGACCAGCCGAACGCCCTGATCGGGATCAAAACGTTTGACAGCCTTCATCAGGCCCACATTCCCTTCCTGAATCAGGTCGCCCTGTGGCAGTCCATAGCCCAAGTACTGTCGGGAAACCGAAACCACCAGCCTCAGATGTGAAAGCACGAGCCGGCTGGCCGCCTCCACATCGGCATGGTCACGGAGGCGACGAGCCAGCTCCATCTCTTCTTGCGCAGAGAGCAAGGGCAGGCGGTTGACCGCGCTGATGTACGCATCCAAATTGCCCAAAGAGGGCACCAACGACCATGGGTCGCGGACCGATAAGGCAGTAGAAGACGACGTGCTCATAGATGCTTAGAGTAAACCCTAGGATCAGATGTCGTAAATATTAGCACTCTGAGGCAGAGAGTGCTTATCCGTGGGTCGCCTTGTGGGCAATCGTTGACTCAGCGCAACAATTAAATATAAGTGAACACTAACTTATGAAGAGAACAGGAAGTTCATCACATCGCCGTCTTTGACGACGTACTCCTTGCCTTCGGCCCGCATCTTGCCGGCCTCCTTGGCGCCTTGCTCACCACCGTGGGCCACATAGTCATCAAAGGCAATGGTTTGGGCCCGGATAAACCCACGCTCGAAGTCGGTATGAATCACCCCGGCCGCCTGTGGTGCCGTGTCGCCGCAATGTATGGTCCAGGCCCGCACCTCTTTGACTCCGGCCGTGAAGTAGGTTTGAAGCCCCAGCAGGCTGAAAGCCGCGCGGATGAGGCGGTTCAAGCCAGGCTCTTCCAGCCCCATTTCTTGTAGAAAGAGCAGGCGGTCGGCCTCTTCCATGCCAGCCAATTCGGCCTCAGTTTTGGCACAAATCGCCACCACCGGGGCGTGCTGTTGCGCTGCATACGCCTGCAGACGCTGCAGCAGTGGGTTGTCCTGGAAGCCGTCCTCCGACACATTGCCCACAAACATGGCCGGCTTGGCCGTGATCAGACACAAGGGTTTGAGCACAGCGAGCTCTTCTTTGCTGAAGTCAACGCTGCGCACGGGTTGACCCGCATTCAATGCCAACTCGCACTTCTTGAGCACGTCCACGAGCCGTTGGGCTTCTTTGTCTCCACCCGCCTTGGCCACTTTGGTGTGGCGTGCCAGCGCCTTGTCCACGGTCGACAGGTCAGCCAAACACAATTCGGTTTGAATCACCTCGATATCGGCCACCGGATCGACCCGACCCGCCACATGGATGACGTTGGGATCCTCAAAGCAGCGCACCACATTGACAATCGCATCGGTCTCTCGGATATGGCTGAGGAATTGATTGCCCAGCCCTTCGCCCTTGCTGGCGCCTGCGACCAACCCGGCGATGTCTACAAACTCGACGATGGCAGGCACGACCTTTTCGGGCTTGACGATCTGTGCCAGCCGTTGCAGCCGGGGATCGGGCAACTCCACCACGCCCACATTGGGCTCGATGGTGCAAAAAGGGTAGTTTTCCGCCGCAATACCCGCCTGGGTCAGCGCGTTAAAGAGCGTGGATTTGCCGACATTCGGCAAACCCACAATGCCACATTGCAAACTCATGGGGGGCAGGGGTGGGGTACACCCAAAAAGAAGCTGCGCATTCTATGCGCCCGCAGCCCTCTGCGCTGCCGCGCGACGATCTGGCCAACGCCAACCCAGGGCCAGCGCATTCCCCCACAACGCCATGGCGGCGCCCAACACGCTCAAGAGCTGCGGCGAATAATTCTCGAATGCGGCCGATACGAACAAGGCCACAACGGGCGTGGCTGCTCCCACAGTGCCAGCTTGCGCCGCTCCCCAGCGCTGCTGCAGCGCCAGGTAGCAGGCGAAGGCTACCACCGACCCCAAGACGGCCAGATAGGCCAGCGACAGCCACCAGGCTGCCGTTTGGGGCCAGCGGACTGGTGTATCTCCCGTGGCCACCAACAGCCAAGAAAACGCACTGCCGTAGACCATGCCCCAGCCCAGCGAGGGCCAAAACGGCAGGCCCGCTGCACTGTTGCGCGAAGCGATCAAACTGCCCACCGCAGACAGCAGGACTGCGGCGGCTGTAAACGCAACCCCCCAATGCGCCTGGGGGTGTCGGGTACTGCTCACCAGCTCGGGCCAGAAGATCAGCCCCACACCCACGATACACAGCACCGCCCCGCTCACGAACCGAGCAGTCAGGGCAGTGCCCCACAGGCCACGAGAGGCCAGTCCCAGAATGAGGGCCGAGGCGCTGTAGCCCACCGCCACCAGTCCCGAAGGGACGAAGCGTTCGGCATGGTAGACGCACAGATAGGAAACCGAGTACATGAAGACCCCCTGGATGGCCAGGCGCGCGTGCTGTCTGGCACTCAGGCGCTGCCAGGGCGATCGCCACCGTCCCCAGGCCAGGGCCAGAACGCCCGCTAGCAAGAACCGCAAGGCCACGGAGAACTCCACCGTTGTGTCCTGGAGTTGGTACACGATGGCATGCCAGGTGGTGCCCCAAATCACCACCGCCCCCACAAACAACGGCCAAGACTTCAGCGTCCGGTTCATGTGCCCGCCCAATATCCTCAAGTTGTCAAGGATTGTGCCTGCCCCCGTCGGCTGCTCCCACCTGTCCCTACAATGATCGGATGAAGTCGTTCGATGTGAGCGTTCAAGGCGATGGGGCCGTGGCCATGAGCCTGGCCTTGGCGCTGTCCACTCAGGGGCTGCGAGTGGCGTGGATACAGCCTGCCGATGCCCGGAGTGTTCAACGCAGCGATGTGCGAACCTATGCGCTCAGTGCGCGATCGGTAGACCTGTTGAGCCGACTGAAGGTGTGGGGTGCCATACCTGAGGAGGCCAAGACCGCTGTGCACGACATGTGGGTCTTTGGCGATGATGGTCAGTCTCGGCTGAGTTTTTCGTCCTTTGACCAAGCGGTACACGCCTTGGCCTGGATTGTGGATGCCGCAGAATTGGAGCGAGTTTTGTATGAGGCTGTGAGATTCGCCCCTCACGTTACCGCCGTCATCCCAGGCCAGCCTCTGCAGTGTGCGTTGCGAGCAGTGGCCGATGGACGGCACGCGCATACCCTGGCCAAGGAGGCTGGGTCGGCTTGGACCCACCGTTATGGCCACATCGGCGTGGCCGCCCGCGTGGTCAGTGATATTGCACACGCTGGCATGGCCAGGCAGTGGTTTCGCAGCCCCGACATTGTGGCCCTGCTGCCTTTTGATCGGCCCAAACCCGGTTGCAGCTATGGAGTGGTGTGGTCGCTGCCCGAGGATCGGGGTCGTGAGGTGATGGCCATGGCGCCCGCAGCTTTTGAGCACGCCCTGATGGAGGCCACCTCTGGCCAAGTTGGCGACTTACAACTGCACGGTCAGCGTTCGAGTTGGCCGCTGACGCTGCGCCTCAGTCAGTCGGTGTGTGGGCCGGGCTGGGTTGTACTGGGAGACGCCGCCCACACGGTTCATCCACTGGCTGGGCAAGGTCTGAATCTCGGCTTGGCCGATGTGGATTGCCTGAGCACCGTATTGGCACAGCGGGAAAGTTTTCGAGAGTTGGGCGACGAAAAGCTCTTGCGTCGCTACGCCCGTCAACGCTGGTGGTCCACCCATACCATGGGTGCGATGACCCACGGGCTGCAACAACTCTTTGCCACCCCGCACCCCATGGGCCGCCACCTGCGAAACCTGGGCTTGCGCTGGATGGAGCAGGCCTCACCGGTGAAGTCGGTACTGGCTCGACAAGCCTTTCGTTCCTGATATCGACCCCGCCCACCCGCAACTTTTGGAAAACCCCGACCATGGCCTCCAGGTTTGTCTTGACAGTCCTCCAACTCTTGTCGCTGTGGGTCGTGTCCATGGCCCCTGCGCAGCTTGCCTGGGCCTCTGAAGCTGCCATTCGCAAGAATCTTTCGGACCGTCTGCCCAACTTGCCCCGCATCGACGAGGTCACCAAGACAGCCATTCCCGGTTTGTGGGAGGTTCGCATGGGAACTGAGCTGCTATACACCGATGACCAGGCCAACTTCATTATCGAAGGCGAAATCATCGATGCGCGCTCCCGCACCAACATCACGCAGGGCCGGATCGACAAACTCACAGCGTTTGACTTTGCCAAGTTGCCCCTGAAGGATGCCATCACCATCAAGCAGGGCAGTGGTGTGCGCAAGATGGCTGTCTTCGTCGATCCCAACTGCGGCTACTGTCGCAGCTTTGAGCGTGACTTGGCCGCGCTCAAAGACGTGACCATCTACACCTTCTTGTATCCCATATTGGGTGCGGATTCCTTGACCAAGGCCCGCGATGTCTGGTGCGCCAAAGATCCGGCCAAGGCCTGGCGGGATCTGATGCTGCGGGGGACGGCTGCGCCAACGGCAGCCGGCAAGTGTGATGCCTCGGCACTCGAGCGCAACACGGCTCTGGGCCAGAAGCATCGCGTACAAGGCACTCCAGCAGCGGTCTTTGAAGACGGCTCGCGCATACCGGGAGCCGTAGCCACTGAAAGGCTGGAAAAGGCGCTGGTCCAAGCGGTCAAAAAGAGCTGAGCGAAACGGGTCAGACGTGCAAGAGCCCATTTCTGAATCCGAATCTGTGTCTGTCATGGTGTGGGCGCAGACGCTGGGTTACGCTGGGCTCATTCCCTTTGTGTCGGGTGCGGCCTTGGTCTGGCTGGTTTGGCCTCCAGTGCATCCGTATGCAGCCTGGGCCTTGGCCACCTATGCTGCCGTCATCGTTTCGTTTCTAGGCGGCATCCACTGGGGAGCTGTGTGGAATTCGAATCGCCACGCACCTATGGCGCTGGTGTGGGGGATTTGTCCGTCCCTGCTGGCTTGGGTGGGGGCACTCATGCCAGCGCGTACTGCACTGATTTTGTTGGGGGCCGTGCTCATCCTCAGCTATGCGGTGGATCGGTCGATGTACCCGCGCTATGGGCTACAGCGTTGGTTGAGGCTTCGCCTGCACTTGAGTGCCGTGGCAGCCCTGTCTTGCTGGGTAGGCGCTGCAGGGGCTTAGGCGGTGCGCCACCGGCAGCGCGCTTTTGTGGTGGTGGCGGCTTTGGTGGTCGCTGTCCACGCTTGGGTCCTGGACGAATTGCGGCATCTCTTGGTGTTCTCCGCAGACAGCGGGCAACGCTCGCTCATGCGAATGGAGGTTGATTTCATCCAGGAATTGGCGCCTTCTGAGCCCGCGCAACCCCCTATATCGCCCGCCAGAGTCTTGTCACCCACAACTGCAGTAGCGGCATCGCCTGCGGCCTCAGCTCCCCTTGTGTCCCCACCGGAGTCGGCAGCCTCGTCGGCGCATTTGCGCGTAGCAGACCTGTCAGAAGAGAGCGCACCCAGCAGCGCTTTGGCAGCCGAGGAACCTGCGCCGGCCACACCTGTTGGCGCTGCGCTTTCCGCGTCCGAAGCCGCGTCTGCCTCGGGATCAGGCTCCGGTTTTGAGTGGCCGCCCTCGACACGACTGAGCTACACACTAAAGGGCTATTACCGTGGGCCGGTGGAAGGATCGGCGCAGGTCCAGTGGCTCAAGCAAGACAAGCGCTACCAAGTTCACCTGGATGTGTTGATTGGCCCTGACTTTGCACCGCTGATGACACGCAAGATGACCAGCGATGGCTGGGTCACGCCTTCTGCGGGCTTGGAGCCACAGCGCTACGAGGAAGAAACCCGCGTGGCAATGTTCAGGCCCCGAAAGAAAGTCATCGTCTTCCAGCCTCAGCAGGTGATCTTGTCAGACGGGCCCAGTACGGCGACGCTGCCCGGGATACAAGACACCGCCAGCCAGTTCGTGCAGTTGACGTGGCTGTTCACCACCCAACCTCAACGGCTGCAAGTGGGGCAGAGTCTGGAGGTACCGTTGGCTCTGCCCCGGCGAGTGGATCGCTGGGCGTACGATATCGTCAGTCAAGAAGTGATCAGCACCCCGGTGGGGGACGTGCCTGCGTACTATGTCAAACCCAGGCGCATGACCCCTCAGCCCGGGGAGTTGGTGATTGAGGCCTGGTTTGCCCCCTCGCTGCAGTACTTACCGGTTCGGCTGCGAATTCGTCAAGACGATCAAGCCTGGGCGGATTTGCTGCTCAGCCGTCTGCCGCAGCAGGCCACTCGGTGAGCCTAGATGATCTGGACTGACGCCGCCCAGAGATTAGACTGACGCCTTACCCTGGAGATTGCCATGCAGTATCAGTGCTTACAGACTTCCATTCACGGTGAAGCACACAGGCGGGTGGGGGTCATCACCTTGCACCGACCCAAGCAGCTCAATGCCTTGAACAACGAGCTCATGGATGAGTTGGGGTCGGCATTATTGGCTTGGGATGCGGATGAGACCATCGGGTGCATGGTCATCACCGGCAGCGAAAAGGCTTTTGCTGCAGGGGCAGACATCGGCGCCATGGCGTCGTACTCTTTCATGGACGCCTATCTGGGCGACTACATCACGCGCAATTGGGAAACCATACGGCGCATCCGCAAGCCGGTAATTGCTGCCGTGGCGGGATTTGCGTTAGGAGGTGGATGTGAGTTGGCGATGATGTGTGACTTCATCATTGCTGCAGATACCGCCAAATTTGGCCAGCCAGAGATCAAACTGGGTGTGATTCCCGGTGCGGGGGGTACTCAGCGCCTACCACGTGCGGTGGGCAAGGCCAAGGCCATGGATATGGTCTTGACGGGGCGCATGATGGATGCAGCCGAGGCTGAACGATCGGGGTTGGTTTCGCGCGTGGTGAGTGCCGACAAGCTGATGGAGGAGACGCTGGCCGTGGCGGAGGTCATCTGCCAGATGAGCCTACCCAGCGTTTTGATGGCCAAGGAATGCGTCAACCGGGCCTTCGAAACGACGCTGTCCGAGGGCAATTCATTCGAACGCCGGATGTTCCATGCCACGTTTGCAACTGAGGATCAAAAAGAGGGCATGGATGCGTTTGTCAACAAACGCAAGCCCCAGTTCAAACACCGCTGAGTCAGGCTTCAGTGTTCTCGCCGCAAGGCTGGAAACAGAATGACATCGCGAATACTCGGACTGTCGGTCAGCAGCATGACCAGACGGTCAATTCCAATACCGCAACCCCCTGCTGGCGGCATACCGTATTCCAAGGCGCGAATGTAATCGGCATCAAAATACATGGCCTCCTCATCGCCAGCTTCCTTGTTGCGAGCCTGAGCGGCAAAACGCGCTGCCTGGTCTTGTGGGTCGTTGAGCTCGGAAAATCCGTTGGCCACCTCTCGGCCCGTGATGAACAGCTCAAATCTTTCCGTAATGTCTGGCTGACTGTCGGAGGCGCGGGCCAGAGGTGAGACTTCAACGGGATAGTCCACGATGAAGGTGGGCTCCCAGAGCTGAGACTCCACCACCGCTTCAAACAGAGCAAACTGCAATTCCGCCGTGCTCCAATGTGCTGGCGGCTCCTGCCCCTGGGCCTTTAATTCCCGATGCAACACCTGCGGGTCGCAGGCTTGTGCTTCGCTCAGATGGGCATACCGAACCAGGGCTTGGCTCACCGTCATGCGGGCAAAGGGATCTTGGAAGTTCACAGGGCGCCCCGCGTAGCTGAGCTGGGTGGACCCTGTGGCCTGTTGGGCGGCATGGCGCAGCAATGTTTCGGTGAAGTCCATCAGGTCATGATGTGTCCAATAGGCCGCATAGAACTCCATCATGGTGAACTCGGGATTGTGTCGAACTGAAATCCCTTCATTGCGGAAATTTCGGTTGACCTCGAACACTCGCTCAAACCCACCAACCAGCAGTCGCTTGAGGTACAGCTCAGGTGCGATACGCAAGAACATTTCCTGATCCAACGCGTTGTGGTGGGTGACAAACGGCTTGGCATTGGCACCCCCGGGTATGGGGTGCAGCATGGGCGTTTCGACCTCCAAGAATCCGTGGTCCACCATGAATTGGCGGATAGAGCTCACCGCTTTGCTTCGAGCCACAAACCGCTGACGCGCGGCCTCGTCGGTGATCAGATCTACATAGCGCTGACGGTACTTTTGTTCCTGGTCCGTCATGCCGTGAAACTTATCAGGTAGTGGGCGCAGGCTCTTGACCAATAAGCGAACCTCGGCCGCCTTGATCGACAACTCCCCCGTCTTCGTCCGAAACAAAGTCCCTTTGCACGCCACGATGTCACCCAAATCCCAATGCTTGAAGGCAGACAGCGCCTGCTCGCCGACTTGATCTTGCGTGACGTAGAGCTGGATGCGGCCCGTGGCATCTTGAATCGTGGCAAAGCACGCTTTGCCCATGACACGCTTGAGCATCATGCGGCCGCAAACGCCGACCTCCAGTGCTTGAGCCTCCAGAGCCTCGCCGCTGCTGCAGCCGTGCTCTTGCGCCAAGTTGGCAGCGCGGTGGCTCGGCTTGAAATCGTTGGGAAAGGCTATCCCTTGCTGGCGCAGGGCGGCCAACTTGTCTCGCCGCTCGGCCATGAGTTGGTTTTCGTCCGAGGCGGCAGGTGGTGTGGCAGCGCCGGGGCGCTGAGGGGGTAGATGGGTGGTCATGGGTAGGCAAAGACGCTCGGCAAGGCCCTGCATTCTAGGGGGCCTCCTACAATGCACCCCAGGGTCTCAAACTCCATGAAAAACTTTGCTCTCATCGGGGCGGCGGGTTACATCGCCCCCCGCCATATGCAGGCTATCCGGGACACCGGACACCGCCTGGTGGCGGCGCTCGATCCCAGTGACTCGGTTGGAGTCATGGACAGCTACTTTCCCGATGCGCATTTCTTTACTGAGTTTGAGCGATTTGATCGGCACCTGGACAAATTGCGGCGATTGGACGAGTCTGAGCGCGTACATGTGGTGTCCGTGTGCTCGCCTAACTATCTTCACGACGCCCACGTTCGCTTTGGATTGCGTTGTGGCGCCGAGGTAATTTGTGAAAAGCCCCTGGTGCTCAATCCTTGGAATCTGGATGGATTGATCCAGGCCCAGCAAGAAGCCGGTCGCCAGATATCCACGATCTTGCAGCTTCGCGTTCACCCGGCAGTAGAGCAATTACGCAAGACCCTTCTGGAGCAGCCCTCTGGCACCCAACATGAGGTGGATCTGGCCTACATCACATCACGTGGACGATGGTACTTACAGTCATGGAAGGCGCAGGCGGCCAAGTCCGGCGGAATTGCCACCAACATAGGGGTCCATTTCTTTGATCTCTTGCACTACCTGTTTGGTGCTTGCCTGAGGGTCGAAGTTCACCATCACGACATCACGCGGGCTGGCGGCTTTTTGGAATACGAACGTGCTCGAGTCAGATGGTTGGTTTCGATACAGGCGCAAGACTTGCCTGCTGAGGTCATCGCGGCGGGTAAACGCACCTATCGCAGCATCACCGTAGACGGCCATGAGGTGGAGTTTTCCGAGGGATTTGCTGATTTGCATACCCTGAGCTACCAGCGCATCTTGGCTGGGCAAGGCTTTGGACCTGAAGAAAGTCGCAGCGCCATCACCACGGTGTCTCAGATCCGTTCCATGGAGGTGATGGGACTGCGATCCCACAGCCACCCCCTGTTGGCGCAGTCGCTGAGGAGGGCAGGGGCATGACGGTCCACCCCACAGCCATTGTGGATGCTGGTGCACAGATCGGCCAGGGCACGCGCATCTGGCACTTTTGCCATATCAGCGGTGGTGCCCGAATCGGGCGGGACTGCTCGCTGGGACAGAACGTGTACGTGGCCAATGATGTGCGAGTGGGCGATCGGGTTCGCGTGCAAAACAACGTGTCGATCTACGATGCCGTGACCTTAGAAGACGAGGTCTTTTGTGGCCCCAGTATGGTGTTCACTAATGTGATCAATCCGCGCTCTGCGATTGATCGCAAGGCACAGTACCTGCCCACGCGGGTCAAGCGGGGTGCCACTATCGGCGCCAATGCCACGATCATGTGTGGCGTGACCATCGGAGCCCACGCATTTGTGGGCGCAGGGGCAGTGGTCACGCGCGATGTCCCCGACTTTGCTTTGGTGGTGGGCGTGCCGGCTCGTCACGTGGGTTGGATGAGCCGCCAAGCCGAGCGATTGGATCTACCCGTCTCTGCCCCGCCCGGCCAGACCTTGCGCACCCGGTGTGCAGCCACGGGCATGGTTTACGTTTTGCAGGGTGATCAACTGGCAGAGTCGCCTGGTGAGTAAGCCCATGTGAGCGCCCAGCATGCAATTCATTGACCTGAAGTCTCAGTACCTGGCACTCAAGCCGCAAATTGACGAGCGCATCCAACGGGTTTTGGATCACGGTCAATACATCATGGGCCCTGAAGTGGAGGAACTGGAAGTTGCTTTGGCCCAGAGGGCCCAGGTTCGTCATTGCGTCACCGTAGCAAGTGGAACCGAGGCCTTGCGAATAGCCCTGATGGCGTTGAACATTGGCCCTGGCGACGAGGTGATCACGACGGCATTTTCTTTTGCTGCAACAGCCGAAGTGATTGCGTTGCTTGGGGCGCGACCGGTATTTGTGGACATTGACCCCAGCACATGCCTGATCGACCTGGACCAAATCAACGCCCGCGTGACCTCGCGTACCCGAGCCTTGATGCCGGTGAGTCTGTATGGGCTCATGCCAGACATCGATGCCCTACAGGCGATTGCACAGCGCCATGGCGTGCCATTGATCGAAGACGCTGCCCAAAGCTTTGGCGCCCATTGGCGCGGACGCCCTTCGGGAGGTGTAGGCGATGTTGGCTGCACGAGTTTCTTTCCGAGTAAACCCCTGGGCTGTTATGGCGACGGTGGGGCGCTATTCACCAACGATGATCAACTGGCCCAAGCTGCAAGGGAGATTCGGGTGCATGGCCAGGCCAGTCGCTACCACCATACGCGATTGGGACTGGGCGGGCGCATGGACACCTTGCAGTGTGCCGTGGTGTTGGCCAAACTGGATCGATTCGATTGGGAGTTAAAACGCCGCGCCGAGTGGGCCCAGCGTTATGCACAAGACCTCGCACATCTGCCGGGCTTGCGTTTGCTGGCCACACCTGCGCATGCCAGCAGCGCATGGGCTCAGTTCACCGTCTGGCTGCAGCGCCGAGATGAGGTGCAGGCGCGCTTGCAGGCGCAAGGTATTCCTACTGCAATCCACTACCCGTCTTCGCTTCACCGACAGCCTGCATTTGCGTCCTATTGCTGCCCCGAGTGTTGCCCGATGAGTGACGATGCGGCCCAGTCGGTACTCAGCTTGCCCTTGAGCGCCGATCTTACGCAGGCCGATCAGCAACGGGTGGTGCAGGCCCTGCGTTTGGCGCTGGCCTGAGTCAAAGCCGATGCTTCGCGCATCTTTGACCCTGATGGCCGCCAGCGCCTTGGCGCAGGTCGTACCGCTGCTCTTGGGCCCATGGTTAACTCGCCTGTATTCGCCTGAGCAGTGGGGGGTCTACACGGCCTTTGCCGCTGCTGCTGCTGCAGTGGCAACGGTGGTAAGCGCCCGTTATGAGTTTGCTTTGCCCCTGGCGCCCGATGAGCAGACGGCATTGGCCTTGTTGCGCCTGTGCCTGCGTATCTTTTGTATCGTCGTGGGAGTTTGCGCTCTGACCACCGCGGTGTGGCTGTGGGCCGCTGAACCCTCGATCTGGGCATGGTGGCCGTTGGCGGTGGCCGCACTGGGGGCCGTGCAGGTGCTGTCGATGTGGGCGACTCGGCAGGAGCAATTCCAGGCATTGGCAAGTGGCCGCTTCGTGCAGCACGGTGGTGGTGCAGTCTTGCAATGGCTGGCCGGCCTGGCAGGGCTGGGCGCGGTTGGTCTGGTCTGGGGGCCGGTACTTGCGGCGTGGGCAGCCGTCGCCTTGCTGGCAGCCAGACCCCCAGCTGGCGGGTGGCAGGCTCTTGTGCGGTTACCCGTTTGGGGGGCGGATCTGGCCACGGTGGCGCGGCAGTACCGGCAGTTCCCATTGCTCAACACGCCGCATGCGTTTTTGGGGGCCGTGCAAGATGCCGTGGTCGTGGCCCTGTTGGTGGCCTGGAGCGGCGAAGTGGCCGCCGGCTTGTGGGGTCTGGCCCTGCGCTACCTGAAGGCTCCGGCCACCTGGGTGGGAGGTGCGGTGTCCCAAGTGCTGTATCCCCGGCTGTGCCGCAGCGAACCCGAGCAAGCGCGTTTGCTGGTGCATCAGACCGTCGGCGCCTTGGCCCTTTTGGGACTCTTGATTGCTGCAGGGGTGATGGCAGCGGGCCCATCGGTATTTGCCTGGGCCTTCGGTGAGCCCTGGCGAGAAGCAGGCGAGCTCGCCCGCGCCCTCGGTCCCTATGTGGCGGCCCATTTTGTGGCCTCTCCCTTGGCGGTGGTGACCATGGCATGGGGCGCTCAGGCGTGGGCGTTGCGCCTGGCGCTCTGGGGACAGGCTGCGTTTTTGGCGGCCGCCGCATTGGGCCTTTGGCTCGGTGGCCTGCAGGCAGCCGGTTGGTGCATTTCGGCTGTGATGGTGGTCTACTTCACTTTCTATGTCCTCACGCTGATGCGTTGGAAAGCAATTCCCCATGCGGTGGTCGATGCCCATTAGGATCTGGCTGAATTCATCCCGCCGGCTGTTGTGGCGGTGGATGTTCTCCCGCACGGTCTTTGGTGAACGCTCCCAAGGCCGATGGCTGCCCCACGCGAGGATTGCACCTTCGACCATCATCGAGCATGAAGATCGGCTGCACCTGAGTGACCACGTCTACATCGGGCCGCTCAATTGGATCGAAGCCAGCGGGGGTGTTTTCTTGGGTGAGGGGGTACAGATCACCAGCCATACCAGCATCATCACCCACAGCTCTCATCGAGCCATGCGTATCCTCGCGCACCAATATGTTCATCATGATTTCAGCTCGGGGCCTCCACCGGGATGGGTCAGTGCGCCTGTACATGTGGGCGCCTACAGTTTCATTGGCCCCCATGTGGTGGTTGAGCCCGGAGCCCGGCTGGGCAAGGGCTGCTTGGTACGAGCCGGTAGTGTGGTCAGAGGCGAATTCGGCGACTTTTCCATCCTTCAGGGACAACCCGCCCGAGTGGTGGGCGATACCCGAGATCAGGATGCCCTACTGCTCACGGAATTTCCCGAGTACGCCCAGCACCGCCAGCGCTGGGCAGGAACGTGGGAGCTCCCTGCGGCATGAGGTGGGTTTTGTTGGGCGACGCACAGAGCCCCCACTTGCTCAAATGGGCGCGGGCGTTGGCTCCCCAGGTGGACCTGTGGGCGGCCTCAAGCCGCGACTTTGATCCCGGTTTCGACTCCCTGATCGAACCCCGCAAGCGTTTGGCCTTGAAAACACATCCACGATTTGAGGGTGGAAATGTGGCGCTGCTGGCGCGTCTTCCCCAACTACGGGCATGGCTGCAAACGGTATCGCCTGACTGGATTCACGCACATTACCTCACCTCACATGGCACCTTGGCCTGGTTGGCCAGGTGCATGGGTGTGCGTTCTCGTCTGGTGGGCTCGGCGTGGGGAACCGACATCTTGGTCACGCCGCAGCGCGGTAAACCTTGGCGCTGGGTGACGCAGAAGGTATTGAGAGACTGTGTGCTGACCACCAGTGATTCGCAGCACATGGCCCAGCGCATGCGGGAACTCGGCGCTCGCGAGGTGTTGGTCTTTCCTTTTGGTTTGGATGTTCTGCCCGATATCCTCACCCAGGCAGACAAAGACCCTGACCTGGTTTTTGCCAACCGTGGTTTGGAGGATATTTACGACCCCTTGAGGGTGGTGGAAGTTTTTGCCAGATGGGCCCAGCGTAGGCCTACGCTGCAGCTTGTGCTCGCCAACGACGGATCGCTCAGGGGCCTGATACAGCAGCACGTTGACGCCTTGAATCTTCGGCACCGCGTTCAACTTGTGGGCCGTCTGGATGCTCAGGCTCAAGCCGCCTACTACCGCCGTGCAGCGTGGTACCTGAGCTTGCCTCGCAGCGACTCAGTTTCAGTCTCGTTGATTGAGGCTCTGGCCCATGGCTGTGTGCCCATTGTTTCCGACCTGCCGGCCAATTGTGAATGGGTGCAGTCGGAAATGTCGGGATTGATCTTGCCCTGTGGGGGCCAGGTGCAGCAGGAACAAGAGGAGTCGCTGTGGCGGCGTTGGCACGATGTGTATGAGGGGAATCGACAACGGGTGCGGGCGCACGGAATGTTTGCCCCTGCGGTGCAGCATTTCTTACACACCCTCGCCCAGCGCTGAGCCGCATGAACATTTTGCTCATCAACCACTATGCGGGTACTCCGTCACTGGGCATGGAGTTTCGCCCCTACTACCTGGCTCGTGAGTGGGTTGGCCGGGGGCATCGGGTGTGCATCGTGGCCTCGGCGCAGTCTCACTACCGAGCACGCCAGCCCCTGCCGGGGCGGGAGATGATCGACGGCATTGAGTACTTGTGGCTACCCACGCCCGCTTATCAGGGCAATGGTTGGGGCCGTATGCGCAATATCACGTCGTTTCTTGCCCAGATCTTGTCACGAGCACCAGAGCTGCTCCAGACGATCAGACCCGATGCCGTCATCGCGTCCAGCACCTATCCGATGGACAACTGGGTCGCCCATCGAATCGCCAAGCAAGTTCAGGCGCGCTTCATCTACGAGGTCCATGACCTGTGGCCGCTGTCTCCCATCGAACTCTCGGGCATGTCGCCCTGGCACCCCTTCGCGCTGATATGTCAGTCGGCAGAAGACTACGCTTATCGCCATGCCGACGCGGTGGTCTCGATGTTGCCTAAAGTTCACGAGCATATGGCGCGACGCGGCCTAGATCTCAAAAAGCTGCACGTCATTCCCAACGGCATCAACCCGGCCGAATGGGACGCTTCGGCGCGCGCTGTGCCTATGCGCGAGGACCTGAGTGTGGCTATTGACACTGCCAGGCGGCAGGGGGCGGCTGTTGTGGGGTATGCCGGCACCATGGGGGTTCCCAACGCCCTGGAATTTCTGATGGAGAGTGCACGGTTGATGCGCGATGAGGCAGTTCATTTTGTGTTGGTGGGCGATGGCATGGAGCGCGCTAAGCTGACCGCCTATGTCCAATCGCAGGCATTGCACAAAGTACATCTGCTGTCACCCATTGAGAAGTCGCACATCCCCGCGTTCTTGGCTGCCGTCGATGTGGCCTACATCGGCTGGAGACGCAGTCCCATATATCGGTTTGGCATTGCGCCCAACAAGCTCTTGGATTACATGATGGCAGCTCGCGTCGTCTTGCATTCGGTGGAGGCCGGCAACGATCCGGTGGGAGAAGCGGGCTGCGGTGTGACGGTAAGCCCAGAAGACCCGCAGGCGATCGCCGTGGGGTTGCGCCAGCTCATCGGTCTTACCCCTCAGCAGCGTCGGGCCCTGGGCGAGCGCGGCAGAGCGTGGGTGCGTCAGCACCACAGCTATCCGGTGTTGGCCCAACGATTCTTACAGGCGCTGGAGAAGGCATGAGACAGGACCCGGCGGCTGCTGCTATCGCGCAACGCTATGCGCGCCGAGCCGATGTCTTGCGCTACAGCATGTTGCAGCCCCAGGTGTGGCACACCGTTCAAGAACGACAACGGGCCCTCATCCGTCGATTTCAAGCAACGTGGGGATGGGATCTGAGCCAGGTGCGGCTCCTGGAAGTGGGCTGTGGCGCCGGTGGCAACCTCCTGGAGATGTTGCGTCTGGGATTCGATGCCCGCCATCTGGCTGGAATCGAGTTGATCGAAAGCCGGTGGCAGCAGGCACGATCGGTCCTACCCGAGGCGCTGACGCTGACCTGCGCGGATGCCTGTCAGGTCGGCCTGGGCGAGGGCGCCTGGGACGTGGTGATGCAGTTCACCGTATTTTCTTCGCTGCTCGATGACGGTCAGCAAGAGCGCTTAGCTGAGGCGATGTGGCAGGCTGTGCGCCCTGGTGGCGTGGTGCTGTGGTACGACTTCACTGTCAACAACCCCCAGAATGCCGATGTTCGGGGCGTCCCGATTGCCAGAATTCGCGAGCTGTTTCCGCTGGGACATGTCCAAGCGCAGCGGATCACTCTGGCCCCGCCTGTGGCCCGTTGGGTGTGCCGGTGGCATCCCGGCCTCTACCATGTCTTCAATGCCTTGCCGTGGTTGCGAACTCACTGCTTGGCCTGGATCACCAAGCCGTCGGTGACCTCTACCGCCACCATAATTCCTTCCCTCGGCGACTGAGCTCGCCCCGCCTGATGAATACGTCGCACTTGTCTGCCAGATCGTGACCACCGCCCCGTTTTTGCCATTTGCCCTCCCTGATATAGGAGAAGAAGAGATCGCCGAGGTGGTGGACACCTTGCGATCTGGATGGGTCACCACGGGTCCCAAGGCGAAGCGATTTGAGGGCCAATTTGCTGAATTCCTAGGCGAGCCCGGTTTGCATTGTGTGGCCGTCAACTCTGCAACAGCAGGGCTGCATCTGGCCCTCGAAGCCTTGCAGATTGGGCCAGGCGATGAGGTCATAACCACCACCCACACCTTCACGGCAACGGCCGAAGTGGTGCGCTATCTCGGGGCCGACGTGCGATTGGTGGACATTGATGAACACACCATGTGCATCGATCCTGCTGCCGTACAAGCTGCCATCACGCCGCGGACGCGGGCCATCATCCCGGTCCACTATGCGGGCTTACCTGCCGATATGCCCAGGCTGTTGGAAATAGCGCGCAGACATGGCTTGTACGTGGTGGAAGATGCCGCCCACGCCTTACCGGCCAGCAGCATGGGTCGTTGCATCGGCACACTCGACAGCCAAGCCACCGTATTCAGCTTCTACGCCAACAAGACAATCACCACGGCCGAAGGCGGCATGCTGGTTACTCGTGATGAGCGTATTGCGCAAAGAGCCCGTGTGATGCGGCTGCACGGTATCAGCCGTGATGCCTTTGACCGCTTCAGCGCTAAGGTTCCCAGCTGGTACTACGAGATCGTGGCGCCCGGATTCAAATACAACCTCACGGACTTGGCAGCATCCTTGGGCATTCATCAGCTTAAAAAGGCCCATGTCTTTGCGCAGCGGCGTGCTCAGCTGGCCCAGCTATACGATCAGGAGTTAGCCGGATTGCCTTTGCTAACGCCTGCGCATCCACTCAATGGCCAAACCCATGCCTGGCATCTGTATGTGGTGCGGCTGGGGCCTCAGGCGCTGCGATCCAGAGATGCTGTGATTGAACATCTCTACGACGCCGGGATTGGATGCAGTGTCCATTACGTACCCTTGCATTTACAACCCTATTGGCGCGACCGCTATTCGCTCACGCCAGCGATGTTTCCACGCAGCCAGGCCGCATACAGCAGCATGATCAGTCTGCCCCTTTATTCGCGCATGACCGACGCCGATGCGCTCAGGGTGGTTCGGGCCTTGCGGGAGGCGATACGACCGTGACCAAACGCCTCTTTGATGTGTTGGTGTCGGCCCTAGGCTTGATCTTGCTGTGCCCCTTGTGGGCAGTGATCGCAGTGGCGGTGAGGGTCGACTCGCCCGGCCCCGTTGTCTTTTGCCAGCCCAGACTGGGCCGAGGGGGCCGGATATTTCTCATCCATAAATTTCGCACGATGGTCGAGAACGCGCCGTCTCTGGGTTTGTCCCTGACCGTAGGCGATGACCCCAGAATCACCCGGGTAGGCGTCTGGCTTCGCCGCACCAAGCTCGATGAGTTACCGCAATTATGGGACGTGCTTCGGGGCGATATGAGCCTGGTGGGCCCCCGACCTGAGGTGCCCGAATTCTTACCCTGGTACCCACCTGAGCTCAAGGATCGGGTGTTATCGGTCCGCCCCGGGATGACCGACCCGGTTTCCCTGCGGTTTGCCGAGGAGGCCAGTGTGCTCGCGCAATCGGCCGATCCTCGCCGCACCTACTGCGAAGAGATATTGCCCATCAAACTTCGCGCCGCAGCGCAGTACGCCGAAACTTCTAATCTGTGGACTGATATGGGCATCCTGTTGGATACGCTTGGCTTACTCTTGAGATCCGCTGCTGGGCAAAAGCGCGCTGGCATGTGAAGTCGGCTCGCTCTGGGCTGGATGCTGTACCGTCTCCCGCGCAATCTCGCGCATGAGCTTTTTCTCATCGAGCGTCAGGGGTCGGTCAAGACGCTGGCTCAGAAACAGCAATAAGCGCCGGTCTGTTTCCTGAGGCAGACCTCGCTGTTGAGGTAATTGGACGGCCAGCTCCAGCTTTTCCGAGGAGTCCAGTTCCTGCCACCAGGTTCCCACCATCGGGGTCAATGCTTCCCGAATGGTGCTTTCGTCGGGACGCTCGACAAGGGGCGCGCGCTGGCGGGGGCCACGCGTGGCGGTAGCTTCCTTGGACTTGCCGCTGCGCCGCTCCATTGGCTCTGGTAACCCATCGCCCCAGAGCGTACGCTCCACGTCCGAACCATTGACCACGATCCGGCCATCGCCCTGGCGCAACAAGCTCGCCCATGCTGGGTCTGAACGGGCGAGGGCATTCAAATCTTGGGCTGTGTCATCGACCAAAAAGCACACCCGAACTCCCAGAGATTGCACGTGGTCCACCGTTGGCAAAAGCCGGTCGTCGTCACTGGCCAGGATCAGGACCTCGCAGGCCTGGTGCTCGGCCAGTAACCGCATATCGCGTGCGATGGCCAGAGCCAGCGAGGTGCCCCCGTCTGAAGTTTCAGGCGCTACCCAGCGGTGAATTTGCGTGGCCAGGGCATCACCCCCCGCGCTGGAGGCCTCTCTGAGTGCGTCATCGGGCTGATTCGAGTACCAATACAAACGCAAGACATCCGCCTCCCAGCCTGCCTGCGTCATGATCCCCTCGATCAATGCCGGCAGCAGCTCTCGGTGCGGTGACGAGCGGTCGGTGTCGTCTTTGCCGCTGATCCAGTCGATGAAACGAGCATCGACCAGCGCCACTGCTCGCTGCCCGCGAGATCGTGATCCGCCGCGCCGTGAAGGCGAGTTTGATGGGAAGGCCAGGGCAGAGTGAGGAGCGTTCATACGCCGTATTTTCTCTGATTGCGCCGACGCGGTGGTCGGCACCTGATTGGTATTCAATCTGCTAACAGATGCTCGCCTGTCATGAGATGTTGATAGGACTCGCGCTCGCGAATGACCTGTACCCGACCGGAGTCCACCATCAGCTCTGCCGGTCGAGGGCGTGAGTTGTAATTGCTGGCCATGCTCATGGCGTAGGCGCCAGCGGACAAGATGCCCAGGATATCGCCCGATTGAATATTCAACTGGCGATCTTTGCCCAACCAGTCGCCCGATTCACACACCGGCCCCACGACGTCCCACGATAGTTCGGGGCCCTCGCGCGTGGTGCACGGCTCAATCGCCATCCACGCCTCGTACATGGCCGGACGCACCAAATCGTTCATCCCGGCATCCACCACGCAGAAGTTACGGGGTCCTAGTTTCAGATAGAGCACCTGGGTCAGCAAAACGCCAGCGTTGCCCACCAAAGAGCGTCCAGGTTCGAATATCAGCTGCCGTTGTCCGTGGCCTCGAACGTCTAGGCGCTGCAACAGTCGCCCGATGAACTCTTGAGGTGTTGGAGGCACTTCATCGGTATAGGTGATGCCCAGACCGCCCCCCAAATCGAGATGCTCAATGTGCAGCCCCTGAGACTCCAGAGCCTCCACCAAGTCCAGCAGTCGATCCAGCGCATCGAGGTAGGGTTCAATTTGAACGATTTGAGAGCCAATGTGGCAGTCGATTCCGCAGATGCGCAGGCCGGGCAGGTCAGCGGCACGCAAGTAACTCGACACAGCCTGCTCGTGCGCCACTCCGAACTTGTTATTCCTCAGACCCGTTGAGATGTAGGGGTGGGTCTTGGCGTCTACATCCGGATTGACCCGTACGCTGACCGAAGCCGTGCGCATGGCGCCTTGGGCGACTTGCGAGAGCACTTCAAGCTCGGCAGCGCTTTCTACATTGAAGCACTTCACGCCCAGCTCCAACGCGCGCTGCATTTCTGAGCGTGTCTTGCCTACGCCAGAAAATACGGTGCGGCTTGGATCCCCTCCAGCAGCCAACACCCGTTCCAGCTCACCCCCAGATACGATGTCAAAACCACAACCGGCTTGGGCCAGCGCCTGTAATACGGCCAGAGTGGAATTGGCCTTCATGGCGTAGCACACCAAGTGGTCTCGTCCGCCAAGCGCTTCTTGATAGGCCTTCAACTGCGCCACCATCGAGCGCCGCGAGTAAACGTAAAGCGGAGTCCCCCATTGGCGGGCGAGATCCTCCAGGCAGCATCCGTCCAGAAACAGCTGTGTTCCCCGGCGTTGTAGCCAAGGGGCTCCGGGAAATGGACGAGCACTCATTTGGCAGTGGGCGCGCTCGCGGCCGGACTCGCGCCGGGCACGGAGGTCGATGATGCGCTAGGCAGACTCAAAGGACCTTTCTGTCCACAGGCGCATATCAGGCAAACGGCAGCCAACAGCGCCCCTTTGCGGACCAGGGTTGCCGGTGCAGCGGCCTGGACCCCACTGTGCTGGGCCACTACACTCGAAGACGCCACCATGTTTATCATCATGAGCAAATTTTACCTGCCCCCTTCTCTATGAACGATTCTGACTATCTTCGCCTGGCCTACGCGGTATTGAGTTCCGTGGAAGCTCAGGCCGATGCCTGGCTTCAGGATGACACCATCGATATTGACACACATCGCACCGGCGGCTTGCTGGAACTGACCTTTCCCAATCGCAGTCGAATCGTCATCAACACCCAACCCCCTTTGCAGGAACTGTGGCTGGCCAGTCGCGCCGGCGGCTACCACTACCGGTATGCCAGCGACGGTTGGCGCGACACCCGAGACGGAACCGAATTTTTTGAGGTGTTATCGCGTGAGGCTACGGCGCAGGCCGGACGACCCCTGTCCTTCAAAGCCTGAGTGAATTGACGCGCTCTCAGCGCCTGAACAGATCGAGAATGCTGTTGCGCTCTTCGGGAGTCGTTGCGGGGGGCACTTTGTCCTCCAAACCAACTCCAGTGACCGCCCTGCCGCCTGCAAACTCGTCAAATACCCATTCACTGCCGAGTCGCAGAACGCCTTCAGGAACATCCCAACCCGCCTCGGGCACGTTTTTCAGCGCGTGGGACATGAACTCGATCCAAACGGGCAGTGACAAGCCACCCCCGGTTTCATTACTTCCCAGTTTCTTGGGTGTGTCGTAGCCTATCCACACCACCGCAGTCAGGTGCGGATGAAACCCTGCAAACCAGGCGTCCATAGAATCATTGGTCGTGCCGGTCTTGCCATACAGGTCGGTCCGCTTGAGGGTGGCCTGTGCCTTCGCAGCAGTACCCGAGCGGGTGATCTCTTGTAGAAGTGAATTCATTACGAAAGCATTTCTTGCATCGATCGCACGCGATTTTTCGTCCAAACTCGGTATCGGAGTTTCGCGCAGGACCTTGCCAAAGTTATCGGTGACTTTGGCAATCAACAATGGCTCCAGCAGATGACCGCCGTTGGCAAAGACTGAGTAGGCCGAGGCCATTTGCAAAGGGGTCACCGATCCAGCGCCCAACGCCATGGTCAGGTAAGCAGGATGCTTGTCAGCATCGAAACCGAATCTGGTGGCCCACTGCTGCGCAAATTGAGTGCCGGTGGACTGCAAGACGCGGATCGAGACCATGTTCTTGGACTTGGCCAGAGCCGTGCGCAGACTCATCGGTCCGTCGAATTTCCCGTCGTAATTCTTAGGCTCCCAGGGTTGGCTACCGGTGGTCGCCGCATCAAAAAACAACGGCGCATCGTTGACCACAGTGGCCCCTGTGAATCCTTTTTCCAGAGCAGCCGAGTAAATGAAGGGCTTAAAGCTGGAGCCAGGTTGGCGCCATGCCTGCGTCACGTGGTTGAACTTACTCTTGGTGTAGTCAAACCCTCCCACCAGGGCCTTGAGAGCTCCCGTTCGAGGATCCATGGCCACAAATGCCCCCTCAACTTCAGGAACCTGCGTGAGCGTCCACTCCCCCGACTCCGCCTTCATGGCCCGAACCACTGCCCCACGACGGATTTGCACTTTGGCTGCCGCGCGCTCTGCCAGTCCGGAAGCCACGGGCTTCAGACCCTCACCTGTGATCGTGATGATTTCTCCCGACTGCAAGGAGGCCACCACCTTGCGCGCAGATGCTTCCAAGACGACTGCCGCCTTGAGTTCGTCGTTATCGGGATGGTCCGACAAGGCTTCGGCGATTCGTGCGTCCAACTGAGCCGGATCTGAGGGGAGATCAACATAGGCCTCAGGACCTCGGTAAACCTGGCGCTTTTCATAGTCCATGAGCCCACGGCGCAAGGCCCGATAAGCTGCCGTTTGGGCAGCCGAGTCGATAGTCAGTTGGACGTTCAGCCCGCGCGAGTAGGTTTCATCGCCGTAGTGCGCATAGACCAGTTGTCGCGCCGTTTCAGCCACATACTCGGCGTGCACAGGGCTGTCGCTGCCGGGGCGATAACGCAAAACCTCCTTGAGGGCTTGATCACGTTGCGCGGCAGTGATGAAGCCATTTTCCAGCATGCGCTCCACGATGTAACGCTGGCGCGTGGTCGCTCGCTTGGGATTGCTCAAGGGGTTGTAGGCGGACGGGGCCTTGGGGATTCCCGCCAGCATGGCTGCTTCTGCGACCGAGATGTCTTTGAGTGACTTGCCAAAGTACACCTCACTGGCAGCTCCAAACCCATAAGCCTTGTTACCCAGAAAAATCTGGTTCATGTAGACCTCTAGGATTTGGTCTTTGGTGAGCAAAGCCTCGATCTTGAAGGCCAGCAAGACCTCGTAGATTTTTCGGGTGAAGGTCTTTTCAGAAGATAGATAGAAATTGCGCGCTACCTGCATCGTGATGGTCGATGCCCCTTGGCTTTTGGCTGCGGTCAGCTGCGCCAAGGCCGCTCGTGCCACGCCGCGGAAATCCACCCCCACGTGACGGTAGAAGTTGGCATCTTCGATGGCCAACACCGCATCTTTCATGACCTTGGGGATTTCTTCGATGGGCAAGAAACGTCGCCGCTCTTCACCAAACTCGCCCAGCAAAACGCCATCTTGCGAGTACACGCGCAGGGGCAGCTTAGGTCTGTAATCGGCCAGGCTGGAGGTGTCGGGCAGGTTGGGGTAGGCCAGGGCCAGGGCCAACGCTATTACCAAGCCAAGTGCGCCGGCTGCGGCAGTCAGCACTCCAATCAGGGCCATGGCCCAACGCAACAACCCCCAGCGCCCAGATGGTGAGGCGGAAGATCCGGCAGGGTCTGCAGGCGGCGGGGAGGAAGGCATGTAGGGCGACAAGAGCCGTAGGTCTCGGATTATAGGAAGGCACCTGACGGGGGACTCGGGTCATTACCCTCTACAGAGGGATTGGCCGCACCCCCGGCCCTGCCTAGCATGCGGGGCATCCTGTTCAATGCCCTCCAGGGCGACCGTCTAGCCATGAAGTCACTCTTGCCTCACCGCCACCTTTCGAGCGTACTGGGGATCGACGTGCAGTCCTGCGCGATCCACCTGGTGGAGGTCTCAACCCAGGCGCCGGGTGTGCCGCGATTGCAAAACTGTGCCTGGGCCCCGTGTGAGCCCGGGTGGGTCATACAAGGCCATATCGTGGCTTTTGAAGAAGTCTCGCAGCGCTTGCGCGAACTCGTCCAACGTACTTCATGGAACACACGCTGCGGCGTGTTGGGCATGCCATCACGCAGTGTCACCACCTACCGGCTGACGGTACCGGTGTGTGCTGGCCAAGACGAAGTCGCCCGGGCGGTAGAGGCCTCGGTGGCGTCCCGACTTGGCGGCCGGCCCGAAGACTGGGTGGTGGACTACTGTGACTCCGATGCGGCCGCTACCCAGGTCGACAGCCCCGCGCGAGAAGTGATGGTTGCCCTATCGCGTCGCGACCGCATTCACGACCGACTGGGTCTGGCGGAGTCTGCTGGTGTGCAGGTTCTGGCCATCGACCTTGAAACCCAGGCCTGTGAGGTGGCGTGGGCTACGCTGCATGGCGCGACTGCCAGCGAGTCCTCGTTGACACGGGCTGTCTTGCTGCATCTGGATGACGATGGGGTTCAGGCCATGGCACGAGTGAATGGCCTCGTGTGCGCCGAGTCGGCTCTTTGCTGGCGTGACCTGCCCGCTGGTCCTCTGGTCGCGCCCACGCTGGAGGCCAGAGTCCATGGGCTAGCGCAATGGCTCCGTACGGCGCACCAGTGGACCCGACCGCAGTCGGAGCAGCCTCTAACCGAGTTGCCTCAGTGGGACATCGTCTACCTCACTGGCAGCGTGTCGCACCATGAGCCTTGGGCCACGAGTTTGGGTGCGGTGTTGGGTGTTCCCGTACAGATTCTCAATCCGCTGGACGCGATAGACGACCGGCAGACGGCGGGCTTGATATCTCACCCGGGAGCTGGCTCTGAGTACTTCAAGGCCTATGGTTTGGCCTTACAGGGCGCCTTGCAGTGAATCGGATCAACCTGCTTCCTGGTGCTCAACGCAGCGCCCAACTTCGCCGCCGACGCTGGGTCGGGGCGGCCGTTTGGGGTCTGGTAAGTGGACTGGTGCTGGTCGCGATATCTTGGGTCTTGTTGCTGTGGGCACAAGCGCATGCACATCAAGCCGTACGCGAATCTGAGGTGCAATTGTCGGCTTGGCGCGTCCAGTACCAGCACGCCGTTGCCCTGCAAGAGCAAGTCCATCAGGCTACTGAGTGGAGGCAACGGCTCGCCCAAGGAGTTTCGGGTCGATCTCAGCCGCGCCACTGGTTCGAGGCACTCGAGACCTCCTGGCCTTCAGCCGTGAAGGTACACGCCTTGCGCTTGAACCCCCAGCATTTGGTGGTCGAGGGCACAGCGCGTTTGGCGGAGTCCAATACGGCGCTAGGCGAGTGGGTGTTATCAGCTGGTGGTGAGTCGGTACCGGCTGAGGTCATGGAGGTTCAAATGACTCGCGATATCGCTCGGGAGTTTTCGTCGGATCGGTCAGCCCAGCAATTTCGAATTCGGTGGGCTTGGCCCGCTGCAGCGTCCCATGATCGGTCCTCGACCGCCCGGGGCCCCACGTCCCAGGAGCCCACACGGTGAGCTCTCCTGATCGGTGGCGGCTGGCCAGACCAGGACTGGCTGGCAGCCGCATGGTGGCAGCGGGTTTGTCGACTGCCGTGGTGGTGGTGCTCTGGATGGCCACGATTGGCCTGGGCCTTTGGGAGCAGACCTCTTGGCAGTGGGAGCGTGCCCGTCAGCTGCAAACGCAGTACCAGTCCTGGCGTTCGGTGCTGGGGCAAGTCCCGCAATGGCTCGAACGGTATCGGCAGCTCATGCGATGCGACCCAGACTGTCCGCAAAGGTGGCCGGTGATGACACAGGGCGCGCAGGTGGTGGAGCAGGTTCATCAACTGGCTCGTCAACACGGGCTACAAGGTATGCAGCTCACAGTGGCAGCCCCCGCACCCCAAGGCGATGGATGGCAGCGCTGGCCTCTGAAGATGCGCGCGACCGGTGGATTTCGTGAATTGAGTGCCTTTGTGGTCGCCATGACGCAACACCCAGGCATCGGACCCCTGGAGTCGCTGTCCCTGGCGCCCGTAGACAACGTCCCAGGGATCGAGCCGCCGCCCCCGGCATCTCCCGGCCTCGTCTTGCAAGCGCAGTGGCCTTTGGTCCTGCAGCCCCGCCTGGCCCCGTGGGTCCTGGCCTATCGGGATGTCGATCCAGACCCCCTGCAGGCCCTGCGCCCCCAGTGGCAGTGGCGCGCGCAGGAGCCGCTTTTCTTGTCAGCCCAAAACGCAACCGCCGCGCAGGTGTCCGTGCAGCGGGCACCTTCTCCTGCGCCGTCTCCGCATTTGCGGGGTCGAGTGCAGCAGGGGCCACAGCAATGGGCGCTGCTTGAATGGGGTGGCCACACCCACGCCGTGCTGCCCGGGCAGGATGTGGCGACGTCGGGTTGGCGATTTGAAAGTTGGTTGGTCAATGGGGGGGTGCAGGTGTCACGCACTGCGCCCACCCCCCAGCAGATCCAATTACAGGCCCTGGGCCCAGACCTCCCGAGGAACTGAAAGATGAACCCATACTGCCGCATGAACGCGAAAGCGAGTCTCCACCAGCTTCTGGCGACCATTGCCGTTCTTGCCATGCTGATAGGGTTCACGCCTCAGACTTGGGCGGCCCAGGCTGACCCCGGCGACTCTCCAAGCGCTTTGAGTGCACCGGTCGTTGCCGGGCCGGCGCCTGTGCGCCGTGTGTCCTTGCAATTTCACGATGTAGAGGTGCGCGCTGTCTTGAAGTTGTTGGCCGAGTTCGCCTCTGTCAACATTGTGGCCAGCGAGGGAGTCAAGGGGCGCCTCAGCGTCAATTTGCAGGATGTGGCGTGGGATCAGGCCTTGCGTCACATACTGCAAGTGGCTGGCATGACCTGGCACGCCGATGGATCGACTTACCACGTCCTGACTCACGAAGAACTCCACCTCCGCCAGCGGCTCGAGTCAGAATCACAACGCCGTCGACGCGAAACAGAACCTCAGATGGTGCAGGCGTTTTCCTTGCACTACGCGCGAGCGGCTGAGGTGGCCCGCGCCCTGCTGGGGTCTCCTGGTTCGGCTGCGGGATCATCGTTAGGCGCAACCGCTACACCCAGCGGTGCTCATGGCAAGTGGTTGTCGACCCACGCACAAGTCTTCGTCGACCCCCGTACCAACCAACTCTTCGTCACCGATACGGCACAGCGGTTACAGGACATCCGGCAGCTCCTGCAGCACATCGATGTGCCCGTCAAACAGGTGGTGATCGAGGCCCGTATTGTAGAGGCCGATGAATCTTTCGGCCGAGCTTTGGGCGTCAAGTACGCGGCGGCCAGATCGCCATCGAATCCGAACCCAAGCGCCTGGTCAACTGCCTGGAATGCCGACCTCAGCGCACCTACGGTACAGGCGGGCATGCCGCCTGCTGCAGCCTGGTCCCTGTCGCTGGTGGGCTCATCCCTGACGCCAGCATTGCAACTCGAACTCTCCGCCATGGAGACCCAGGGGCAGGGTCGAGTCGTGGCCCATCCTCGCTTGGTGACGACTGATCAGAACAAAGCCCTGATCGAGCAAGGCGAGGAGCTGCCTTACCCATCGGTGGGCGCCAACGGGCAAACCCAGGTGCAATTCAGGAAAGCCAATCTCAAGCTTGAGGTGTTGCCACACATCACACCTCACGGGCAGATCGTGCTGCAGGTGGACGTGAACAAAGATGGGGTGGGTCGCTCGACTGCGGCCGGGTACGCCATCGACACCAAGCACATTCGAACTGAAGTGCTTGTGGAAGATGGTGGTACCGTCGTCATTGGCGGCATTCAGACACACGCTGAAAAGCAAGGCCAGCAGCAAGTCCCCTGGTTAGCTGAGTTACCCTTGCTAGGATCGCTGTTTCAAAACCGGTTGCGCACGGGTCACCGCACAGAGCTGTTGGTGTTCTTGACTCCGCGTGTAGTCACTTCTCCTGGTCTGCCATGATCATTGCTAACGAAGCGGATCAAATCCCACCGCCACCGGCCCTGTGTGTGGCGCTCGTTGGCATGCCTGGAAGTGGAAAGTCCACCGTCGGTCGTCATTTGGCCCGTCAGCTGAGTCTGCCCTTTATCGACACCGATGCAGAGTTGGAGCGGCAGCTGGGCATGCCCATTCGGGAGTTCTTCGAGGCCCAGGGGGAGAGTGCATTCCGTGAGCATGAATGTCGGGTCATTGCCGAATTCACCGCCAAGCTTGCGTACACCGGAGGCGTGTTGGCCACAGGGGGCGGTGCAGTATTGAGCAGCGAAAACCAAGAGGCACTGCGCCAGAGGTGCCAGGTGTTTTACCTACGCGCCACCCCGGAGGATCTGTACAGGCGCTTGCGCCATGACCGCCAGCGACCCCTGCTGCAAGTGGCCGATCCCCAGCGGCGTTTGCGCGATTTGTACCGCCAGCGAGATCCCTTGTACCGGCAGGTGTCCCACTACACGGTGGAAAGCGCTAGACCTTCCGTGTCGGGATTGCTGCAGATGATTCTCATGCAATTGGAGTTGGCCGGATGGGTCGACCCCCAGCAAGTGCCGTCCTCTATAGACGGCGCGCCCCCAGCGGATTGATCGGTCTGCTGGTCTGCAAGCTGTGCAGATCAGTTTCAGGCGCCGCTACACTTGAACTGTGATGACGCCTGACCTCAACAACCTACCCAGACTGGTAGTTCGCACCGATCGGAGCAGCTACGACATTCGCATTGGGCGTGATCTGTTGGCGGACCCGCAGACATTTGACGGCTTGGAGGCGGGAGCGCACGGCGTGATCGTCACCAACACCACGGTGGCACCTCTGTGGGCCGATACGCTGAGGCAAACCTTGTCCCACCGCCATCGGCACCTCAGTGTTTTGTGTCTACCCGATGGAGAGGCTCATAAGGATTGGTCCTCTTTGAATCTCATTTTTGACCACTTGCTTGGCCAAGGCTGCGACCGCAAGACCATCTTGTACGCGCTTGGCGGTGGCGTGGTGGGAGATATCACGGGCTTGGCGGCAGGGTGCTTCATGCGCGGTGTGGGCTTTGTACAAATCCCCACCACCTTGCTGGCCCAGGTGGATTCCTCGGTAGGAGGCAAGACAGCCATTAACCACCCCTTGGGCAAAAACATGATCGGCTTGTTCCATCAGCCCCTGCGTGTGGTGTGTGATCTCCAAACACTTCAGACCCTGCCCATGCGAGAAGTCAGGGCGGGCCTGGCCGAAGTGATCAAGTACGGCCCGATTGCTGATGAGGAGTTTTTTGGTTGGCTCGAGGCTCATGTGAGTGAACTTCTCGGGCTTGATCCGAGGGCGCTGGCCTGGGCGATTCATCGCAGTTGCGACATTAAAGCCCAAGTGGTGGGTCAAGACGAACGCGAAGAAGGGGTGAGGGCCATATTGAACTTTGGCCACACTTTTGGCCATGCGATCGAAACAGGTGTGGGCTATGGTCAGTGGTTACACGGCGAAGCGGTGGGGTGCGGCATGGTGTTGGCCGCCCGGTTGTCCGCAGCCGTTGGAGCGGTTGGAGTCGAGGTTGCCCAGCGGGTTGAAGCATTGGTTCACGCCTTTGGGTTGCCCACGCAGCCGCCGGCACTCGGAGTGCAAAGCTTCATGTCCTTGATGCGGCGCGACAAGAAGGCGGTCAATGGCCATATTCGCTTTGTCTTGCTGCGTCGGCTGGGTCAGGCAGAGGTGCGCGAGGTGCCCGATGAGTCGGTCTGTCAGGTCTTGACCGAGGCGTTGTCACGTCCTCCGTCAGCGGGCGTGGGCTGAGGCCTGTCATGGCCCGCGCTGCCCGGTTTGTGCGAACCTCTAGCCCTCATTTGGTGGTGCAGTGGGGGCACAACCGCCAACCGATCGTGGCAGACGATGCTGATCGACGCGCTTGGCATAACACGCTCGTGAGCTGCCTGTCGGGGCACGCGGTGCGTCTGCACGCCTGGGCGTTGTGCGATGACCATTTTGTCTTGATGGTCACACCGCTGGAGGCGCCGGCCTTGGGCCGCTTCATGCAGGACTTGGGACGCTCTTACGTGGCCGCGTTCAATCGCCGTCATGGCCGAAGCGGTACCCTGTGGGACGGTCGATTCCAAGCCTGCGTGGTCCAGGGGGGTGACCATGAACTCGACGCCCTGCGCTATGTGGAGTCGGCATCCAGGGTCACGGCAGACCCGGCTGAAGCGGGCCCCTCGGTGTGGGCCTGGTCCAGTTGCGCTCACCATTTGGGTCAAGCGGCTGACCCCTCGATCAGCGATCCCCCTGCTTACTGGGCGCTGGGCAATACCCCGTTCGAGCGTGAGGCGGCCTACCGAGTCTGGCTCGATCAACCCCTGGGAGCAACCCGGGTGGCTGACATTGAGGCGTGTTTGCGCCGGGGGCGTCCATGGGGCGATGCGGTCTTCTTGCAGCAACTGGAGCGGGAGAGTGGGCGGACTTTGAGCGCCCGACCGCGGGGCAGGCCCCGTAGACCCGAGTAATGTGTCCCTATTTAAATCATCAATGAAACCCCGATTTTATATAATAGATTCTGACCCTATTTAATCGAGATGCAACCGCAGTGTTTTTGAAGTAAGCTTTGTGCGCTGCAGTACTCCCAAAGTAGCTTGGGTTGGCTGCAAAAAGGCGGCTTGAGCTCGTTTCCCGCACAGTCCTTCGCCGCCCTTTCTCTTCATTTGCGCAGCCCATCAGGGGCTGCCGCTTTGCAGGACGATTGCCCATGACAGCTGCCCCTCCCTTTGGCGCCTCCTCACGCGAGGCCGATGTGCCCGACGCACTTGTTCGCCATGCAGCGCACAAGGGCTTGTACTCGCCCCATCACGAGCACGACGCCTGCGGTGTGGGCTTTGTGGCCCACATCCGAGGAGACCGCTCTCATGCGATCGTGCAGCAAGGCCTGAAGATATTGGAAAACCTGGATCACCGCGGCGCCGTGGGCGCTGACAAACTGATGGGTGACGGCGCGGGCATCCTCATCCAGATACCCGATGAGTTTTACAGGGCCGAGATGGCTGCTGCCGGTGTCGCTTTGCCCCCACTTGGCGAATACGGTGTGGGCATGATTTTCCTGCCCAAAGAGCATGCGTCTCGTCTGGCGTGTGAGCAGGAGATGGAGCGAGCCATTCGTGCCGAGGGCCAAGTCCTGCTCGGATGGCGTGACGTCCCGGTGGACCGCGAAATGCCCATGAGCCCCGCAGTGCGCGCCAAAGAGCCTGTGATCCGCCAAGTGTTCGTTGGCCGCGGGCCCGACATCATCGTTCCCGACGCGCTGGAGCGAAAACTCTACGTCATCCGCAAGACCGCTTCGGCGGCCATTCAGGCTTTGAATCTCACCCACAGCCGCGAGTACTACGTCCCCAGCATGAGCTCTCGCACGGTGATCTACAAAGGGTTGCTGTTGGCCGATCAGGTCGGCCAGTACTACCGCGACTTGGCCGACGAGCGAACCGTTTCCGCCCTGGCATTGGTGCACCAGCGCTTTTCAACCAACACCTTCCCGGAGTGGCCGCTGGCCCATCCCTACCGCATGGTGGCCCATAACGGCGAGATCAACACCGTCAAGGGCAACTTCAACTGGATGCGCGCCCGCGAGGGGGTGATGAAGTCGCCTGTCTTGGGTGATGACCTGCGCAAGCTCTATCCCATCAGCTTCGAGCACCAGAGTGACACGGCCACTTTCGACAACGCCTTGGAGTTGTTGACCATGGCCGGCTACCCTTTGGCCCACGCGGCGATGATGATGATCCCCGAGGCGTGGGAGCAGCACGAGCACATGGACCCGCGCCGTCGAGCTTTCTACGAGTACCACGCGGCCATGATTGAGCCTTGGGACGGGCCTGCTGCGATGGTCTTTACCGACGGCAAGCAAATCGGCGCTACCCTGGATCGCAATGGCTTGCGACCCGCCCGCTATTTGGTCACCGACGATGATCTGGTCGTGATGGCCTCGGAAACAGGCGTACTGCCCATTGCCGAGAACCGTATCGTGAAGAAGTGGCGTCTGCAGCCGGGCAAGATGTTTCTCATCGACTTTGAGCAAGGACGCATCATTGATGATGAGGAGCTGAAGAATCAATTTGCGTTTGCCAAGCCGTATCGACAGTGGATTGAAAACGTCCGCATTAAGCTCGACGACATCGTCGTCGATACACACGAGACTGCTCAGTTTGAAGAGACTTTGCTCGATCGTCAGCAGGCCTTTGGATACACCCAAGAAGACCTGAAGTTCTTGCTCAGCCCCATGGCGGCCCAGGGTGAAGAGGCGGTCGGGTCGATGGGCAATGACTCCCCATTGGCCGTGCTGTCGGATCGCAACAAGCCCCTTTACCACTACTTCAAGCAACTGTTCGCCCAGGTCACAAATCCGCCAATCGATCCCATACGCGAGGCGATCGTGATGTCACTTAACAGCTTTATTGGGCCCAAGCCCAATTTGCTGGACATCAATGCCATCAACCCGCCCATGCGATTGGAGGTGACGCAGCCGGTGCTCGACTTTGAGGACATGGCGCGCCTGCGCGCCATCGAAAAGCACACGGCGGCGAAATTCCGCAGCTACGAGCTGGATATCACCTATCCCATGGCCTGGGGGCATGAAGGCGTTGAGGCCAAACTGGCATCGTTATGTGCCGAGAGCGTTGACGCCATTCGCAGTGGCCACAACATTCTCATCATCACTGACCGGCGTATGGATCGCGAACAGGTGGCCATTCCAGCGCTCTTGGCCTTATCAGCGATTCATCACCACCTGGTGAGGGCGGGATTGCGCACCACAGCCGGCTTGGTAGTGGAGACCGGCTCAGCGCGAGAGGTGCACCACTTTGCCGTGCTGGCGGGCTATGGAGCTGAGGCCGTACATCCGTACTTGGCGATGGAAACGCTCATGCACTTGCACCGGGACTTGCCCGGCGCTTTGTCTCCTGAAAAAGCAATTGCCAACTACGTCAAGGCCATTGGCAAGGGGCTGTCCAAGATCATGTCCAAGATGGGCGTGAGCACCTATATGTCCTATTGCGGAGCGCAATTGTTCGAGGCCATAGGTCTGGAGCGATCCTTTGTGGAGAAGTACTTCAGGGGGACTGCTTCTCAAGTGGGTGGAATTGGTGTGTTTGAAGTGGCTGAAGAGGCGCTACGCATGCACCGCGGCGCATTTGGCAATGACCCCTTATTGGCGCAATCGTTGGACACGGGGGGTGAGTACGCCTGGCGCGTGCGCGGTGAAGAGCACATGTGGACTCCCGACGCGATCGCCAAGCTGCAGCACAGTACACGCGCCAATCGCTTTGACACCTACAAGGAGTATGCGCAGATAGTCAACGACCAGAGCCAGCGGCACATGACGCTGCGTGGCCTGTTCGAATTCCGCGTTGACCCCTCCCGCGCCATTCCTATTGACGAGGTCGAGCCTGCTAGTGAGATTGTCAAGCGCTTTGCCACTGGAGCCATGTCTTTGGGTTCTATCTCAACAGAGGCGCACACCACGTTGGCAGTGGCCATGAACCGCATTGGCGGCAAGAGCAACACGGGGGAGGGCGGCGAAGACCCCGCCCGTTACCGACAAGAGCTGCAGGGTCACAAGATTGCTTCGGGGACCAAGCTCAGCGACGTGATTGGCGCTGACGTTGTCGAAGCGGATTTGGAGCTGCAAGAGGGCGACAGCCTGCGCAGTCGGATCAAGCAAGTGGCCTCCGGCCGCTTTGGTGTGACGGCAGAGTATCTGGTCAGTGCGGATCAGATTCAAATCAAGATGGCCCAGGGTGCTAAGCCAGGCGAAGGGGGACAGCTTCCGGGTGGCAAGGTCAGCCCCTATATCGGCTTCTTGCGCTACTCAGTGCCGGGGGTGGGCCTGATCAGCCCGCCACCGCATCACGACATCTACTCGATTGAGGACCTTGCTCAGCTCATTCACGACTTGAAAAACGTCAATCCCACCGCCAGCATTAGCGTCAAGCTGGTCAGTGAAGTGGGCGTGGGGACCATTGCTGCTGGCGTGGCCAAATGCAAAGCCGATCATGTCGTCATAGCGGGACACGACGGTGGAACAGGCGCATCGCCATGGTCCTCGATCAAGCATGCGGGTACACCGTGGGAATTGGGGCTGGCCGAAACTCAGCAAACCCTGGTCTTGAATCGCCTGCGTGGCCGCATCCGCGTGCAGGCCGATGGGCAGATGAAAACCGGTCGCGACGTGGTGGTAGCCGCCTTGTTGGGCGCCGATGAATTTGGTTTCGCCACTGCGCCGCTGGTAGTGGAAGGATGCTTGATGATGCGCAAGTGCCACCTGAACACTTGCCCGGTTGGGGTGGCCACGCAAGATCCGGCGCTGCGCAAGAAGTTCACGGGCAAGCCGGAGCATGTGGTCAATTACTTTTTCTTTGTGGCCGAGGAAGTTCGGCAGATCATGGCTCAGTTGGGCGTCCGCCGGTTTGATGATCTGATTGGCCGCAGTGAGCTACTGGACACCCGCAAGGGGGTGAGCCACTGGAAGGCTCGCGGACTGGATTTCAGCCGTATCTTTTTCCAGCCCGCCGTAGAGGCCACGGTGGCCCGCCATCAGGTCGAGGCGCAGGACCACGGACTGGAGCGGGCGCTGGACCTGAGGTTGATCGACAAGTGTCGACCCGCCATCGAGCGAGGCGAGAAGGTTCACTTCATCGAAGAAGTTCGTAATGTCAATCGTTCGGTGGGGGCGATGCTGTCGGGCGAGTTGGTCAAACATCGCCCGCAGGGTCTGCCTGATCACACCATCTTCATGCAAATGGAAGGCACTGGAGGACAAAGCTTTGGCGCCTTCCTGGCGCCTGGCATTACCCAGTACCTCATTGGAGACGCCAATGACTACACGGGCAAGGGCCTGTCTGGAGGTCGGGTGGTGGTTCGTCCCAGCATCGACTTTCGCGGCGAGGCCCTCCACAACATCATCATCGGCAATACGGCACTTTACGGGGCGACGCGCGGAGAGGCATTCTTCAGGGGGGTGGCAGGAGAGCGATTTGCCGTTCGATTGTCAGGAGCCAGTGCGGTGGTGGAGGGAACGGGTGACCACGGCTGTGAGTACATGACTGGGGGAACGGTGGTGGTGTTGGGTCGCACGGGCCGCAACTTTGCTGCGGGCATGAGCGGTGGTGTTGCCTATGTGTACGACGAGGACGGTCAGTTTGCCAAGCGCTGCAACACCAGCATGGTGAGTTTGGAGAAGGTTCTCAGCGCAAGCGAGCAGGAGGCTTCGGGGCCGAGTTCGGTATGGCACCGCGAACAAACCGATGAAGTACAGCTGCGCAAACTCATCGAAGATCATCACCGATGGACGGGTTCCCTGCGTGCGCGGGAAATTCTCGATCAGTGGTCGACGGCTTTGGGTCGATTTGTGAAGGTCTTCCCTAACGAGTACCGCAGAGCTCTGGGGGAGGCCGCTCAGCGGGCTACCCCCCACCGGTCGGAGCTAACACAGAAGGTTGCTGCTGTCTGATCAGCCGCGAAATTTTCAGAACAAAGGACGATCATGGGAAAAGTCACAGGCTTCATGGAATACCGGCGTGTAGACGAAGGCTACGCGCCAGTGACCGAGCGGCTCAAGACGTGGAAGGAGTTCGTGATTGGGCTGACATCGACCCAGGCCCGTGATCAAGGTGCGCGCTGCATGGACTGCGGCACTCCGTTTTGTAACAGCGGATGTCCGGTCAATAACGTCATCCCCGATTTCAATGACTTGGTCTATCGAGATCAATGGCGCCAAGCGCTGGATGTTTTGCACTCGACCAACAACTTTCCTGAGTTCACCGGACGGGTGTGTCCGGCGCCGTGCGAAGCGGCCTGCACGCTCAATGTCAACGACGACGCGGTGGGTATTAAATCCATTGAGCATGCCATCATCGACAGAGGGTGGGCACAGGGGTGGGTTCAGCCCCAGTTGCCGGCACAGCGGACTGGCAAGACCGTAGCAGTAGTGGGCAGCGGCCCGGCTGGCTTGGCCGCTGCGCAACAACTCGCGCGCGCAGGGCATGCGGTGACCGTATATGAGAAAAATGACCGTATTGGTGGGCTGCTGCGCTATGGCATTCCTGACTTCAAAATGGAGAAGTCACACATCGACCGCCGGGTCGAGCAAATGAGTGCAGAAGGGGTGATTTTCAAAACAGGCGTGTTGGTGGGGCCGATGCCCGCTGAGGGTCCCGGGGCCAAGGTGACCAACGACGCCCGCACCACCATCTCGCCAGAGCAACTCTTGCAGGATTTCGATGCAGTCTTGTTGGCCGCAGGCAGTGAAACCTCCCGCGACCTCCCCGTTCCCGGTCGAGACCTCAAGGGGATTCATTTCGCCATGGAGTTCTTGCCACAGCAAAACAAGGTAGTGGCGGGCGACAAGGTGGGCGGACAGATTCGCGCCGACGGCAAGCGCGTCATCGTGATTGGGGGCGGAGATACCGGCAGCGACTGTGTGGGGACCAGTAATCGCCACGGCGCAGCCAGCGTGACGCAGTTTGAGCTGATGCCCATGCCGCCGCAGGACGAAGACAAGCCGCTCACCTGGCCCTATTGGCCCTACAAACTTCGCACGAGCTCGAGTCACGAAGAGGGGTGCCAGCGCGAATTTGCCATTGCCACCAAAGCCTTTGTGGGCCAGGCCGGACAGGTCACGGCGCTGAAGACCGTTCGCGTGCAGTGGCAAGGCCACCAGATGGTGGAGGTTCCCGGCACCGAAGAGGACCATCCGGCCGACTTGGTCCTGTTGGCCATGGGGTTCACCTCGCCACTGGCCAGTGTGCTGGACGCCTTTGGTGTGGCGCGTGACAATCGGGGCAACGCGAGGGCCGGTACGGATGCGACGGGTGGATACAAGACCTCCCGGGATAAGGTCTTTGCAGCAGGTGACATGCGCCGCGGCCAGAGCCTGGTGGTATGGGCTATCCGCGAGGGCCGCCAGGCTGCACGCGCGATCGACGAGTACCTGATGGGAGTGAGCGCTCTGCCTCGGTGAACCCGACCAGGCGCTCATGCAGGAGGTGGCGCCCCGGGACTAGGGTTTTTACTGAGGCGTGAGACAATACCCGCCTGTGTCTCTGGCAACACCTGCGGTGGAATCCGACGCCCTCATTGAGATTGATCACGTGACGTTTGGCTACGACGCGAGCCGAACGATCTTGCGCGACATATCGCTGCGGTTCGTGCGCGGGCAGGTGACGGCCATCCTAGGTGGCTCGGGCTGTGGCAAGACCACCTTGCTGCGCTTGATCGGTGGCAGCAATGCAGCGAGCTCTGGGCAGGTGCGCTTCGATGGCCAAACCATACGCCCCGCAGACCGTGAGCAGATGTTTGCCTTGCGCCGCCGCATGGGCATGTTGTTTCAGTTTGGCGCGCTTTTCACCGACCTTTCGGTTTTTGAGAACGTGGCATTTCCACTTCGCGAGCACTCCGACCTGAGCGAGGCCATGATTCGCGACATCGTGTTGATGAAGCTCAACGCTGTGGGCTTGCGCGGTGCCGCCGGATTGCGGATATCGGAGGTCTCCGGGGGCATGGCACGGCGCATTGCCTTGGCCCGCGCCATCGCGCTGGATCCCGAATTGATCATGTACGACGAGCCTTTTGCTGGGCTTGATCTGATCTCGATGGGGGTGGCGGCCAAGTTGATTCGTACCCTCAACGATGTCACGTCGGCGACCTCATTGGTCGTTTCTCACGACGTGCCTGAATGTATGGCGATCGCCGACCACGTGATCTTGATGGCCAACGGTGGGCGCATCGTGGCACAAGGCGCCCCCAGTGAGTTGATGGCCTCAACGGATCCTGAGGTGCGCCAGTTTGTTCGAGGTGAGCCTGATGGCCCGGTCAAGTTTCACTACCCCGCCCCGAGCATCGACGAAGACTTCTCGATGCAGATGGGCAAGGGGCATTGACCATGGACTTTCTGTCTCATCGTGCCTTGAGCCTATTGGGGGCGAGAACGCTGTCGGTTCTCAGGTCGCTGGGCCACGCCGCCATGTTTACTGCAGATCTCATCAAGGCTATTCCTGCGGCGCTGCGGCGCTTTGATCTGGTGATCAGCCAGATTCATGCGGTGGGCAATTTGTCTTTGCTCATCATCGTGGCGTCGGGCACCGCAGTGGGTTTTGTCCTGGCATTGCAGATGTATTACGCCTTGGTGACCTATGGCGCGACCGAGTCCCTAGGTCTGATTGTCAACTTGTCCCTGGTCAGAGAATTGGGCCCGGTGGTCACCGCCCTGTTGTTTGCGGGAAGGGCAGGCACAAGCCTGACGGCTGAAATCGGTCTGATGAAAGCCGGGGAGCAGTTGGCGGCCATGGAGATGATGGCCGTAGACCCCAAAAGCCGCATCCTCGCGCCACGTTTCTTGGCCGGCATGGTGTCTATGCCCTTGCTGGCCATACTCTTTTCTGCAGTGGGTATCTTGGGGGCCTATGTGGTGGCCGTGATGCTCATTGGAGTGGACGCAGGAAATTTCTGGAGCATCATGCAGTCGCGGGTGGATGTCTGGCGCGATGTGGGCAACGGGGTGGTCAAGAGTGCCGTGTTTGGTGTGGTGTGCACTGCGGTGGCCCTGTACCAGGGGCATGAAACGCAGGCCACACCAGAGGGGGTGGCCTATGCGACCACCCGTACCGTGGTCGTCTCGTCTTTGAGCGTCCTGGCGCTGGATTTCGTACTCACGGCCTTGATGTTTTCCACACCTTGATAAATTGATACGGGTGCAACGAGTATGAACAAAAAAGGCATCGAAACCTTGGTGGGTCTGTTTGTGCTTCTGGGTATGGCCGCGTTGGTCTTTCTGGCCCTCAAGGCGGCCAACCTGGCCAGCTTCGGAGCCCAGCAGGGCTACCAGGTACAGGCAAGTTTTGACAATATCGGAGGACTCAAAGTGCGCTCTCCCGTGCGCAGTGCCGGAGTCTTGGTCGGTCGTGTCGTGGCCATCCGCCTGGATCCCGCTTCCTACCAGGGCCTGGTGACCCTCGAGCTGAGCCCTTCGGTTGCCTTTCCGAAGGACTCGTCTGCCAAGATCCTGACCGCTGGCCTGCTTGGAGACCAGTACATCGGCATTGAGCCGGGATCTGCAACGGCCAATTTGTCGGCTGGCGACACCATCACCCAGACGCAGTCGGCCGTGGTCTTGGAAAACCTTATCGGCCAATTCATTGCCGGTAAAGCAACCGAGTCGGGCTCAGCGGGCGGGAGTGCGAAGCCGTGAGGCAAGTGCTGAACCGGCTCGGAATCAAACGGCCCGTGTGGGGCTTTCCTCGCGTAGCACTGGTCGTCATCACGCTTGGGGTCACGGGCTGCGCGTCCACGCAACTGCCTGTTGCACACCAGGCCTCGGCAGCTGTTGAAAGTGCCCAGCGATGGGCTGCCAAGGCAGACCCGCTGGAGACGCTGAATCGCGACATCTTTGCTTTCAATGAAGCAGTCGATGAGGCCTTCTTGTCGCCCGTGGCCCGCACCTACCGGCGGGTTGTGCCCGATGTTGTTCAAACTGGCGTGAGCAACGTCTTTGACAATGTGACCGATGCGTGGTCTGCCACCAACCATTTGCTTCAGGGTAAAGGGCGAACAACGCTTTCCATGACCGCGCGGGTCATGACCAACACTCTATTGGGGCTTGGCGGACTGGTCGATGTGGCCACCGCTTGGGGACTGGAGCGAGAGCCCGAAGACTTCGGGCTGACCTTGGGTCACTGGGGGATTCCGGCAGGACCGTATCTGGTGCTGCCCTTGTTGGGACCGAGCTCGCTGCGTGACCTGGTCGCAATGCCGCTGGATCGGCAAGTGACCTTGCCCACATTGGCCGCTACGGTGCCCTCACGCAACACGCTGCTCGGGTTGGAATTGATCCATAGGCGAGCCGATTTGTTGGGAGCATCAAGCGTGGTCAGTCAAATAGCCTTGGACAAATATGTCTTCTTGCGCGAAGCCTATCTGTCACGTCGCCGCAGTCTCATCGCCAATGACGATGCGGATTCTGTCAACGAATAATTCATTTGAGCGTTGGTATCGATATGACCTCCAAAAGCAAGATTTTCTTGAGCTGGACCCGGCTGGCAACCGCTGGTGTCCTTGTGATGAGCTCATGGGCTTGGGCGCAAACCGCAACTCAGTCAAGCGCTACAGCGCCCGACGCGTTGGTGCGCCAAATCTCGACCGAAGTCATCGAGGCAGTCAAAGCCGACAAAGACATTCAGGCGGGCAATATGACCAAGGTCATGACCTTGGTAGATACCAAGGTCATGCCCCATGTCAACTTTCAGCGTATGACCGCGATTGCGGTGGGGCGCCCGTGGCGTTCGGCGACTCCCGAGCAACAAAAGCGTCTGGTCGAAGAATTCAAAACGCTGTTGGTGCGTACCTACTCGGGCGCTTTGTCCCAGGTACGTGACCACACTGTCTATCTCAAGCCGCTGCGCTCAGCGCCTGCTGATGCCGATATCGTGGTGCGCACGGAGGTCAAGGGCAAGGGAGAGCCGATTCAGCTGGACTATCGCCTGGAGAAGACCGATCAGGGATGGCGTATTTACGATGTGAACGTTCTTGGGGTGTGGTTGGCCGACACCAGCTTTAAGGCGCAGTTTGCGCCCATTGTGTCCAACGGAGGCGTGGAGGCCTTGATTTCCACCTTAAGCGACCTCAATCGCAAGGCGTCCTCTGCGGGTCCAGCCAAGCGCTAAGACCTTGACGTTCAGTCCCGAGGCAAACCCGTGACCCACAGCCTGCCTGACATCCTGACCTTGGCCCAAGCCCGGGCCGTGAGCGAGTCGTTGCGCCCGCAGCTTCAAGGTGAGCAGTGGGTCGTCAACGCCGCTTCGTTGCGTGAATTTGATTCGTCTGCTTTGGCGGTCTTGCTTGAGTGTCGCCGACGGGCCCAGGTGCAGGGCCATACCTTGGTTGTGGAGCAGGCACCGGCTCAGTTGCGCCAACTGGCGGCGTTGTATGGTGTTGACAGCCTGTTGGGCCTTTAGGCCTCCGTGTGACGGCGCAGTCGTAAGTTCTTCTTGATTTCTTGCAGCATCGGTCTGAGCGTGGGGCTGTCCAGTCGCAACGCAACTCCGGTGGTGAGAATGTCGACGATGAGCAAGTGCAGCAGGCGACTGACCATAGGGCTATAGCGGTCATACGCCTCGGGATGATCGGCTGCCAAAAACACGTGACCGGGTTGCAGTCCCAAGTGGGCCAGGGGAGAGCCGCTGGCCGTGATCACGATGACCGTAGCACCTTGGCGATCGGCGATTTCGGCTGCATCCAAGAGATCCTTGCTTCGCCCCGAGTTGCTGATGATGACGGCGCAGTCACCGGGCTTGAGCATGGTGGCACTCATGACTTGTACGTGGGCATCGTTGACGGCATGAGCCTGGACGCCCAAACGGAAAAACTTGTGCTGAGCATCCTGGGCCACGATGCCCGAATTGCCCACGCCGTAAAACTCGATGCGGTGCCCCGAGCGACCCGCCTGAGCCAGCGCTGCGATGGCTTGTTCTAGTGCCAAGCCTGTGGCGGCATTGCGGTAACGCAAGAAGGCGCTGACCGTGTTGTCCACTACCTTCACGGCAATATCAGCGGCCTTATCGTCTGCGTCCACGGCTCGGTGAACAAACGGGACTCCCTCGTTGACGCTGCCTGCCAGTTTGAGCTTGAAATCGGCCAGGCCATCGTAGCCTACGCTTCTGCAAAACCGAACCACGGTCGGTTTGCTCACCTGGGCACGCTGTGCCAGGTCACTCACGGGTGACGCGGCAAACTCTCGTGGGTGTGCCAGCACCAACTGCGCCACACGCTGCTCAGCCGGTGGAAGGGCTGGTAAGGCGGCGCGAATTCTCTCCAGCAGCAGCGAGCCATCACCCCATCCAGCCTGCGAAGTGGCACCACCATGGCGCGGGGAGTGGCTGCTCATGTGTTCACGCCTCTTCGTCCCACACAAAACCATCGCGCGCAATCATGGCGCTGGCAGCCGCTGGCCCCCAGCTGCCTGCCGAGTAGGTGCGGGGCGGCTCTTCGCTGTGGCCCCAGGTTTGCAATACGGGCATGACCCAGCGCCAGGCCTGTTCTTGCTCGTCGCTGCGCACGAATAGGTTGAGTCGGCCGGCCAAAGCATCTAACAAGAGGCGCTCGTAGGCACCCACACGCTCGCTGGGGAAGGCCTTTTCAAAATCCAGATCCAGTTTCACCGGTGCCAAGGAATCGCTGCCCCCGCTGCCCTTGGCGGCCATGAGATGCAGCTCCAAACCATCTTCGGGCTGCAGCTTGATCACCAGCTTGTTAGCGCGTGAGCCCCCCGGGAAAATCGGATGCGGTACCGGTCGAAAGTTCACAACGATATGCGCCTCGCGCGAACCCAGGCGTTTGCCGGTTCGCAGGTAAAAGGGCACTCCGGCCCAGCGCCAATTTTGTATCTCGGTGCGCAAGGCCACAAAAGTCTCGGTGTGACTGTCCCCAGGTACCTTGTCTTCCTCCAAGTAGCTGCAAACCCTTTGACCCAGCACGGTGCCGGCCCTGTACTGGCCCCGCACCACATCTCGCTGCACGTCGTCCACCGAAAATGGCTTGAGCGACCTGAGCACCTTGAGCTTTTCGTCGCGGATGGCATCGGCATCTCCCGATGACGGGGGCTCCATGGCGATCATCGTCAGCAACTGCAGCGCATGGTTTTGCACCATGTCGCGAAGCGCTCCAGTCCGGTCGTAGAAGTCGCCTCGAGTCCCTACACCAATAGACTCGGCCAAGGTGATTTGAATGTTGGCAATACTCTCTCTTCGCCAAAGTGGTTCAAACAACGCGTTGCCAAACCGCAGTGCAGAGAGGTTTTGAACCGCGGGCTTGCCCAGGTAGTGGTCTATGCGCAGGGCCTGCCTCTCAGAAAATGAAGCCCGCACCACCCGGTTGATTTCTTGCGCGCTTTTGAGGTCGTGACCCAGGGGTTTTTCCAGTACCACACGCACATGTGGCCCGTTGATGCCGGCCTGACCCAGCTGAGAGCAAATCTGGGTGAACAGGTGCGGACTGGTGGCCAGAAACAAGACCACGGTCTCGGCCGCACGCTCATCCAGCCATGACTTCAGTCCGGCGTAATGCTGGGGTTGGGATAAGTCCATGCGGCGGTAGTGCAGCAGCTGGGCAAAGCGGTCAAATTCCTCCGCCGAAGGCTGTTTGGCCTCCTCGACGGCCGTGAATTTTTCACGGATGAATTGGCGGTACGCCTCGTGCGTGCGCTCATCTCGCGCAACGGCCAGGATGCGTCCGTGAGCGGGCAACTTGCCGTGACGCCAAGCCTGAAACAGCGCGGGCATGAGTTTGCGCCAGGTCAGGTCGCCAGTGCCGCCAAAAAAGACGAGATCAAAAGACATGATGGCCCGTTGATTTCTCAGGGAGATGGGGATGTGGATGTAACTTTGTTACATTTCAGATGATGCACGAGTTTCTTGGGCAGGTCAACCGATCCGGCCCGAGGCGGCTTGCCCTGACAATCGAGGCCTTGCTGTCTGGAGGGAGAATCGCCATGAACCGTTGTCAACGCCCTGTCACCGTTACCCGACCACGCCAATGGGTGGCCGTCTTGGCCTGTGCCTGGGGGGCCATGAGTGCTCCAGCCTGGGGGCAAGAGGGCGGGCAGCTCAACATCATCTGCTCGGTTCAGGCCGAGTGGTGCAACATGATCCAAACCGTCTTCTCACGCACCACCGGCATCAAGGTCAATATGTCCATGAAGGGTTCAGGGGAGGCCCTGGCCCAACTGATCGCCGAGAAGGCCAACCCGAAGACCGATGTGTGGTTTGGCGGCACCGGGGACCCGCACTTGCAGGCCGCAGAACAAGACATTACCCTGGAATACAAGTCCCAGACCTTGCCTCAGTTGCACGCTTGGGCACAGCAGCAGGCGGCCCAGAGTCGCTACCGCACCGTCGGGATCTACTCGGGCCCCCTGGGTTTTGGCTACAACCCCGAGCTCTTGACCAAGAAAAAGCTCGGCGTGCCCAAGAGTTGGGCTGATTTGCTCAAGCCCGAGTACAAGGCAGAGATCCAGGTGGCCAACCCTGCCTCCAGTGGGACGGCCTACACCATGGTGGCCACCCTGGTCCAGCTCATGGGCGAGGAGGCTGCCTTCGATTACATGAAGAAGCTGCACCGCAATATCGGGCAGTACTCGCGCTCGGGCACCGGGCCGATCAAGGCGGTGGCCCGTGGTGAGACTGCCGTTTCCATCAGCTTTGTGCATGACGGCCCAGGCGAGAAGATGCAGGGATTCCCGGTCGAGACGATCACGCCAGCTGAAGGCACAGGCGCTGAGATCGGTTCGATGAGCATCATCAAAGGCGCCCGTAATTTGGCTGCCGCCAAGCGCTTTTACGAGTGGTCACTGACAGCGGCTGCTCAGGAGATGGGTGCTGCGGCCAAACAGTTCCAGCTGCCGTCCAACTTGGCGGCCAAGGTGGACCCCCGAGTGCCCGACTTCAAAAAGATCAAGTTCATCAACTATGACTATGCGAAATATGGCGCCTCGGCTGAGCGTAGGCGCCTGATCAGCCGCTGGGAAAAAGAAGTCAACAGCTTGCCTCGTTGAGCCAGGACCGATGCCCTTATGAATCCGCTTGAACAACTCAAACAGTTCACCACCGTTGTTGCCGACACCGGTAATTTTCATCAGCTGGGTCAGTTCAAGCCCCAGGATGCCACCACCAACCCGTCGCTCATCCTCAAGGCCGTTCAGGCGCCAGAGTACGCGCCCTTGTTGAGCCAAGTAGTAGATCAACGGCGCACACGGCCTCTAGACGAAATCGTCGATGAGGTCTTGGTCCAGTTTGGCTGTGAAATCCTGCAAGTCGTGCCGGGGCGTGTCAGCACCGAGGTGGATGCGAGGTTGTCGTTTGATACCCGGGCCACCGTTGCTCGGGCACAGCGCTTGATGCGACTGTATGCGGACCGCGGCATCGCCCCACAGCGCGTCCTGATCAAGATAGCCGCCACCTGGGAAGGCATAGCAGCAGCGCGAGAATTGCAGGCGCAAGGCATACGATGCAATCTGACATTGCTGTTCAGTTTTTGCCAAGCGGTGGCCTGTGGTCAGGCCTCGGTTCAATTGATCTCTCCATTTGTTGGCCGCATCTATGACTGGTACAAGAAGGCGGCGGGATCTGGCTGGGACGAACAGGCGAACGCCGGCGCCTATGACCCCGGCGTGCAGTCGGTTCGTCGCATCTACTCCTACTACAAGCGTCATGGAATTGCCACCGAAGTGATGGGTGCAAGCTTTCGCAATGTGGGTCAAATCCTGGCTCTGGCCGGATGTGACCTCCTGACGATCAGCCCGGAGCTCCTTCAGACGCTGCAGCAGGGCCACATGCCGGTGACCAAGGCTTTGGATGCGCAAGAAGCGCTCCAGGCCGAAATCCCGCAAGTCACGTTAGACGAGAAGGCCTTTCGCTGGGAACTCAACGAAGATGCCATGGCCACCGAGAAATTGGCTGAAGGCATTCGGGCCTTCGCTCTTGACGCTATCAAGCTCGATCGCATGATCGAGACCTTGCGCTCGTGAGCCCAGCTTTTCTTGATCCGATGCCATGGCCCCGATGTGATGCCACGCCCGCATGGAGGGCCTTAGGCGCGCACTTCGATGGGGTCGGTCGACACTTGGACCTGCGCGAGTCGTTCAAGCAAGAAGCTCAACGCTTTGACCAACTGTCTGTGCAGGCGCCCGGCGTCTTCGCCGATCTGTCAAAAAACCTGTGGGACACCACCACGCTTGAACTGCTGTGCCAGCTGGCCGAGCAGTGTGGGCTGTCCAGCCGGCGCGATGCCATGTTAAGCGGTCAGCGGGTAAACGAGACTGAGGGTCGCGCTGTTCAACACACGGCTTTGCGTGCGCCTACGGGCTCAGGAGGGCAGTTTTCGCAGGTTCAACAGGTTCTGAATCAGATGCTGTCCTTCGCCGAAGAGGTCAGACAAACCGCGGCCAGCGGCATCACGGATGTCGTCAATATTGGCATTGGCGGGTCAGACCTGGGTCCGCAGATGGCCGTAGCCGCTTTGGAGCCTTACGTACAGCCCGGGCTGCATCTGCACTTTGTCAGTAACGTCGACGGCAGTGATATCGCGGCCGTGCTGCGCAGGCTGCAGCCCCGACGCACCTTGTTTGTGATTGCTAGCAAGACCTTTACCACCCAGGAAACCATGGCCAATGCCCGTGCAGCACGTCAGTGGTTTGATGCAGCAGGAGGCACGAAGGCTCACCAGCATTTTGTTGGTGTGACGACCAACAGACAGGCTGCGGCCGACTTGGGTATCACGCGGACCTTTGGATTTTGGGACTGGGTCGGGGGGCGCTACTCTTTGTGGAGCGCCATCGGATTGCCCATCGCCTTGGCGGTAGGTGCTGAGCACTTTCGTGCGTTCTTATCGGGTGCACACGCGATGGATGTCCATTTCGCGCAGGCACCCGTGCGCCACAACCTGCCCATGGTGCTGGGCCTCCTAGACGTGTGGTACCGAAATTTCCATCGATTCAGCAGTCGAAGCGTGGCCCCCTACCACCAAGGCCTTCGCCGCTTGCCCGCGTATCTTCAACAGCTGGAGATGGAGTCCAACGGCAAGCGTGTTGACTTGCGTGGGCAGACACTGCCATTTGCCACTGCACCTGTGGTCTGGGGAGAACCCGGGACCAATGGACAGCACGCCTTCTTTCAGATGCTCCATCAGGGAACCGATGTGATTCCCGTGGAGTTCATCGCGGTTCGTCAAGCTTGGCACGGTCTGCACGATCAACACACGAAGCTTCTGGCCAACTGCCTGGCACAGGCGCAGGCACTGATGATGGGCAAGACCCATGAGCAAGCGCGAGCGGAGAAAGTGCCTACCGCCAGTCAGACGATGGACCCAGACACCCTGGCTGCGCATCGCACCTTCCCGGGCAATCGCCCCAGTACGACCCTGATCCTGGAGGCGCTCACGCCGCACAGCTTGGGTGCCCTGATTGCCTTGTACGAGCACCGCGTGTTCACCAGCGGAGCCCTGTGGGCGATCAACTCTTTTGATCAATGGGGTGTTGAGTTGGGCAAGGCACTCTGTCACGAACTGCTGCCGCGATTTGAGTCGGGCGATGAGAGTCTCCTGGATGGGTCGACGGCAGGATTGTTACGCCGCTTGCGCCGGACATGAGCACAACGCGACGTGCCGTTGTTTTCGACTTCGGCGCGGTTTTGTTTCGCTGGAAGCCGCTGGAACTCCTGCAGCAGGTGATCCCCAACTTGGCGGTAGATGAGGCGGCCGCGCAGCACTGGGCAGCCCAGATCTTTCAAAGCTTTGACCCTCAAAGCGACTGGTCGCAGTTTGATTTGGGCCAGCTCCAAGAAGAAGAACTCGTCGAGCGACTGGCGCGGCGCACAGGAGCCGCAAAGGGCGATCTACGCCGGTTGGTGGACGCCATCGCCGATCATCTCTTGCCTATGCCAGACAGTGTGGCTTTGTTTTGGCGATTCAAGCAAGCCGGGTACCGCCTGTACTATTTGTCCAATATGCCCAAGCCCTATGCGCGCTCACTGCAGCAGCGCAACGAATTCATAGCCACCTTTGATGCCGGAGTGTTCTCTTGCGATGTGGCGATGGTCAAACCAGACAAGCGGCTGTTTGAGCACGCACAGGTGCATTTCGGTCTCAAGCCTGAGCACACGCTTTTCATTGATGACCACCCGGCCAATGTCCAGGCCGCTCAGCAACTGGGCTGGCTCACCGTGCACTTTGTCCATCCCGCCCAAGCTGTGGCCGAGATTGACCAGCGCGGCTGGTAAGCGCTGGGCAGCCTACTTGTCGATCAAGTCGCGGTACCCTGCGGTGCCAGCCAGGCCTCTGCCAAGCGTACCCACAACGTAGCGCCCAGCGGGATGAGATCGTCATTGAAGTCGTAGCTGGTGTTGTGCAAGTGACATGGCCCCATTCCATGTCCCGCCACACGGTGATCTCCATCGCCGTTGCCTATGTGGAAATAGCACCCCGGCTTTTCCTGCAGGAAAAAACTGAAGTCTTCTGAGCCCATGGAGGGCTCATATTCCAACACGTTTTCTGCGCCCAGCACCGACTTGGCGACTTGACGGAAGAAATCTGTCTCTTTGGGGTGGTTGATGGTGGGCGGGTAGTTTCGTTTGAATTCAAACTCGCAGCTTGCTCCAAAGGCGGCGCAGGTGTGGTGAGCAACCTCTTTCATGCGCTGTTCAATCAGGTCAAGCAATTCCAGCGTGAAGGTGCGCACAGTGCCTTGCAACTCACACGAATCGGCCACCACATTGGTCGCCTGTCCGGCATGAATCATCGTCACAGAAATGACCCCCGGATCTATGGGTCTTCGATTGCGCGTGATGATGGTTTGGAAGGCCTGAACGAGTTGACAGGCAATGGGTACCGGATCGATGCCGTTGTGAGGCAAGGCTGCGTGGGAGCCCTTGCCCCGAATCGTGATCTTGAACTCATTGCTCGATGCCATCACAGGGCCTGGCTTGACCGCCACCTGACCGACCTTCATCCCCGGCCAGTTGTGGGCGCCGAAGATGGCCTCCATCGGGAATTGCTCAAACAAGCCATCTTTCATCATCGCGCGCGCGCCAGCACCGCCTTCTTCGGCGGGTTGAAAGATCAAGTAGACCGTGCCATCAAAATGACGATGCCGAGCCAAATGGCGAGCGGCTGCCAGCAGCATGGCGGTGTGCCCGTCGTGGCCGCAGGCATGCATCTTTCCGGGATGCTTGCTCGCATGAGCAAAGGAATTGACCTCGGTCATGGGCAGGGCATCCATGTCGGCACGCAATCCCACAGCCCGTGATGAACTTCCGTGTTGAAGAATTCCGACTACGCCAGTTTGACCCAGACCGCGGTGAATGGGGATACCCCATGAGGTCAGCGCCTGGGCTACCACGTCGGCCGTACGGCGCTCTTCGTAGCACAACTCGGGGTGCGCATGGAGGTCGCGTCGGATGGCGGCGATAGACGCGGCGTCACTGAGAATGGACTCGATCAAATTCATAGTCGGACAAGCAGCCAAAAGGGTGTTCGGATTTTGCCCCAATGTGGCACAGTTGCGCTCATGAATGCCCCTGCATCTACCCGGATTGTTCCGGCAGCCTGCCCCCATGACTGCCCCGATACCTGTGCCATGCGGGTGCACACGCAAGCGGGCCGAATTATTCGGGTTGAGGGCGACCCCCTCCACCCCCATACCCATGGGTCGTTGTGCACCAAGGTGAGTCGTTACGCCGAGCGCACGTATCACCCGGATCGATTGTTGACCCCGCTGCGGCGTATCGGCCCCAAAGGAAAGGCAACAGCGCGCTTTGAGCCCTGTTCATGGGAGGAGGCCCTATCGGAGATCGCGACCCGTTTGAAGTCGGTGGCGGCCAAGGATCCCCAAGCGATCGTTCCCTACAGCTACAGCGGCACGCTGGGCCTGATTCAGGGCGAGGCCATGGCCTCGCGCTTTTTTAACCGTTTAGGGGCCTCTCGCCTGGACCGTACGATTTGTGCGAGCGCCGGTGCCGCAGCCCTCACGGCAACGTACGGCCATCGCGTGGGCATGCATGTCGAGGATTTTGCGCACTCCCGACTCATCGTCATTTGGGGCAGCAATCCGGTCACATCGACGGTACATTTCTGGCGATTGGCCCAAGAAGCCAAACGCAAAGGCGCCAAGCTCATTTGCATCGATCCGCGCCGCAGCGATACCGCCCAAAAGTGTCACGAGCACTTGGCCATCTTGCCAGGCACCGATGGCGCACTGGCGTTGGGGGTGATGCACGAGCTGATCGTGAATGACTGGCTCGACCACGACTATCTTCAACACCATGTGAGTGGTTGGGAAGCTTTACGCGAGAAGGCGTTGGCCTGGAACCCGCAGCGCGTGGCCCAGATCTGCGACATTTCGCCTGATGCTGTTTGCAGCCTGGCTCGCGATTGGGGCTTGACTCGCAGCGCTGCCATCCGTCTGAATTACGGGATGCAGCGTGTGCGCGGTGGCGGCAACGCCGTACGACTGGTGGCGTTGCTACCATGCCTGACGGGCGCGTGGAAGCACAGAGGTGGAGGACTCTTGCTCTCGTCTTCTGGGTGGTCTGCTCCTTGGGTGCGTTCTCAAGCGCTGGAGCGTCCCGATTTACTCAACGGACGGGAGCCCCGAACCCTGAACATGACCACCATCGGCGATGATCTGTGCCGTGAATCTAGCCCTTTGTTTGGCCCGCGAATCGACGCCATCATTGTCTACAACAGCAACCCCGTGGCCGTGGCGCCGCACTCTGCCCAAGTGGTTGCCGGATTTTCGCGATCTGATCTCTTGACGGTGGTGCTGGAGCATTTCATGACCGATACCGCCGAGCTGGCCGACTACGTGCTACCCGCCACGACCCAGATGGAACACCTCGACATCCACAAAAGCTATGGACACACCGATGTGGTCTTCAATGAGCCGGCTATTGAGCCGCTCGGTCAGTGTCGACCCAATACCCAAATTTTCCGAGATTTGGCCCGTCACATGGGTTTTGAAGATACGTGCTTTTCCGAGACCGACGAGCAAATGGCAGCGGCTGCCTTTGATCCCCAAGCGGTTGACTTCGCTCGCTTGCGTCAGGTGGGCTGGCAGCGTTTGCCGGTACCTGACCTGCCCTTTGCTCAAGGCGGCTTTCCTACACCAAGCGGGCGAGCACAAGCCGATGCACCGGGTCTGGGCGTACCCGACTACATTCCAAACTACGAGTGTGCCCAGTCCACTCCCCAACGGTACGCGCGATTTCCCTTGGCCATGATTTCGCCGCCTGCTCGAAACTTCATGAACTCCACATTTGTCAATGTGCCCAGCCTGCAGCGCATGGAAGTGACGCCCCTGGTGGAGGTCCACCCTGATGACGCGCAGCATCGCGGTATTCGTGATGGGGAGGTGGTCGAGGTCTTCAATGATCGCGGCGTTTATCGATGTGTGGCACGTGTCAGTGACGCTGCGCGCGTCGGTGTGGTTGTGGGCCTAGGCGTGTGGTGGCGCAAGTTGGGCTTGGCCGGTACCAATGTCAACGAGTTGACCCATCAGGGGCTGACCGATTTGGGCCAAGCCGCCAGCTTCTACGATTGCCTGGTGGATCTACGTAGGGCCGCGCCTTTGTGAAATCGGGGTTCAGGCGCATGACCCCGCTGCGTCTCTTACTGCGCGCCTGCGCCATGTCAGCGGTGTGTACCGCATTGATCGGATGCGCCAGCCTCTCCCGCGTGGAAGGTTCCTCTTGGAATGTCTGGTCCCACAGCCTGCAACAAGCACGCGGACATTTGCAGTTGATAGCGAGTGCCCGCCATGTGCAAGATGTGCTGGACGATCCACAGACGGACCCGACGCTGCGGCAACGGTTGCGGCTTTCTCAAGCCATACGAGACTTCGCTGTGACCGAATTGCAACTGCCCGATGGTGCGAGTTACCGTCGATTCGCCAGGTTGGACCGCACTGCGGTGGTGTGGAACGTGGTAGCAGCACCAGAGTTCTCGCTGAGTCTGAAGCCCTGGTGCTTGCCGGTGGCAGGCTGTGTGGGATACCTGGGCTTTTTTGATCAAGCGCAAGCACAAGCGATGGCCGCTACTTTGCGTGAGCAGGGGTGGGAGGTGAGTGTGTATCCGGTTGTCGCCTATTCCACTCTCGGACTCACCGACTGGCTCGGCGGTGATCCCTTGCTGGATACGTTCATCCATTGGCCTGAGGCGTCATTGGCTCGCTTGATCTTCCATGAAATGGCGCACCAAGTGGTGTATGCACCAGGTGATACCTCATTCAACGAATCATTTGCCACGGCGGTGGAGCGACTAGGCTGGGCACGATGGCAGCAACGCCGAGGTATGCCGGCGATGCCCGAAGACACGCGCGCTCAACAATGGGTTGATCTGATACGGCTGGCCCGAGACGATCTGACCCATCTGTATGCCTCCTCACTGGAGTTGTCAGTCAAGCGGCAACAAAAACGGGCGCGCCTAGACCGCTTGCGCGAGGACTACCAACAACTGCGGCAGTCTTGGAATGGGCCGGCCCCCGGCTATGATGCCTGGATGTCTTCGGTAAACAACGCCAGCCTAGGCGCTCAGGGCATCTACCACGACGCGGTTGACAGTTTCGTGCGGATCTTTGAACGATGCGAGCGGCACTTTCCGTGCTTCTATGCGCGGGTACGCGATTTGGCGGCGCTCCCCGCTGCGCAGCGACAACAGATGCTTCACGATACGGGATCGCGGCAGTGACATCACTTCACGTTCGACGCGATCACAATCTGGGCCTCGAGGCAGCCAAAGACTTGGCCCAGCGATGGCTTCTTGATGCCGAGCAACGCCTGGGGCTGAGGTGTCGAGCTGAAATGCTCGAAGGGGTCGAGCGCATTCACTTTTCCCGAACAGGCGTGTCCGGCCACTTGGATGTCACTGCGCACAGCTTCGATTTGCAAGCCCAGCTGGGGTTTCTCCTCAGCGGTTTTGCTCCGGCCATTGAGTCTCAAATACGTCAAAACCTAGATGAGCTGTTGGGACCCTCATCGTCAAATCGGTAACGTAACAGATGCATGCGGTTGAGTTTTCCCAGGTTAGCAAGGTCTATCAGGGCGCGAAGCGTGCGGTCCAAGCGCTAGACGAGGTGAGCTTTCGAATTGAGCCGGGAGAATTTTTCGGCTTGTTGGGTCCCAACGGCGCTGGGAAGACAACATTGATCAGCATCTTGGCGGGTCTGGCTCGGGCCACGTCTGGAAAAGTGCACGTCATGGGCCACGATGTGGTGACCCATTACGCTGCAGCGCGCCGCTGTCTGGGGATTGTGCCGCAGGAGTTGGTGTTTGACCCCTTTTTCAGTGTCCGGGAGACCTTGCGTATTCAAAGTGGCTATTTCGGACTGCGCCACAACGATGATTGGATAGACGAACTGTTACACGCCTTGGGGTTGGCGGATAAAGCGCAATCGAATATGCGTCAGCTCTCCGGAGGGATGAAGCGCCGTGTGCTGGTGGCACAAGCTTTGGTCCATCGCCCCGCGGTGATCGTGTTGGATGAGCCCACCGCAGGTGTCGACGTTGAGCTCCGCCAGACGCTGTGGCAGTTCATCGCTTCGCTCAATCGCCAGGGTCATACAGTCTTGCTCACGACCCACTACCTGGAGGAGGCCGAGGCGCTGTGCCAGCGGATTGCCATGCTCAAGTCCGGCCGCGTGGTGGCGTTGGATCGCACGTCAGCTCTGTTGGCTGGTCGAGCGCATACCGGTTTGACTTTCAAGACCGATCAGTCGTTACCGCAGCCCTGGGCGGCACGCGCACGCGTCACGGGACGCATGGTTCACTTGCGCGTGCACGATGCGATGGAGATTGAAACCGTCTTGACCGATTTGCGACAAGCGGGCGTCACAGTGGAAGACCTTGAGATCGGCCGCAGTGATCTGGAGGATGTGTTCTTGGACATCATGCAGGAACCCCGCCCATGAAGAACGCCGCAACGCCAACCCCCAATATGTGGTCTGGAGCGGCAACCTTGTTCCGCAAGGAAGTCTTGAGATTTTGGAAGGTCGCCTTCCAAACAGTGGCCGCTCCGGTGCTCACCTCCGTTATGTACCTGTTGGTCTTCGGCCATGTCTTGGAGGGCCGCTTGGAGGTCTATCCTGGTGTGGGCTACACGGCCTTTTTGGTACCCGGGCTGGTGATGATGAGCGTGCTCCAAAACAGTTTTGCCAACACCAGCTCTTCCCTGATCCAAAGCAAGATCACCGGCAATTTGATCTTCTTGCTGGTAACTCCCTTGTCGCCCTGGGCCTGGTTTGTGTCTTATGTGGGAGGTGCCATGGTCAGGGGCCTGGCCGTGGGGATTGGTGTGTTTTTGGTCACCGTGGGATGGGCTGTGCCGCCGGCCACTGAGTGGATCTGGATTGTGGTCTTTGCGGCGCTGGGTTCAGCCATGCTGGGCAGTCTGGGGCTGATTGCAGGACTATGGGCAGAAAAATTCGACCAGCTGGCAGCGTTTCAGAACTTCATCATCATGCCCATGACGTTCTTGTCAGGGGTGTTTTATTCGGTCCACTCCTTGCCTGCTTTTTGGCAGCAGGTCAGTCACCTCAATCCGTTTTTCTACATGATTGACGGCTTTCGATTCGGCTTTTTTGGCGTCTCTGACGTCAGTCCTTGGGTGAGCTTGTCGGTGGTAACCGTCAGTCTGCTCGTGGTGTGTGGCCTGAGCCTGAGGCTTTTACACCAGGGCTACAAGATCCGCCATTGATCGCCATAATGTCGGCATGTCCGACCCTACTGCCCAAGAAGTTCGCGAATTTATTGCCCAAGGCTTGCCGTGCAGCCACTTGGAGGTGGACGGCGACGGGCGTCACTTTTTTGCAACCATCGTCTCCACGGAATTCGAAGGCCGCAGCCGTGTCCAGCGGCATCAGCGGGTCTATGCGGCGCTGGGCGATAGAATGCGGGAGCAAATTCACGCCCTGTCGATGAAGACGCTTACGCCCTCCGAATTCGCAGCCTCTACCCCCGCTGCTACCCGTCATCACGCCTGATCGCGCGGGGTGCTCGGCCGTTGCGCGTCTGCCTGAGACGCCTATGTCTGGGCCCCTGAACCAGCCTGCCTAGCCTCATGGACAAACTTCTCATTCACGGCGGTCGCCCCCTGAAGGGTGAAATCACCATCGCGGGGGCCAAGAATGCCGCCCTGCCGGAGCTGTGTGCGGCACTCTTGTGCGCCGAGCCAGTCACCTTGCACCGCGTCCCCAATCTGGTGGACGTGTCCACCACCCTCAAGCTTCTCAAACAAATGGGGGCCACGGTGCAAGGCCCCAGCGGACCTGATCATGAGGTGGTGGTCGATGCCGGCCCGGTCAACAACCCGGTTGCTCCCTACGAGTTGGTCAAGACGATGCGCGCCTCGATCTTGGTGCTGGGACCGCTTTTGGCAAGATTTGGGGTGGCGGTGGTGTCCTTGCCCGGAGGTTGCGCCATCGGTTCGCGGCCGGTGGACCAGCACATCAAGGGGTTGCAGGCCATGGGAGCCCAGATCGCGGTAGAGCGCGGCAACATCATCGCCAAGACCACCCGCTTGCGAGGCGCCCGCATCACCACCGACATGGTCACCGTCACGGGGACAGAAAACCTGATGATGGCCGCAACGCTTGCCGATGGCGAAACCATTTTGGAAAACGCTGCGCAAGAGCCCGAAATCCCCGACTTGGCTGAATTGCTCATCTCCATGGGCGCCCAGATTGAGGGGCATGGCTCGCGCCGAATCCGCATCCAGGGAGTTGAGAGCTTGCATGCGCCAGCGTCTGCTCACCGTATCGTTTCTGACCGCATCGAGACGGGTACTTTTCTATGTGCAGTAGCTGCTGCTGGAGGCGATGTCACCCTGAAAAACGCTCAACCGGCGCATCTGGATGCCGTTTTGGACAAATTGCGTGAAGCCGGGGTGCAACTGCACACGGGAGCTGACTGGATACGCATTGTGGCCACCTCAAGACCCCGTGCGGTGAGCTTTCGTACCAGTGAGTACCCGGCATTTCCGACCGATATGCAGGCGCAGTTCATGGCGGTTAACTGTATCGCCCAGGGTGCGTCCAAAGTGTCCGAGACCATCTTCGAGAATCGTTTCATGCATGTCAACGAATTGCTCCGGCTGGGGGCAAACATCGAAATTGACGGACACACGGCGGTTGTCCAGGGCGTGGATCGGCTCTCGGGTGCTACTGTCATGGCCACCGATCTCAGGGCTTCGGCCAGCCTGGTCATTGCCGGCCTGGTGGCGCACGGTGAAACCACAGTAGAGCGCATTTATCACCTCGACCGTGGCTACGACCGCATGGAAGACAAGCTTCGGGCGCTCGGCGCCGATATTCAGCGCATCAAGTGAGACCGTCGTGATCACATTGGCGTTGTCCAAGGGGCGAATTCTCGAAGAGTCATTGCCTGTGTTGAAGCAGGTAGGCATTGCCCTGACCCAGGAGGCGTTAGACAGCCGCCAACTGATCTTGCCGACGACCCGGCCTGATGTGCGAGTCGTACTTGTACGAGCCACCGATGTGGCCACCTATGTGCAGTACGGTGGAGCAGATTTGGGAGTGGCAGGACTGGATACCTTGCTAGAGCACAGCTCGGCCGGCCTCTACCGATTGCTCGATTTGGGGATAGCTCGCTGTCGTATGAGTGTGGCCGTGAAGTACGGTTTTGACTACGAAGAGGCCGTCCGCCATGGCTCTCGACTGAGGGTGGCGACCAAATACACCGAGACAGCCAGACAGCACTTTTCTGATAAGGGCGTGCATGTGGATCTCATCAAACTGTATGGATCCATGGAACTCGCCCCGTTGACAGGTTTGGCTGATGCCATCGTCGATTTGGTGTCCACCGGATCGACTTTACGCGCCAATCAGCTGGTGGAAGTCGAACAAATCATGACTGTCTCAGCGCGACTGGTGGTCAATCAGGCCGCTCTCAAGGTCAAGCGAGAGCCCTTGCGGTCGTTGATAGACGCATTGGCGCAGGTCGTCGGTCAGCCCGGCGGCAGTATGCCGGACTGAGCTTCAGCCGGAGCCAATATGCCGTTATCGCTTCGACAACTCAGCACCGCCTCACCGACGTTCGAGCGTGAGCTTGCCGAGGCGTTGCATTGGTCGGCTCAAACCGATGAGCTGATAGAACAACGGGTGGCCCAGATCGTCCAAGACGTGCGCGATCGCGGGGATGCAGCACTGTTGGAACTCACACACCGCTTTGATGCCTTGCAGGCGTCAGGCGTGAAGGATCTGCACATCGGACCCGAGGGCATGCGCGAGGCTTTGCAAGGGCTAGACCCCGAGCAGCAAGATGCACTTGGCCAGGCAGCGCAGCGCATCCGGGACTATCACGAGCGTCAAGCGCAGTCCAGCATCCGCTCGTGGCATTATCAAGATGCCCACGGCAGCCTGCTGGGGCAAAAAATCACGCCGCTGGATCGGGTGGGGATTTATGTACCGGGCGGTAGGGCGGCCTACCCTTCATCGGTACTCATGAACGCTATTCCGGCGCAAGTCGCAGGTGTGGGTGAGATCATCATGGCCGTCCCCACCCCCGGCGGTGAGCGTAATCGTTTGGTCTTGGCGGCAGCGCATCTGGCTGGCGTCCACGCCATCTATACCGTGGGAGGCGCCCAGGCCATCGCGGCGTTGGCATACGGTACCGACACGATACCTCGCGTAGACAAGATTACCGGCCCTGGCAACGCCTATGTGGCCAGCGCCAAGCGCCGCGTTTTTGGGCAGGTGGGCATTGACATGATCGCCGGACCTAGCGAGATCCTGGTGATCGCGGATGGATCCGCGCCACCGCACTGGGTGGCGATGGATCTGTTCAGTCAAGCGGAGCATGACGAATTGGCGCAGAGCCTGCTGTTATGCCCCGATGCCCAGTACATCGAGCGCGTGAAGCAGGAAATCGAGCGGTGGTTGCCCCAGATGCCCAGGGCCGACATCATCCGGTCATCGTTGCAAGGTCGGGGTGCCCTGATACACACACGCGACATGGAAGAAGCGTGCGCATTGAGTAATCGCATCGCGCCGGAGCATTTGGAGATCAGCTCCACGCAGCCTCACCGTTGGGAGCCACTGCTGCGACATGCGGGCGCTATTTTCTTGGGCGCCTATACCAGTGAGAGTCTGGGCGATTACTGCGCTGGGCCCAACCATGTACTGCCGACCTCGGGAACGGCCCGTTTCAGCTCGCCACTGGGTGTCTATGACTTCGTCAAGCGAAGCAGCCTGATTGAGGTCAGCGATGTCGGCGCTCGTGAACTCGGACCTCTGGCTGCAACCTTGGCAGATGGCGAAGGCCTGTTTGCCCACGCGCTGGCTGCCCGTATGCGGCTCGAATCCGAGGCGGAGGTCGGCCATTCCCATTCCCACCCCGCTCCTTGGCAAAGCCCCATCCGAGCAGACGTTCAAAGCATGAGCGCCTATGCGATTCAACCCAGCAGCGGGATGATCAAGCTCGATGCCATGGAGAACCCCTTTTCCCTGCCGCCAGCCTTGCAGGCAGAACTGGGTGCTCGTTTGGCAGGCGTGGCCCTGAACCGCTATCCCGGCGAGCGCATTCAGGCGCTGGCTGAGCGACTACAAGACTACGCGCAGGTGCCGCCTGGCTGCTCGATCCTTTTGGGAAACGGCAGTGATGAGCTCATCGATTTGCTGTGCGCAGCGTGTCAAGCCCACGGGGCCCGTGTGTTGGCGCCGGTTCCTGGTTTTGTCATGTATGCCCAAACAGCACAGCTGCGTGGGCTCGAATTTGTGGGGGTACCCCTGCGCGCCGACTTTGAGCTCGATGAAGCGGCCATGCTACAGGCCATCAGACGACACCGCCCCGTCATCACTTACCTGGCCTATCCCAATAATCCCACTGCCAATTTGTGGAGCGATGCGGTCATGGATCGCATCGTGGACGAGGTGCACCAACAAGGAGGTCTGGTCGTCTTTGATGAGGCTTACCAGCCCTTTGCGCAACGCAGCCGCATGGGCGAGCTGGGCCGGCATCCCCACGTATTGGTGCTGAGAACCCTCTCCAAGTTCGGGCTTGCAGGCGTGCGTTTGGGGTACTTGAGTGGCCTCAGTTCCTTGATAGCGCAAATTGACAAGGTTCGACCGCCATACAACGTGAGTGCCCTGAATGCCGAGGCCGCATGGTTTGCGCTTGACCACGCCAGCGAGTATGAGAAACAGGCTGAGCGCATATGCGAGCAGCGACTGTGGCTGCAAGAACAACTCTCCCAGTTGCCCGGAGTTGAGGTTTTTCCCAGTCAGGCCAATATGATTTTGGTGCGCATGGGCGATGCCAAGCGCACTTTCGAGGCACTCAAGGCGCGTAAGATCCTGGTCAAGTATGTCGCACCCCAGCACCCCCTGTTGGATCAATGCCTACGCCTGACGGTAGGCACTGCCCAAGAGAACGAAGCCCTGATTGCCGCATTGAAGGAGATTGTGTGACGACCGCTGCACGATGTGCCGAGATTCGGCGTGACACCCTGGAGACCCAGATCCGCGTGGGTGTGAACTTGGACGGCTCCGGCAAGAGCGATATTCAAACGGGTATCGGATTCTTCGACCATATGCTCGACCAAATAGCGCGTCACGGGATGATCGACCTGACGGTTCAGGCCCAGGGCGATCTCCACGTGGACGGACACCACACGGTAGAGGATGTGGGCATTGCGCTGGGTAAGGCCATCGCGCAGGCCCTAGGCGACAAGCGTGGTATCACGCGCTACGGCCACAGCTACGTCCCCCTGGATGAAGCATTGTCCCGTGTGGTCGTCGACTTTTCCGGCCGCCCCGGATTACACATGGATGTGCGGTTCAAGAGTGGGATGATTGGTGGATTCGACTCTCAACTCACCTACGAGTTTTTTCAAGGATTTGCCAACCATGCCTTGGCAACGGTACACATTGACAATCTCAAAGGCGAAAATGCCCATCACCAGTGCGAGACAGTCTTCAAGGCGTTTGCGCGTGCGCTGAGAATGGCCATGACGCTCGATGAGCGCAGCGCGCAGTTGATTCCGTCGACCAAAGGCAGCCTCTGAGCCCTCCCATGCGAAAAGTGGCCGTGGTGGATTACGGCATGGGCAACCTGCGATCGGTTTCCCAGGCGCTGAGTCTGGCCGCCCAAGGCCAACCCATCGAGATCGTGGTCACGCAGCAACCAGGGGTGGTCCTGGATGCGGATCGTGTGGTACTGCCCGGTCAGGGTGCTATGCGCGACTGTATGGCGAAATTGCAGCAAACGGGCTTGCAAGAGGCGGTGGTGCGCAGTGCGGCACAAAAGCCGCTGCTGGGCATCTGCGTGGGCATGCAGATGTTGTTGGAGCACAGCCAGGAGCAGGATACGCCTGGATTGGGCTTGCTACCCGGGCGGGTGGTCAAGTTTGACCTGGGCTCGCGATTACAGCCCGACGGTAGTCGCTATAAAGTCCCGCATATGGGCTGGAACCGTGTTCTGCCCACCGATCCCGCCCACCCCCTATGGAGAGGGACGGGTGAGCGTCCCTGGTTTTACTTCGTCCACAGCTTTTTCGCCCGACCGTCTGACCCACGCCACACTGCAGCGGTGTCCGAGTATGGGGAAAGCTTTACCTGCGCCCTGGCCCAGGATAATATTTTCGCAACGCAATTCCATCCGGAAAAGAGCGCGGCGCAAGGTGTGCGTCTTTACCAAAACTTCCTAGATTGGCGGCCCTGAGCGACAAGCCCCTGAGGCCCTTTACGATCCCCCTTCTGCTGCATTCCCATCATGCTGCTGATACCAGCGATTGACCTGAAGGACGGTAAGTGCGTCCGACTCGAACAAGGCGAAATGTCTTCGTCGACCACCTTTGGTGACAACCCGGCGGCCATGGCCAGGCGCTGGCTGGATGCGGGTGCGCGCCGGCTGCACTTGGTGGACCTCAATGGTGCTTTTGCGGGCAAGCCCGTCAACGAAAGCGCTATCCGCTCGATTCTGCGGGAGGTAGACGGCGAGATTCCTGTACAACTGGGTGGGGGTATTCGAGATCTGGACACGATCGAACGCTACCTGGATGCCGGAGTCGAGTACATCATCATTGGAACGGCGGCGGTCAAGAGCCCAGGCTTCTTGCAGGATGCCTGCAGCGCCTTTGGTGGACATGTCCTGGTCGGGCTCGATGCCAAAGATGGCAAGGTGGCCACCGACGGATGGAGCAAGCTCACAGGCCACGAGGTGGTGGACCTGGCCCGCAAGTTTGAGGATCATGGCGTCGAAGGTGTGATCTACACCGACATCGGTCGTGACGGCATGCTCTCGGGCATCAATGTGGAGGCGACCGTCAAGTTGGCACAAGCCTTGAGTATTCCGGTGTTTGCCTCAGGGGGCTTGTCCGGCATCTCAGACATCGAGCGGCTGTGCGAGGTACAGGCCGAGGGGGTGGCCGGAGTCATTTGCGGGCGCAGTATCTACACGGGCGCTTTGGATTTTGAGGTCGCTCAGGCGCGGGCAGACGAGTTGGCGGGCTGAGCCAGCGCTCGCCTCTGACCCGCATCTGCCCCCTAACCCACCCCATGCTGGCCAAGCGCGTTATTGCCTGTTTAGACGTTCGTGCTGGCCGGGTGGTCAAGGGCGTCAACTTTGAGGGGCTTCGTGACGCGGGGGATCCCGTTGAGATTGCGGCCCGCTACAACGAGCAAGGCGTTGACGAGCTCACTTTCTTGGACATCACCGCCACCAGCGATGAGCGCGATCTGATATTGCCGGTCATCGAGGCGGTGGCAGCCCAGGTGTTCATCCCGCTGACGGTGGGCGGTGGCCTGCGCACGGTCGATGACGTGCGCCGTTTGCTCAATGCCGGGGCAGACAAGGTGAGCTTCAATTCCGCAGCGGTCGCGCGCCCCGAACTGATTGAGCAAGCCAGCTCACGCTACGGCGCCCAATGCATCGTGGTGGCCATCGACGCCAAACAACGGCTAGCCCACGAGGTGGGCGAGCGTGGGCCGGGATGGGATGTCTACACACATGGGGGACGACGCAACACCGGCCTGGATGCGGTGCAGTGGGCGGTTCACATGGCGCAGTGCGGGGCAGGTGAAATTTTGTTGACCAGCATGGACCGGGATGGGACCCGCACAGGGTTTGACCTGAAATTGACCCGAGCCGTCAGTGACGCCGTCCCGATACCGGTGATCGCTTCAGGGGGTGTGGGCACGCTAGAGCACCTGAGCGAAGGCATACGCTTAGGCGGAGCCGACGCCGTCCTGGCGGCCAGCATTTTCCATTTCGGCCAATTCACCATCGCCCAGGCCAAAGCGCTGCTGGCCCGCGACGGCATTGCCGTTCGCCAGTGAATCGCCGCTTGATTTCTCCATCCCACGAGGTGCGTATCGTGGGCGGGCGCTGGCGGCGCAGCCGCTTACCCGTGCTGAATCGCCCGGGACTACGGCCCACCCCCGATCGGGTCCGAGAAACGCTGTTCAATTGGCTGGGGCAAGACCTCAGCGGCTGGCGCTGCGTGGACGCCTTTGCCGGAAGTGGTGCTTTGGGATTTGAGGCGGCCTCCAGGGGGGCCACCGTGGTGTGGATGATTGAGGCTGACCGCAATGTCTGCGCCAATCTGGTGAACGTTCGCCAACGGCTTGCAGCCGATGCCGTTCAAGTCGAATGTGCCGATGCCCGGCAGGCGCTGGCTCGAGGCGTACCGGCCCAGTGGGATCTGGTCTTCTTAGACCCCCCGTTTGGTCAATTCGACGTTCTGCACATGCTGGAGACGGTGCGGCATTTGCTGGTCCCCGCAGGGCTGGTCTATGTCGAATCGGCTCGTCCTCTTGCGCCTGATTTGCCGCAATGGCAACTCCTGCGGCAGGGCCGCGCCGGCCAGGTGCACTTCCACTTGCTGCGCGCGGCTACACTTGATGCCGTCTCAGATGCCGTCCAGACCGCCGATTCAGGAGCTTGCCTGTGAGTTCAAGCCGACGCACGCAGATTGCCGTTTACCCTGGCACCTTTGATCCCATGACCTTGGGGCATGCCGACCTGATGCGCCGCGCGGCGGGTTTATTCGACCGGCTGGTGCTGGCCGTGGCGGCTGGGCACCACAAGCGCACCATGTTCACCATTGCGGAGCGTCTGGAGATGGCCCGCGAGATCGCCTCTGTGCATCCCAATGTGGAGGTCATGGCGTTTCGGGGTCTTTTGCGTGATTTTGTCGTCGAGCTCGACGCGCAGGTTGTGATCCGTGGGCTGCGCGCTGTCAGCGACTTTGAATACGAGTTTCAGATGGCCGGCATGAATCGTCAGCTCATGCCTCATGTCGAGACGGTGTTCATGACGCCCAGTGATCAATTTCAATTTGTCAGTGGAACCTTTGTGCGGGAAATCGCCACTTTGGGAGGCGATGTGTCGAAATTTGTAGCCCCCTCGGTATTGCGACGCCTCCAGGATCGAGTCACCGCAGAACCGGATCAATAAGTGAAGTTCAGACTCGTGGCGCGTGGGGTCATCTGATCATGGCATTGTGGATCACCGATGAGTGCATCAATTGCGATGTCTGTGAGCCCGAGTGCCCCAACGAGGCCATCTATATGGGGGTACAGATCTACGAGATCGATCCCGACAAGTGCACCGAATGTGTCGGGCACTTTGACGAACCTCAATGCGTACAGGTGTGCCCCGTCAGTTGTATTCCGGTCAACCCCCATCGCATTGAAAATCGCCAGCAGCTGCAGGCCAAGTTTGAGCTCTTGCAGGCGGCTCGTACGCCCGAACCTGCGCCGTCATCTGGCGGCTTGGGCTGACACCCAACCGTCTCAGGGGAGGGCTTCGGGGTCACGGCCCTCTGGTGCGCTTTGCGGCGCGTCGCGCCGGGGGGGCTTGGGGCGCTGGGGCTTGGCGTGCAGCGTCATCATGGCGCGCTCCATATCCCCTTTGAGCATGACATCCAAGACCTGCATAGCTTTTGCAATCGCCTGATCGATGGCATCTCGGTCGGAAGCGCTGGGCTTGCGCAGCACGTAATCGGGGACCTCGTCTTTCACGCCCGGGTGTCCTATGCCCAGGCGTAGACGCCAGAAACGCTCCGTACCCAATTGGGCCTGTATGTCTTTCAGGCCATTGTGGCCTCCAGCACTTCCCCCCAACTTGAGGCGGGCCTGCCCAGGGGGCAGGTCCAGTTCGTCATGTGCCACCAGAATGTGTTCCGGCGCGATCTTGTAAAAGCGTGCCAAGGCGCTGACCGAGTGCCCCGACAGGTTCATATAGGTTTGAGGGGTCAGCAGATATACCGATCCAGCCCCAGTGGCTCCGTGCCTGGCCACACGGCCCTGCATATCCCGTTGCAGCTTGAGACTGACGCCCAACGCTTGTGCAACGGCGTCAATCCACCAAAACCCCGCGTTATGTCGGGTGGCTTCGTAAGAGACCCCCGGGTTGCCCAGACCCACCAACAACTTCATCATGGACGCAAGCATACCTGTGCACAGGACCCACCAAACAAAAGCCCGCCTCGAGGGCGGGCTTGAACTGAAAGACCAGACAGATGTCTGGTCACGGGTATCACTTCTTATTTTGTTTTTCGTCTTTCTTCTTGGGCGCGGCCTTCTCAGCAGCAGCCACCACTGGCGCGGCCGGCGCAGGAGCTTCTTCCTCGTCCTTGGGCATCGTGACAGCGACGATCACCGGATTGATGGTGCCGTGACGGACTGCCTTGATGCCTTCTGGCAACTTCAGATCACTCACATGCAGCGACTGCCCCTTGACCAGATGAGACAGGTCAATCGTCACAAATTCGGGCAGTTGTGAAGCCAGGCACTCGATTTCTAGTTCGGTGCGAACGTGGCTGACCAGCGCCTTGTCGGTCTTGACGGCGGGTGAATTCTCTTCACCCATGAAGTGCAGCGGGACCTTCTTGCGCAATCGAGTGGCCTCGTCCACACGCTGGAAGTCCACGTGCAGCACCTGCTGCTTCCAAGGGTGCATCTGGAAATCACGCAGCAGCACCTTCTGGGACTTGCTGCCCAACTCCATATCCAGGATAGAGGAGTGGAATGCTTCCTTTTTCAGCGCAAAGTACAGCGCGTTGTGATCCACTTCGATCAGTTCGGGCGATCCCGATCCATAGACGATGCCAGGGACCTTGCCAGCGTTGCGCAGGCGGCGGCTCGCTCCGGTCCCCTGCTGCTGACGCTCAAAAGCGGTAAATTTCATATTGACTCCATGTTGGATAAACGCCCGCGACCAGGCGTACAAAAAACCGCCATCCGACTAGACGACGGCGAGAGCGGGTCAGAAGTTGTTGTTCTGCTCCGCAAACAGTGACGTGACCGATTCGCCGTCAGAGATACGGCGGATGGTCTCGGCAAACAAGAAGGCGACCGACAACTGGCGAATCTTGGGGCAGGCCAGGGCTTTGTCGGTCAGCGGAATGGTGTTGGTGATGACCACCTCATCGAGAGCCGAAGAAGCAATGCGGTCAATGGCGGGGCCGGAAAACACCGGGTGTGTGCAGTAGGCGTAGACCTTGCCGGCACCACGTTCTTTGAGTACCTCAGCGGCTTTGACCAAGGTGCCGGCGGTGTCGATCATGTCATCCATGATGACGCAGTTGCGGCCTTCGATATCGCCGATGACATGCATGACTTCAGACACATTAGCCCGCGGCCGACGCTTGTCGATGATGGCCAGGTCACAGCCGAGTTGTTTGGCCAGGGCTCGCGCCCGTACCACGCCACCCACATCAGGCGAGATGACCACCAAATCTGGATAGTTCTTGGATTTCAGGTCAGACAACAGAACCGGAGAGGCATATATGTTGTCCACCGGGATGTCGAAAAAGCCTTGAATCTGATCGGCGTGCAGATCCATCGTCAACACCCGCTCAATGCCTACCGACTCCAGCAAGTTGGCGACCACCTTGGCGCTGATGGGCACTCGCGTCGAGCGCGGTCGCCGGTCCTGGCGGGCGTAGCCGAAATAGGGGATGACAGCGGTGATGCGCCGAGCGCTGGCGCGCTTGAAGGCATCGACCATCAGCAGCAATTCCACCAAATACTCATTGGTGGGATGACAGGTAGGCTGGACGACAAAAACATCGCGGGCTCGAACGTTTTGGTTGAGCTCGATATCCACCTCACCATCGGAGAATCGCCCTACCTTGGCCTGTCCCAACTCAATGCCCAGATGTGTCGCAATCTCCCGCGCCAGCACCGGATTGGCATTTCCGCAAAACAGCATGGTGTTAAACAGCATGGCGGTGGTCTCAGACACAATGGGCTCGGGTCTTGCTGAACATTTGGCAGGGGAGGAAGGACTCGAACCCTCGCATGTCGGAATCAAAATCCGATGCCTTAACCAACTTGGCGACTCCCCTACACAGGACCCGCCCGAAGGCGCACCCTTGAAAATCTGGCGTCTCAGTCGAGCCAGTGCAGCAAGGGATGCTGCACCAGACCGTGACACAGACGAGCCGTCCAGGCCTGCGGCGGCGGTTCTTGCTGGGGCCATGTCGCCGCGGACAAATCGTCTATGTCCACCCTTGAAAACACAGCACTGCCCGAACCCGTCATCCGACTGTTGCCAAATCGCTCGTGCAACCTGAGAGCGGCTTGCGCTACCTCAGGAAACAAAGACTCGGCGACCGGTTGCAAGTCGTTGCGACCGCAATTTGCGATCAAGTCAGTCAACACTGCGCTATCCAGAGAGCCCTCCATTATAGCGGAGGGGGAATCTCGCCTGAGGTCTGGGCTGCTGAAGATCTCGGAGGTGGGGATGAAGGCCGAGGGCTTGATGACAGCGTAAGTATGTTGCTCAATAGCAACACTTCGCAGTTCTTCGCCAATCCCACTGACCCAGGCGTTGCGCCCAAAGACGAAAAACGGGACATCGGCCCCGAGTTGTGCAGCCAACTCCTGGAGTTCGCTGCGCCCCCATTGCAAGCCCCACAGGCGGTTGAGCGCTATCAGCACGGTGGCCGCATCCGAGCTGCCCCCGCCCAGACCGGCTCCGGAGGGAATGCGCTTGTCGATGCTGATGTCCACGCCCGGTACGCGCAGACCGCGCATCCCCGCCGCCTGACGAAGCAACCTCGCAGCCCGCAGGCACAGGTCATCCTCGGGCAGACTGACTCCCAAATCGTGACGGGCAATTCGCTCGTCGCTGCGCAATTCGAAGTGCAAGGTGTCCATCCAATCGATGAGCGCAAATACCGATTCGAGCAAGTGGTAGCCATCGGGGCGGCGCCCCACAACATGCAAGAACAGGTTCAGTTTGGCTGGCGCCGGGACATCGGTGAGATGTTTCATGGCAGGGAGCTCTTGTCGAGTTGAACCCGCAATGTCACCCCAGGCGGGTCCAAACGTTGCGCCAAGACGCGACCCATTGCATGGTCTGTCAGGTCAATGCGCCATCCCAGTTGCTCAAAGCTTGTTGCGCTCACCAACCGATGGGGCGCCTGTGGCCAGGGACGCGCTTGGAGCCACTCAAACACTGCCGCCAGCGGAATTCGCTGTCCCAAAGCCTGCTCCGCCATCGCATCCGTGTCGACGTACCGATGGCTTGACCCTCCAGAGGATTTCAACCAAGCGCCGTCCTCGCTCCAGCGGGCTTGTGCCAAGACAGATCCCAGGGGCGAGAGCAGGTTGAGCTGACCGCGCAGGGCATCGCCTGTCCATTCAAACCCCGCACTGACGTTGTGCGTGACGTTGCTACCGGGCCCACCCGCATAGACCTGCAAGGCCAATCGACCGCTGAGGCCGGGAGCAGAAGGTGCAGAGGTGGCGCAGCCCCACAGCACAGCCACCACCCACACGACGAGGCCCCACACAGCTGCACGGGTGGATGCGGGATCGCGCATCATCACAGGTCAGGCTTGAGCCTTGCCAGGGTCTCCTTGAGGACCTCATTGCCCGCATCGCGGCTGCGACCCTCGCGAAACACGCGCCGAGCGGCGTCGCGCTGCCCGCTGACCCACAACACCTCCCCGAGGTGCGCAGCGATTTCAGTATCCGGCCGGGCATCGTAGGCTTGCTGTAACAACTTCAGCGCCGCTGCGAGATTGCCCAGCCTGTATTCCACCCACCCGAGGCTGTCGGTGATGAAGGGATCCCCAGGAGCCAACTCCAGGGCCTTGCCGATGAGTACTTTTGCTTCTTGCAGCCGCAGTCCACGATCAGCCAGCGAATAACCCAGAGCGTTGTACGCGTGTTGATGATCGGGCTTGAGGGTGATGACCTGTCGCAGCAGACGCTCCATCTGCTCCAGCTGATCGGTCTTCTCGGCCATCATGGCCTGTTCGTACATCAGCTCGACGTCCTGCGGAAAGCGCTGTGTGGCTTCGGCCGCCACCTCGTAGGCTTCCTTCCAGCGCTTGGCCTCGCGAAGCACCTGACCTTCGGCCACCAAGAGAGCTCGAGTGTCGGTGACCCCGCGCACGGGTGTGCGGCGTATGAGCGCCCGGGCTTCTTCCACGCGGCCCTGCTTGGCCATCCAGGTGGCTCGGCGCGTCTGAACCTCCAAAGCGCGTGAGGGGCTGTCGACCTTGGCCAGGTAGGCTTCTGCGGCGGCCAGATCATTTCGCATTTCGGCGGCTTGGGCCATCAAGAGCCAGGCTTGCAGCCGGGCGTTGTGGTCTGGGCTGGATCCCTCAGACACCTCATCGTCGTCTGCCGCCAAGGGCTCCTGGTCTGGCGAGGCTGCCCTGGCATTGGGCAGCAAACGCAAGTAGGAGTGCAAGGCTGCCTCCGCCGCTTCGGGTTGACGCAGCTCCAACAGGACCGCCCCCAAGGTCATCCATGCCGAGGACCACTGTGGCCTTAGCTGGGTCACCACCTCCAGCTGCGAGCGAGCTTCTGTCAGGCGCTGGGACTGCGCCAGTACCCGACCATAGGCGAACCGAACGCCTGGGTCAGGGGCGGCACTGGCCAGGTGATCGCGCACGACGGATTCCGCGGGTGCGTGGCGCGGTAGCATGGCCAAGGCCAGCAAGGCCGGGTCGGCCGCCGTCGGCGACTCGCTCGCGGCTTCTCGTGCCAACGCCAGGGCTTGGTTCGCATCGGCAGCGGCCCACCAGAGTCGGCCCAAGGCCGATAGGGCCACGACCCGGGTACTGGGCGAACGCAGTGCGTCGCGCAAGACCCGTTGGGCCATCTCGGCGGCAGCCCGGGGATCGGAAGTGCCCTGTAAGAACGAGGGTAGGGAGCGGATCAAAGACAGCTGACGCGGGGCATCCGATTGCGACAACAGGGCGCTCAGTGGCTCAGCCGCCTCTGCCACGCGATTGAGCGCCACCAGGATTTGCAACTGGGCCCTGAGCGCTGCGCCCGATTGCGGCAGGGCGGCTCGCCAGGCGCGCGTGGCGGCCAGCGCCTCGTCCCCGGCTCGCGCTTGCAAGGCAATGTCCATGGCACGCTGAAAAAGTGCCTCGTCCTTGGTACGCCGGGCCGCATCGAGGATGACCCCGTAGGCCACGCCGGGCTGCCCAGAGCGCAGCTGCATCTCACCAATGAGCAGCTGGTAGAACAGCGGGGCGTCCAGCGCTGAGCGGTGTGGCGGCTCGGGAGCGGCAGACGCCTGTGGCTGCGCAGGTTGGGCAGCGGCGATGGCGCTCGCCCATGCCCAAGCAGCCACCACCAAGGTGTGGGCGAAATGGCGTCGCAGACGTTTCACGATTTCATTCTCACATAATGAGACATGCCCGAGTTGCCCGAAGTGGAAGTTACGCGTCAAAGCTTGCAGGCCGTCGAGGGCGCCACCGTGTCTGAGGCCCGCCTGGGCAAACCGTTGCGATGGCCGCTGGGATGTGCCCCGGGCACATTGGCCAGACGGCAATTGGGGGCCGTCCAGCGGCGAGGCAAGTATTTGTGGTTGCCCCTCACCCCTCGACCTGGGCGCCGGGCTGATGATGGCGGAGGATTGCTGATGCATCTGGGCATGTCGGGCTCGCTACAGTGGCTGACACACCCTGCACCTGCCGGCCCACACGACCACTTTGACCTGGTGACCGACCAGGGTACCTTGCGTTTGCATGATCCCAGGCGATTTGGAGCCGTGGTCTGGTCGGAGGGTATGTATAAGGGGGCGGCGCGGCAACGCCTGCAGGGGCTGGGTGCCGAGCCTTTTGACACCGCTTTGGGCGACGACGCCTTTTTTGCGGCCTTGAAGCGACGTCGCGCGTCCATCAAGCAGGTGCTGCTATCGGGTCAGGTCATTGTGGGAGCCGGCAATATCTACGCCTGTGAAGCGCTGTACCAGGCAGGGATCGACCCTCGCCTGGCGGCTCACCGGGTCAGCCGTGCGCGCGCCGCGCGACTCTTGGCTGCGGTCCGCGCCACCTTGGCCCGCGCGATCCGTGCTGGCGGGACCACATTGCGAGATTTTCAAGATGCCCAGGGTACCCACGGGGCTTTTCAGCACGAGGCCCAGGTTTACGGTCGAGAAGGGCAGTCTTGCGGGCGATGTGGTCGAGCCGTCAGCCGAATTGTCCAGGCCCAGCGCTCGACCTATTTTTGCCGTGGTTGTCAATCGCGCTAAGTGGTCCGCCGCGGTGGTGCGTTGGCAGCGCCTACATGGCCGCCACCATCTGCCTTGGCAAGCCAACCGAGATCCGTATCGGGTGTGGCTGTCGGAGATCATGTTGCAGCAAACACAAGTGTCCACCGTCTTAACCTACTACGAACGATTCTTGGCCAAATTCGGCTCGGTACAAGCCCTGGCTGACGCTTCATTGGACGAGGTGTTGGCGTTGTGGAGCGGTCTGGGCTACTACAGTCGCGCGCGCAACTTGCACCGCTGTGCGCAGCACGTGGTGGAGCACCATGCCGGTCAATTTCCCCGTGACCCGCAGCAACTCATGCAACTGCCGGGCATTGGCCGCTCCACCGCCGCGGCCATCAGTGCGTTTTGCTTTGAACATCGCTGCGCCATCTTGGATGGCAATGTCAAGCGCGTCTTAGCGCGCGCAACGGGCTTTGAGCAGGATCTCTCACAGCCGCGGCATGAGCGTGCCTTGTGGGAGGTGGCCGAGTCGCTGCTGCCGGCCGCGGCACACATGCCCGCTTACACCCAAGGGCTGATGGACCTGGGTGCTCAGGTGTGTACCCGGCGTGAACCCCGCTGCGATGAATGTCCGGTGCGGACCTTTTGTGTAGCGCGTGAGCAAGGTCGAGTACACGAATTGCCCATCAAGCGAAAAGCAGTCAGGCGCTCCCAGCGCTGCAGTGTCTTGCTTCGCTTGGAGCAATCTGGGCGCGTGTGGATGGTGCGCCGACCCCAGACCGGGGTGTGGGCGGGTTTGTGGTGCTTGCCCGAGGCCCCGCTGGCACCCACCGGACCTCCCGCTTGGGACACATCGGCCTGGCCCGGGCAAGGCGGGTGGGAGCCAGACATTGAACACGCCTTGACCCATCTGGACTGGACCTTGCGTCCGCTTAGCTGGACCCTGCCGCCGCGCCTGGCCATGTCGGTGTCCTCAAACATCACAGGCAGCGTCTCCGGGGGTCTGACTGGGTGCTGGATGACGCGCGAGGAGGCTTTGGCTGCCTCATTGCCAGCGCCTGTCAGGCGACTGCTCAGTGGGTGATGCCTCAGAGGGCTCAGTCTGTCAGATCGAGCTCACGGTGCCGCACCAGCGTGCCGTGGCGATGGGAAAAACGTTGTGACAGTTCTTTAGCGGCAAAGGGAGATCGATGCTGACCGCCTGTGCAGCCCAGGGCCACGGTCAGGTAGCTGCGCTGGTCACTTTCAAAGTGCGGCAACCAATGTTGGAGAAAAGTCTCGATGTGCTCGAGCATGCGCCCCACTTCGGGCGCCGAGCCTAGAAATTGCGCTACCGGTGCATCCAGCCCAGTCAGGGGCCTCAACTCACGGTCATAAAAGGGGTTGGGTAATGCCCGCATGTCAAAGACAAAATCGGCATCCAGCGGCACACCATGCTTGTAGGCAAAGGATTCGAACACCAACGTGAGGGCTTTGGAGTTCATGCCCACCAAATCCCGCAAGCGGCCCCGCAACTGGGCGGGACGCAGCAAGCTGGTGTCGACGACCGTACAGGCTTCGCGCAAATCGGCCAAAATCGATCGCTCTAGCTCGATGGCCTCTACCAATGCCCGGGACTCATCGGTGCCCTGTCCACGCCCAGACAGCGGATGTGGACGCCGTGACTCTGAAAAGCGCCTGACCAGGGCTTCAGTCGACGCGTCCAAAAATATAGGACGGATGCCCACGCCTTCGCGCTTGAGTTCCAACACCAAAGGCAGCAGGTCGGGCAGCGAACTCGTCGATCTCACGTCAACGGCCACGGCTACCTTGGGTGTGGCTCGCTCGTGCTCAAGCCTCAAAAAGTCGCGCAGCAATTGAGGCGGCAAGTTATCCACGCAAAAATAACCAGCATCTTCTAGGGCGTGTAGGGCAACCGACTTGCCTGAGCCGGAAACACCCGTGACCAGCACCAATTCGGTACCTGCCTGAGGCTGAGCAGATGTTTCCATGGGCATCAGGCAGAAGATGGTTTGATTGAGCGCACACGCCGCGCGGCAGGCCGCGCACTCGCGTGGCTGTGGGACGGGTCTTGAGTGGCCTGGACCAACAAGGTCTGGGCATGGGCTTGGCCTGACAGCCGCTCACCGCCGAGCATGCGGGCTATCTCGGCGACCCGAGCTTCACCGCTGACTTGTTCGATATTGCTGGTGGTCAAACCTTGTCTCGATTGCTTACTGACCACGAAATGGGTATCTGCACAGGCAGCCACCTGGGCCAGATGGGTGACCGCTAACACCTGGGTGTGCTGGCCCAGTGACTTCATCAGCCGACCCACCTGATCGGCCACGGTGCCGCCAACGCCAGAGTCGATCTCATCGAATATCAGCGTGCTGGGCGATGCGCTGTGGTGTTGAGCCGTGGTGGTAGCGATGGCCAGCGCCAGCCGCGACAGTTCGCCTCCCGAGGCCACCCGAGACACAGGCCGTGGAGTGGCGCCCGAATGCCCTGCCACTAAAAATTCCACTGCCTCCATGCCACCCGACTGAGGTTCGTCAAGCGGTAGCAGGCTCACCTCAAACTGCCCACCTTGCATGCCCAGGCCCTGCATCGCAGAGCTGACGGCAGTCGACAAACTTTGAGCGCAGATCTGTCGCTGTGCCGTCACGCCTTGGGCCAGTGCCCGGAAGCTCTCGAACGCTTCTCGTTGGCGTTGCTCCAGGGCCAGCAAGTCACCTTGGGCCTCCAAATTCGCCAAGCGCGACTCCCAGTCTTGGCACAGCCCCCGCAGCTCTTCTGGAGGACAGCGAAAGCGCCGCGCCAATTGAATCCACAACGACAGTCGGGCGTCGAGCTCGGCCAGCCGATTCGGATCGGGGTCGTGCTGGCGCCAGTAATTGTTCAGACTGCGCGCAGCTTCTGCGAGCTGTGCGGTGGCCGACCGCAGTAGGTCGCAGGGCTCCTGCAGGCGGCTGTCCAGGTGAACCACCTTTTCCAGAGTTTGCAGGGCGGTCAGAGCCAGGTGTTCGGCGCTGGGCTCCGCTTCGCGCAGGCAGTTCATGGCCGCCTGGGCGCCGTCTCGCAATGACTGCGCGTGGGCCAGGCGATTGTGCTGCTCGTTGAGCTGCGCCCACTCATCCTGGCCAGGATCGAGCTTGTGTACTTCAGCAATCTGCCACAGCAAGCGATCGCGCTCTTGCGCATTTTGAGCCTGCTCTTGTTGGGCATGTGCCAGCGCATCACAGGCGGACTTCCACACTCGCCATGCCTGGGTCATCGGCTGGGTGTCGATTTGTCCGTAGCTGTCAAGCAACCCCCTGACTACGGTGGGGCGGGTGAGGCCTTGCCAAGCATGCTGTCCGTGAATATCGACCAAGTGATCGGACGCTTCGCGCAGTTGGGTCACGGTGGCGGCACTGCCATTGACCCAAGCCCGCGAGCGGCCCTGGGTGTCGACCGTGCGCCGCAACAACAAGGTGGCGCCGGCTTCAAACCCGCCTTCCTCTAACCACGGCAGCAGCCCGGCAGGCGTATCAAACTCGGCACAGACTTCGCTGCGTGATGCGCCCTCGCGCACCACTGCCGCATCTGCTCGCTGACCCAAGACCAGTTGCAAGGCGTCGATCAAGATGGACTTGCCTGCACCGGTCTCACCCGTCAGCACGGTAAAGCCCTCGCCCAATTCCACTTCCAAGGTGTCCACGATGGCCACGTCTCGAATGGTCAGGCGACGCAACATCAGACCACCCCCTCGTACCAGCGCAGCTTGCGGCGGAGGGTGGCGTAGTAACTCCAGCCCACTGGGTGCAAAAAGCGCACCTGATGGGCAGAGCGGCGAACTCGTACCTGGTCGCCGTGTTGCAAACTGGCCAGGCTTTGCATGTCGAAATTGACCGAGGCATCGCGCCCGGCGACGATTTCGACCGATACCTCGGCTTGATCGGGCAATACGATGGGCCGATTGGACAAGGTGTGCGAGGCGATGGGCACCACCACCCAGCCCGCAATCGAGGGGTGCAGCAATGGCCCGCCAGCAGACAGCGCGTAGGCTGTAGAGCCTGTGGGTGAGGCCACGATGAGGCCGTCGGCTCGCAGGTTGGCCACAAACTCATCGCCCACGTTGACCTTGAGCTCGACCATGCCGGAGGTGGCGCCTCGGCTGACGACCACGTCGTTCATAGACAAGCCCTCGAAGATGCACTGGCCCTGTCGCCACACCCCGCCTTCGATCATGGCGCGCTTGTCTTCCACAAACTCACCGGCGATCATGGGCGACAGGGTCTCCCGAAAACGGTCCATCCGGATGTCGGTGATGAAGCCCAGACGCCCCTGGTTGATTCCAACAAGTGGAACGCCGCAGCGGGCCAGCTCTCGGCCAATACCGAGCATGGTCCCGTCACCGCCCACCACCACCGCCAGGTCGCAGGTCTGGCCCATCTGCCCCGGCTCCAGCGTGGCATAGCCTTGGAGGCCTGTGGCCGCAGCCGTCTGGGCATCCAGGCTCACCTTCAGCCCTTGGCTGACCAAAAAGCGCGCCACCTCGTCCAAGGCGTCGTGGATACCTTGGGCCTGAAACTTGCCAATCAGCGCGGCGTGGCGAAAGGGCGTTGCCATGTGAAACATGATGACACAGCCGCTTGGTTTATGGCGACTGGCTGTCGAGCGCATCGGGGGGCCCCCGTGAGTGGGCTTGACCCTGGCGGGTTTGCCGCACCGGCTGGCTCCGTAAAATGGGCCCACCATGCTCGACGACCGCGCCAAAACCCTGCTGAAAACCCTGGTGGAGCGATATATCGCCGAGGGCCAGCCCGTGGGCTCCCGGACCCTGTCGCGCGCTTCGGGCCTGGATCTGTCGCCCGCAACCATTCGCAATGTGATGAGCGATCTAGAGGAGCTGGGCCTGATTGCCAGCCCCCACACCAGTGCCGGGCGCATCCCCACAGCCAGGGGGTACCGGCTGTTTGTGGACACCATGCTCACCTCTCGCCCGCTGGATGCCCAGCAGCCTGCCGGCCCATGGCCCAGCGAACTTCAAGCGGCGCGCGAGCAGTTACAGCCCGATCAGCCTCAGCGCGTCATCACCCAGGCAGCCCAGCTGCTGTCGAGCCTGTCGAGTTTTGTCGGCGTGGTCACCACCCCTCGCAAGGGCAGCTTGTTTCGTCACATCGAGTTTCTCCGCTTGGGAGAAAAGCGGGTTCTCGTGATCTTGGTATCCCCGGATGGCGATGTGCAAAACCGCATCCTCTTCACGGCACGCGACTACACCCAAGGTGAACTGATAGAGGCCACCAACTTCTTGAATTCACACTACGGCGGACTGACGCTCGAAGAGGTTCGCGAGCGACTCAAAACCGAAATCGATGCCTTGCGCACGGAGATCGCCACCTTGATGGAGGCTGCCGTTCAGGTGGGGTCTCAAGCGATGGCCGAGTCCAGTGATCAGGTGGTGCTGGCAGGTGAGCATCACCTCCTGGGGGTGCAGGAGTTGGGCCAAGACATGGGCTCGTTACGAAAGCTTTTTGATGTCTTCGAGCAAAAGACCGAACTGATGCGCTTGTTGGAGGTGTCCAGCCGAGCCGAGGGGGTGCGCATCTACATTGGCGGTGAGAGTCAGGTGATTCCCTTCGAAGAGTTGTCGGTGGTCACGGCCCCCTACGAAGTCGACGGCGTGGTAGTCGGGCGTCTGGGTGTGATTGGGCCCACCCGGATGCACTACGACCGCATGATTCAGATCGTGGAGATCACCTCGCGGTTGATGACGCACGCCTTGAGCCAGCGCTAGGGCATGCCGGTTCAGCCGGGTTCTACAATCCGGGCGTGGTCGGGCCGTTAGCTCAGTTGGTTAGAGCAGAGGACTCATAATCCTTTGGTCGCTGGT
>CAYNSW010000008.1:0-97593 GCA_964400135.1 uncultured Rubrivivax sp. | reverse complement strand
CTGTTCATCGCCGGCGTGGGCCCGGGCCTGCTGATCGGCTGCGCCCTGATGCTCTTCGTCTGGATCTACGCCAAGTTCAAGGGCTGGGGGAAGAACGACGGTGACGGCCGCCTGAGCGTGGGCAAGGCCACCTGGCAAGCGGGCTGGGCCTTGATGATGCCCGTGGTGGTGCTGGGCGGCATCTATGGCGGCGTGTTCACGCCTACCGAGGCCGCCGCCGTGGCGGTGGCCTACTCCTTCATCATCGGCACCCTGGTGTACCGCGAGATCAAGCTCAAGGACCTCTACGGCATCCTGCGCAAGTCAGTCATCTCTGGTGCGGTGATCATGTTCATCATCGCCAACGCGGGCCTGTTCGCCTTCCTCATCACGCGCGCCGGCGTGCCGGGGGCCATCGGGCAGTGGCTGCAGGAAGTGCTGCAGTCACCGGCGTACTTCCTGCTGGGCATCAACATCGCCCTGTTCATCATCGGCATGTTCATCGAGACAGGTGCGGCCATCATCGTGCTCGCCCCCATCCTGGTGCCCGTGGCCGTGCACTTCGGCATCGACCCGGTGCACTTCGGCATGGTGGTGGTGGTCAACCTGGCTCTGGGCATGGTGACGCCGCCCTTCGGCGTGAACCTGTTCGCCGCCTGCACGGTGGCCAGGATCTCGCTGGACCGCATCATCAAGGACCTCATCCCCTTCATCTTGGTGGTCCTGGCCTGCCTGATGGTGATCAGCTACGTGCCGCAGCTCTCGCTGGCGCTGCGGGACCTGGTGTACGCCCGCTGACCGCCATGCAAACCCAAGCGCTCAAGTCAGCCGTCCTGGCCGGCGACACCGTCGTCGGTGCCATGACCTTCGAGTTCTTCTCGCCCGGGATGTCCGCCATCCTGGCCAATGCCGGATGCCGCTACGTCTTCTACGACATGGAGCACACGGGCCTGGGCTTCGAGACGCTGAAGTGGCTGTTCTCCACCTGCCGCGGTCTGCCGATCGAACCGATGGTGCGCGTGCCGCGTGGGGAGTACACCTACCTGGCACGGGCTCTAGACCTGGGCGCCCGCGGCGTGATGATCCCGATGGTGGAGTCGGCCGAGCAGGCACGGTCCATCGTGCAGGCCTGCCGCTACCCGCCGGTGGGCCGGCGCGGAGCAGCATTCGGCTTTGCCCAGTGCGACTACCGCGGCGGCGACGTAGCCGCCAAGATGCGCGACTACCACGCCCGCACGGTGGTGGTGGCGCAGATCGAGACCGAGCGCGGACTGGACGATGTGGAGGCCATCGCCGCAGTGGACGGCATCGACGTGTTGTGGGTCGGGCACTTCGACCTGTCCAACTTCATGGGCATGCCCGCGCAGTTCGACGACCCGCGCTTCCTGGCCGCGATGCAGCGCGTGGCCGACGTGGCACGCCGCCACGGCAAGGCCGCCGGCTTCATGGCCACCGACCCGGCCTGGATCGACCGCGTCAAGGCCATGGGCTACACGATGATCGCCGTGGGCACCGACGTGGGGCTGCTGACAGACGCGACGCGGCGGCTGGTGGACCACGCCGCCGGAGGCCGCTGAGATGGCCTCTGCGCGCTTTCGCATCGGCCTCACGCGCGACCTGCTCACCCCTTCTGGCGCCCCCTCGTTCGGAGCAGGGCCGCTGGCACTGCTGGACGGCGAGCCCGCGGGCATCGAGTGGGAGTACCTGGGCGAGGCGCTGACCGAGATCACCCCCGACGTGGCCGCGCGCTACGACGGGCTGTATGTGAACTCACCTGCAGTCACCGCCGCCAGCGTGGCCCGCAGCGACTGCCGCGTGCGCATCGTCGCCCGACATGGTGTGGGCTACGACTCGGTGGACGTGGCGGCGCTGGCCACGCGCGGCATCACCGTCACCAACACGCCCGTGGCCGTGCGGCGGCCCGTGGCCGTTTCCTGCCTGACCTTCATCTTCGCGCTGGCCGGCCGCCTGATCGCCAAGGACCGTCTGATCCGCGCCGGCCGCTGGCACGAGCGCACCGGCCACATGGGCCTGGGCCTGACCACCCGCACACTGGGCGTGATCGGAGCCGGTGGCATCGGCCGAGAGGTGCTGGCGCTGGCCCGACCCTTCGGCTGGAGGATGCTGGCCGCCGACCCGTATGCTGACCCGGCGGTGGTGTCCGGCCTGGGCGCACAGCTCATGCCACTGGACGAGATGCTGCCGCAGGCGGACTTCGTGGTCGCCACCTGCCTGCTGAATGCCGAGACGCGCCACCTGATGAACGCCCGGCGCTTCGCCGTGATGAAGCGCGAGGCCTTCTTCATCAACATGGCGCGGGGCCCGGTGGTTGATGAGGCCGCGCTCATCGAGGCCCTGCGCAGCGGCACCATCGCCGGGGCCGGGCTGGACGTCTTCGAGCAGGAGCCGGTGTCACCCGACAACCCGCTGCTGCAGATGGACCAGGTCCTGCTGACCCCGCACGCCCTCTGCTGGACCGACGAGTGCTTCGACGCAATCGCGCGCGAGGGGCTGGGGTGCCTGGTAGACTTCGCCGCCGGCCGCACCCCGCGATCGGTGGTCAGGCCCTAGACCACGCTACGGCTGCGACTGCGGGCCCCGCACACCTCAGTCGCCTGCCTTCACCGGCGGCGCCACGGTGCGCGTCAGGCGCGCGATGACCTGGCGCTCCACCAGCGGCTTGGCCTGGGCCAGGAAGTACTGCGTGTGCGGCATGGCCAGGTGGACATCGAAGGCGGCGGCGTCTCGGTAGATCTCGTACAGCATCACCTTGCACGGGTCTGCGGGGTCATGCGCCACGTCGAACTGGAAGCACCCTGGCTCATCACGCACCGAGGCGCGGGCGTTCACCTCGATGAGTTCCCTGAACCTGGGCAGGTGCTCGGGCTTGACGTTGAACTGCACGAGGATGACGAGGTGGTCCATGCGGCAGATCATGGCACGATCCCCTCTGGCTCCAACGCAAGGAATTCCCCATGCCCTACCGCACCCTGATCACGCCCGAGGTCCTGCACGCCATGATACGCACCGATGCACAGCGCCTGCGCGTCTTCGACTGCAGCTTCGACCTGGTCGACACCGCCGCCGGGCGGCGCAGCTTCGAGGCCGGGCACCTGCCCGGGGCCTGCCACGCCGACCTGGACCATGACCTGTCGAGTGCGAAGAACGGGCGCAACGGGCGCCACCCGCTGCCCACGCGAGAGGCCTTCGCCCAGCGCCTGCGCGAGTGGGGCGTGAGCGACGACAGCCAGGTCGTCGCCTACGACGGCAGCGGCGGCATGTACGCGGCGCGGCTGTGGTGGATGCTGCGCTGGGCCGGGCACGAGACGGTGGCTGTGCTCGACGGCGGGCTGGCGGGCTAGAAGACGGCCGGGCATGCGCTGGAGTCCGGCCCGGCACAGGCCAGGGCGGCGGGTAACTTCACCCTGCGCGCCTCGCCGCCCACCGGGCGGCCGGGGCGGGCAGCGTCGTTCCAGGCGAACAGGTCCAGGTGCAGCCAGTCGATGTCCGGCGGCACGAAGTCCTCGAGAAACAGCGCCGCGGTGATCGCCCCGGCCATCGGCCCGCGGCCGGTGTTGACGATGTTGGCGTTGTCGCTCTCGATGCTGGCGTGGTAGCCCGCCCACAGCGGCAGGTGCCACAGCGGGTCCTCCAGCGCCATGCCGCGGTCCACCAGTTCGCGGGCCAGCTCCATGCGGCGGCAGACCAGCGCCGGCAGCTGTAACGCCGGTCGTGCGCCACGGAAATCTCGCCTAAATCTCCACGTAACGCTCGGCCCGCTGGCGAAATCAGTGAAAACCAGCCAAAAGCGGGGAGCAATGCTTTGAAAAGTGGTGCCCGCAGTAATCAATGGACACGGGGATGACAGACATAGTGAAAATACCGCCAGCAGGTTCGCCCAGCATCACAGCTTTGAGCACAGCGCACAAGCGTCTACACCACTTTGGGTGGCGGCTTTATCCTCGTGCTACAGCGCATCTCTATGGTGGCAGGCAAGTGCTCATAATCCTTAGGTCGCTGGTTCGAGTCCAGCACGGCCTACCATTACAAACTGGGCAAGTCCGCCAACTGTGCCAGAACGAATTCTCCTCTCCTTCTCGTCAAGGTGCAGGGTCGCTGATCGCCACTACCCAACCCATGAGGCATCGCCAGCTTATGCCAGCCATCATCCCGCTTCACGAGATTGAATTTACGGCCATACGTTCGCAAGGACCCGGTGGTCAGAATGTCAACAAGGTTTCAAGCGCTGTGCATCTTCGATTCGACATCCGTCGGTCTTCACTCCCCGATGCCGTGAAGGAGAAGTTGCTTCGACTCCAAGACCAACGCATCACCAAAGAAGGTATCGTGGTCATCAAGGCTCAATCGTCTCGCAGGCAAGATCAAAACAAAGCGCAAGCGTTGGCAAGGCTGGAGGAACTCATCTGCATGGTGACGTTTGAACATCCACCCCGACGACCCACCCGTCCCACCTATGCTTCCCGGCAGCGTCGGTTAGAGGGAAAATCACTCAGGTCAAACATCAAGTCAGGTCGAGCCAAGGTTTCCATTTGAGAGTCCTGTTTAAGCAAGAGGCCTCATCGGGCGGCCAGTTCGCTCGTCAGAAGACTATCGAGGCATACTGCCTCGGAATTTCAGCATGGCCCGATGGCTAACAATAACCCACTGCACTTTGACCTGGAGGTGTTGAGATGAACTTTGGTGACACCACGGCCCTCACTCAGGCGGTCATCGGCCGGTTTGCGAATACGCCGGATGCGAGATTGAAAACCATCATGACCTCTTTGGTCTTGCATCTGCACGACTTTGCAAGACAGGTCCAGTTGACCGAGTCAGAGTGGCTGCAGGCCGTCCAATTCCTCACCGAGACCGGACACGCTTGCCAAGATGGTCGTCAGGAATTTGTATTGCTCAGTGATGTGCTGGGTTTGTCGATGCTGACGGTTGAGATGAATCAGCAGATGCCCAAAGGGTGTACCGAGGCGACGGTATTAGGACCATTTTTCGTTCAAGACGCCCCCCAGTACGCCCTGGGGGATGACGTGGCCCATGGCGCTAGCGGGGCACCTTGTTTTGTGAGTGGCACCATCAAGGCGTTGGATGGCAGCCCCATCGCACATGCTCGAATGGATGTCTGGCAAGCTGACGATCAGGGTGAATACGATGTACAAAAGCTGGACCTGGACCGGGCACAAGCACGCGGAGTTCTGCACGCCGATGACCAGGGAAGATTTCACTTCAAGACGATCTTGGCGGAGCCGTACCCTATTCCCACTGATGGCCCCGTCGGGCAACTGCTAAAGGCCACTTGCCGATCTCCATGGCGACCTGCACATTTGCACTTTAAGATTCAAGCACCAGGCTATCAAACGCTGATCACGCATGTATTTCGCCAAGGTGACCCTTATCTCGACAGCGATCCAGTGCTGGGTGTGCGGCAGTCCCTCATTGCCGACTGGAGTCAGCAGCCCGATGGCACGACCAGGCTGGTATTCGACTTTGTACTGAATCGGCAGCTCTGACTTTGGTTGGAGAACAGGGATCAGTTCAAACGGATACGAGGCCTGGTCTTTAGACCGTCCGCCCTCCGTCGACGGGAAACTCCACGCCCGTGATGAAGGCGGCATCCTCGCTAGCAAGAAACAGTGCGGCACGCGCTACGTCTTGAGGCTCGCTCAGACGCCCCAGGGGGATGGTGGAGATGAAACGCTCGCGGTTTTGGGGTGTGTCAGGCATTCCCATAAAGGACTCCAGTAGGGCCGTGTTGCCAATAACCGGCGCGATGCAGTTGACCCGAATTTTCATAGGAGCGAGCTCTACTGCCATCGACTTGCTGAGCAGGTTAACAGCACCTTTGGATCCGTTATACCAAGTCAGGCCTGGTCGCGGCCGGATGCCGGCGGTTGAACCGATGTTGAGGATGACACCGCCGCCACCGGAGGCCATGACGGGAACGCACACCTGCGTCATATGGAATATGCTTTTGACGTTGATGCCGTAGACGCGGTCAAATTCGTCTTCAGTCACGGTCAGTAGCGGCTGATTGCGGTGCGTCCACCCGGCGTTGTTCACCACGATATCCAGGCCTCCCAGGCGTTGCGTGGCCTGCGCTACAGCTGCCTCGATGTCGGTGCGTCTTGTGACATCGCAGGCCATGGCATGAGCGGACTTGCCGATGGAAGCGGCAACGGCCTGTGCGCCTGCAACATTGATATCAGCGATGATGACTTGAGCACCATGCTGGGCATAAAGGCGTGCTATCTCCGCTCCGAAGCCACTGGCTGCTCCTGTGATCAAAGCAGTCTTACCAGCAAGTCGATTCATGAGGTTCTCCTATCACCGCCTCGCGCCTCAAAGGCTCATCGCGGCGCTGACATCTGTTGCGAATTCTTCCCTCAGGGCTGCGCCATGTTCATCCAGGCCCGGTACAGGTCGGTAGTCAAGGCAATCCCATTCAGTCACCCACGGCAGTGCCGGCACCTCCAGCGAGCGAGAGCCTACCGTCATGTGACGGGTACGCAATTGCGGATGCTCGATGAGGTCATACACGCTGTTGACGCTGCCGTAGGCTGTCTGCGCCGCTGTCAGACGGTCGATGACGGCAGGGCTGGAAAGCTCGGCAAAGACAGCGGCGACTCGGCCGTCTACCCAGACGCGATTGGCAATTCGGGCACTGTTATTGATGCAGCGCGGGTCGCTAATCATGGAAGGGTCGCGCAGAACCTCGCGACAAAACTCGGCCCATTCACGCTCGTTCTGGATGGAAATGAGGATGTCTCGGCCATCAGCGCATGTGAAGGCACCGTAAGGTGCAATTGAGGGATGCTTGAGCCCCACCCGGTCCGGCGCCTTGCCTCCATAGCGTGCCTGTAGGTATGGAACACTCATGAGCTCTGCGGCCGAGTCGAACAAAGAGACCTTGACCGCCGATCCATGGCCGGTACGGCTGCGCATGACGAGTGCCTGCTGGATGCCAATCATCGCATTCAAGCCCGCGTTAATGTCGCAAATCGACACCCCGATACGCCCCCAGTCACCTGGCGCTCCATTGATGGAGACCAACCCACTTTCGGCCTGAACCAGCAGGTCATAGGCCTTCATCTTCGTCAGCCGACCGGCGTCTCCATAGCCGCTAATATCACAGGTGATGAGCTGGCGGTATCGCTCACGCAGTTCGTCTGAGCCGATACCCAAGCGTTGGGTGGCTCCAGGCGCCAGGTTTTGGATGAAGATATCGGCCTTCTCGAGCATGGCGTGCATCAAAGCCATATCGCGGTCTTGTTTGAGGTCCAGCGCGATGGATTCTTTGCCGCGGTTGATCCAGACAAAGTAGGAGGACTCGCCGTGGGCCGCGGTGTCGTAACCCCGAGCGAAGTCGCCCTCCGGCCTCTCGACTTTGATGACACGGGCTCCTGCGTCGGCCAATCGACTGCTGCAGTAGGGCGCTGCGACGGCCTGCTCCAGCGCCACCACCAGGATGCCCTGAAGCGGCCCGCAGGCTTGGGACTCAGCCATTAACGGCTCCTTTTCTCTGTCATAAGGCGTGATTGTGAAAACTCCTGGGGGTCCATAGGAATTGCTTTTGTGCGAAATCTGCATTGCGCCGCTGGCAAGCCAAACGTTGCCGCAGTCTTAACACTGCATTGCCACCATTGAAATAGCCAGGTGGCGCGCTTAGGGTCAAAGTTGCGCCTGCACCAAGGATCGGCCAAGTTCTCAACACCAAGGGGCTGGCTGCCAAATACCGTCACACCCTACAGGAGACTCGCATGACACACATGACAAGATGGCTTGGAACCACCCTGACAGCCGTTGCCGCAGCCTTGGCGCTGACGGGTAATGCAGCTGCGCAAGACAAGACTATCAAGATTTACGGCTTTGGCGCCAAGAGCGGCGTCGTAGGAATCTTCGGTCAGCAAAGCGAGGCCGCGATGCAGGCGGCTGCTGCGATGATCAATAAGTCTGGCGGCATCACGTTAGGCGATGGCAGCAAGGCCCGTCTGGTCATCGAGTATCTCGATGACCGATGCACTCCAGAGGAAGGTATCAACGCCTTGCGTCGGATCGCAGCGCAAAGTGACGCTTTCGTGGCCATCGGACCCACCTGCTCAAACGTCGCCGAGCCTGTCTTCGGCGTTTTGCAAAAGAAAGCGGGCGACGCGTCGGATTCAGGATTGCAATTCCCGCTGTACACCGATGTGGCTGCCAAGGGGGGGTTGGCTGCTATCTCCGAGTGGTCCTTCCGCAATGTTCCCAGCGAAGCAAATATGTACAAGGCGGTGTTTGAGTGGATCAAGGCCACACGACCCGATCTCAAGTCCTTTTTCGGCGGAGTCGAAAAGGATTTTGCACACAGCAACGCGACCTACAACGTCATCAAGACGCAGGCGGGTGCTCAGGGCTTGGAAGTCAAAGGGCAGGCCGAGTGGTTGCTCAACGACACCAATTTCTCCAACCAGGTACGCGAGATCAAGCGCGCCGGCGCTGATGTGGTGGCGATCTCGGCCCACCCCTTTACCACCTGTGGTGTTCTCAAGGAGATGGCCCGCCAAAACGTCAAGCCTAAGCTGCTCATCGGCCTGACCTCATCGTCAAGCATGGAGACCCTGCAGGGTTGCGGTGCGCAAGCTGAAGGTCTGATCATTCCTACCAGCTTTGCACCGGTGACCAAGGAGGCTCGAGATGCCGCGTCTGCGGTTCAGGCCATCAATAACAAATACAACATGGATCTTCACAGTGCTGCGGCTTTTGAGAATGTCTTCACCCTCAAAGAGCTGATCGAGCAACAAAAGATCATGGCTAGACCGGATACGATCCAGGCCGATCGTCAGAAGATGCGCCAGGCCTTGGCAAGTCTGCGAAACACCAAGGGCTTGCTGGGTCAGGTGGGTCGCACCCCAGATCGCGAGGCGATCAAGCCCTTCTTGTTTGTGCAGGCCAAGGGCGGCAACTGGACGGTTGCCCACACCCCAGCGCAGTAAGGCTGTTGGCCTCGTCTTCAGACGGCCGGCGCGCCATGAAGGCGCGCCGAGCCCGACGGTGGCCAGGCTGACATCGGTGACGCCCAGGCTTCGGCCTGGGTATTTCCAGACTACCCACGACGGGCTCAGCGATGGACCTTCTTGATTTGCTGGATCTCACGCAGTCGGTAATCGACGGCGTGCTCTTTGGCACCACCTACTCGCTCATCGGAATTGGCTTTACGCTGATTTTCGGCGTGATGCACAAGATCAATTTGTCGTACGCAGCGGCGTCCATCGGCGCGGCCTATCTGTCCCTCATCGTCGTGACGGCCGTACCCGCGCCCTTGGTCTACGCCGCTGCGGCGTTGGCAGGAGGCATTCTGGGTTGGCTGGTTTATCTGATTTGCTTTCGCTTCATTCCGCTGAATAACCCCTTGGCCACACTGATGTCGACCGTCGGGATGTTGCTGGCCATTGAGGAGTTGATCTCGCACCTGACCTATGGCATGCCGCAAAACTATCCGGCTTTGTTTGCCAGCTCCAACCTGGAGATCGGACAATTCTTCCTGCGTGGAGACCTCATCTTCGTCTTCGTGCTGGGGTGTATGGCCATGGTGGCGCTGACACTGTTACTGAAGAAGACCCGATTGGGGCTGGCTACCCGTGCAGTGGCCCAGCAGCCAGTCGCCGCACAGTTATGCGGCATGGGCGTTGGATCCACCAACGCAAGCACCTTCATCATCGCGGGACTGTTGGGCGGTACCGCTGGCGCCATGGCGGGTGCGGCCATCGGCGTGCTCTCGCCGCTGATGACTCTGCCACTGACCGTCAAGGGCCTAGTCGTCACCGTCATTGGCGGGCTGGGCAGTATCCCTGGAGCCATCGTTGCCGGGCTGATCGTGGGCGGAGTGGAAAACCTGTTCCAGTTCCTGCGCGGCGTGAGCGAGCGAGACATCTACGTGATGCTGCTGCTGTTCGTATTTCTGGTATTCCGACCGGGTGGCCTATTTGCTGCTCCTGGCGGAAGAGATTGATTCAGGCGCTTTAGGACAAGCCATGGACTTCTATCTGGGCCTTGCACAAGTCATCGGCATTCACACTCTATTAGGGCTCTCAGCCTGGTGCGTTTTGCATACGGGGCAAGTCAGTCTGGCGCAGGGCGCGTTCTTTGCGATTGGCGCCTATTTGGCGGGTATGTTGACGTCCATGTGGGGCTGGCCCTTGGCGCTGGCCTTGGGCACCGGCTCTATCGTGGCCGGTCTGGTGGCGGTCGCCGTTGGCTTTCCCGCTTTACGCGTTAAGGGCTTGATGCTGGTGGTGGCCACCACCGCCTTCGCTGAGATCGTTCGGCTGTTCTTCTTCAATTTGCGGTGGCGGGTACAAACGCCCAATGGCCTAGCGGGTCCTGACGGTAGCCTGGGATTTGGCGGAATTCGCTATTTCCCAAGCAATGGATGGAGCACTTTCGAGGTCAACTTGCTCATCTGGCTATTGGTGGCGCTGGTCGTGCTCATGCTTTGGGGCTTGGATCGCAGCCGCATCGGCACGATATGGCGGGCAGTGGGCGAGGACGAATTGGCTGCGCAGAGCGCTGGTATCAATCTGACCGCAGCCAAAGTTTCGGCCTTCGGCATCGGTGGTGCCATCGCGGGGCTAGGTGGCGGCGTGTTCGCACACTATGCCACCCACATTGAGCACAACAACTTCGGAATTTTGTTGGCCACCTTTGCCATTGCCTATCCGATCCTGGGGGGTCTCTCGAGTCTGGCCGGCACAGTGCTGGCGGTGGTCTTTATTCAGGGATTCCTGCTAGAGGGATTGCGATTTCTAGGTGAGTGGCGCAGCTTGCTTTTCGGCGTCCTGATTGTGTTGGTCATGCTGGTTCGGCCTGATGGTCTTCTCAGTCGTTCGCTGAATATCGGAGCACTGCTGCGGCTCAAGTCCCTACCACCCAAAGGCAAGGGAGCAAGCCACCATGCTTGAGCTGAGTAATCTAAGTCGGCACTTTGGCGGAGTCAAAGCTGTCGATGAGTTGGACCTGTCTGTTCGAAAAGGGGAAATCCTCGGCCTGATCGGACCTAACGGTTCGGGTAAGAGCACGACGGTCAATCTGATCACTGGCGTGTACAAACCCTCGGCCGGATCGGTGGCATTCAAGGGCCGGGAGATTTCTCATCTCGAGCCGCAACAACGTACCGAAGCTGGCATTGCACGAACCTTCCAAAACATCAGGTTGTTCGGGCATTTGACGGTGTGGCAAAACCTATGGGCCGCACGTGTGGTCCGCGAGGGCGGGTGGTCAGGATTCAAGCAGCGCTGGCTGTCAGGTGCTGCTGCCGCCCGCGAGGAGGCTGAGGCGCTTTTGGTCTTTGGTGACCTGGCCAGCAAGCGCGACATGCTCGCCGGCAATCTGGCCTTTGGTGAGCAGCGGCGCTTGGAGTTGATTCGGGCCGCAGCCTCGGGTGCCGAGATGCTTCTGCTCGATGAGCCTGCTGCGGGTATGAATGCCGAGGAAATCGAAGACCTGGATAACCGCATCCGCAGACTCCGTGATCAGGGCCGAACCATCTTGTTGATCGAGCACCACATGGAGCTGGTCATGCAGGTGTGCGATCGGGTGGCCGTGCTCAACTTTGGTCGCAAGATCGCAGAAGGCACGCCCGCACAAGTTCAGGCTGACCCGCAGGTGCGTGCGGCTTACCTGGGAACTGACGAACCTGCGACCACCTGAAAGGAAAACACGGCATGCTCGAAATTCAGGACTTGGCCACCTCCTATGGCAAGATCGAAGCACTCAAGGGCGTATCGCTGCATGCCAAGGCTGGTGAAGTCACTTGTCTTCTTGGCCCCAATGGTGCGGGCAAGTCCACCCTCATGCTCACTCTGTCGGGAATCCTCAAGCCTCAGCGTGGATCCGTGAAATTTGAGGGGCAGGAATTGATCGGCCGAACTCCCTCCGAAATCGTCTCACGCGGCATGGCGCTGGTCCCCGAAAACCGCCTGGTGTTCCCATCGCTGAGTGTGCGCGAAAACCTCTTGGCTGGCGCATATAAGCGCCGTGATACCGCGGGAATCCGCAGTGATATCGAGGCCATGTTCGCCCGCTTTCCGAGATTGAAAGAGCGCATCGAGCAATTGGCCGGTACGCTGTCTGGTGGAGAGCAGCAGATGCTGGCAGTAGCGCGAGCCCTGATGTCTCGTCCACGCCTGCTGCTAATGGATGAGCCATCAGTGGGATTGGCACCCATGGTGGTGGCCGAAATCTTCTCGATCATCCGCCAGCTTCACGCTGAGGGCGTGAGCATATTTTTGGTTGAGCAAAACGCCCACATGGCACTTAAGGTGGCTCAGCATTTTTACCTCATGGAGCAGGGCCGGGTCAGCTTTTCAGGGACACCCGGTGAATTGGCTGACGACGATGTGATCCAGCGCGCCTACTTGGGCCAGAAGAAAGCGGCCTAGGCCCTGCCATGATCGATGTCCTACAGACCACGTTGGACGGCTTGCTCGATGGCGGTGGCTACGCTCTGGTCGGTCTGGGCGTGTCGCTAACCTTCGGTAGCCTGCGGCGCCTCAACCTGGCCTATGGCGCTACCGCAATGCTGGCGGCCTACCTGGGCGCTTGGCTGCACATTCACCATCATGCGCCGATCTGGCTGGTGGCAGTCACTGTGGTGTTGGCTGCTGTGCTCATTGGCAGCTACGTAGAGCGGATTTGCTTTGCTGCCACCTTGGAATCCTCGCCTGCCTCACGCGGGGCTCCGATTGCCGGAGCCGACGGCCGGGAGGTCGTGGCTCTGGCCTCTAGCTTTGCAATCTGGATGCAACTGGAGCAGCTGGCTGTGAACTTACTGCCCAGGCATCTCAATGCCTTTCCGTCGCTGGCCGTACAGCAAAACTGGATCGTCACGTCGACCATGGGTGAGCTGATGATCAGGCCGGATCGGGTCTGCCTGGCCCTTTTGGGTGTGGTCCTGGTTCTGGGCCTGGCCGCATGGCTCGAACAAACCCGCGCCGGTCTGTCGTGGAGGGCATGCGCTGATCATCGTGTGGCCGCGCAGCTGGTGGGAATGCCCTTGGCTCGTCTCCAGGCTTTGGGCTTTGCAACCGCTTGTGCGTTGTCCGGCGTGGCAGCATTTGCGGTGCTGTCTCTGGACGGGCAAGTCACGCCGATGTTCGGGATGTGGGTCCTGTTCAAGGGGTTGGTGGCAGCGATGTTGTTCGGCCTCGGGTCGATTCGTGGTGTGCTGTGGGGCGGGCTGCTACTGGGCGTCGTCGAAGGGCATGCGCAATCGCTGCTGGGCGCACAGGGGCGCGAGTTCGCAACCTATGCGCTGCTATTTGCTGTATTGGTTTGGCCTCGTCGCTCGCTGGCCGATCCCTTGGGTCGTGCAGGCATGCCACCGGGCGCGCCGTTGACTGCTCCATCACTTGGTTTGCGACCGTGATCGATCGCATCTTCACGTCCACTACCGCGTCTACTGGCCCTGATGGCGTACTGGCTCAGGCAGTTCGCGCGGCGCTTTGCCACCTGCCCGGCGTGGACACTGCCAGCAGCGTGCATCTGGTGGGTTTGTTGAGCGATATGTCCATCATGTCTTTGTTAGCACTGTCCGCCTACCTGATGCTTTTGGTTGGGCGTGTGTCCTTTGGGCAGCAGGCATTTTTCGGGATTGGTGCTTACGGCGCAGGCGTCATGACGGTGATGCTGGGGACTTCACTGCCCTTGGCACTCGTGATCGGCATGGCGCTGGGGGCACTGTGCTCATGGCTACTGGCATGGCCCACGCTGCGCTTATCGGGTCTGAACTACGCAGTGGCCACCCTAGCCTTTGGCGAGATGGCGCGTATTGCCCTGAGCGGATGGCGCTGGCAGTTTGACAGCTCTGACGGTCCCGTAGGCCCGGCTGGATTGGAGGGCTTTCGCGACATCCGCTGGATCCTGGAAAACGACCTGGCGCCGGAGGCTTATCTGCTGGCCACTTTGTCAGTCTTGTTCGTGGTGCTGGTTGTGTTGATCGGCAGCGAACGAACTCGCTTGGGCGTGGGACTGCGCATGACCGGACAAGATGACCTGCTCACCGCCGCGCAGGGTATGCCCATCGAACGGCTGCGCTTGACAGCGGCAGCGGCCGCTGGCGCACTGGCTGCCCTAGGCGGTGGTCTTTATGCTCACCGCACCACCTACATCGAGCCCGCGCTGTTTGACCCCATGCTGGGTGTACACGCCGTGGGCTACGCGTTGCTCGGCGGCTTAGGTACGGCACTGGGCCCGCTGCTGGGTGTCATCCTCGACCTGGGACTTCTGGATGCGTCTCGCATCTTGCCGGGCTGGCGTATGGTGATCTTTGGAGGCTTGGTGGCGCTTTTTCTGCGCTGGCGCCCTCGAGGTCTGTTGGACGAGGCACTGGTTCACCGTTTGTCGCAGTCCTGGGCGCCTTGGCGCACGGCCAAACTCAAAAGTGTTTCTGCTAGCGGGAGATCCTGGCCATGACAAGGCACCTCCTGAGTTTGGCTGCGCTGCTCATATTGTCCGGCCAGGCGCTGGCACAGCAGGGCCAAAGGCCCCAGATTGCCCTGAGCTGTGTCTCCTACGGGATGGGACCGATGTTGGAGTGCACGGTCGATCTCAAACGACGCGACGGCACACCGCTTGATGGTGTACAGCTCACCTTAGGCGCGCTGATGCCCTCGATGCCCATGGCCCATACGATCAAGCCGGTAAGGGCAATTCCTTCGGGCATACCCGGGCAGTACCGCGGCACGCTTGAGCTGGAGATGCTTGGCGTGTGGACAGTCGATATCGACATTAGTGGTTCGGCGCGTGACAAGACCTCCCGTAGCCTACTCGTGCAAGAGTGCATGGGTTCTGCTCGCTGCGTCGCTACGCCCACGCAATCCGGCAAGCCTGGTGGCAACACCCACGGCATGCACCGCCAATGAGACTTTTTCTTCCATGTTTGTCTGAACCGAAAACCGGAGGCGTCTTTTGAGTGCTCAGAACCTGTTGCCCGGCCACACCATTATCGTCACCGGAGCTGCTACGGGCATTGGCCAAGCCTTCGCCTTGGGCGCTGCTGCCCAAGGTGCACACGTGGTCGTGGCCGATATGAATGCAGCCGATGAAACCCTTGACCTGATCCGCACAGCGGGCGGACAAGCCACTTATGCCCAGGTCGATGTCAGTGACGAGGCCAGCGTTCGTGCCATGGCCGAAGTTGCGGTCAAGGCGACGGGCCGCATCGACGGGCTGGTCAACAACGCGGCTTACTTTCGCGAGGTTCGCCTGACTGCGTTCGAGGAGGTGGATCCGGCGGTGTGGGACCGGATATTTCAGGTCAATGTCAAAGGGGTCTGGCTGTGCTGCAAGGCCGTGATGCCGGCTATGCGACATCGGCAGAAAGGCTCAATTGTCAACATCGCCTCGGTCGTGGCCGTTGCAGGCCAGCCAGGCTACCTGCACTATGTCGCCAGCAAGGGTGCGGTGCTGTCGATGACCAAAGGGCTGGCCAAGGAAGCCGGCAAGGACGGGGTGCGCTGCAACGTCATAGCCCCGGGCTTTGTGATCACCGATGCCACCCGCAACCGCCCGATCGAATGGCAGCAAGCTTTCCTTAAGGCTCGCGCTATCTCACGTGAACAGCGACCGGACGATCTCGTGGGTACGGCGCTGTACCTGCTCAGCGACTTAGCCGGTTTTGTCAGCGGCCAAACCATCGTCGTTGATGGTGGCCACATCATGTATTGAATGGGAAAGAGCCAATATGAACAGTCCTATCCTTCACCACTACGCGTTCTCAACTTTCTCCGAGAAGGTTCGTGCCGCCATGGGCATCAAGGGCATTACCTGGCTGTCGGTAGACATTCCGGGGCTGCCGCCGCGTCCGCTGCTCTCGCCTCTGACTGGAGGCTACCGCCGCGCGCCGGTGATGCAGCTGGGCGCTGACATCTATTGCGATACCCAACTCATCTTGCCTACTCTTGACCGTCTGTTTCCCACGTCAGTGGCCCTGCTTTCGGCCACCAATGAGGGCCTGGCCCGAGGTATCGGCTTCTCATGGGAAAGACAACTCTGGATTCCCACCATCGGCATATTGGTGCATTTCATTGGCGAGCATATCCCGCCCGAATTCATCAAGGACCGAAAAGAGGGCTACCTGGGTATCGACATCTCCAAAGGTGCAATGGCTCCACAATTCGAACAGCATGTGCAATTCGTGCGAGCTCAGTATGCGTGGCTCAAGCAGGCGCTTCAAGGGCGAGATTTCCTGTTAGGCGACACGCCCAGTGTGGCGGACCTATCGATTTGGCAGACCACCTTCCTCCTGCGCAAGAACTGTCCACCCGAAGTCGATACCCTGCTAGGGCTTCAGCCTCTGGCTGCCTGGTACGACCGCATAGCTGCTTACGGGCATGGCCATTTGAGCGAAATCACCGCCGAGCAGGCCTTCGAGATTGCACGCTCAGCGCAGCCCGCAGCAGTGACCCATTTGCGGCCTGATGGCGATCCTGGCGGCTTGAAGGCCGGTACGGCCGTGACTGTCACGCCCGAAGACAACGCGCGTGTTCCCGTGGCCGGCACTTTGGTGGCTGCTGGCGAGCACGAGGTGGTCATTCATCGACGGGATGAGAAAGCCGGCGACCTGCACATCCACTTCCCGCGCCTGGGCTACGAAGTTCGCGCGGCTTGATTCGATCGACCTCACCCACAACAGGAGAACCTATGAACACCCAAGAGGCTAATAAGCAACTGTGCCGCGACTACTTTCAGGCCTTCCTCAAGCGCGACACCGAATGGATGCGCCGTCACATCGCCCCTACCTTTGTCCGCCATGATCCTGGCTTGCCCTTCGAAGTACGTGGCCCTGAAGGCGTGGCCCAATTGCATGATGCACTGATGCCCGCATTCCCGGATATGCGGCTGCCGCTTGAGGATTTTGTAGCCGAAGGGGAAAAAGTGTTGGTACGCCTGCGCGTTCAGGCCACCCACACGGGACCATTTGGCGATATGGCTGCCACGGGTCGCCGAATCGACATTGGGGTGCTAGACCTGTTCCAGATTCGTGAAGGTGTACTGATCGAGCACTGGGCGTTGCTGGACAATCTGGGCATGCTCAAGCAACTGGGTGCCATTCAATAGCCACAGGAGTTTCAACGATGCAATTGCTGGCCAACACGACCTCGCCTTACGTGCGCATTGCGCGAGTCAGCCTGATAGAAAAGGGTCTGGACATCACCCCGACGATCGTCGATCCTTGGGCGGATGACCCGCGGTTGCGTGCAGCCAATGCAGCCACGCGCGTACCCACCCTGGTGCTGGATGACGGCACGCCGCTGGCCGAAAGCATGGCCATCGTGATGTGGCTTGAGGCGTCAAGGCCCCCGCCTGCATATCCCAGTCTCCTTGGGTCAGATTCGGCTGGGGTTCTTTCGCGGGCGGGCGTTGCCCTGGGCGTGATCGATGCAGCCGTCCACACGATCATCATTCGCAAGGTCACGGCGCCGGTACTGTTTGACGAGACCCCGGTTGGGTTGCGCCGCCGTCGTACCATGGCCGAAGGTATGGCCCGTCTCGAAGCGCTGGCGGTTGCAGGAGCGATGAACGCTCAGACAACGCCGGCGCTAGATGTCATTTGCGCAGTTACCGCCATCGACTATTTGAACTTCCGCTTCGCAGACGCACCTTGGCTACCACCGATGCCTGCGCTGAATGCACTGAGCCCACAATGGCGCTCTCGGCCTGCCTTTGCCCAGACCATGCCCTTCGTGGCAAGCTGATTCGGACTTGATCTCCCGACCCTAGGCGGTTCAGTCTGCCTGAGCGCAGTGCGTCAGGTGCCGCACCAGCAGGGCTAAAGGTGAGTCCTCGGCGGGCTGTGAGCGCGCCACCAGGCACATACGGCGCTGGGCCCATTCGTCCTGTAGCGGCAGCACCCGCAGCGACATCGCCGGGGCAAAGCTGTGTGCCGCAGCCAATGGGAGCACACCGATACCCAGGCGTGCCTCCACTGCACGGCAGACGGCTTCGAAGCTACGGACCTGTACCCGCAGCACCATTGCTCTCATGAGGTGTGAGGCCTGGGCGGCGAGCAGCCGCGTGAGCGTGCTACCGCCCTCAAGCCCAATCAGATCGCGATCGAGCAGGTCCTCAAATCGCAGGTTCTCGGCCGGCAGGATTTCATCGTGCCGCACCACGGCAGCGAGTTGATCGCCCCGATAGGGCTGCACGTACAGATCCTGTACCTCGGCGCCTTCGACGATGACGCCCAGATCAATCTCGCCGCTGCGCACCCGCTTGACGGCATCCTCGCTCCAGCACTCCTCCAGCACCAGTCGGATATCTGGGTGCTCGTGTTGGAAGGCAGCCACATCCGCTGGCAGAAACTGCGTCATCGCCGAAGTATTGCCATGCAGGCGCAACACGCTGCGCGATCCTCGGGTGTAGTTGGCCATTTGCGCGCGCATGTGGTTGACCGAGGCGATCACCTCGCGCGCCAAGAGGAATAACTGTTCGCCTGCCGGTGTCAGCTCCATGCCCCGGGAATGACGCTCGAAAAGCTGCGCCTTGAACTGGTGCTCCAGCAGGGACAGCCGCCTACTGGCCGCCGGCACCGTGATGAAGCTGGCCTCGGCCGCGCGGGTGAGGTTGCGCATCTCGGCGGCGCGCACGAACAGAGCCAAGGAGTCTAGATCGGGCAGCATCGAAACATTCTCGCATGCGCGGCTGGTCTTGACTTTCGCGCAAGCCCTTGTTGCCATGATTTCAATTCACGCCGGGGTCTGGCCCGCCTACAGTGTGGCCACTGAATCAGGAGATCCCCATGCACAAACTGTTCATCGGCGGCCGCTGGTTGGCTGCCCAGGACGGCCGAACGATCGCAGTGGTGAACCCGGCCGACGGTCAGCCCTTTGATGAGGTACCCCGCGGGACTGCCCACGAGGTCGACCTGGCCGTTCGCGCTGCTCGCTCTGCCCTGGAGGGCGCCTGGGGTCGACTCAACGCCACCGAAAGGGGGCGCTTGCTTGTCAAGCTTGCCACGGTCGTTCTGGATCACCATGAGGAGCTTGCTCAGATCGAGGCCCGTGATACGGGCAAGCCCATCACCACAGCGCGCAACGACATCACGGTGCTGGCCCGCTACTTTGAGTTCTATGGCTCTGCCGCAGACAAACTGCACGGCGAGGTAATCCCCTTCCTCAATGGGCACCATGTGACCTTGGTACGGGAGCCCTTGGGGGTGACAGGCCACATCATTCCTTGGAATTACCCCGCGCAGATGATGGGACGCACGATCGCGCCGGCGCTGGCTGCAGGCAATGCCGTGGTACTCAAGCCTGCCGAGGACACCAGCCTGTCGGCCCTGCGGGTAGCTGAACTGGCCGTATCTGCTGGATTCCCCGATGGGTCGATCAATGTCGTGACCGGTTTGGGCGAGGAGGCCGGTGCAGCCTTGGCTGCCCACCCTGGCATCGACTTCATCTCATTTACGGGCTCCAACGAGGTGGGTACCTTGGTACAGCAGGCTGCGGCCAAGAATGCGGTCAAGTGTGTGCTGGAGCTGGGCGGGAAGTCACCGCAGATCGTATTTGAAGACGCTGACATTGAGCGTGCTGTACCCATCATCGTACGGGCAATCGTGCAAAACGCCGGGCAGACGTGCACAGCGGGTAGCCGCCTGTTGGTCCAGCAAAGTATCTACGACCGCGTGGTGCAAGAGGTGGCTGCGGCCTACGCCAAGGTGCGCGTGGGCACGCCTGAGATGGACCTGGACTGCGGACCCGTGATGAACCCTGCTCAGCAGGCGCGTGTGAACCGGTATATCGCCGCAGCGCAGGCCGCTGGCATTCCGGTCCTGGCCCAGGGTCGTATTGCCGAAGGGGTCTCGGCGGCCGGTCACTGGGTCACCCCCACGTTCTTCGGTCCCGTGCCCCGTGATGCGCAGCTGGCCTGTGAAGAGGTGTTTGGCCCCGTATTGGCCGCGCTTCCGTTTCGGGATGAGGCCGACGCGATCGCGCTGGCTAACGGCACACCCTACGGCTTGCTGGCCGCGGTATGGACCGAAAATGGTGGCCGTCAAACCCGTGTGGCCAAGGCGGTCAAGGCCGGCCAACTGTTCATCAACTGCTACGGCGCCGGCGGCGGCGTAGAGCTGCCTTTTGGCGGGACCAAACGCAGCGGCCACGGTCGGGAAAAGGGCTTCTTGGCGCTTGAAGAAATGACCACCACCAAGACGGTGGTGCAGTACCACGGCTGAGCCCAGCTCAACAACGCAGTCCTAATCTCGCTGGGCCAGCAACGCTTGCGCCCTCAGCAACACGGGGCGGTCCACCATGGTCCCGTCCACGGCGACAGCCGCGCCAGCAGCGGCTTGGCTGGCGCGCACCACGCGCTCAGCCCACTGCAGTTGCTCGGGGCTGGCGCTGAAGGCGGCGTTGACCGTAGCCACCTGCTGCGGGTGGATGCATAGCTTGCCGCCAAAACCCAGCTCACGGGCTGCGGATGCATCGGCAGCCACCCGTTGCGTGTCGCGCAAGTCCACCGTGACGCCATCCAGAGGTCCAGGACGCCCAGAGAGCCGACAGGTGAGTACCAGCGCGCTGCGAAACATCAGCAGCGCCTGTCCATCTCCGGCAATACCCAGGTCATGCTGGAAATCGATGGTGCCGAAAGCCAGCCGCTGGACAGCGGGATGGGCGGCCAACGCATCGCGCTGAGCGAATCCGGCTGCGCTCTCTATCAGCGCTACCAGGGGCTTGCCGCCACTTCTGGCTTGGGCGTCATTCATCTGGGCTGTGGTTTCAGCCTTGGGAACCATGATCGCATCGACTGCCTGAAGGGAGGCGCAGGCTGCCAGATCTGAGGCATACCAGGGTGATTGCGAGTTGATGCGTACCCACAGCGATGACCGGCTTGGGCTCAGAAACTGCAAGGCTGCGCTCATCGCGGCGCGTGCGCTGTCCTTGTCTTGTGGCGCCACAGCATCTTCTAGGTCGACGATCACGGCGTCGGCTTGGCTTGAGAGGGCCTTGGTGATTCGATCGGGTCGCGTGGCTGGCACGAACAGGGCGCTGCGCGCCAGATGCGGATTTTTCATGTCCACTAGCATGCCTGCTGCGCTGCAGCCAGGCCATTGCAAAGCGGCAAACGCGGCCTTAGGTCAGCGACAAGACAGGGAATCGATGCTCAGCAGTGCCGTCCGCGACGACCCGTGATGAGGGTCAGTCTTTTTGGAGGTTCGAGGGCTGTGAGCCTACTCGGGCCGGATGCCGGCACGCTGGATGAGTGCACGCCAGCTCTGCGCTTCGTCTCGATAGGTTTTGCTGAATTCCTCCGGTGTGCCGCCGCTCGGCTCAGCCCCTACCTTGTCCAGCCCTTCCAGAAATTCGGCTGACTTGAGCATGGAATTGACTTCTCGATTGAGCCTCGAGATCACGTCCACAGGCGTTCCTGCGGGGGCGAAAAGTCCGAACCAGTTACCAAACTCCATACCCGAGACCCCCACCTCTTTGAGTGTGGGAACGTTAGGAAGAGTTGGGGAGCGGCGTGTACCCGATACCGCTAGGGGTCGGACCTTGCCGCTTCGAATGTGCACTTGTGCCGAAACGATACTGTCCATCAAAAAGCTGATTTGCCCTGAAACCAAGTCGGTCACCACCAGACCTGTGCCGCGATAGGGGATGTGCACGGCAAACAGACCGCCCGCGCGCCACTTGAACATCTCGGCCGACAGATGGGGGTAGGTGCCGATGCCGCTGGAGCCATAGTTGTACTTACCCGGATTGCGCTTGAGCAGGTCGATCAACTCGCGTGCTGATGTGGCCGGAAAGCTTTGACCGACGACCAATACGCTGGGCGCATTGGCTACATGCGCAATCGCAGCAAAGTCCTTGACCGGGTCATAAGGCGTCTTGGGATTGAGCACTGGGCCAATGGAGTGGGTGGAACTGGTGGCCATGAGCAACGTATAGCCGTCAGCAGGTGCTTTGGCGACCCAATCAGAGCCAATAGCGCCACCTGCTCCAGGCCGGTTGTCAACCACCACCTGCTGGCCCAAGGCCGTACTCAGCCGTTGAGCGACTTGGCGCCCCAGAATATCGGTCGCCCCGCCAGCTGGGAAGGGAATGACCAGCCGAATGGGCTTAGATGCGGGCCAGGCCTGGGCACCCGCACTCAGCGGTAAGCCTAAAGCCATCACCAACAAGCCGAGGATTGTCGTCAGCCGGCCCAGCGGTCGAATCTTCGAGGCCATGGAACCATCCTCCCCTTCAGTGCCAACTTGTCGAGTGCACGCGGTCACTTCGGTGCGTAGGCGATCACGTCAATTTCAACCTTGGCATCGATCATCAGTCGGGCCTGAACGGTGGATCGGGCGGGGCGATGCTCCCCAAAGCATTCCATATAGACCCGATTGAAACTGCCAAAGTCGCGAGGGTCGTCCAACCACACATTGACCTTACACACGTCGTGGAGGGTGGCGCCCGCCAGCGCCAATGCCTGGCCAATGCGCACAAAGACCTGCCGCGTCTGGGCCTCAATGCCCCCGGCCACCACTTCACCGCGATCGTCGGTGGGCACCTGGCCAGACACGTAGACGAAATCGCCGGCGCGGGTGGCGGGCGAAAGCGGGCGGGCCAGTCGGTCCGAAGCAATCGGTGAAGCACCGAGCAATTCAACGGGCATGGGCTACTCCAAGGGGCCAATTCACGATAGCTGAGACGGGAGCTTATCGCCATGGATGTCACTAAATTTACATATAAACCCTAGACTGCCCCCCAAGACCTTGGTCTAGAGTCCAAAACTCGTAAATGTTTTACATCACTGAGGGAGGCTTCCATGCTGAAAACGACCCGTCGTCATCTCCTGGCCCTGGTGCTGGCAGCGCTGCCGCTGGCTGCTGCAGCCAATCCTCCCAAGGGCGGCTCAGCCAACTTGGCCATGATTGGCGAGCCGCAGAGCCTGGATCCGATGGCCTCGACTGCCGACTTGGTGGGCACCATCATGCAGCATGTCTACGAGACGCTGTACACCTTTGATGCCAAGTGGAATGCCGTGCCCATGCTGGCTGATGGCATGCCCAGGGTCTCAGCTGATGGCTTGACCTACAACATCAACCTTCGAGCCGGGGTGAAGTTGCACAGCGGACGCGATCTGGATGCGCAGGATGTGGTGGCCTCACTGAAGCGATGGATGGAGATGGCCCCTCGCGGCAAGGCAGTGGCCCGTGACATGGTGAGCCTGGAGGCCAAGGGCAGCCGAAGCATCGAGTGGAAATTCAAGGTGCCCCAAGCCTCGTTGCTGGCTCAACTGGCTCTGCCTTCTGGTATGGCGGTGATCATGGCCAAGGAATCGATCGCCACTCCCTTGGTCTCTTATGTCGGGACAGGACCTTACAAGTTCAAGGAACGTCGGCCCGACCAGTACATATTGCTCAGCCGTCACGACACCTACAGCGCCCGCACCGAAGCGCCCTCTGGCTATGCGGGCAAGCGAGAGGCGCTCCTTGACGAGTTGCGGTTCACGCCGGTGCCCAATGCGAATACACGTGTGGAGGGCGCACTGTCTGGGCAGTTTCACTTTGCCGATCAGCTCAACGCCGATGCTCTGGGTCGTTTGGAAAAAGGCGGTCCTGGTGTCGTGCCCATCATCACCCCATCGTTTGGGTTTCCCTACATGGTGTTTAACACCCGCGAAGGCGTGATGGCCAGCCAAGGATTGCGCCAGGCGGTGCAGTTGGCCATTGGCCCAGGTGAAATGCTGGAAGCTGCGTACGGTGACAAGCGCTTCTATACAGCCGAGGGGAACCATTTCCCCCAAGGCACGCCGTTTTACTCAACAGCCGGCATCGATCAGTACAACAAGAAGGACGCTCGCCGAGCCAAAGAGATGGCTGATAAAGCGGGCTATAAGGGCGAGACCATTCGCCTGCTGACCAGTCGTCAGTACGAGTTCCACCACACGATGGTTCAGGTCATGGCCGAGCAGCTCAAGGCTGCTGGATTCAAAACTGAAATGCAGGTGGTGGACTGGGCCACGCTGGTGCAGCGGCGGGGTGACTCTAAGGTCTGGGATATTTACATGACCCATTCGGGTCAACTGCCCGAGCCCATGCTGTCTCCACCTCAATTGGGTGAGGGGGCCCCAGGTTGGTGGTCCTCAGCCGCCAAGGCCAAAGTGTTGGGTGACTTCAATCAACAAACAGATCCCGCCAAGCGGGGGCCACTGTGGAGCGCCGTGCAACAGGTGGTTTACACCGAAGTGCCCTACATCAATGTTGGAAAATTCAGCAGCCTCTCGGCTCGCTCTTCCAAGTTGATGGGCTATACCCCATCCATCTGGCCCTTCTTTTGGAATACGGGCTTGAGTCGCTGATGTCCCCACGTACCTGACCGATGAGTCGGGTTACTTCGAGCGCCCTGGGACGCATGCTTCTGGGGCGGCTTGGCGGCATGCTGGCCGTGCTGGCGCTGGTATCGGTACTGGTTTTTGTCCTCACCCGGCTGGCGGCGGGCGATCCCATTGCGCTGCTCCTAGGCGACCAAGCGTCGCTGGAGGACATCGCTCAGGCCCGTGCCCGCTACGGTTTGGATCAATCCATCCCACAGCAATACCTGGTGTGGCTCACTCAGGTGCTCCAGGGTAATCTGGGCAAGTCCATTTTTTTGCAAATGCCTGTTGCACAGGTCTTGATAGACCGAGTAGAGCCCACACTGAGCCTGGCGGTGTTGGCAGTGGGCATTGCCATGCTCATTGGCGTGCCCAGTGGCATCGTAGCGGCGGTCTGGCGAGGCCGCTGGATTGACCAATGGGTCAGCACCCTGGCGATGCTGGGTGCCAGCATGCCCAGCTTTTGGATGGGGCTGCTGCTGATTCAGATCTTTGCGGTGGGGCTGGGGTGGTTTCCCGTTTCTGGTTATGGAGATCCGGGGGCAAGCTGGGCTCAGCGCGTACACCACCTGATGCTGCCCGCAGTGGTACTGGGTGTCTTGAATTCAGCACTCATCACCCGGTTCACGCGTGCTTCCATGCTCGACATCTTGGCGGAGGACTACATCCGCACCGCCCGCTCCAAGGGCCTGGCCGAACCCGTGGTCATCTTGCACCATGCCTTGCGAAATGCTCTGGTACCCATCCTGACTGTCCTGGGCCTCACGTTAGCGCTCATGATCGGCGGGGCTGTGGTGACCGAGACCGTCTTCAACTTGCCTGGGCTGGGCAACCTGGTCGTGCGAGGCGTACTTCGACGAGACTATCCCGTCATCCAAGGCGCCTTGTTGGCCATTGCTGGGGTGTATGTCGTCATCAATTTTGTCATTGACCTGCTCTACGCCGTAGTGGATCCAAGGGTTCGCCATGGGTGACCGCCGCGAGGTACTGCGGGAGTTGTTCTCGCGGCGGGTGGTGATGGTCGCCTTGCTTGTGCTGTTGGTGATGGTGCTACTGGCCGCTTTGGGGTCTTGGGTGTTGCCGCATGATCCTATGGGGATGAAGGTCAGTCAGCGACTGAGACCGCCGAGCTGGGCTCACTGGGCGGGTACCGACGAATTGGGGCGCGATATCACCAGCAGGATCTTCTACGGTGCACGCTATTCACTGGCCATAGGCGCAGCAACTGCGGTGCTTGCGGTGATAGGCGGTACCTTGCTGGGGTTACTGGCCGGATTTTTTCGACCGCTGGATGCCCCACTGATGCGACTGGTTGACGCCATGATGGCTTTCCCGGACATTCTCTTGGGCATTGCGCTGGTGGCTATTTTGGGTGCCAGTCCTGTCAATGTGGTGCTGGCCTTGAGCATCGTCTACACACCCCGCGTGGCCCGGGTGGTCCGTGCTTCGACGCTGGTCATCCGCGAATTGCCGTATGTAGAGGCGGCTCACGCTGTGGGGTTGAGCTCGGGGAGGTTGCTGCGGGTCCATATCTTGCCTAACTTGATGTCGCCGATACTGGTCCAACTGAGCTTCATCTTCGCCTACGCACTGTTGGCCGAGGCTGGCTTGTCATTCCTCGGCGTTGGAGCGGGAGCGGATATTCCTACGTGGGGCACGATGGTGGCGGCGAGCACCCAATACGCTGATCGCGCCCTGTGGACTCTCTTTTTCCCCGGCCTGGCCATCGTGGCCACCGCGCTGTCTTTGCAGGTACTTGGCGATGGCGTGCGTGATTTGCTGGATCCGCGCTTGAAGGGGACGCTGTGACCTTACCGGTCCAGCCGAGTCCAACCACGGTCCGCCTGTCGGTGCGCGGCTTGGTGACTGCCTTGCAGCAGCGACAGGGTCTGTTGCCGCTTGTGCGCGGGATAGATCTGGAGCTGCGTGACGGACAGACACTGGCCTTGGTGGGTGAGTCAGGCAGCGGCAAGTCTCTAGCTGCACTCAGCGTGATGCGACTGCTGTCGCGCAACGCCCGGTGGTCTTGCGAGGGTCAGGTCTGGTTCACCGACATGCTGGGCCAGACACACAACCTGATGGGCCTGCCTGAGCGCGCGATGCGAGCGTTGCGCGGACATCAACTGGCGATGATTTTTCAAGAGCCAATGAACTGCTTGAACCCTGTTCTGACCGTAGGTTCGCAGATAGCCGAGTCTGCAAGGGTACATCTGGGGCTGGATGCGGCTGCGGCCAAGGCGCAGGCACTGCGCGCTCTGGAACAGGTGGAAATCGCTGCGGCGGCTCAACGCATGCAAGAGTATCCGCACCAGCTCTCCGGCGGTATGCGTCAGCGTGTGATGATTGCCATGGCGATGGTCTGCTCGCCTCGAGTGCTTATCGCCGATGAGCCCACAACGGCGCTGGACGTCACCATACAGGCTCAAATTTTGGCTTTGATGCGCCGGCTGCAAAGAGAGTCAGGCATGTCGATACTGTTCATTACCCACAACCTGGGGGTCGTGGCTCACCATGCCGATGAGGTGGCGGTGATGTATGCCGGGCAGCTCGTGGAGACGGCTCGAGTTACCGATCTATTCGACAGACCCTTGCATCCCTACACCGAAGGTTTGCTGGAGTGCTTGCCGGGCCGGGCCCGGCAGCGGTCTCGTGAGGAGGGAAGGCGCATTGCGCTTCAAGACATTGCCGGGCAGGCGCCTGCGATGAACCGGTTGCCCGCGGGTTGCAGCTTTTCGACTCGCTGTGTCTACACCGAGCCGCCATGTCGCCGCGGTGAGGTTCCCTGGCAGGGCCCAGCCGAGCATCGGTACTGCTGCCATCGCTCCTACAAAGGGTTGCCAACATGACGCCTATGCTGCGGGTTGACCGGCTGAGTGTGGAATTCGGACAGGGGGTGCGACGTGTACAAGCAGTCAAAGAGGTCAGTCTGGAGGTGGCAGCGGGTGAGACGCTAGGTTTGGTGGGTGAGTCGGGATCTGGCAAGAGCACTTTGGGTCGTGCCATTTTGCAGCTGCTACCCAGCACCGCTGGATCGGTGCAATTTGAAGGCCACGAATTGACGCGCCTGTCGGCATCACAGATGCGTCCGTTTCGCCGCTACATGCAGATGATCTTTCAAGACCCCAGTCTCAATCCCAGGCAACGTGCTGGCCACATGCTTGACGAAGTGCTGCTCACCCACGGCCTTCACACCGGCGCCGCGCGTGAGCCCCGTATTGAGCAGCTTCTCCTGCGGGTGGGTCTCCAGCCCGAACATGCGAAGCGTTTTCCTCATGAATTTTCTGGCGGACAAAAGCAGCGTCTGGGTATTGCCCGGGCGCTGGCTGCCGAGCCGCGTTTCATCGTGGCCGATGAGCCGCTTTCAGCCTTGGACGTTTCCATTGCAGCCCAGATGGTCAATTTGCTCATTCGCTTGCGCAAGGAACTGGGCCTGACGATGCTGTTTATCTCTCATGACCTGGATGTTGTCGAATACTTGTGTGACCGCGTGGTGGTCATGTACCTGGGGCGCGTCATGGAAATTGCGCCCACTCAGCAGCTCTTTGACAACCCGCTGCACCCCTACACCCGAGCCCTGATCGCCAGCTCGCCCATTCCGAACCCGCATGCGCCCGCGCCCGAAGTCGCTGTCCAAGGTGAGCCTCCCAGCCCCCTATCTCCCCCCTCAGGGTGTGTTTTTCGCACGCGATGCCCGCACGCGCAGCCTTCCTGTTCGGCGCAGGTACCAGAACTGCTATCTCGAGATACCGCACACCAGGTGGCGTGCCTTCGGGTCGAAGAACTTCAAAGAGGAGTCTATGCAACTCACGCATGACACCAAGGGCTTTCCGGGCCACTACCGCGAGCTGGCGCTGTGCGAGGTGGGCCAACAGGGGTGGAACCTTTTGCGCGGAGACTTGCCCTTGCCCCTGGCCGTACTGAAAAACTCGGCCTTGGAACACAACCTGGCGTGGATGCGTGAATTTTGCGCAGACCGCGGAATCGATATCGCGCCACATGGCAAGACCACGATGTCTCCCGAGTTGTACGCCCGACAGCTGGCCGCGGGAGCCTGGGGGATCAGTTTTGCCACCGTGTTTCAAGCCGGCGTGGGCGCTCGACACGGCGTCGAGCGCCTGCTAATAGCCAATCAGGTACTGCAAGCCAGTGACTTGGACACTTTATCGGCGTTGATGACCCAATTCCCCAGGCTACAAGCCTTCTTCTTGGTGGACTCTCAAGCACAGCTTGAGCTGATCGAGCAGTGGAAAGACCAGCGGGGCAGTACCACCGTTTTCAATGTTCTTTTGGAATTGGGCATTGCGGGTAAGCGTACTGGTTGCCGCAATCTGGCCCAAGCCATGGATTTGGCACAGAGCATCTCACGCAGTCGTGCTGTCAGGCTATGTGGTGTGGAATGTTACGAGGGCGCTTTGGTCACTTGTCACCATGAAGACGATCAGCGTTCCATCAATACCCTCATGCATCAACTGCTGAATTTGGCAGTGGCTTGCGATGAAAAGAATCTGTTTGAAACCGATGAAGTATTGATTACCGCAGGAGGATCAGGGATCTTTGACTTGGTGGCCAAGCATCTAAAGCCCAAGCTCAAACGCCCCGCTCGTGGCATCCTGCGATCGGGGTGCTATCTCACCCATGATCATGTCCACTACCGGCAAATGGTGCGGTGTATCGGCCAGAGGCTGCAGTTGCAAGAAACGCTCAGGCCAGCACTGGAGGTGTTGAGCGTGGTGCAATCGTGTCCAGAACCTGGTCTTGCATTGCTGGCCATGGGCAAGCGAGACGTGTCGTTTGATCTGGATATGCCGATTGCGCTGTGGCGTCTTCGCGGCCAGGATGCCAGTGCCTTGGCAGAGGTTCCGTCGGATTGGACCATCAGCGCACTCAACGATCAGCATGCATATTTGCGCTACACCGACCTAGCCGAGGCTCCCCGTGTAGGAGAGGTAGTGGGTTGTGGAATTTCGCACCCCTGCACAACGTTTGATAAGTGGCGCTGGATGCCGGTGGTGGATGACAACTACCAGGTCATTGACGGCGTTTCCATGCACTTTTGAGGCGAAGGTGATGAGCTCAATTTCAGTGCTCCATCGCCTACGCACACAAGGTGCACGACTGCCCCGAGCTCAACAGCAGGTCATCCGGGTACTACTGCGAGACCCCAAGGATGCCTTGTCCTGGAGTGTTGACACCTTGGCTGCCAAGGCACAAGTGTCGATGCCCACGATCGGACGTATGGCCCGCAGTTTCGGCTTTGAGGGTGTACGTGAGTTCAAAATTGCCTTGGCTCAGGACTTGGCTCGCGAAGAGCCAGTACACCGCAGCGTTACCCTGGACGACACGGGGACCGATATTGTCCAGAAAGTGATTGCAGGGGCTGCTGCTTCCATTCAAGCGTTGCAACAGCAGTTGCAGGTCGGCGTATTGGAATCCGCTGGACAATTACTGGCGCAGGCTGAGCGGATTGACTGTTATTCGGTTGGGGCAACCTCAGCCTTTATGGCCAGCGATTTACAGGCACGCTTGTTTCGACTCGGCAGGGTGGCGCATGCCTTCCATGACGCCCATTTGCAGCTGACCTCTGCAGCCTCGCTGGGTCCTCGAGGAGTGGCCGTCGCGATTTCCCATGTGGGTCGTATGCCCTTTATGCTGGAGGCCGTTGGGTTTGCCCGCTCTAGGGGGGCCAAAGTGATCGCTATTACCCAGCCCGAGACACCGCTGGCAGCGCTTGCCGATGTGGTCATTGGCGTGCGTGTTCCCCCCGATGCCGTCATGCGTGTAGGCACCGAAGCCTACATCGCCCATCTGCTGGTCATCGAGTTGCTGATGATCATGGTGATCAAGGTATTGGGCCCCCAGGCCGCTCAGCATCTGGCCCACTTTCGCGAAGTCCTGCAGGCTCATGGACAAGATGTTGATCAGCATCCATCTTTGCAGTGGACTTGGTCCCGCACAGAACGAGGTCAAGGCGGATGAAGAGCATTTTGTTAAGGCAGGCGCAGGTGGTGGATGGCACGGGTGCGGCACCCTGTGTAATGGATGTGCGAGTTCGCGCAGGCTATGTTGCCGAGATGGCGCAGGTCATCCAACCCGATGGTGATGAATGCTTCGATTGCCAAGGGCTGGTACTCACCCCAGGCTTTGTGGACGTTCACACCCACGACGATGCGCAGGTGCTGCGAGACCCTGGCATGTTGGCCAAGCTCTCCCAAGGGGTGACCACTGTCATCACTGGCAATTGTGGAATCTCCCTGGTGCCGCTGGTGACCTCCCAGCCCATTTCGCCCTTGGACTTGCTCCATCCCACGCAGTTTGCCTATCCCGATATGGCCAGCTATGCGATCGCTGTACAAGCTGCATGCCCGGCAGTGAACGTGGCGGCGTTGATTGGTCACACCACACTGCGTGCAGTGGCTATGTCTGCGTATGACCGAGCGGCTTCAGATTCTGAGATAGCGGTCATGGCGCAACATCTGGATCGCGCGTTGTCCGAAGGGGCCCTGGGTCTTTCCTCTGGCTTGTTCTATCAGCCTGCCCATGCCGCAGATGCGCACGAAATGCAGGCTCTGACACGGGTGGTTGGCAAGCATGGCGGACTTTATGTGACGCACATTCGGTCTGAGATGGATACCATCATCGACGCGATGCAGGAGGCTGCGGATGCAGCTGGTGTGGCCCAGGTGCCTTGGGTACTTTCACATCATAAATGTGCGGGCCCGAGAAATTGGGGTCGCACTATTGAAACCCTGGCCCTGATCGATCGCTTGGCACTCCAACAGGAAGTGGGGCTGGATGCTTATCCTTACACTGCGGGTTCCACACTCTTGCGTGAAGATTTGGTGGATGGCGTGATCGATATCTTGATCACACGCAGCCAAACCCACCCTGACCAGGTGGGGCGCTATCTGGCTGACATTGCTCGAGACTGGGGTGTCGACCAGCGCGACGCTTGCCGACGACTCATCCCCGGCGGTGCCTGTTACTTTCAAATCCGCGAGGACGACATGCAAAGAGTGCTGGCCCATCCGCTGACCATGATCGGCTCGGATGGTTTGCCCCACGATGAGCGCCCCCACCCCAGGCTGTGGGGGGCGTTTACGCGCGTTTTGTCCCACTACTGCCTCAAGCAGGGACTGTTCGATCTGCCCACAGCTGTCCACAAAATGTCGGGACTGTCTGCGCGCCGATTTGGATTGGTCGATCGTGGCGTGTTGCGCGTAGGCGCCCGTGCTGACTTGGTCCTGATGGACTTGGCGCGGGTTCGCGACACCGCCACCTACGAGTCGCCCACCAGCATGAGCGAAGGTATCGAAAGGGTCATGGTCAATGGCCACTGGGCTTTGGTGCAGGGGCAACCCACGGGTACGCGGTCGGGACAGTTCTTGCGGCGTGCACAAGCTCCACTTCCTGCGGCTCGTTGAGGTCAAGCCCCCACATCCTCTGAGGATTAGCCTGGCCCCGTAGCATTCGCGCCGTCCTCCAAGGGGAGTAGCGAGCCACCAGGCCTTATCGCCCGGCGGCTGTGGTTGCCGTCAGTACGCTCTTGGCAAGTCGCAAGAGCCGGCTCCACCCGAGGCCATTTGAGGCCTTTTCGCCAGACCTTGGTGGTGTTTGTGACATCACCAAATTTTCTGAAGGGGTCTGTGCCATGGAAACCATTGCGCCGCTGTGGCTGTGGGTAGTTTTTGTCGCGTTCGTATTGGGCGCGCTGTGGGTCGATTTTTTCGTGCTTCAACGCCAGGGTGCGCACTCCGTGAGCATCAGGGAGGCTATCAACTGGTCCATTCTGTGGGTGGTGTTGAGCTTTGCCTTCAATGGGTTGTTGTGGTGGGGCGTACACCAGACGTCGGGTTCGGTGGAGCTTGCCAATGAGAAGTCATTGGAATTCTTGGCCGGCTATCTGATCGAGAAGAGTCTGGCGGTAGACAACATCTTTGTCTTCCTTATGATCTTCACCTATTTTGCTGTCCCGCCCGAGTTTCAAAAGCGCGTGCTCATGATCGGGATCGTGGGAGCCATTGTCTTGCGTACGGTGATGATTTTGGTGGGGGGGTGGCTCTTGGCTCACTTCCACTGGGTCCTGTATGTTTTTGGGGCATTCCTGATCGTGACGGGAGTCAAGATGTGGTGGGCAGCAGGTAAGGAGCCATCGCTAGAGGACAATCCGGCTTTGCGTATGTTGCAGCGCTGGATTGCGGTGAGCAAGTCCTATGACGGAGAAAAGTTTTGGACATTGGAAAATGGACGCCGCATCGCTACACCTTTGCTGCTGGTGATCTGCGCCGTGGGCGTGACCGATGTGATCTTTGCGGTGGACTCTATCCCGGCTATCTTTGCCATCACTGCAGACCCCTTCATAGTCTTGACCAGCAACGTCTTTGCGATCTTGGGCTTGCGGGCTATGTTCTTTCTCCTGCAAGCAGTGGCCGAGAAGTTTCACTTGCTCACCTACGGTCTGGCCGTCATCCTCGTTTTCATTGGAACCAAAATGCTCCTCATTGATGTCTACAAGATTCCGGTAGGGGTCTCCCTGGCGGTGGTGGTGACCATTTTGGCGGTCACGATGATATGGAGCGTGCGCACTGCACCCCGTCCGCGGGCGGTGACATCAAAGTCCACATGAGCATCTCCGCGCCTGAACCGCCGGCAGACCCCAGCGCTGGTTTGGCGCTGCGGCTGCAGGCCTTGGCTGATCAGGTTCAAGACGGCGAGGTCACCTTGCACCAAATTGCGCAGGCGCACGGGGCGGCAGCGCATGGGGCGCTGTTGGTGTTGTTATCGGTGCCTTGCATGATTCCCATTCCCGGCACAGGCACTTTATTGTCGGTGGGTATTGCCGCAATGGCCTACATGATGTGGCGCGGGCAGGCGACGCTTCGACTGCCTGATAGGGTCGGACAGTTCACCTTATCGGGTCGCAGTGCCAGCAAGACGCTGGCCATACTCGTGTGGGTATACCGTGGCGCTGGCCGTTTGAGCCGTGAACGATGGGGCGGCCTGGTGCACCAGCGCAATCGGGTCTGGTTGGCTCCGGTGGTTGCGCTCATGGCATTGGTGATTTTTCTGCCCATTCCATTTGGCAATGTCCTGCCGGCGCTCGCCTTGATTTGCCTGGGCCTGGCCAAGATGTTTCGAGACGGTGTGCTGTTGGTGGTCAGCCTGTGTCTGGCGGTCATGGCAGTGCTGCTGCCCGCCGTATTGGCTGTGTTGACCGTGGATGCCGCCATGTGGCTGATGCGAACGATTACGCCGCCCTGATAAAGTGCTGCCCACCATGGCGCTAGATCCGGCTGTTTTGTTCTTTGTGTTTGGAGTTGCAGCAGGACTGGTGCGATCCAACCTGGAGATCCCGGCGGCAATATCCCGATTTCTGTCTCTTTACCTGCTCATGGCCATCGGCCTCAAGGGTGGTTTTGCGCTGGCAGAAACGGGGTTGACGCGCGAAGTCTTTGTCACCTTGGGCTCGGCTGTGGCCCTGGCCTTTGCAGTACCGGTCCTGGCCTGGGGATTACTGCGCCGGTGGCTTGGGCCCTTTGATGCCGCTGCGGTGGCAGCAACTTACGGGTCGGTCAGTGCAGTGACCTTCATCACCGCCATGCAGTACTTGGACGAGCGCTCGGTGGCCTACGGAGCCCATATGTCCGCTGCCATGGCTTTGATGGAGTCGCCAGCCATCTTTCTGGCCGTCTTGCTGGCCAGTCGCTACCGCTTGAGGGAATTCCCATCAGCGTCCAGCACGCCATCGACAGCCCGCTCGCCAGTATCGCTGTCGGCCGTTATGCATGAGGCACTCACGGATGGTGCCCAACTGCTGTTACTGGGCGCTTTGGTTGTGGGACTGGTGACGGGCCAGGAAGGACAGGCGGTCATGAAGCCCTTTGCAAGTGATCTCTTCAAGGGCATGCTCGCCTTCTTTTTATTGGACATGGGCTTGCAGACCGCCCGCAACCTACCCAGTTTGCGCGAATGCTCCGCCTGGGCTTTGGCCTATGCCTTCTTGGCCCCCCCTGTTCATGCGCTTATGGCCTTGCTATTGTGCTCGTGGCTGTCTATATCGGTAGGCAATGCCACCTTGCTGATGGTGTTGGCCGCCAGCGCTTCGTACATAGCGGTGCCGGCTGTTATTCGCCAAGCCATTCCTGAGGCTCGGCCGGCTCTGTACTTCGGGATGTCCCTGGGGCTGACCTTTCCCTTGAATATTCTGGTGGGAATTCCGCTATACGCCAAGCTCGCCGCCTGGGCGCTGGCCTGAGAATCGTTGACCAGGTCCGCATTTGTCGTGGACAATTCTCGCCTATGAAGTCTCCAGTTGTCTCCCGGCAGGCTGTTGCGTTGGCTACGCTGTGGTACGCAGGCGCTGCGCTCGCTCAGTACGAGGTGGCCATTGAGCCCACGGTGCGGCGCCAGCCTGCGGCCTCTATCGCACAGGATCCACAGCAGTACCGAAAGGACAAGTCCTGGCATTTGTACTCCACCTACTCGCAACACATTTACCGGGGCCAACTGCCCCCCATGCTCAATGCAGTGATGGTCACCCAGACCACGCTCGATGCCCAAGGCCGGGTGCTCAATGTTGAGGTGATACGGGAGCCGGCACAGACCAAAGAGGCCATTCCTTGGGTGATCAATTTGATTCGGGAGGCCGGACCTTACCCCGCACCTTCTGGCTTGGGCTCGGCCCAGGTGTCGGTGCGCGAGGTGTGGTTGCTTCATCGTGCAGGCCACGGCAAGTCGGTGCGTTTTCAGCTGGACTCGCTCAGCGAGGGGCAGCGCTCCAACCCCGATGCCCCCTGCACGGCAACGCAACTGGCTCAATCGCCTCCTACCACGGCGACGATGCGGCAGGTGGATAAGGCGCCTGCAGCCCATTCGGCAGTCTTTTCACTGGAAGAAGAGGCCCATGGCGGCGGCGTCATTCAAGGCAGGAACAAGATTGAGGTGCGCGGTGGCCAGCGAGGAGAGCCCGTGCTGGGTGAGGCCTCTGATGTCACGGGAGATCTGGAAGGGCTGGGGTCCTATCGCTCCAGCCTGAAACTCGAGGAGCAGGCCCCGACATCGGCCCGGTTTGATTTTCGAATCGGCGTAGAGGTTAAGCCTGGCGGCCCAGGATCTAATGACTTTCCCGCCAGTGCCAGCTATTTGCGAATCTTTGCCAAGGCGCCCGTGCGGGTGGTCCTCACATCACGCGCTTTCAATTCCCGCGGATCGGCAGAAGCGTTTTTCATGAATTTGCGTGATGTGACCGATCCGTGTACCCACGTCCAGTCCATGGAGGTGGCCAAGCGCACGGCATTTCCTGCGGGTCGACCCATTCGGCACACCGTGTTGCTCCCCGCGGGCGAGCATAAGTTTGCATGGGGCGTAGGGGCCAGACGGGCAGGGGGCACCTCTGAGATTCAGGGCTCCCTGTCGATTGAGGCAGCCGGACCTGTAGCAGAGCCAGCCAAGCGCTAAGACTGTCAGATACGCGCCAGCCCCAGCAGGTGCGCCATGTCTTTGAAAAAGATCCGAACGTGCGCCATGGGACGTTTGCGCACGAGCTCTTTGTTCATGTAAGACTCAAACGTGAGTTGCTGAACGTCCTTATCTTTGCAGATGCTGACAAAGCGCTCGCGGCGGCGGTCGCTGCTGTACCAAAAGCGCTGCATGATCCCCAGCACCCAAAAGACACTGCCATGCAAACGCATGAATTGCTTTCGGGCTTGTGACAAAGCGCTGGCCTGACCGCTTGTGAGATACGCTTGCACAGCCTGGGCGGCTATTTGTCCGCCGACCATGGCGTAATAGATTCCCTCACCGGAGGCGGGCGCCACCACGCCGGCCGCGTCGCCGGCTAACACCACATCACGGCCATTGTCCCATCGCGGTAAAGGCTCCATCGGCAGGGGAGCGCCTTCTCGGCGCAATGTCTCCAAGCCCAACAGGCCGCTGGCTTGTCGCAGGGCAGCCGTGGCATGGCGCAGCGAAAACCCTTTGTCTGCGCTGCCCGTGCCCACACTGAGTGTCTTGCCGTGAGGAAACACCCAACCGTAAAAGTCGGGGGACAGTTCGCCGCGGTAGTACACATCACATCGAGAGCCGTCGTAGTCTGGTCCCGGGGATTGCGGGGCACGCACGATCTCGTGGTAAGCAAAGACGTAGCGAACCTTGCTCGCACCAGGCACCTCCTGGCGGGCCACTTCCGAGCGTGCGCCGTCAGCACCAATCACACATCGTGCCCGAATGTGGGCGGGCCTTCCGTCGCGAAGACCATCGTCCGTGCGCGTGCGAAAGTGCACCACGCACACCCCGTCGCTAGAGCGCTCAATGCGCTCATAGATGCCCGTACACCGGGTGGCGCCTGCTTGTACGGCCCGCGCGCGTAACCATTCGTCGAAGTGCTCGCGATCCACCAGTCCGACGAACCCGTTCTCAATGGGAATGTCTACCTTCACGTCCGATGGCGAGACCATGCGGGCACTGCGTGCCTTGGCCACGAGTAACTCATCGGGGATATCAAAGTCTTTGATCAGTCGAGGCGGTATGGCACCGCCGCACGGCTTGATGCGACCTGCGCGATCCAAGAGCAGCACCGAGCGTCCGGCCCGTGCCAGTTCGTGAGCCGCCGTGGCGCCGGCCGGGCCTCCGCCGATGACGGCCACATCAAATACCGTATGAGGATGCAGCGCAGTCATGGGGTTTCTCCAGCAGGTACCTGTTGCAAGGGGGATTTGGCCTGCAACGTCGATTGGGCATCAATGGGCGGGATGTGCCACGCCAGCCAAGCCGAGGCGACAAACAAGATCGCCTCAACAAGGAAGACAGTGGCATAGGCACCCACCACGTCACCAGTGATCCATCGGGCCAGGTCGCTGGCTGCAGCTCCGAGCAACCCGCCCACTGCAAAGCCGATGGCTTGAGCGGCGCCCCAAAGCCCCATGCGAGTTCCTTCGCGCTGAGCGCGACCACTTCCGGCCAGGCCCATCATGGAGCCAATCGCGGCAATCGAGAAGGCGCCATTGGCCACCCCGAGCAAAAACACATTGGCTTGCAAGGGCCACATTGGGGCGTGGGCCGCGGCCACCACCAACCCCACCAAGGCCACAGCAGAGGCCAGACATCCCCCTACAGTCCAGGCCTTGACAGAGCCCAGTCTGGCTCCAGCGATACGTTGCCCGGCCAGCGCTGCCATGAGCATGCCCGCCAAGGCTCCGGCGTGTTGAACGCCCGACAGTGCGGTGGTGGCGCCCGGTGACCAGCCAAATGCGGTGCCCGCAAACGGCTCCAGGATCAGGTCCTGCATGCTGTAAGAAAGCATGGACAAAAACACAAAGACTGTGAAGCGACGTGCGTCAGGCTCGCGCCACACCTCGCGTAAGGCTGGCACAAAAGCGGTCAGCCCGGCCTCGGTCCGACTGGAGGCGTGAGCGGCGGTGTGGTGGCCTTCGAGATGACGCAGTGCCAGCGCCGTGACGAGTACGGCCACGGCTGAGACCGTACCAGAAACGCCCAACAGTCGTCCCGCAGAGTAGGGCTCTAGTGCGCGTCCCGCGAGCCCCGCGGTGACGGCAAATCCCACAATCATCATGACCCACACCACCGCAGCGGCCGAGGCGCGGCGTGAGGGGTCCACCCGCTTGGCCAGAAGCACCAGCAGCGAAGTGCCGCAGGCACTCACACCCGCACCCACTGCGGCAAAAGACAACACGGCCAGCGCCAGTCCGGCGACCGGTTCTGTGGCCATCCAGGCGGTAGAAACCGCCCCGCCAACCCCCCCAAGGGCCAACACCGCCATACCGCCGAGGATCCAGGGTGTCCGACGACCACCCACATCCGATCCAAATCCCATGCGCGGCCGACTCAATTGAATGGCGTGGTGCAAGGCCACGAGCAAGCCGGGTATGAGAGCAGGCAGGGCCAGTTCCACCACCATCACGCGGTTGAGGGTCGAGGTGGTCAATACCACCACAGCACCGAGCATGGCCTGCACCAAGCCCAGGCGCGCAATTCCAGCCCAACCCAGATAGGTGCTCGCACTCATGGCAGGGCCCCAGGTCCCGAGAGACTTCGCAGCGCAAACGCACTGACCATCATGCCGGCCACAAACAGGGGCACACCAAAGCCGCTGTAAGCCAGCGCACGCGCCGTGGGTTGCTGGACAAACCACCGCATCAGGACACACTGAGCAGCCAGCAGCACCACCACACCCCAGGCAAACGAAGAAGCTCCCCAGGACACCAGTAAGACTGACACCAGCAATTGCGGCACTGCCATGGTGATACAAGCTGTTTTGGCCGCCGCCTCAACACCCAATCGCACCGGCAATGAGCCCACACCCATTTCCCGATCACCTCGTACCGACTTGAAGTCGTTCAAGGTCATGATCCCGTGCGCTCCAATGCTGTAGAGCAGGGCCAATGCCAGCGAGCGCTCTTGCGGCATTGCACCACCGGCCATCACGGCTGCACCGGTGACCCAGGCCAAGCCTTCGTAAGACAAACCACACGCCGCATTGCCCCACCACCCGTTGCGCTTGAGCCGAAAGGGGGGAGCACTGTAGGCCCAGGCCAAAGCCAGGCCGGCTACTGCAGCGGCAAAACCCCATGGTCCCAGGCGTGTGGCCACAAGCAACGACAGGACCGTCCACAGGCAGGCGATATACAGACCCCATCGTCCCGGAATTCGGCCTGAGGGAATAGGCCGCTGGGGCTCGTTGATGGCATCGACGTGCCGGTCAAACCAGTCGTTGACGGCCTGGCTGGTGGCGCACACCATGGGGCCAGCCAGCACGATGCCCGCAACCACCAGGGTCCATCGGTTCTCCAAGGGCAGACCCGAGGCAACGACACCGCAAGAAAAGGCCCACATAGGCGGAAACCATGTGATGGGCTTGAGCAATTCGGCAACGGCAAACGCAGAGGGCAAGGCCATGGCGCTATTTAGCACCTGACACTTGTATGCGTCAATTTAGGTTTACACTGCCCGTGGGTTTTGCCACAAACCCGAGCAGGGTCAGGGGTCAATCTCCGCCGGCTTCTTCGCTTGCCAAATTCCCCACGCCGTAGCGGCGCATCTTCACGTACAGGCTTTGCCGTGACAGCCCCAGCAACAAGGCGGCTGAGGCCCGGTTGTCTTGGGTCATCTGCAAGGCGGTCTCGATGCACAGTTGCTCGATCAAGTCGGTGGTTTCGGCCACGATGTCTTTGAGCGGCGAGCGCCCCACCAGCTCCGTGAGCTCGGTGGTGGAGCGTGGCATGGCGGTGCTACCGCCCTCGTTTGCGGCTTTGAGCCGTCGCTCGATATCGCGCAGCGAAAAGGCCAACACCGTGGTGCCCTCGGTGTGCAGCGTGGTGCCAGAAATCTCGACTTCGCCGGAGGCCCCGTACTCACCTCGCACCGAGGTCACGAAAAGGCCCATGGATCCACGTTGCCGCAGATGGGTGATCAAGACACTGGACTCGACCCCGGTGCGCCCCACCCAGCGCTCCAGAGGCTGGGAGCGAACCTGCTCTTCGGTACCCAACTGCACCAGGGACAAAAACGCCCGGTTGGCTGCGAGGATGCGGCCGTCCTCATCACAAAAGACCAGTCCGTCGGGGCTGTGTTGCATGTAGGCCGATAGCAAGACGGCCGAAGCCGCGCCAGCTGGCTGACCACTGGTGCGCGACTGCCGCGGACTCGAGGTTGGTGCTGAGGTGCTGGCTTGAGCAGGAATCAGTCGCACCAGCAAATAAGCGCTGTCTTGCTGCCTGAAGACCGACGCGGACACGAGCACCTCGGATTTATCGGTGTTCAGTCGGGCCCGCAGGGCTTGAGTTCGGCCTACCGAGCGGGCGCTGGCCAGCAGGTTCTGAAGCGCCTCGGCATGCTCAGCCGCAAACAAACCCAACAGTGCGGTGCCCGCCAACTTGCCCTTGGCGCCGCCACATAAAGATCGCGCAGCCGGGTTGGCTTCGGAAATCTTCAGGCTCAGGCCATCCACGATCAGCACAGCCTCGGTGGAGGTTTCAAACAGATGGCGGTAGCGTGTCTCGGCCTCGCGGAACCGCCAATAGTCTTGCTCCATGGCCTGCTGGGCTTCTACCAAGCGTCGCTGGAGCGTCACTGTGGCAGTGAGGTCGCGACCAAAGGCGACGATGCGCTGCGCGGGCGGTGAGCCGGCAGCCGCCATCAGGGTGGTGGCGTACAGCATGGGCAAATCTTCGCCCTCAGCAACCGGGTGGTTGACCTGCCGCCACTTGGTGCTGGGCAACCGACCCGACGAGGCGTCGTCGAGTAAAGCCTCCACCTTTTCACGGCTCTCGACCGTGACTGTCTGTGACCAGGTCCGCCCCCGCCAGGCCTGTGGGTCGCAGCCGCCCAATCCGTCGCGAGGGCTGAGGACCTCCAAGATCTTGCCCTGGGAATCCATGACCAGAGCCACATCGCTGGCCGCCTCAATGGCTTGCCACACGGCAGCTGCACCTTGGTCGCCGATGGGCGGCTTAGCGGTCTTGACCGGGCGTCCCTTGGACGCGCTAGGAGGGGTCTTGGGCGTTCGGGCCATGGGTGCTGGGCAGGGTGTCTTTAAATCTCAAAGTGTCAATTATTGTCAAGCATAGCTGACACTTCAAGGGCGCCGCTGTTGGCCCCGATGAGGGGAAACGCTGCCCGCGCTGACCCACTGCTCGGCCAACTCCACTGCCTCAGCGGCATCCAGCGCCATACCATCTGCCTGCAGCGCGCGACATCGCGAGGGGTCGGCCATCACCCAGGGGCCGCCCAGCAGGATTCCCACACGAGGGTTGCGAGAATTCCGTCGCACGGCTGCGATTTGGCGCTTGAGCCAATCGGCATGCGCATCGGCCGCTACCGAGAAGCCCACGATGTCCACCCACTCCTGCGCAGCGAGGTGGCTCGGATCGGCCACCGGGGTACCCACACCCCCGAGGATTTCCCAGCCGGCTCGATAGAAAAACTCGCCCAGCATCGCCAGGCCCAGGGTGTGGCGCTCTTTGGGGTGCTGGGCCAGCAGGAGGCGACGCTCGTGCTCGACATCCGGGTGGTCTTCGCAAAATGCGGGGCTGAACTCGCGCAGCAAGCGCTGAAGTCGGCCCACCCCGATGGTCACGGTGACGAAGTCGGCTTCGTCCGACTCCCAGCAGCGACCCAGGTGTCGGGCCACGGGGGTCAGGACCTCCAGGTAGATGGTCTCCAGCGAGTGGCCTGCGTCCAGCAAGACCTCTACCGCCCGGCTGGCGGCATCGGGGGCATCTTCTATTAGCAGGCGCGCAAACTCCACCACCTGCTCCGCGCTGGGCGGTGTGATGCGCCCTTGGCCTGTGGCGGCATCTCGGCGGTTTTGGGCCAGCTGTGGAATGACCCGGTTTTGAAGCGCCCGGCGCAGGATTTCCAGGCGCTCGCCCATGGGGTCGTGTTGCCTGGCCTGTGCGGAGGGCAGGACCCGCAGGTGAGGGGGGTGGGCGCTCATGGGGTGGGGTCTGAATGTGGCGGCAAGGCAGGCAACGGCGGCGCCTAACCCAGCGTCTGGCGCCTACGCGGCCCATGATTCGCCAATTTGGTCAAAATGTCAATTCCCGATGACGTCTACCAGAATTGACACTTTGCCCCAGAACGCCTAGTCTTCGCAGATGAACCTTCAGGCTCCGAGCCCCCCAGTGGCGCCGCACGAACCGTGGCCACCCCCGCTTTACTCCCCCCAGGAGCGCCTGCGGCGGGATGCCACCGTCTGGACACGGGTGCAGGGCGTGCTCGCACCCGTGCAGTTCTTGATCTTTCTGATCAGCCTGGGATTGGTATTGCGCTGGTTGTGGACCGGCCAGGATTTTGGGTGGGCAACCGCTTCTGTGGTGGTCAAGACGGCGGTGCTCTACACCATCATGATCACCGGCTCCATTTGGGAAAAGGTGGTCTTTGACCGCTGGTTGTTTGCCCCGGCATTTTTCTGGGAAGACGTGGTCAGCATGGGGGTGCTGGCTCTGCACACCGCCTACCTGGTGGCCTGGTTGACGCAAACGCTAGCTCCGCGTGAGCAGATGCTCCTGGCCTTGGCCGCCTACGCGGCCTACGTGATCAATGCAGCCCAGTTTCTGTGGAAATTGCGATTGGCCCGTCTACAACCTTATCCGGTCGAGCCGCTGAACGCTGCTCGCGCGATGCCATGAGCCCGGTCATTCCCATACAGGCGGCACAGACGAGTGGTTGTGCCGACACGCCCGTCTTGCGCGAGCGGGGGCAGCGCGAAGTATTTTGTGGTCTCACGGGAATTGTGTGGCTGCACCGCAAGATTCAAGACGCATTTTTCTTGGTGGTGGGCTCGCGAACCTGTGCTCATCTGCTGCAATCGGCCGCCGGCGTGATGATCTTTGCGCAGCCGCGCTTTGCCACAGCCATCATTGATGAACGAGATCTGGCGGGTTTGGCCGATGCGCATGAGGAACTTGACCGGGTTGTCGCCAGGCTGTTGCAAAGGCGCAGCGACATCCGAATGCTCTTTTTGGTGGGCTCGTGTCCCTCGGAGGTCATCAAGCTGGATTTGGCCCGTGCCGCGCAGCGCTTGAATGCGCAATTTGCGCCCCAGGTACGCGTGTTGAACTACTCGGGTAGCGGTATTGAAACCACGTTCACCCAGGGCGAAGACGCCTGTCTGGCCAGCTTGGTGCCTGGGCTGGCCCCCGCGGCCACACCACAAGAGCCGGCCCTGCTCGTTGTGGGGGCCTTGGCTGACATCGTAGAGGATCAGTTCACCCGCCTATTTCATCAAATGGGGGTGAGTAGCGTGCAGTATCTGCCGGCGCGGCGCAGCGATGCCATGCCTGTCGTGGGACCGCATACGCGCTATGTATTGGCACAGCCCTTTTTGAGCGACACTGCGCGCGCTTTGGAAGAGCGAGGCGCACAGCGGATTGCGGCACCGTTTCCTCTGGGCGCGCAAGGCACCACACGGTGGCTGCAAGCCATTGGTGAAGCGCTGGGTATTCCCCAGGAGCGGGTCATGCAGGTCACCGCAACGCCTCAGGCACGCGCTGAGTCGGCGCTGGCCAGGTTGCGAGCCGAACTCCAGGGCCGCAGCATCTTCTTCTTTCCGGACTCGCAGTTGGAGCTTCCCCTGGCGCGCTTCGTGGCCACTGAGTTGGGAATGCGCCTGACGGAGGTGGGCACGCCGTACTTGCACCGCGAGCACTTGTCTCACGAGCTGGCATGGTTGCCTTCGGGTACCGTATTGAGTGAAGGCCAGGATGTGGAGCGGCAACTGGATCGCTGCCGTCAGGCAGCGCCCGATATCGTGGTCTGTGGCTTGGGCTTGGCCAATCCGCTGGAAGCCGAAGGCTTGACCACCAAGTGGGCCATTGAGCTGGTCTTCAGCCCCATTCATGGCTACGAGCAGGCCGCCGACCTGGCGGAGCTCTTTGCACGACCGCTGCGGCGGCGGCAACGTCTGGCAGCCTAGATCATGCAACTGACCCTGTGGACCTACGAAGGACCGCCGCATATCGGCGCCATGCGGATCGCCACCGCCATGCGGGGCTTGCATTACGTCTTGCATGCGCCACAGGGAGATACCTACGCCGACCTGCTGTTCACCATGATCGAGCGGCGTGATCAGCGCCCGCCGGTCACCTACACCACATTCCAGGCACGCGACCTGGGAGGCGATACCGCCGAGCTGTTCAAGGTCGCCTGTGACCAGGCAGTCAAGCGGTTTGCCCCACAGGCACTGATGGTCGGCGCGTCCTGTACCGCCGAATTGATCCAAGACGATCCAGGCGGATTGGCCGCTTCTCTGGGTCTTGACATTCCCGTCATCCCTTTGGAGTTACCGGCCTACCAGCGCAAAGAAAACTGGGGCGCCAGTGAGACTTTTTACCGCCTGGTACGCGGTCTGTGCCCCGCTAAACCACGTTCGGACCAGACGTCAGGCGAACCGGGTAGACCGCGCTGCAATATTTTGGGTCCGACAGCTTTGGGATTTCGGCACCGCGATGACTTGCGCGAGATTGAGCAGATCTTGCGCCAGTTGGGGATAGACGTGCATGTGGTGGCACCGTGGCAGGCCACACCCCACGACCTATCGCGTCTGGGGCAGGCCGATTTCAATGTGGTCTTGGTTCCCGAGGTCGCCTTGCAGGCCGCGCAATGGCTGCAGCGAAGCTGCGCACAACCCTACACCAAGACCATCCCCATTGGTGTGCAGGCTACGCGAGAGTTCATCCAAGAGGTTGCTGCGTTAGCTGGGGTCGACCCCGGCCCGGCGCTGTCAGATCCCCGGGCGCGCTCTATCTGGTATTCGCGCTCTGTGGATTCCACCTACCTGACCGGAAAGCGTGTGTTCATCTTCGCAGATGCCACACACGCTGTGGCAGCAGCCCGCGTGGCCACCCAGGAGTTGGGTTTCCAGGTCGTGGGGCTGGGCACTTACAGCCGCGAGTTCGCCCGTGAGGTTCGACAGGCTGCAGCTCAATACGGTATTGAGCCATTGATCACCGACGACTACCTCGAAGTGGAGCAGCGCATTGCCGAACTCCAGCCCGAGTTGGTGTTGGGCACGCAGATGGAGCGACACATTGCCAAGCGATTGCGTTTGCCTTGCGCCGTGATTTCCGCGCCAGTACATGTTCAAGATTTTCCGGCACGCCACAGCCCACAAATGGGGTTTGAGGGCGCCAACGTGCTCTTTGACACCTGGGTCCATCCCTTGATGATGGGACTGGAAGAGCATCTGTTGACGATGTTTCGAGAAGACTTTGAATTCAATGAGTCGGCTCCTGCTTCCCACCTGTCGCATGCCAGTGCCGCCGCGGGCGATTTGCCCGCACCGTCGGCCACGGCGCAGACCCAGCCATCGGACGAAGCCAGAGCCAGTGCGCATGCCCAGCCCATCTGGGTGCCCGACGCCTTGGCGGGCTCAAGCCCATCCCACCCGACGGCACTTGGCTCACCTTCATGGGCACCCGATGCCCAGCAAGAGCTGCAAAAGATTCCATTTTTTGTCCGCGGCAAGGCTCGCCGCAACACCGAACGGTTTGCCAGCGAGCGAGGTGTAGCGCTGATCACCATCGATACCTTGTATGAAGCCAAAGCACACTTCGCTCGTTGAAGCTGGGCTAGGCCTGCTGCCGGGGGCTAAGGCGGCGCAGCCGAGCCGGGGGCGCGCCCCTGCGCAGGATGTGGCCTTGAACTTCGTCATCGTGACCATGGACACGCATTTGGCCAGTGCGCTAGATCGTGCGCGCCCGCGTCTGAGCCAGGATTTCCCGGGTCTGCGGCTGGCCTTGCATGCGGCCTCAGAGTTTGATGGCAACCCCGAGCTGGTCAAGCAGTGCCAAGAAGACATCGCGCGGGCCGATATCCTGGTGGTGGGCATGCTCTTCTTGGAAGATCACTTCCTGCCCATACTGCCGGACCTGCAAGCTCGCCGTGATACCTGTGACGCCCTGGTCGCGTTGGCATCGGCCAGCGAGGTGGTCAAGCTCACGCGTGTGGGCACCTTTGACATGGCCAAACCCGCCAGCGGTCCGATGGCCTTGCTGCAGCGGTTGCGCGGCAAGAAGACCACGCCGTCGGCAGGCGGTGCCTCACAAATGCGCATGTTGCGCCGTATTCCCCAATTGCTGCGCTTCATCCCTGGTGGGGCACAGGATGTGCGTTCCTACTTCATGGCACTGCAATACTGGTTAGGCGGCTCCGATGAGAACATGCTCAACCTGGTGCGCAGCTTGGTCGATCGCTATGCCGAAGGACCACGCCGTGTGTTGCGAGGCCGCTGCAAGCCCGAGCCACCCCAAGAGTACCCTGATGTGGGGGTGTACCACCCTCGGATGAAGGCGCGGCTGAGTGAGCGCAGCGCGGACCTGCCAGGGCATGAGCGAGCCAACGCGCCGACTGTTGGCGTGTTGGTCTTGCGCTCTTACTTGTTGTCGGGCAATGCCGGTCACTACGATGGCGTGATCACCGCTCTGGAGTCTTGCGGAATGAGGGTGATCCCAGCCTTTGCGGCGGGCTTGGATGCCCGTCCGGCCATTGAGCGCTATTTCCTAGACGGTGATCGTGTCTTGGTGGATGCCGTGGTGTCGCTGACGGGATTTTCTCTGGTTGGTGGTCCCGCTTACAACGACGCTCGGGCCGCCGAAGACATATTGGCGCGGCTGGATGTGCCGTACCTGGCGGCCCACCCAGTAGAGTTTCAAACTCTCGAGCAGTGGGGAGGCTCCTCGCGCGGGCTCCTTCCGGTTGAAAACACCATCATGGTGGCCATCCCCGAGCTCGATGGTGCGACCAGCCCGATGGTCTTTGGGGGGCGACCTGGCGCACCTGGCAGTACCTGCACAGGGTGTCACCACGCTTGCCGGTTTGAAGCGGGAGCAGCTCAGCAAGACATGCATTCCTGCCCGCAGCGCGCCCAAGCCTTGGCTCAACGCATCCAACATTGGGTGGCACTGCGCCGCGCCCAGGTCGCCGAGCGCAAGGTGGCCGTGGTCTTGTTCAACTTTCCACCCAATGCCGGCAATATCGGAACGGCCGCATTGCTCAGCGTATTTGAATCCTTGTTCAATACCTTGGTGGCCATGAAGCAGCGTGGCTACACGGTGGAAGTTCCCGAGTCGGTGCAGGCCTTGCGCGACAGCCTCTTGAAGGGAAATGCCAGTCAATACGGCACCGACGCCAACGTGCATGCCTCGGTCCCTACTGATGATCATGTCCGCCGCGAGCCCTGGCTGTCAGAAATTGAGGCTCAGTGGGGGCCTGCGCCCGGGCGACAGTTGAGCAACGGCAGTGCGATCTTTATATTGGGTCGTCAGTTCGGAAACGTCTTGGTGGCGGTTCAACCGTCACCGGGCTACGAAGGCGACCCGATGCGGCTCTTGTTTGAAAAGGGCCTGGCGCCGACCCATGCGTTCAGCGCCTTTTACCGCTATCTACGCGAGGACTTCGCCGCGCACGCGGTATTGCACTTCGGCACCCATGGCTCGCTGGAATTTATGCCGGGTAAACAGGCGGGCTTGTCCGGGGCGTGTTGGCCCGAACGCCTCATTGGCGACCTGCCCAATATCTATCTGTACGCGTCCAATAACCCGTCTGAGGGGGCCATCGCCAAGCGCAGAAGCGCAGCCACGCTGGTCAGTTATCTGACTCCCGCAGTGACGCAGGCGGGGCTGTACCGCGGTTTGCTAGACCTCAAGACATCACTGGACCGCTGGCGTGCGCTGGAGCCTCAGGCCCGTGAGCGCGCAGAGCTCGCGCAGCTGCTGGCCGCGCAGGCTGTGGAGCTGCAACTGTGGCCGGCGCAGCAGCTGGAATTGTCCGCAGCAGATACGCCAGATCTGAGTCAGCGCATCGACAAGCTCATCCAGCAAGTCCATGAGTTGGAGTCCACATGGGTGCCCAGTGGCCTGCATGTGGCTGGACAGGTCATGAGTGCGGCGCATCGCCTAGAACTCCTGCAGGCCATCGCCACCGCCTCTGGCGTCACAGCACCCGAGCAGGCCCTTCAAGCCATGGTGCAAGGCCAAAGCCTTGCGCACGCCAAGCGTTTGTGGAGCGCGACATCCAGCCCACCCGCAGATGACACCTTGCAGTCGCTTCAGCGCATCGCCGACCACCTCAGGCAAGACCACGAGGTGGAGGCGCTGCTGCGCGCACTCGATGGACGCTTCATTCGGCCTGCACCGGGGGGTGATGTGCTGCGGGCGCCCGAGGTCTTGCCCACGGGGCGCAACTTGCATGGTTTTGATCCATTTCGAATCCCCAGCGCATTTGCCCTGCGTGATGGCGCCCTTCAGGCTCAGCGCCTGATCGACCGGTATCGCAACGACGGACACGAGCTGCCGCAGTCCATTGCCATGGTCTTGTGGGGCAGCGACAACTTGAAAAGCGAAGGAGCGCCCATCGGTCAAGCGCTGGCCCTGATGGGTGTCAAGCCCCGGCTGGACAGCTACGGCCGGGTAGCCGGGGCTGTTCTGACTCCCTTGGAAGAGCTGGGACGACCCCGCATTGACGTGGTCATCACGCTGTCGGGCATCTTCCGTGACCTCATGCCGCTGCAGATCCGCTTGCTGGCTGAAGCCGCGTATTTGGCGGCGAGTGCAGATGAGCCGCTGGAGCTCAATCCCATTCGCCGGCACGCGTTGGCCTACCAAGCCGAGCACCAGTGCTCACTGGAAGTGGCCTCGCTGCGGGTGTACGGCAACGCAGAAGGGGCTTACGGCGCCAACGTGAATTTTCTTGTGGACAGCAGCCGTTGGTCGGAAGAAGAGGAATTGGCGCAGACTTACGCCAAGCGCAAGGGATTCGCCTACGGACGCAGCGGTAGACCGCAAGCGCAAGGTGCTTTGATGCGCAGCGTGCTGGCCGATGTTCAGCTGACCTACCAAAACCTGGACTCGGTGGAGTTGGGCGTGACCACGGTGGACAACTACTTCGACACCTTGGGCGGAATCACCCAAGCCGTCAAGCAGGCTCAGGGCGGTCGAACACCTCCGGTCTACATCGGCGATCAGACCCGAGGAGATGGCACGGTACGCACCCTCAACGAGCAAGTGGCGCTCGAGACCCGAACCCGCATGCTCAACCCCAAGTTTTACGAAGCCCTACTCGAGCATGGCTACGAGGGGGTTCGACAGATTGAAACGCATTTGACCAACACGATGGGGTGGTCGGCCACAACTGGGCAGGTTCAGCCCTGGGTCTACCAACAGATCACCGAGACTTTCATGCTCGATCCGGCCATGCGAGAGCGCCTGGCGCAGCTCAACCCGACTGCCTCCGCGCGGGTTGCCAATCGACTGCTCGAAGCCTCGCAGCGGCAGTACTGGCAGCCGGATGAGAAAACTCTACAAGCACTTCGCCAAGCCGGCGAGGAATTGGAAGATCGCCTAGAAGGCGTAATGGAAAAGGCCGCAGCATGAATGTCGCTACCGTACCCGTTTCGAGCATACAGCGCGGGCCTCGTCCCGATGGTGAGGGCAGTGTGCAGGTGCAACTCGATCCCGCGTTGAAGATTGGCACAGCCAAGGTTTTTGCTGTCTATGGAAAAGGTGGCATAGGCAAGAGCACCACATCTTCCAACCTGTCGGCTGCATTTTCCAAGCTGGGCAAGCGGGTCTTGCAAATCGGATGTGATCCGAAGCACGACAGCACCTTCACCCTGACCAAGCGGATGTTGCCCACTGTCATCGACGTCCTCGAGTCTGTCGACTTTCATGCCGAAGAACTTCGACCTGAAGACTTTGTCTATGAGGGTTACAACGGCGTGATGTGTGTAGAAGCCGGGGGGCCGCCTGCCGGTACCGGCTGCGGAGGCTATGTGGTTGGGCAGACTGTCAAGCTGCTCAAGGAGCACCACTTGCTCGAGGACACCGACGTTGTGATATTCGATGTGTTGGGCGATGTGGTGTGCGGTGGCTTTGCTGCGCCGCTTCAACACGCCGATCGCGCGTTGATCGTCACAGCCAATGACTTTGATTCGATTTTTGCGATGAATCGCATCGTCCAGGCGATTGGGGCCAAATCCAAGAACTACAACGTGCGCCTGGGTGGGGTAATCGCCAACCGAAGTGCGGGGACTGACCAGATCGACAAGTTCAATGAGCGTATCGGTCTGAAGACGATGGCGCGCTTCCCCGACCTCGATGTGATACGGCGCAGTCGACTCAAAAAGGCCACGCTCTTTGAGATGGAATCTTCTCCCGAGTTGGAGGCCGTGCAAAACGAGTACTTGCGTCTGGCGGCTCAACTATGGGCCGGCGTAGAGCCTTTACAGGCGGTGCCGCTCAAGGACCGCGAAATTTTTGATCTTCTGGGATTTGACTGACGGCTGAGGATGAATACCGCGACCTATCATCAACGGCGAGGCCAGATCGAAGACTACTTCGATCGCACGGCTCTCAAAGCCTGGGAGCAATTGACCTCAACGGCGCCCGTAGGCCGAATTCGCGCGACAGTGCGAGCCGGCCGAGAGCGTATGCGCAACACCCTTTTGCAGTGGCTGCCACTGGACATGAGCGGGCAGCGCCTGCTCGATGCCGGCTGCGGCACTGGAGCCTTGGCAGTTGAAGCGGCTCGACGCGGTGCCCAGGTGGTGGCCATTGACCTGTCGGCTCAGCTTGTCGACTTGGCACGCGAGCGCATCGCCTTGCTACCTGACGGCGAGCAGTTGCTGCAACGGATTCAGCTGAGCAGCGGCGACATGATGGATCCGGCCTGGGGGCACTTTGACCATGTGGTGGCCATGGACTCCATCATTCACTACTGCATGGCCGATGCTGTAAACCTGGTCGGTGTTTGGGCACCGAGGACCCGCGGGACCATCAGTATCACTTTTGCGCCCCGTAATCCTTTGCTGGTGCTCATGCGTGCTACTGGACGGCTGTTTCCGCGTGCCAATCGCGCCCCGTGGATAGAGCCATTTTCCGAAGTCCAATTGCGCCGGTGCCTCGTGGACGCCCCTGAATTGGCTTTGTGGGAATCGACCCGCACCCAACGAATCAGCAGCGGTTTTTACACCTCACAGGCCTTGATGCTCGAGCGCAGGAGGCAGGCTTGATGCGACTGACTTGGCGTATCGACTGGTCACGCGTGAGTGCGCGTTACCTGCCCTTTGCTGAGGGTGCCAGCCAAGATCTGCCCTTGGGGCGGCTGATGCGGCTTGCCCTCTTTCAGTTCACTGTGGGTATGGTGGCGGTACTGACGGTAGGCACACTCAACCGCGTCATGATTGTAGAAATCGGCGTTGGCGCGTGGCTGGTGTCGTGCATGGTGGCATTGCCTTTGTTGGTTGCTCCGTTTCGGGCGCTCATTGGGTGGAAATCCGACGTCCATCGCAGCCCGCTGGGCTGGCGCCGGGTGCCCTTCATCTGGGTGGGCAGCGCCTTGCAATTTGCAGGATTGGCCATCATGCCCTTTGCAATCGTCTTGCTCGGCGGCCAAAGCACGGTACAGCTGGTGGCCGGACACCTATCCGCCGCGCTGGCCTTCTTGTTGGCCGGCGCTGGGGCTCAGACGGTACAAACAGCCGGGCTGGCACTGGCCACAGATCTGGCACCTCCAGCCGATCGACCGCGTGTCGTGGCCATGATGTACGCGCTTTTGCTACTGGGTATGGTGTGCAGCGGCCTGGTCTTCAGCGCTGCGTTGGCCGACTACAGTGCCACCCGACTGGTGCAGGTGGTGCAGGGTACGGCGGCACTGACCTTGATTTTGAATCTGGTGGCCGTGTGGAAGCAGGAGCCGCGTGATCGACACCGCTATCAAGCCACCACCGAGTCGGCTGCCTTTGTTGAGCAATGGCATGAATTTGCCCGCAGGGTGAGGGTCAAGCGGTTTCTCTTGGCGGTGGGCTTGGGTACGGCCGCATTCAATATGCAAGACGTGATCTTGGAGCCTTTTGGAGCCGAGGTCTTGGGATTGAGCGTCGCCCAAACCACCTTGCTCACGGGCTTTATGGCAGGTGCTTCCCTGATCGCGTTTGCCTGGGCTGCTCGCCGTCTGAGCGCGGGAGTGGATGCCCTTCGCCTGGCTGCGGCAGGACTGCTGGTGGGCATCGTTGGCTTTACGTCCGTCATCTTTGCGGATCCCGTCGGATGGCCGGCACTGTTCTTGGCTGGCGTGGGCTTGATCGGATTGGGGGCCGGATTGTTCAGCGTGGGCACGCTGACCTGCGCCATGTCTTCAGATGCTGGGGGCTTGAACGGGATGGTATTGGGGGCATGGGGCGGCTCTGTGGCCGCGGCCTCGGGCTTGGCGGTGGCATTGGGCGGGGCGGTGCGTGATGCGGTGAGTTCCGCTGGGCAACAAGGCGCCTTGGGTGAAGTGTTGACCTATGTGGGGGCTGGCTACGAGGTCGTCTATCACCTGGAACTGGTATTGCTGTTTGCCACTTTGGTGGTCTTGGGGCCCCTGGTGGGTCGCTGGGAGTACGCGCAGAGTCAAGCGAACTCGTCTTCTGCGCAGGCTCAGGCGCCTTCCTCCGCATCACGTTGGCGCAAGCGACGACGCTGGCGTTGGGCGCAGTCACCCAGCTAAGGCCGAGTGTTATCGCCATCAGCAACCGTCTTTCAAACATCCACGATTTCTCACCACCTTTTTTCACCACAGGAGATCACCATGGGAACCGGAGCCATCACCTCCTATGTCGACGTCGCACAGTTGGTGCTGTACGTTTTTTGGATCTTTTTCTTTGGCGTGATCTATTACCTGGTCAAAGAAAACCGTCGCGAGGGTTATCCCTTGGAGACTTTCCGCGGGACGACGGCAGAAGGCTGGATTCCCATGCCTGAGCCCAAAACGTATCTACTGGAAAACGGTCATACCGTTACTGTGCCCAACGACAAGGTCTCGCCCCAGGTCTTGCACGCCGAGCGCTTGCACGGCTCGGACGGCTCGCCTTTGGTGCCCTTGGGCAATCCCATGCTCGCCGGTATGGGCGCAGGAGCGTGGGCCGACCGGGCTGACCATCCCGATATGGACCACCATGGCCACCCCAAGATTCGGCCCCTTTCGCAGAGCCCCGGCTGCGACGTGAGTGCCCATGATCCCGACCCACGCGGAATGATGCTCACCGATGCCTATGGCGAAGATGTGGGGCAGGTGGTCGACCTGTGGTTGGACGCTCCCGAGATGGTCTTTCGGTACTTGGAGGTGCAACTGCTCGATGGATCGCGCCGCGTCCTGGTCCCCATGACCTTCGCGCGCATTACCCGGCATGGGGTGAATGTGCATGCATTGCTAGCCCAGCAGTACGCTGATGTACCGGCGACGCGTCTTCCCGGCGTCATCACGCTGCTGGAAGAAGAGCGCATCTGTGCCTATTTCGGCGCTGGACTGCTCTACGCTGAGCCACAGCGCTCGGAGCCCTTGGTATGAAGGCAGTCAGGCGCCATCCCGAGGCAGTCGAACCTGTGCGTGGGGCTGAGCACGAGTGGGAGGCCGCCTATGGTCTACCCGAGCCGCTCCCCAGTGGGGAGCGCATTTTGTGGCAAGGCCAACCTCGTGCGCGTGGCGTGGCCAGGCGGATCTTTCACGGCGTGGGCCTGAGCATTTACTTCGCTGTGATGTTGGCATGGGCAGCCGTAGCCCAGTGGGACCACGTCGGCTCGCTGGGGCAACTGCTGCGAGTGCTGGGTCCTTTGTTGATCTTGACGGGCGTGGTGTGGATGATCGTGGCCGCGTTGGCCTATCTCACTGCGAGTACCACCGTCTACACGCTCACGAATCGCCGCGTGGTGATGCGCATCGGCATCGTCCTGACGGTGACCTACAACCTGCCTCTGCGGTGCATAGATGCCGCACACGTGGCCCATACAGGGCAGGGCCGCGGCGATATCGCGCTGGCACTGACCGGTGACACCCGTATTGCCTATCTTCACCTGTGGCCCCACGCCAGGCCTTGGCACTTGAATCGGCCACAGCCGATGCTGCGGTGCCTGGACAGGGTGGATGATGTGGCCCAACAGCTGATGGCCGCCTGGTCTCAAGCCAATGCCCAGTCCGCAGCCAAAGACCTTGCGGCCCAGACAGGTTATGAGGCCCATTCCGACGCCACCCATTTGCCGCAGGCGTTGGCATGAGTCGGATGCGTTACTCCACTGTGGCAGCGGGGTCTGTACCGCCAGCGCCGCAGGTCGTATCGCAGCAGCCGAGATCCACAGGCATGCTCAAAGTCGTGCTGATAGGGGCGCTGGTCAGCTTGGCTGCCGTGGCGGGATGGCGCATTTGGGGCGGGTCGCCCGCCCAAGAGTTGGCCCCTGTCTTGGCACACCGCATGCTGATATTTGCCGACCGGCCTGAGGGAGCCATCCAGATCGTTGACGCCCAAACAGGTGAGGTGGTTCAAGTGTTGTGGGGCGAGCAAGGATTTGTACGTGGTGTTCTTCGCAGTATGGCGCGCGACCGCCGTGCCCATCAGGTGGGCGCTTCCCCTGCTTTTTCTTTGGCGCTTCATGCCGATTCCCGCGTGATCTTGTCGGATCCCCACACGGGGCAGCGACTCGATTTGGCCGCCTTTGGGCCCGATAACGTTGCGGTCTTCCTACGCTGGCTTCCTTCCCATCTTGTTTATGGAGTTATCAGGCCATGAGTACTCTTCAGGAACTGGAAAACACGGATCAGGTCCTCCAAAGGGCCAAGACCGAAAACCTCATCAGTCCGCGGTTTTACACCACTGACTATGCGGCCATGAATCGCCTGGATGTGTCGTCTTTGCGTCAGGAGTGGGACGCGATGTTGGCCGAATACGAGGGCGACAACAACCACGACCACTTCAAGCGTGACGAGACGTTTGCCGACGAGATCAAGGCACTTGATCCAGAACTCAAAAAGGAGTTCTTAGACTTCCTGGTGACTTCCATCACTTCGGAATTTTCAGGCTGTGTGCTCTACAACGAAATTCGGAAGAATGTTGACAACCCCGACATCAAGCAATTGATGACTTATCTGACACGGGATGAGTCGCGGCACGCCAGTTTCATCAACCAGAGCTTGCGCGATTTTGATCTGGCAGTTGATCTTCAAGCTCTCAAGGCGACAAAGGCCTACACCTACTTCAAGCCCAAGTACATCTTCTATGCCACGTACCTGTCGGAGAAGATCGGCTACGCCCGTTACATCACCATTTATAGGCAATTGGAGCGGCACCCCGAATTGAGATTCCATCCCATATTCAGGTGGTTCGAGCGGTGGTGTAACGATGAGTTTCGTCATGGCGAGAGTTTCGCGCTGATCATGCGGGCCAATCCGCATTTATTACGCGGGCTCAATCTGTACTGGGTCCGGTTCTTCTTATTGGCCGTGTATGCCACCATGTACGTGCGTGATCACACGCGTCCTTTGTTGCATCGGGCCATGGGCTTGGAGCCCGATGAATTCGACTTCAAAGTCTTTGAGATCACCACCGAAATCTCCAAGCAGGTATTCCCGCTGTCCTTGGATACAGACTCCCCGGCGTTTCGTGAGGGCCTGAACCGACTCTTGTGCGCAAGACTGCGTTTTGACCAAGGTCGTGAGCGCAAGGGCGTGGTCGGCGCGTGGATGCAGGCCACGGCAGCGCTCAGTGGCGCGTGGAATTTTGTCCGACTGTATTTCCATCCGGTTCGACGCCATGACCTGCCCACTGAGATTCGTGTGGCGCCGGTGTGGTGACTGATGTGACAGCCGAGCACGGTCATTTCATGGGTTCAGACTGATGGAGTTTTTCCTGCCAGTTCTGGTGGCCATCTTGCTGTGGTGGCTGGGTACCGGTGCGGTGATCTTGCTGGATCGCCGTCGATCGGCATTGGGCAGTTCGCGTCTGAGCTTTGTAGTGGCCACGGCAATTACGGCCGGCGCCTTACTGTGCGTACAGCGCGCCTCGCAAGGCACGCAGGTGATCCACGCCTATGCAGGATTTACATGTGCACTCGTTTTATGGGGCTGGCACGAGGTGGCCTTTTTGGGTGGGTGGATCACCGGGCCCAGACGACAGGCCTTGTCCAGTGATGCGCCGCCGTTTCGGAGGCTTTCGGAGGCGGTGCAAGTGGTGCTGTGGCACGAGCTTGCGCTCATCGGTACGGCCGTTACCCTTTGGGCATGGCTGGGGCACACCCCCAATCCCATCGCCGCCACGACCTTTACGCTGCTGTACGTGATGCGCGCTTCCGCGAAGCTCAATTTGTACTTGGGGGTACGCAATCTGGGTCTGGAATTCCTACCCGATCGACTCGTTTATGTCGGCAGTTATTTTTCCAAGCGGCGCTTCAATGCCCTGATGCCGATATCGCTGGTTCTGGGGCTACTCCTGGCCACGTGGTGGGGGGTGCAGGCGGTCGATCTGTCTGGCGGTGTCAGAACCGCTCGGGTGTTGCTGGCGTCATTGCTGGTGCTGGCGGTGGTAGAGCATCTGATGATGGTCGTGCCCCTGCAGCCGTCGGTGCTGTGGCGTTGGGCTCTTCGGCCCCAAGGCTCATGACAGGGGCAGTGCCATGACATCGAGCCACGAGCCACAGCGCGGATTGCGCAACGGGCCGATGGCAGTGGACCCGCAGGCGGGGCGCGCCCTGGTCATCGGCAGCGGCTTTGGGGGGTTGGCGGCGGCCATTCGATTGAGCTGCCAGGGCTGGCGCGTTCAGGTACTGGAGCGGCTTGCCCAGCCGGGCGGGCGAGCTCGAGTCCACGAGATCGACGGCTTTCGGTTTGATGCCGGCCCCACGATCATCACCGTACCTCACTTGTTTGAGCAACTCTGGCAACTGGCCGGGCGCCGCTTGAGTGACGATGTGAAGTTGGTGCCGCTAGACCCGTATTACCGAATCCGCTTTGATGACGGGCGTTACTTTGACTACAGCGGCGATGCGGCGCATATGCACCGAGAAGTCGCGCGCTTTTGTCCTTCGGATCTTCCGGGTTACGAACGCCTGATCCGAGAGGCGGACACCTGCTATGTGGAAGGATTTGAAAAGCTTGGCCCTGTAGCTTTTGACAATCTGGGCCATCTCCTGGGGGCAGTTCCCAATATGGTGCGCATGCGTGCGTGGCGCACCATTTGGCAGTTGGTGTGTAAGCATCTGCGCGATCCGCACTTGCGGGTGGTCTTCAGCTTCCACCCGCTGCTCATTGGGGGTAACCCCCTGCGGGTGACCGCAGCTTATTCACTGATTCATACCCTGGAGCGTCGATTCGGCGTGCACTGGGCCATGGGTGGGACGGGAGCCTTGATTCGGGCCATGGTGGCCTTGTTGGCCGATCGGGGGGTTCCGGTCCGGTGTGGGGCTGATGTCAAGCGCATTGTGGTGGAGCAAGGACGTGCCCAGGGTGTTGAACTGGCAGATGGCCAGCGCATCGCCAGCGATATTGTGGTCAGCAATGCCGATGCCGCGTGGACCTACCAGCACTTGTTGCCGGACGTGAAGAGGCGGGTGTGGACCCAAGCCAAGCTCGATCGCGCTCAATACTCCATGAGCCTATTTGTGTGGTACTTCGGCACCAACAGGCGGTGGGACGATGTGCCCCATCACCAAATGATTCTGGGCCCACGCTACGAAGCCTTGCTGGGCGACATTTTCGATCGGCATCACTTGGCAGACGACTTCAGCTTGTATCTGCACCGGCCAAGCGCAACCGACAGCAGTGTGGCGCCTGTGGGACATGATGCTTTTTATGCGCTCAGTCCGGTTCCGCACCTGGACAGCCCTGTCGATTGGTCCGAAGTCGCCGAGAGTTACCGCGTCAAAGTACAACGGCGTTTGGAACAGACGGTCTTGCCAGGTCTGGGTCAGCATCTGGTGTGCTCTCACGTCACCACCCCCCTACAGTTTCAAAGCGATCTGCTGGCCTACAAAGGAGCTGCATTCGGCATGGAGCCACGCCTGCTGCAAAGCGCGTGGTTTCGCCCCCACAACCGCAGCGAGGACGTGCAAGGCCTGTATTTGGTGGGAGCGGGCACGCATCCCGGCGCGGGCGTTCCCGGCGTCTTGATGTCGGCCCAGGCTCTGGAGTCAGTACTCCCGCCGGTGCCCCAAACCGCTTGCGCTTGGGATGCGGCGTCTTGGGGCGATGCTGTGCCGGCGGGGATCACATGAATACGCTTGATGCTCACCCTGGTCGAGAAGACCTACAAGCGTGCGCCCGCTTGATGCGTTCGGGTTCCCGATCGTTTGCCACGGCCAGTTGGCTCCTTCCGGCGCGGGTGAGGGTTCCGGCCACGGCTTTGTATGCCTTTTGTCGGGTGGCCGATGATCTCATTGACGAAAGCGATGATCCTCGTCGGGCAATCGAAGAACTGAGCCTGCGACTGGACCGCGTCTATGCCGGATCTCCCGGGCCAGAGTTGGCCGACCGTGCGTTGGCCTGTGTCGTGGAAGGTTTTCGGATGCCACGACTCTTTCTGGACGCTTTACTGGAGGGGTTTGCGTGGGATGTGCAGGGCCGCTTCTACGACAGCATAGAAGATTTGCATGCCTACGGAGCTCGAGTTGCCGGCACGGTCGGTGCCATGATGGCGGTGGTGATGGAGTCGCGCGATGATCGCACCCTGGCACGCGCTTGCGAGCTGGGTGTGGCCATGCAATTGACCAACATTGCCCGCGACGTGGGTGCCGATGCGCGGATGGGACGTTTGTATCTGCCCCTGCAGTGGATGCAAGAGGCGGGATTGAGTCCACAAGGCTTCTTGCACCAACCCGAGTTTTCACCGGCCCTCGGAGGGGTGGTGCAACGTTTGTTGAATGAAGCCCAGCGCTTGTATGAGCGTGCGGAATGCGGCGTGGCCTCGTTGCCGCGAGACTGCCGAGCGGGAATCCAGGCGGCGCGATTGGTGTATGCCGAGATAGGCTCTGCACTGCAAACAAGCGGCTTGAATTCCGTCAAGCAAAGGGCGGTAGTGGCCCGAAGCCGCCAGCTCGGCTTGGTGGTGCAAGCGCTCTCGGCGCTGATTGTTCCCCCAGGTCGGCCCATGACGGTATTGGCCGACGATGAACCCTTGGCGGCTGTGCGATTCTTGGTGGACGGAGGCGGCGATACCTCCTTGCCTGACCGAACGTTTTATCAGCGTACCTTGCGCATATTGGATATGTTTGAGCGATTGGAGATGCGCCACCGCGGTATGGCGTGACGGGAGGATGCGCTCATGAATCACCTGATGGCTGACCCAGGCAAGAGCCGAACGGCTGCACCCACATGGCTGGAACGGCTGTGGATAGTCGTGAGTATTCAGGCCACCGTGATCGTGGCGGGAGCCTTGGCGGGCTGGGTCTTTGGGATGGAGGCAGGCGCAGGCAGCATCATGCTGGCGGTGATCGCCAGCCTCAACGCGGCGGCTTTTTGTGCGCTGACGGCAGATGCTTTGCTGTCGCGCCTGATGCAGCGTCGCCGCCAGCCTCAGCGCATGTAGTGGCGCTTGCCCTTGCTGTCGTATTGCCGATTGCTGCGATTGAATTGCCTGAACAGCCAAAACGCAAACACCACAAACCAGGCAATAAACAGAATCTGATAGACCTTCATGCTGAACTCCTCCCGTTAGTGTGGGGTGACTTTCCAGGGACTGGACAGCGCCTGTCCCACCTGTTGTGTACTGCTGCGTACGCTGTGCAACACCCACAGGGTGGCACACAGCAGTACGATTTCAACGACGTAGACCGCAGCATAGCCGCTTGCGGCCGAGGCTGCAGGCTCGGCAACTCCTGCCAACACGGCGCGTGAGATATCGGCTCCCAGCCCACCCAGGGCCACGGCTGCGCCAGCTGCAGTGGCTTGGACGGCCCCCCAGGCACCCAGCGCCAGGCCGACTTGGTCGCTCGGTGCGTGCTTCATGGTCAGCGTCAATGTGCCGTGGCTGAACACACCCCCGCCCAAGCCAATACCGAAGACTCCCAAGACGAACAGCGCCAAGGCTTCTGATGAGCCAGGCGCCAACGAAGCGGCCGAAATGGCCGCAAAGGCCGGGATACCCGCCGCAGCGCCCCACCGTGTCATGGTGACCGGACACACGCCTCGCGATAAAACCTTGGAGGCCAGGCCAAACCCCATCAGACCGCCTAAGGCCAAAGTTGCCGTTAACCAGGTGGTGGCACCCACACTCAAGCCCAATACCTGACCCCCGTAGGGCTCTAGCAGCACATCTTGCATCGCAAAGGCCATGGTCCCCAGCCCCAGCACCCACAGTCGCTGTCGAGCTTCAGGGCTGGCTGTGTAACGCTGCCATGCCTGTACGAAATTGACGTCCTCGCGCGGCTGGCGTGACCGCTGGGCATTCATGGGCTCTTGTTTCCACATGGCCACCGCGTTGAGTATCAGCGTGACCACAGCACACGCCTGGATCACCTGCACCAGGCGGCCGGGTGAGAAGTCCGCAAGAAACCAACCAAAGGCCGAGGCACTGACCACAGTACCCGCCAACAACGAGACATACATGAGCCCCACCACCTTGGGGTGAGAGGCTTGCGGGGTCAGGTCTGTGGCCAAGGCCAGGCCCGCAGTTTGTGTGGTGTGTAACCCCGCGCCTACAAGCAAAAAGGCCAGTGCCGCGCCGGCCGGGCCTACCCAGGTTGGCCAATCTTGCGACTGGCCGGCTCCTGATAAAACCAACAGCGCAAATGGCATCATGGCCAGGCCACCAAATTGGATCAATGTGCCCATCCAGATGAAGGGAACCCGGCGCCAACCCAAGGCACTGCGATGATGGTCAGAACGAAAGCCAATCAAAGCCCGCGCGGGCGCATACAGCACGGGTAGAGCCACCATGATGGCCACCAGGGCGGCCGGGACATGCAGCTCCACGATCATGACCCGATTCAATGCGCCGATGAGCAGAGCCAGGGCCATGCCCACCGAGACCTGGAAGAGCGACAAGCGAAGCAGCCGCGAAAGCGGCAGGTCTGGCGTCGCAACGTCAGCAAACGGCAGGAACCGAGGCCCCAGCCTAGCCCAGTGAGCTACCAATTGACGGCTGAACTCGTATCGGCGCATGACCTAGGAGATGGGAGAAGTCGCCAGACGGCGCACCAGAAGACAAGGTGTGTGAGAAAAAGGCCCCGAAGGCGTGTGACCACACCCACGGGGCGCTCTGATAAGCGCGCTGCCCATACGTGGCAGCGCCAAACCTCACTGCGTCGTGGCGGCGGCCACGATCGTGGTCGCCGGTCCTTCGGCCTTCTTCGCCGGTTCGGCTTTCGCCGGCTCGGCAGCAGCGGCCACAGCGGCGTTGCCATTGAGGAACTTCTTCACCCACGTGGTGTTGGTCATCAACGCCAGGTGGACGGAGAAGGAGCCCACGGCGACGGCACCGAGGAACAGAGGAATGCCGACCGTGGGGCGCACGACCAGCCAAAGCTTTCCGTAAATCATGGTGCTTTCTCCTCTCTCACTTCAACCAGGGTGAGTAGATATACGCGAACAAGTGAGCCAAGGCGGCGATGAATCCGAAGATCTGCGTGCCTTGAATCAGGTGCCGGTGTATCTCTTCCGATTGTTCCTCCGTCAGGCCAGTGGGCCAGTGGGAGTGCGAACCGGGACTGCTGTTGTCTGACATAAGTCCTCCTTCTTTTTTAGGGTCGACCCAATGCGTGCCGAGACGACACGCCACCTAGGTTTGCCGGCAGCAGACACTGCCAACCATCGTAATGTCAAACTTACAGTTGCAAATGTCAAGAAAAAATGACACTTTTTCTCCTGGTGTGCTCACGGGCGGCGCGGCATGCGCCACGGCAGCAACGCCTGGACCCAGGGAGAGGCAAAACGGCGTGCACAAAAGGTTTCATGCACCGCCTCCACCGTCTGACCCAGCAGTTGGGCTTTGACCAGGCTGCGGGCGTAAAACGGGGTGTCCTCCAAACGTCGCAGGACAGCCGGATCCCCGTGCGGGGCACCACCGGCGGCCCCCAGGCTGCGCACCGACCGTTTAACCCCCCAGGCACTGGTGGTCAGGGCGTGACGCTGCGGAAGTTCCACATCGTGGAATCCTCCCGAGGGGTCAAATCGAACGCCAATGAGGCGGTTGTCCCCACTGTTCTTGGCTTGCACGTCGTAGGCCACCACCGTAGACCCGTCGGCAAGCCCGGAACGCATCCAGTCCCAGGTCTCAAATGGCGTATCGATAGGCTCGGCTCCCTCGTTGCTGTCGAGGTAGGCATGCCCCTGCCAGCGCAAGCTGGGGCTGTCCAAGGTCACCTCGGCGCGCGCCACGGGCGCAATCGGTCCCCAGTGATGTCGCTGGGCTACATCCAGAGCGCTCACGTAGGAGCACAGTGCTTGAGGAAAGACATCGATGCGGCCGCGTACCCGCTGCGGCCAAGGCGTCGAGACTTCGTCCACATGAATACGCAATCGATCGTCGCGCCACTCCAAGTGGCTGGGGCCCACCTGAAAGTGACGCGCTTGGCGACTCACATGTCGCCGCCCTCTCTCGGTCATGGTCCAGCGGTGACCATCGGGGTTGTACAGCGCCACGTTGATGGCGCAATGGTTGTCCGCTTGCGCCGTCCCAGCTCGCCACGCTCGGCGGTAGTAGGGCGAAAAGACACTGCCGACAAAGGCGATGATCGTCAGCGCATACCGGCTGTCGTCACTGACGGCGTCGACGTACCACCAGAGATACGCACCGGGTGCAACTGTCGCATCGAACCGAGGTGAGCCATCAACGTGGCGGCCGCCAAGCGACCCGACATCGCCGCCATCGGAACACCCGGTCCGGGGTGAATGCTGCCGCCCGCCAGGTACAGGCCCGGTAGCGCTGTGGTGGCCGATTGCCGCTGAAACAAAGCCGTCCAGCCGTGAGTGGCTGGGCCATACAAGGCCCCGCCCGAGCCCGGGAACAACCGGGCAAAGTCCGCCGGCGTACGACGCAAAACCTGCTGCGGGTTCTGGACGGTCACCTCCAAGCCGCATCGGCGCAGCAGCGCCACACAGTGTTTTTCGCATGCTGCAATCTCCGTATCGGTCAATTCACGCCGGTCGCCATCTGCTGGTGCATTGACCAGTGCCAGTAGGCGCTGGGGTTCTTCCTGGTGGCGCGGTTCATCGCGTTGGTCTTGGGCGCACAGGTACACGGTGGCGCGAGCGGGCAGCCGACGGCGCTCGAAAATATCTTCGAACTCCCGGTGATAGTGGGTGTCAAAAAACACATTGTGACGAGCCAGCGGCAAACCCCGAGTTTGCGCATGCATGGCCCAGGTCATGGCCGATAGGCTGCGCTGGTGCGCGGCCGTGGGTGTCGGGGCTTGCGGCAGTGCGCCGTCTTGGGTGGGCCACAATGAACCCAGCGCACTGATATCGCCGTTAAAGACCACCGAGTCAGCGCTCAGGTGTTCGCCCGAGCTCAGGACCACGCCTCTCACACGGTGTTGACGCACAGCCAGACTTTGCACCGAACATCCCAGCCGAATTTGGCCGCCGCGTCGTTTGATGGCAGCAGCCAAACCATCGGCCCAAGCCGACATGCCCCCCCGCACTGACCACACGCCGTCTTGTTCGACGTGCGCCACCAGCATGAGCGTGGCAGGCGCCTTCCATGGTGAGGCGCCACAATAGGTTGCATAGCGGGCAAACAGCTGTCTCAATCGGGGGTCTTCAAACCGCTGAGACAGTGTGTGGGCCAAGCTGTAAAACGGCCCCAGGCGGCCCAGTGTGGTCAGGCCCCGCCAGCCCAGATCGGCGATCATCCGGCCCATACCCGGTCTGCTCGATCGGATATGGGGCGCTTCCAAGGTCTGGTAGACGCGCTTGGCCTCGTCGCAAAAGTTCAGATAGCGGCGGCCTTCTTGGGCTGAAGAAAATTCAGCGATGGCTTGGGCGCTGCGCTCCGGTTGGTCGTACAGATCGAGCAGACCGCCTTGGCTCCACGCATGGCGCGCCAACAGATGCAGGGGTTGCAGCTCGGGCAACTCGCTCAGATCGCCGCCGATGTCATGCATCAGTTCTTCGAATACCCAACGCATGGTGAAGACAGTTGGCCCGGCATCGATGGGGTGGCCATCCACCGTCACCGATCGCATCTTGCCCCCCACCTGTGGGGCGGCTTCCACGACGGTCACGTCACAGCCCCGAGCGGCCAATTGCAAGGCACACACCAGGCCGCCAATGCCCGCACCGATGACCACCACGCGGTGCTCAGCCATGGGGCAGGCCTTGGAGCAGGTCTTGTATGCCTGGCGATGGGCCCCGCTTGGCGCTCGCATCGGGCACATCCCCGCGGGTCACCGACATCCCGGCCCAGTTCCCCGCCAACCACAGCGGACGGAACCGTACGAACAGCGATTCGCTGAACAGCCCGTCGCCCCAAGCAGCCTCGATAGCGGTTTGATGAGCTCCCCGACGGGCGTAGGCATGCATTTTCTGAGCGCTATCCCAAACACTGAAAGTGGCCTGGCGCAGCAGCGGTGCCTCCCCCAATCCCACCGCCACACGGCATCCGGCGGCTTGTGCCAGTGCCTGGTGCGTAGCCGGCGCATGGCGCCAAAACTGCACGGCCCGCCGGGGTCGAATGGAAGCCCGGGTCAGGGCGGCGATGGGGTGATCATCGGCAGCATCCGGCTGGGCCTGTGAAGTGCTGTCGGTGTGTTGCGCCATGGTGTGGCCCGACCAACTGCCACGACTGGAGGTGCAGGCCAAGACCGCACCGAAGTGTTCCAGGCTGCGATGCCGATAGGCCTGGGCGACTTCAGACGCCGTGGCGAACTCATGGGCCGCATCTTCTGCATCAAAAGCCGCAAAGATGCCTTGGTAATTCAAGCCTGGCCACAAGCCAAAGCCCCCACCCCATCCGCTTCCCAGCACCTGCGCAAACCGCAGGCCGCGCACCACGGGCCAGGCTGAGGGCCCGCGCGCCAGACGCTCAAGTGCCCAAGGCGTATGTCTCCAGCGCAGACGACTCATGAGCAGCACGGCCACAGAAGGCGGCCGTGTCTTGCTCAGAGCAACATCACTTTCCTGGGGCTGCTGCAGACGACTTGGCACCACCGGCAGCCGCTCCTTTGGCATCGGCCATTTGCACTGCAGCCGCTGGCTGCAGGCCCGAATACAGGCCTGCCATCTGTTTGCCACCCAGTGGCTTGTTTTGCCCTTGATGGCAAGTGGCGCAATAGACCTTGGCCACATCTTGTGTGGGGCCTAGCCGGTTGGCGGGAAAGGCCGGTGTCAGCGGTACGACATAGTCGTTGTTGAGCTCGCGCACCATCTGGATGCCATGCCAGGCCTTCACGCGGGTGGGTTGCCAATGCGAGAACGCCTGGGAGTTATGGCAGAAGGTGCAATTGACACCCAACGATTGGCTCATATGCACCATCAGGGCATACGACTGTTCGGTAGCTTGCAACGAGGCGCCGGTACCGCGTCCTTGGGGCAGTGCTTCGGTTCCGTAAACGCGTATCTTGTCTTTGCCCAAGAAGTAGGGGGTGTAGGGGTCATAGGGCAGTGAGGTCAGGCCCACGGCGCCAATGGCCTTGTTTTGTCCGAAGTCATTGCCCAGCATCGGTTGGGTATTGGCCTTGGGTGTGGCTGCCGTGAACCAGATGGCTTCGGGTACCGGTTTGCCACGGTGGCAGGTGTAGCAAGTCACGCCGGTTTCGGCCACGTGCGGCTTCCATTGGGCATTGACCTGGCGGGTCATCTCAATCATCCGGCGCGCCACCACCTTGGTGTACTTGGAGTCATCTGCCAGGTTCGCCAAGTTGTGGCAATAGCCGCACCCTTCTGCAGGGGACACCCACTGTGTCAAGGCGTTCATGTGTCGCGCGAAGTCCGCCACCGACAAATCGCCCAGCACCTTGACGTTTTGATACACCTTGCCCGCGCGCGGTCCACCATCATCGGGAGTCGCCGGCACATCCGCAGGAGGCGTGGGGCGTGCTTGTTCCAAGGCCGCCAGGGTGCGCGGGTTGTGGGTCTGCTGCATGGCAGTGCCACGGTAGCCCAGTTGATCGGTCTTGACGGGTGGGCGTTCGCATCCGGTCAGCAGGGCCGTAGCCCCCACGACGAATGAGCCCAGAAGACGCAGCGTCAGGCGGTTCATGGCTTGGCTCCTTGCGCAAGGCTGGGGTCGACGGCATTGCCCAGCACTTCGGGATAGGCCGGTGCGACACCGTGTTTGACGGCCCACAGATACCAGTTATCAACCACGGTGCCGGTCAAAAGAATACCGATTCCACCTGCCAGGGGGCACAACACCGCAAACCACCAGGCCCAGCGGTGGATGGATTCCATCGTGGCATTCCACCCCATGGTCCAGCGCCAGAACAAGGCAGCCCGCTCGCTGGCGGTACCGCGATCAATGATTTGATCGATTTCGCGGTCACCACCATATCGGGTGACCGCCAAGATAGTGGCGCCGTGCATGGCAAACAAAAGTGTGGAGCCATACAGGAAGACAATGGACAGGGCGTGAAAGGGGTTGTAGAACAAATTGCCGTACCGCAGGGAGAACGCGGCTGTCCAGTCCAGGTGCGGGAAGATCCCATAGGGCACGCCCTCGCTCCAGCTGCCCATGAGCAGCGGCCGGAAAAGGCCCAGGACCAGGAACAACCAAATCGCAGCCGCAAAGGCCCACGCGATATGCGTGCCCATACCCAATTGCCGCGCCCGGGTGTACACGCGCGCCCACCAAGTCATGACGGAGACCAGCAGCAGACCAGAGGCCAGCAGCCACCAACCACCCTCGTTCATGGGGGGTAGGCGCAGTCCGTACTTGGGCGGGGGAGGCTCCAGGGCCAGCCAGGGCAATTGCCGGATGAACTCGATAGGGTCCCAGCCAACCGAGGCCAGCATGTAAAAACCCATGATGTTGATGGAAAGACAGCCGGTTATCAGCGAAACCAGCCCCAATCCGCCTAGGTAAATCGGGCCGAGTTGGGCGTTACCCAGGCGGCCAAACAGGTGCACGAGCATGGGCTCGCCCGTACGCTCACTGTTGCCCGCGGGTAACTCTACGCCCGCATGGGTTGGTCCAACGGGTTGAACCCGTGTGAAGAGATTTTGATATTGCATGGTGTGCTCCGCGACAGGCCCGAGATCACTTCCAGATCGGCAGCTGCAGCCACCAGTTCCACCACTCGGGCCACCCCTTGGTCCAAAACGGACCGCTGATGACGATGCACAGCGCGCTGAACATGCCGGCCGCCAGGGCCAGGAACAAGCCCAGGCGGTGGATGCCCAGAGTGCCCACTGAGTACCCAATCAGGTCACGAAAGAAGGTGTCTTCGTGATCGGGCGTCTTGACGACCTGTCCTTTGGGTGGATTGGTGGCTGAGAGCACCAAGCCTCCGTGCATGGCCAAGGCCAAAGTGGTCGTGAAAAAGAAACTCACGGCGATCATGTGCGCCGGGTTGTAATGAAAGTGCAGATACTGGTATCCGATATTGCTCACCCAGTCTAGGTGGCTCCAGATGCCATATGGAAAGCCATGCCCCCACGCGCCAAGCAGCACAGGTCGGATGACCACTAACGTGAGGTAGGCGAGGATGGCCACGCCAAAGGCGACCGGTACGTGGTAGCCCATTCCCAACTTGCGGCAAATCTCGACCTCGCGCAATGCCCAGCTCACGAAGGCGCCGATAGCGCATACGGTCACGACCTGCCATATTCCCCCTTCCTTGAGGGGAGCCAGCGCCAACCCGTACTTCAGGTCGGGCGGGGCCACGTTGATTTTCCAAGGGTTGAAGACGCCTTGAAGCGAGGCGTCGTAGAAGATCATGGCAGTGCCCAAGAAGGTGAAGAAGACCGTGGCCACGCCAAAGAAGCCGACGTAAAACGGTCCCATCCAAAAGTCAAACAGGTCACCACCCACCAGGGTGCCTCCCCGGACACGGTACTTGCGTTCAAAACTTAACATGGCCATAAGTCAACCCCCTTGTGCGTCAACGCTGCGTCTTCGTCTTGCATAGCCGCTGCGCACCTCATCGCCGTGATGGGCAGACGAGCAGCGGAGATGAAACCGCCACACGTCTGCCACCAAAAGAGCAGGCCCTGCTCAATGCGAGGCCTACTTCTTTTCTGCCGCCTTGGCCTTGGTGGCGGCCGCATTCGGACCATCCAGCCAGTTGTAAGTCGGCGTGCTCAGCAAGATGAGGTGAATCATCGCTGCGAGCCCAAACAGGAAGATTCCCTGCACGACCATCGCGCGAAGCGGGTCGTAGAGCTTCCAGACTCTCCACATATCAGAACTCCTATTGAAGATGAGACATGAAGGTGTAGACCGCGGCTTTGACACCACCGGTCATGGACTTCACGCCTTCAGCACCAGGTAACCAAGACCGCCAGTGCCATCCGAGCATCGATGCCACGATGGCAATCGCAGCAAAGACCACGAAACTCACAGCAAAGATCGTGTGAAACGAAATGGATTCCGCCTTCACGGCCTGCCGAGGGGAAACGCGTTGCAAGGTGGACATTGCAGCCTCCTTATCTGTTACCTAAAACCAGGGACGCCAGATCCAGACCAGCAGGTGTGCGACTACGGCCACGGCCGCGAACCCCACAAACCCCTGTACCCAGTACCGGTGGAACTCCTGGGCTTCGTCGTCAGTCAGGCCCGATATCGAGCCCTTACGTTCAGCCATGTGAACCACTCCTTTCTTCAGCCTTGCGGCCAAGGTTGCGCCAAGCCCGCGCAATGAGGCAGCCGCGACGGGATGTCACGACGTTCTGTGAGGGGGCTTGCTGGGCAAGCCCTCCGAAACTCAGGAAGCAGGCAGTAGAAGGCGCGTTCATGCGTCTGCTCCGGCGAGCGCTGGACCCAGAATGGCCTCCAGGACTTCGCGGGTCACGCGGTTGTGGCCTTCGTGGCGGGCTGCAGCCTCGATGCGATCTCGCATCTGCTTGGCCGCTGAAATCCGCACCAAGACAGGCTGTGCGTTGACCCAGGACTCGAGCCGAGACCTCGCTTGATCATCCCAAGCCACGGTCGCCGTCTGCCGGGCCGGCGTGGCCTGCACGCGGTCCAGGTCGGTGCCCAGGGGCAGGATGTGGAACAGCGCATCAAACAGCGCGTTACAAAACTCCTGGACCACGTAAGTCGCCCCGGCATAACCCATGAATGGCGTACCGGTGGCCCGACGAATGATGGCCCCGGGAAACGAGGCGGGAATGTAGGCCGGTTGCGGCCCTTGGTGGCCCTGACCCTTTTCGGCCAGGTACATACGCTCGTTGTAGCTGCCAAACAGCACCAGGGGCGTTTGGTGATGAACGAGTTGACGTACCTCAGCGTTGTTGGTTTTGTCTCCCGGCTTGCGGGAGATGGCGAAGTTGCAGGGTAGGCCCAGCTCATCTTCCAGAAAGTGGCGCAGGCCACGCGCATATGTCTCACTGGCCACCACGCCAAAGTTGGCAGTACCAAAGAAATCCTGAGTAACCGATCGCCACAAGTCCCATACGGGTTTGAGGGTGGTGTGTTTTTCGCGTTCGATGAAGGGCTCGGGATCCAAGTCCAGCAATCGGCCCAATTCGCGCAAGAACGCGGTGGTGCTGTGCAGGCCGATAGGGGCCTGCAAATAGGGCCTGTCCAAGTGTTCGCACAGCATGCGACCAAACTCTCGGTACATGCAGACATTGACATCGGCTTCGACCAACCGGGACACATCAGCCAGATGACTGCCCAAGGGGAATACCAGATTGACCTCGGCGCCAATACCTTGGACCAAGCGCCGGATTTCGGCCAAATCGCTGGGACCGTTAAAGACCCCATAGCAAGGACCGATGATATTCACCCGGGGCCGTTCGCCGGCAGCGCGTACCCGCTGGGGGATGTGGCGCAGGCCGTATTGTTGCCACAGCCAGTACATGGCGCGATTGGCCGCCTGCCACTGGTCTTCGTCGATGGTGCGTGGCAAAAAGCGCTGCAAGGCGGTGCCCTCGGGCGTGACACCTCCACCTATCATTTCTGCGATCGAGCCGGTCACGACCACACTGGGCAGATCCGGGTCCAGGGTGGCGTGGGCGCGCTTCATGCTGCCCTCGGTCCCCTCTCGCCCTAACTGCTCTTCTGCCAGCCCGGTGACCACGATGGGCAGCTCATGCGGGGGCAGGGCATCGGTGTAGTGCAAGACACTGGTCACCGGCAGGTTTTCGCATCCCACAGGGCCATCGATAACGACCTGCAACCCCTTGATGGCGGTGAAGACATACACCGCTCCCCAATAGCCGCCTGCACGGTCGTGATCAAGCACCAGCATCAGATCATCTCCTCAGCTTTACGCTTCTTGGCCAGCTTGGCCATTTGCCGACGGGTTTCCGCCCGAAACTCGGGACGTGGCTGAGGGGTGCTTTCCCATACCCCGGCGCTATCGCCTCGTCCGACACCGCCAAAGAAATCGCTCATCGTGTCAAAGCGCGCCTGATTGGCCATGGCGGCGTTGACCACCTGGGCCAAAGAACCTGCGCCTGCAGGACCCATCAGCGGCCGAGCTGAAATCAGGTTGGTGAAGTACAGCGCAGGCACGGATTGCTGCTTGGCAGCTTGCACCACGGGGGTGGTGCCGATGGCCAACTGGGGCCGGACTTCGCGTATGGCGGCCAAGTCTTGCTCCAGGGTTGCTCGATACTGCACGTGGACTCCGCGTGACTGCAGCCACTGCGCGTCTGGCTGACTCCACGGCGTTTGGGGGCAAGCTGTGCCCACATAAGGCACCTCGGCGCCGCTTTCGATCAGCAGCCGCGCCACCAGCAGCTCGGAGCCTTCGTAGCCACTGAGTGTGATGCGGCCCTGGATGGGGGCTTTGGCCAAAGCGCCGCGAATAGCCGGTAGGAATCGATTTTTGGCCGCGTCGATCTGGGCCTGGCCGACGTTGGCGGCTTGGCCGATGGCTTGTAGCCAGGCCTCGGTTCCCTCCAACCCCACGGGCGCTGAGCCAATCACTGGTCGACCGGCGGCTTGAAACTCGCGCACGCTGGCGGTGTAAAAGGGATGGACAGCCGCGACGACTTGACCGGCCAAGGCTGCATACAGCTCACGCCACTCGCGTGTGGGCACGACAGGGCCAGCAGCCAAGCCCATGGGCTCTAGCAAAGCCCCCAAGATCATGGGATCAGCCGGAAACATCTCACCGAGCAGGGTGACGGTCGGCTTGTCGAGCGCACCGCCACGAGGGGCGGCGACGGGACCTGCCTGGGCCTCTTCGCGTGCATAGCGCAGCATGGCGCCGGCCAAAACATCCTTGGCCTCGGCGTGGGTGGGCACACCGAATCCCGGCACATCGATACCGATGATGCGCACCCCATTGATCTGCTTGGGCAGCAGCTGCAAGGGCACACCGCTGGCTGTGGGGACACACAGGTTGATGATGACCAAGGCATCGAGTTGTTCTGGGTCGGCCTGCGCGTGTACGGCCTCCCGGATGTCTTCGAACAACTTGCCGGTCACGAGGGTTTCAGAATTAAACGGCACGTAGCCCACACTGCGTCTGGCGCCATAGAAATGTGAGGTGAAGGTCAGCCCGTACACGCAGCACGCCGAGCCCGACAGGATGGTTTGGGTGCGGCGCATGCGCAAACCCACCCGCAAGGATCCAAATGCCGGGCACATGCTCTGGGGCTGATCGTGGGGTCCGTTGTGATCGGCCAGCGGATAGTCACGTGCGTACTGATCTAAAACCGCCGACTTACCGGCTTGCTGTGCAGCAGCCCGCAGCGTTTGCGCACCGGCGTGGCAGCCCAGGCCATCCACGCCCGATGCCGCAGCGCCGGCGGCTGGTGTTGGCGTGATAGGAATGATGGACGACGGATCGAGTGTGGTCATGGTGTCGGGGTGTACGGCGCCATCTCAAGCGGCGTCGTAGATCACCTCCAATGAGGGTTTGGCCACACGGTCTTGGCCGAGCATGTCGGCGTCAGTGGCAGGAAGCAGCACCACATCGCGACCTACGGCGTGGCTGGAAAACAGGCCCAGCAGCTCGTCTTGGGTCAAAGGCTTGGGACGTTGCGGCGGGGCGGCGGCAACTTGCGTGGCCAACTGCTCAAACAGGGGCGCCCACTGTGTGCCGGGCCTGCCGATGATCTCGTAGCTCGCGCTCTTGCGCCTGATGTCCTCATGGGCCGGGATCGCGGCCAAGACGGGGATACCGGCCTGCTCGGCAAAGGCGGCAGCTTCGCCAGTGCCGTCATCTTTGTTGATGACCAATCCGGCCACCCCCACATTGCCCCCGAGCTTGCGAAAGTACTCCACTGCGCTGCACACGTTGTTGGCCACATACAGCGACTGCAAGTCGTTGCTGCCCACGACGATGACTTTTTGGCACATGTCACGCGCAATGGGCAAACCGAAGCCGCCACACACCACATCACCCAAGAAGTCGAGCAAAACGTAATCAAAGCCCCAATCGTGAAACCCGAGTTTTTCCAGCGTCTCAAAGCCGTGGATGATGCCGCGGCCACCGCAGCCGCGACCCACCTCTGGTCCGCCCAGTTCCATGGCGAATACACCATCGCGCTTGAAGCACACATCGCCAATGGACACCGACTCACCGGCCAGCTTTTTCTTGGAGCTGGTCTCGATAATGGTGGGGCAGGCCTTGCCACCAAACAGCAAGCTTGTGGTGTCGCTCTTGGGGTCGCAACCAATGAGCAAGACTTTCTTGCCTTGCTGCGCCATCATGTAGCTCAAATTGGCCAGCGTGAAGCTTTTGCCAATGCCGCCTTTGCCGTAGATGGCAATGATCTGTGTTTCTTTGGTCACTTCCCCGGTAGACGGTGGTGACGGCTCGATGGCAGCCTCGGCGCGTAAGCGCTCTCGTTGCATGAACTGAACGGTGGCTACGGGGGGTGAGCTCATGACAGCATGCTCCAGTCGAGAATCATCTTGAGACAGGCGGCCTCACCAAAGGCCGTGCGATAGGCCTGCTCGGCTTGCGCGGGTGCTTCGATGTGGGTGATCAGGCCATCTAAACTGAACCGACCCGACTCGGCCAATTCTTTGACGGCCAACATATCGGCGCGTTGCCACTCAGCGGCGGTACGGATAGAGGCTTCGCGCATGAAGGCCGGTGCAAACTGGAAGCTCAAGGGGCGGCTGTAAAAGCCTGCGAGCACCACTTCGCCACCGCGGCCCAAGCGAGCAATGGCTTGATCCAGGATGTCGCAATCGCCGCTGACGTCGTGAATAGCCTGGTAGTCACGGCGCTCATCGTCTTGGGGCCGCACCACGCGATAGCCCTGTGCCCCTTCGTGGCGCTGAGGGTTGACCTCCCAGACGGTGGGAGCTGGAGCGCCTGCGGCTACAGTCAACCGCGCCAGTAGCCGACCCAGCACCCCGTGGCCGATGATGAGATCTGGTGGTACGGGATCGCGCCTGCCGCCGCAGGCCACCGCGTGGTAAGCGGTGGCGGCCAGTGCCAGCAACACTGCCTGCGGACCGAGGGCCTCGCTAACGGGGACGACCCGCTCACCCGCGCACACCACACGCGAGGCGGCGCCGCCAAACAGACCACGCACCTCTCCGTAACAGCGGGCTCCCGGCACGAAAACGCGCTGGCCCACACTCAGCCCCGATTGAGACCCCGCGTGCCGCACATATCCGACCGATTCGTAGCCTGGCACCAGGGGATAGCCCATGCCAGGAAATGCGGGCATTTGGCCATTCCACAGCAGGCGCTCGGTGCCCGTGCTGATGCCGCTCCAGGCGATGTCCACCACCACATCTTGATCAGTAGCGGGGTCAAGCTCGAGCTCACCCAGCTGCAAACGACCGGGCTGCTCCATGACGATGGCGCAGGTCTTCATGGGGTGAAGGACAAATAAGTCAAGATGTCATCCTAAATGGACTATGGCAAGTGTCAAGTCAAATTTACGCCTAGGGAATCGATGGGTGTCGGGGTTTGTGTGCGACCACCACCCCCACTTGCAGCGGAATGGGGGTCGGACGCTCTCGTACCTGCTCGAAACCCGCTTCGCCCAGCAGGTGGGCCAGCTGTCCGGCGCTGCGGGGTCGTCCGCTGCCCATGGCCAGCAGATAAAAGCCGAAATACGCATCGCCCATGCGTGCAGCGCCCGTGGCTGCCGCCATGGGCTCGGCCACCAATACGGTGCCGCCCGGCGGAAGGGCGTCGTAGACCTTTCTCAAAAGAGTGAGCACTCGCTCATCTCCATGGTCATATAAGACGCGGATAAGAGAAATCACATCAGCGCCTGTTGGGAGGGCGTCACGCGTGAAGTCGCCCCCCAAGACCTGGCTGCGGTGCGACAGCCCCAGATGGGCCAGGTGCTCGGCAGCCGCCGGCACCACGGTGGGCAGATCAAAGACCCGCACTTGGAGCCCAGGCGCGCGCAGGGCGGCCGCTGCGGCAAACCGGCCTTGCCCGCCGCCAACGTCCATGAGGCAGCGGTGAGCGTCCAAGGGATAGGCGTCCAGCACCTCCTGTGCCACCAGAGGCTGGGAGGCGGACATCAAGGCGCAGTAGGCCTGGACGCGCTCCGGCGGCAAGGTGGCGGGGGTGGGGTTGGTGGCGTAGGCCCAATACTGCTGCAGCCCAGGGGTTGGTCCCTGGCCCTTGAGGAGGTCCACCGGTTCGCGCAAGTCGTCATACAAGATCGAGTGATGCTCAATCAGGGCCAGCACGGCCTCATTGCCCACCAAGGGAGCACCCAAGACCCCCAGGCCGTATCGGGGCTCGCCTCGATGAGTGCCGCGGTGCTCGAGCAGCTGTAAGGCAACAGCGGCATCCAGCAGTCGCTGGGCGGCCACGCTGCTCAACTCCATGTGTCGCGCCAGATCGGTCAGGGTTTGCGGGCCATGCGCCACCTTGTCCATGACGCGCAAACGGACGCAGGACAGCAGAATTTGCGAGTACACAAATCCGCTGACCAGATCAAACAGGCCACGCGCGCGGTGCCGAGCCACCGGCCTCAACCACCAAGACCGCACGGCCCGGCGCTGAAACCCAGGGTCTGTCAGCACCCGATCCCGCCAGGCGAACCACCGCTCGCGCAGTCGGTCTCGCCAACGGGGAATGGGCGTATCGTGGCTGGCTGTTGAAGAGCTCATGTGCAGCGACGTGGCGGGCTCAAGCCGCCCGAGCTGCCTCACGCACCGACTCTTCGGGCAATAGGCGTTCGGCTTCGCTGCGCACCAGGCGCCGCAGCGCTTCGGCGCCCTTGCAATCCGGTATGGCCTCTAGTGAGCGGCTGATCAGGCGGTCAAAGTGGGCCAGAGCGCCAGCCAGCCCCAATTCAGCTGCGGCACTCGGGCGGTGCAGGGCCAGATCGCGACCCTGGGGTTTGCCCAGCGTTTCGGAAGTGGCCACGACATCACGAATATCGTCGGCCACCTGGTAGGCCTCGCCCAGGCTCAGGCCAAAGGCTCGCCAGGCCGCAGGGTCACTTGCCGCGGAGAGGGCGCCGGCCTCGGTGCAGGCGGCGAACAAAGAGCCGGTTTTCAGGCGCTGATAGGCGGCCAAAGAAACCTGTGGCTCGCATTCCCAGCCCTGTCCGGCGACGATGCCCAAGGGCATCCCGACGCGGCGAGAGATGGCCACCGTCAGCGGCACGAGCAACTGGGGCGTCGCGGCAGCGGCCACAGCCAGGCTTTGCAGCGCCAGGATGATCAGCGCATCACCGGCCAGTACGGCGATGCGCTCGCCATACTCGGCTTGTACCGATGGCACACCCCGTCGGGTGGCTGCATTGTCAAAGCAAGGCAAATCATCGTGCACCAAGGAGGCGCAGTGCATCAGTTCGATGGTGGCAGCGGCAGCCTCCGACAGGCGAGGGTGAGGATCTGCGCATGCGCGGGCGACGGCCAGACACAGCTGCGGGCGGATGCGCGCCCCACCCGGAAACACGGCATGGCGCATGGCTTGGGCCAATCGTGGGGGGCAGCCCGGCGCCTCCGCAGAGGCCAAGGCTGCGCGCAAAGCTTGCTCGATTCGCTCCATCGCCTCCATGACGCCTCCTTAGCGTGCCCGCCCCAGCCAGTTGGGGTCTAGACAGTCACCATACTCTGACATATAAAATTGTCAATCCCAATTGACACTTGGGTTGGTTTGGCGTCTGCTTGGCAAAAAGCGGGCGGCGGGCTGGCCCGCATCACACGCGATGAGCGTTTTGGCACTGGGTCTGAATCACCACCACGCACCGCTGGCCTTGCGAGAGCAATTCACGCTGGCAGGTACGGTGCTGCCTGGTGCCCTTCAGGGCCTGCGTGAATCCCTGTGGCCCATGCCAGCGGAAGTCTCGGTCTTGTCTACCTGCAACCGCACTGAGGTCTATGTGGCAGCGGCAACGCCTCACGCACCTGCTTGGGCTGAGGTGGTTCCCCCGGTGACCCGCTGGTGGGCGCAAACCTGCCACACCTCGGAGGTGGCGCTGCAGGCGCACCTGGACACCTGGCAAGACAGCCAAGCCACGCGCCACGTCTTTCGCGTGGCCAGTGGACTCGACTCCATGGTGTTGGGAGAGCCCCAAATCTTGGGGCAACTCAAGCAGGCCGTGCGTCAAGCCGATGCGGCGGGCACCTTGGGCACAACCCTGCATCAGCTCTTTCAGCGGTGCTTCTCGGTGGCCAAAGAGGTTCGCAGCAACACCCAGATTGGTGCCCACTCGGTGAGCATGGCCGCTGCCTGCGTGCGCTTGGCCCAGCAGCTCTTTGGTGCCATTGACCCGCTCAAGGTCTTGTTCATCGGCGCTGGCGAGATGATCGAAGACACCGCCGCACACTTTGCGGGCCACCACCCGCAGTGCCTGGTGGTGGCCAACCGCACCTTGTCACGAGCCGAGCCCTTGGCCCACAAGCACCATGGCCACATCATGGCCTTGTCGGAGCTTCCTCAGCGCCTGCATGAGTTTGATGTGGTGGTGTCTTGCACCGCCAGTACCCTGCCCATCATTGGCCTGGGTGCTGTAGAGCGCGCGGTGAAGGCCCGCCGCCGTCGGCCCATGTGTATGGTCGATCTGGCGGTACCTCGTGACATCGAACCCGAAGTTGGGGGTTTGCCCGACATCTATCTGTACACGATTGACGATTTGGCCACTGTGGTGAGAAGCGGTGGTGAGAAGCGACTCAACGAAGTGGCCAAAGCAGAGGCCATCGTCGATGCAGGCGTGCTGGGCTTTGAGCGCTGGCTTGATCAGCGCTCAGCCGTCCCGGTGATCCAGGCCGTGCAAGAGCAGGTCAGCAGGTGGCAAGACGAGCAGCTGCGGCGCGCGCACCGGCGATTGGCTCGCGGAGAAGATGTCGACGCTGTCATGCGTTCGCTGGCCAAAGGATTGACTGCTCAGATGCTGCATGGACCACTGGCAGAGTTGCGTCAGACCCAGGGGCAGCAGCGCCAGGCGATGGAAGATTGGTTGTCCAAAGCCCTCATCCGTTCTCGCCATTGAGCTCCAGGTCGGCACCAGCGGTCAGCGTCTGAACCCACAGATCGATCGTACGGGCAAAGGCTAGCGGCGCTTCTTCGTGCGCCAAGTGTCCCCCACGGTCAAGAGCCTGGAGTTTGGCCTGGGGCAGACGCTGCAGTGCTGATTGGGCGGAAGACGGCGGCACGGTTCGGTCGTGGGCCGTGGTGACGAGGGTCACGGGCCTTTGCAGCTGCGGCAGCCGGGTCAAGAGAGCTGACAAATCCCAGCGAGCGGTCATCTCCAGGACACCGGCCACATGATCGGTATCGGCCACCAGCTGCCGATACAGCGCCACGCCATGGGCGTCCAAGCGTGACCCCGTGCTGTCAAGCAGGCGTTGCACCATCCAAGGCTGAGCCGCTTGCCACGACAAGGCCGCAGCCATCAGGGGATGTGCCGACAGCGCGCGGGCGGCGGGAGAAAACACATGAGCTGCCCATCCCCGCAAGGGCATCAGCGCTGGATTCAGACCCATCACCCCATGCACTCGGCTCGGATCATCCAGTGCCATTTGGGCCGCGATGGCCGCGCCAGCCGAATGGCCCACGACCCAAACGGTGTCCATTTGCAGCTCTCGCAACAGGGCAAGTAGGCCCCGCGCCATCCCCTCCAAAGAGCCCTCGGCGGGTGAAGTACGAGCAGAAAAACCGTGGCCAGGAAGATCCATGGCCACCACCGTGTACCGATGCGCCAGATGAGGCGCCACCTCGCGCCAGGAGTGCGCGGAGGATCCGGTGCCATGGATGAGGACAACCGCCCGGCGCGGTGACTGCGGGTGTGGCCACAGTTGAACGTGCCAAGGGTGATCGGCTACTCGAATGAACCGGCTGCGCTCCCTGTGGGGCCAGCTCAGTCCCTCACGCGCCCAGTCCATGGATGTGGCGCCGCATTCAGGCGTTCAGTTCCTGCGCCAGGGACTGAACCGTGTGACGCAGCTGATGGGCTGCAGCATAGGGCAGTGCGCGGTAGTGAGCCCCCATCGCCGCCGCCAATTCCGCACCCGCAGCAGCCGGTTGCGGTGAGGTGTCAATGAGCAGCGCCGTTACACCGTCAAGTCGCATTTGCCTGGCGGCACGTTGTGCATCATTTTGCGCTTGGGTCCGACCCGGTTGGCCGCTGCGATCGATATTGGCTCTTCCGTCGGTCAGCAAGATCACCAGTGGCGAGGCCCCAAGACGGCGAACCTGAATCGCCATGTGCCACGCTGCTTCCAGACCTGAGGCCAGCGGCGTTCCGCCGCCGCCAGGCAGGGCCGCGAGGCTGCGCCGGGCCCGTACCAAGGAGCGAGTAGGCGGCAGTAGCACCTGGGCCGAGGTTCCCCGAAATCCAATGACCCCGACCCAATCACGTCGCGCGTAGCACTCGGCCAATAGCAACTGCACGGCACCCTTGGCCTCTCCCAGCCGGTGCAGCGCGGAGGATCCCGATGCATCGATGACAAACAGCATCGCGGTGGCGCTGCGCTGTTGCATCCGGTGAGTTCGAAGGTCTGAGGGTCTTATCTGCAGGCGGTCTTGCCGCCCATGAAGCGCCGCACGGCGAATGCGCTGCCACGGCGCGGCCGCCCGGAGCGTATCCACCACATGCAAACGCTGGGCCCCGGTGGGAACACCCGGTCGGGATCCAGTAGACTGCCCGCCCCGCTGGCAGCTCTGGAGTTGCCCAACACGCCCAGCCTGGGCGCCACTGCCCGATGGCGTCATGGCTCGCAACCAGTCGGCCGGCAGCACCGCCGCCGCGGCGGCGATGAGCTGCTCTTGGAGCGTATGGGTCAGTTGGGAGTCGGACGGTGGCGTGTCGGCCTGCGGTTCAGATGATGGCGGCGGTCGATCGTGGCGTTCCGACACGCTCTGCGCAGGCGGCGGCTCCTGCTCGGGTACCGCCACATCGGTACTGGGGGGCGTTGCGTCCTGCTCGTTGGTGGGCACTCGGGTGGCGTGAGGAGCCAAACACCATTGGATGGCCCACTCCAAATCTTCGGTTTGAACCTCGGATTGACCTCGGAGCCGGGCCAGCACGCTGGCCAGCCGGATGGCCAAGATACTCAGGCGTAAATCGTCAACGCCAAGGGCCCAAGCCGTGGCCACCACGGCCTGTGTGGCGGCATCGCTCAAGGCAACAGCCGATGCTGGCGGGCCCAGCCCACGGTCAGGGACGGCTGAGGCATCTGGATGGGCCTGCACATCTCGCAGGCTCAGGCCGCGCAAATCCACCTGTAGGGCAGCGCGGTGCAGCAGCGCAGCCGCAGGCTGTTCTTGCTCAGACTCCCCTTCGTCAAGCAGCACCAGGCCCACTTGACAATCCCATCGCTGGCTGAGGCCCTCGCGCTCGAATTCCACCACGCCGCGGTCCAACACCTGCGCCAAACGGGCGGCTGTAGCGGGCAGCAAGCGCTCGGCCATGGGCAAGACCACCACGCCCTGATGCGCTTGCGCCAGCAAGCCGCGTTGCACCACGGGACGTCCCAGGGACAGACTCGCGGTGAGGTCCAAGCTCCCGATCAGCCGGTCATCGCCAATGCCAACCGGGCACTTTCGCCAGGGCGCTGCCTTGGGCAGGCATTGATGCAAAAGATCCAGCCAGTGATCGCGTATGGGTCCGGCTGCGGCACGAACGCGCACCACCTGAAGTCCCACTGGGTCTGCAGCAAACGCGGCGGCCGCCCACACGGCCGCCTCCCACGCGCGGTGGCGATCTGGCGGCTCGCCTGGACGGCCGGTGCTGTCAGAGGGCGTCATGGCCCGCTCTTAGGAAGGTAAGACCTCGGCGACTGCGCGGTCCACTCGGGAGCCCGCATCAGATTCGTCCAACGGGTCACGTCGCAGCCTATGTCGCAGGCTCGGTCGTGCCATGCGGCGCAAATGATGGGCGTCCACGCGGCGGCTTCCTTCCAGCGCGGCCAGCGCCCGGGCTGCGCGCATGAGCGTGAGTTCTCCTCGCAGGCCATCGGTGCCCAGACGCAGGCACAGTTGTGCCGCCAGCTCCAGCGTGCCGTCGTCGATCTGAAGCTGGCTCAGGCGCTTGCGCGCCTTCTCCAGCTGGGTGCGGATCTGGGCGTCCTCGGACTGCCAGCGATCCGTAAACCCTTGCGGATCTCGCTCAAACGCGTCGCGGCGCTTGACCACTTCGACCCGTTGCGGGAGGTCTTGCGGAGTACGCACCTCTACCGACAGGCCAAACCGGTCTTGCAATTGCGGCCGCAGTTCCCCTTCCTCGGGGTTGCCGCTGCCGATCAGCACAAACCGCGCGGGGTGTCTCACACTCAATCCTTCGCGTTCGACCACGTTCTCGCCGGAGGCCGCCACATCGATGAGCAGATCCACCAGGTGGTCTTCCAGCAAATTCACCTCATCGATGTATAGAAATCCGCGGTGCGCACGAGCCAACAGGCCGGGTTCAAAGGCCTTGATGCCTTGAGTAAGCGCTTTTTCCAGGTCCAAGGCGCCCACGACGCGATCTTCGGTGGCGCCCAAGGGCAGGTCCACCACGCTCACGGGTTGCATCTGGGTCTTCACTCGCACCCCAGGCGCGCGCAGGGTGTCACAGTCGGGGCAGGCGTTCAGGTCTGTGGGTGCACAGCCGAACCGGCAACCCAGCACCACCTTCTTGGGCGGCAGCAGAGCCGCCAGAGCCCGCACAGCGGTGGATTTACCGGTTCCGCGGTCGCCAAAAACCAATACGCCACCAATCTGGGGATCTACTGCTGTGGCCAAGAGAGCCAGTTTCATCTCGTCTTGGCCCACGATGGCGGAAAAGGGAAAGCTCAAGGCCATGAAGAAGCAGAAGGCGCGCGAACACGCCCCCATTGCGGTCAGTGCACAGGCCGCCAGTATGTCACTTTAAGTGGACAAAAGACACTGTATGCGCCAGACAACGGCCACTTGAGCCTCAGCCCTTGCCAGGGGCCGTCTGCAGCGCCTCTCAGGGGGCGCGGGTGACCCGAACCCGTGAGCCGGTGGTGACGATGATGACCGCATCGCCCGGGCGCAGCGACTCGGAGGACTTGCCTTGCACCACCATGCGGCGCTCGCCGCTTCGCAATTGGATGAGAATTTCTTCGGCTTCTTCCCGGTTACCGGCCCGTTCGACGGCTTGCCCCACCACCGCGCCCGCTACGGCGCCCAAGACCCCGCCCACGGCCGAGTCCCGTCGCCCACCCACAGAGCTGCCCGCAATCGCACCGACGGTGGCGCCTGCTAAAGCCCCGGCGCCGTGGGCCGCGTTTTCCACCGACACCGTGCGGATGGACAGAATGACGCCATCCAGTACGGTGGACATGCGGTTGGTGTCGGAGCGAGAAATCGCATCCGAACGGGTGGGCGTGGCGCAGCCAGAAAGCAGCACGGCCGCACCCAGGACCAGTCCGGACAAGACGCGAAGGTGGCGTGAAAAGAACATGGTAATGACTCCTGTGGATACATTTTGGAACGCAAAAGGGGGGGCTGTCGTTGACCTCGAGCGCGTTTGCCCCGCCAAATTTACGCGCCAGCAACACCTGCCGACGCGCCCGCCCCAGCCGCGCCCTCTAGCCGTGGAGCCGAGAATTGCGCGGCACGCTGGCCAGCAAGAACTCCATTTGGTCGGCCAATATCCTCCTGCCCCGCAAGATCATGTCCTCATGCAAACTGGGGGTGTAGGGCAGATAACGCAATGTCATGCGCGCTTCTTCGGGCAAACGGTTGCCCTTGCGTCCGTTACAGCTGCGGCAGGCCGTGATGCAGTTCATCCAGGTATCAAAACCACCGCGAGAGGCCGGGACGATGTGCTCCCGCGTGAGCTCCGAACTGGGAAATTGCAACGCGCAATAGGCGCACACGTGGCGATCGCGGGCAAATAACTTGGGATTACTCAACGCAGGCTCGTGACGCCAGGCCTTGCTGGGGACCGCCCCGCGCACGGCCACAATAGGATGCACCTCGATGATGGACTGGCGCCCCGTTGCGCGCTGATACCCCCCGCGCATGGCGCGCAGTGCGTCACCCAGCGTCCAGGCCACACTGTCTACTGCGTACAGGGTGACCGCTTCCTGGGCCGAAATCCAGGCCTGGGGCCGACCGGAAACATCCAACTGCAGCACTTCCATTGACGATGCGCTCCTGCGTTGGATCCTAAGGATATCAAGTCTTGCTGAGGGGGGACTTTCCCCTGGCCATAATGTCGATTGGTCTTGGCTCGATGCATTGGGCCTGCCAGCCAGCTTGGTGCGCTGACTTGTAGGCCTGGCCGCTTTTGGGAGAACGATGTGCCCCGCTATCAACCGCCATTGAGGGACTTGCATTTTGTGCTGCATGAATTGCTGCAAGTCACCGATGTACTGCGCCAGTTACCGGCCCATGCCGACGTGGATACCGACACGCTCAACGCCGTGTTGGAAGAGGGGGGCAAGTTTGCCTCTGAGGTCCTGTTTCCGTTGAATCGGTCGGGTGACGAGCAGGGGTGCGCGTTGGACACCGACACACATGAGGTGCGAACCCCGCAAGGATTCAAAGCCGCCTACGAGGCCTATGTGGCCGGAGGCTGGCCTTCCCTGGCGTGCGATCCTCAATATGGAGGCCAGGGACTGCCCATCGTGGTCAATCAGTGCATCTACGAGATGCTCAATTCCGCCAGCCAGGCCTGGACGATGTACCCGGGTCTGTCCCACGGCGCCTACGAGTGCTTGCATGCTCACGGCACTGAAGAACAAAAATCCCTGTACTTGCCCAAGCTGACCAGCGGTGAGTGGACGGGAACCATGTGCTTGACCGAGCCCCATTGCGGCACCGATCTGGGGCTCTTGAGAACCAAGGCCGAGCCGGTAGCCGATGCCCCCGGCACCTACCGCTTGACGGGGCAGAAGATTTTCATCTCGGCCGGTGAGCACGATTTGGTGCCCAACATCGTACACCTCGTGCTGGCCCGGCTGCCCGATGCGCCGCCTGGAAGCAAGGGGATTTCCCTGTTTGTAGTTCCCAAATTCAATGTGCTGCCCAGCGGGGAGCTGGGCGCGCGAAACGCCATTTATTGTGCGGCCTTGGAGCACAAGATGGGCATCCACGCCAATGCGACCTGTCAAATGGTGCTTGACGGGGCCAGGGGTACCTTGGTGGGCGAGCCTCACAAGGGGCTTGCCGCGATGTTTGTGATGATGAACGCGGCTCGTCTGGGCGTGGGTAATCAATCGTTGGGATTGACCGAGGTCGCGTACCAAAACGCAGTGGACTACGCGCGTGAGCGTCAGCAAATGCGCAGCCTCAGCGGTGTGAAGTCTGCCCATACCCCGGCTGATCCCATCATCGTGCATCCGGATGTGCGAAAGATGCTGCTGACTGCCCGGGCTTATGCGCAGGGCGCCCGTGCAGTGGCGGTGTGGTGTGCATTGCTCATCGACCAGGAGTTGTCCAGCGCAGACGAGACTCAGCGACAAGAGTGCGCTGACCTGGTGGCCTTGCTGACACCCGTTATCAAGGCGTTTTTTACCGATAACGCCTGGGAAGCCACCTCCCATTGCCTGCAGGTGTACGGTGGTCACGGGTATGTGCGCGAGTGGGGCATGGAGCAGTACGTGCGCGACTCTCGCATCAACATGATCTACGAGGGCACCAACACGATCCAATCGCTAGACTTACTGGGCCGCAAAGTCTTATCCGATGGAGGTAAGCGCCTGCGTCGGTTTGGCGAGATGGTGCGCGAGTTTGTGGAACAAGAGGGTGTGAAGCCCGAGATGCAAGAGTTCATCAACCCCTTGGCGGACCTGGGCGACAAAGTCACCAAACTCAGCACCGAACTGGGCTTCAAGGCCATGTCCAACGCCGACGAGGTGGGCGCAGCCGCTGTCGATTACTTGCGCGTCATCGGGCATCTGGTCTTTGCCTATTTTTGGGCACGCATGGCACGCGTGGCGCTGGATCGGACTTCCTCGGGCGACCCGTTTTACGTTGCCAAGCTTCACACGGCGCGGTTTTACTTTGCCAAGTTGCTGCCCGAAACGGCCACCCTCATTCGTCGTGCCCGGGCGGGGGCTGCCCCGCTCATGGCCATGGAAGAATCGCTGTTCTAGACCCAAGGGCTGGCCCCCACAAGACAAGGAGACTGCAGATGCTGGACACTTTCACTACCAGAAGGTTTTGGGCCCAAGGGGCCTGGGTGCTGTTGATGGGACTGGCGGGTGCGGCCTGGTCTCAGACCTCCCCAGTGGGCTTGTGGAAGACCATCGACGATGAGACCCAGCAAGAAAAGTCTTGGGTGCGCATTACCGATTCGGCCGGCACCCTGACCGGTCGCATCGAGAAGGTGCTAGACCCCACCAAGCAGGATGCCAAGTGCGAAAAATGCTCCGATGCGCGCAAAGATCAACGGGTCTTGGGCATGACCATCGTCGACGGTGTTCGTCGTGCTTCTGGCGAAGATCACTGGGACGGAGGGACCATACTGGACCCCAACAATGGAAAGACCTACAAGGTACGCCTGACGCCCAAAGATGGCGGTAAGGTTTTGGAGGTCCGTGGGTTTATTGGCCCGTTTTATCGCAACCAGAAGTGGCTGCGGCTGGAGTGAGCATGCAACGCTTTGTGGTGCGTAAGGTCGCCGTACTGGGTGCGGGTGTGATGGGCGCTCAAATTGCAGCCCATCTGGTCAATGTCAATGTACCCGTGGTGTTGTTCGACCTGCCAGCGCCGCAGGGCTCGCCCAATGGGATCGTGACCAAGGCCATCGAGGGTCTCAAGAAGCTCAAGCCCTCACCTTTGGGTTTGGCGCAGGCTGCGCAGTACATTCAGGCTGCCAACTATCAAGAGCACTTGGGTGAGTTGGCACAGTGTGATCTTGTGATCGAGGCCATCGCAGAGCGCATGGACTGGAAACTTGATCTGTATACCCGAATCGCGCCCGCCCTCGCGCCGCATGCCATCGTGGCCAGCAATACCTCCGGACTGTCCATTACCGAACTGTCTGGGGCCCTGCCCGAATCCGCTCGCTCTCGATTTTGCGGCATTCACTTTTTTAATCCGCCGCGCTATATGCAGTTGGTGGAACTCATCGCGACGCCGTCAACCGATTCTCAAATTCTCGACCAGTTGGAGACTTTCGTCACCTCGACGTTGGGCAAGGGCGTGGTGCGAGCCAAAGATACCCCCAACTTCATTGCCAATCGCGTGGGCATTGCTGGCATGTTGGCCACCATGGCCGAGGCCCAAAAGTTTGGCTTGAGCTTTGATGTGGTCGACGACCTCACGGGCAAGAAACTGGGTCGCGCTTCCTCGGGTACCTTTCGCACCGCGGATGTCGTGGGCCTGGACACCATGGCCCATGTGATCAATACCCTGCAAACCACCCTCAGCGCTAAGACAGACCCTTTTTACGACACGTTTGGCACCCCAGAAGTGCTGACGGGGCTGATCCAAGCTGGTGCGCTGGGGCAAAAGACCCAGGCGGGGTTTTACAAGAAAGAGGGCAAGGCCATCTTGCGCTTCGATCCTCAAACGCGCCAGTACGTCAGCGCCTCTGAGAAGGCTGACCCGATGGTCGAGCGCATGCTGAAAAGACCGGCGCCAGAGCGCTTGAAATTATTGCGTGAGAGCACCCATCCACAGGCCCAGTTTGTGTGGTCCATATTGCGCGATGGGTTTCACTATGCCGCGGTACACCTGCACGCCATTGCTGAATGCGCGCGTGATGTTGACCTGGCCTTGCGCTGGGGCTTTGGCATGAAGCAAGGTCCCTTTGAACTGTGGCAAGAAGCCGGCTGGAAGCAAGTGGCGCAATGGATTCGTGACGATATCGATGCGGGTAAGGCCCTGTGCGCAGCGCCGCTGCCCGATTGGGTGTGGCAACTCGACGGTGTGCATACGCCGGCAGGCTCATACAGCCCCTCCAGATCGCAGTCCAGCTCTTCGCCTCAATTCCTGCCCCTGAGCAGCCTACCCGTGTACCAACGTCAGGCGTTTCGAGACCAGGTGTTGGGCTCGGGCCAGCCCGACGCGCTGTCAAGCGGCACGCCGGTCTGGCACAACGATGAAATTCGTTTGTGGACGCTTGACGCTCGGGTGCTGATTGCCAGCATCACCGCAAAGCTGCACCTCATCAGCCCCGCGGTCACGCAGGGACTGCTCCACGCCGTGGATCTGGCCGAGACGTCGTACCAGGGTCTGGTGATCTGGTCCCCGGATGATGTGTTTTCTGCTGGCGCCAACCTGGAATCCTTGATGCCCGTGTTCATGAAGTCAGGATCCCGGGGGATCGAGCCCGAGGAAAAGAAACTGCAGGACCTGATGCTGCGCATTCGCTACGCACAGATTCCGGTGGTGGCCGCGGTACGGGGGATGGCCTTGGGGGGTGGATGTGAATTGGCGGTGTACTGTGCCCGCAGGGTCGCTGCGATGGAGTCTTATATGGGCTTGGTGGAGGTCGGCGTGGGCTTGTTGCCCGGCGCAGGCGGCCTGACCTACATCGCCAGACGTGCCTCAGAGATGGCGCAAGCCGGTAACGCCCAGGCCGATCTGTTCAAGTTCTTGGTCGACGGCTTTACCAACGCGGCCATGGCCAAAGTGGGAACCAGTGCCTTGGAATCGCGCCAACTGGGCTACTTGCTCGACAGTGATGTGATCGTGCCTCACCGCGACGAATTGCTGTGGGTCGCCACTTCTCAGGTTGTGGCCATGGCCGAAAGCGGCTATCGGCCGCCACGGCGAACGCCGATTGCCGTGGCGGGCCGCAGCGCCATTGCCACGTTCCAGGCGCAATTGGCCAATATGCGCGATGGAGGTTTCATCAGCGCGCATGACGACCACCTGGCCACGCTCATCGCGCAGGTGGTATGCGGAGGCGATGTGGAGGCGGGAACGCTGGTCACAGAGGACTATCTCCTGGCCATGGAGCGGGAGCGCTTTTGCGCGCTGCTGGACCATCCCAAAACCCAAGAGCGGATCATGGGCATGCTGTCCACCGGTAAACCCGTTCGCAACTGAAGCGGCGTTAGCCCGCAACCTTGCAGGAGCAAGCAGGTATGAGCAAGATTGTCCAGGACGCCTATATCGTGGCCGCCACGAGAACACCAATTGGCAAGTCAGGCCGAGGCGTTTTTCGCCATACCCGTCCCGACGACCTGTTGATTGCCGCCGTTCGGCAAGCCTTGGCCCAGGTGCCTGGCTTGGATCCATCGGCAATCGAAGATGCCGTGGTGGGTTGTAGCTTTCCCGAAGCGGAGCAAGGCATCAATATGGCACGTGCCGCCATGGTCATGGCCGGTTTGCCCCACACCGTGGGTGGCGTCACGATCAACCGCTTTTGTGCCTCTGGTCTGACGGCCGTGCAAATGGCCGCCGACCGCATTCGAGTGGGAGAGGCCGACGTGATGATTGCCGGCGGCGCTGAAAGTATGAGCATGGTGCCCATGGGGGGTAACAAGCCGTCATTCAATCCCAGCGTCTTTGCACGTGATGAGAATTTGGGTATCGCTTACGGTATGGGCTTGACGGCAGAAAAGGTGGCCACCCAATGGAAGGTCAGCCGGGAGCGGCAAGACGCTTTCGCTTTGGCGTCGCATCAGAAGGCCCTTGCGGCTATTGCGGCAGGTGATTTCAGCGCCGAGATCACCCCCATCACGGTAACGGAGCGACTACCTGATGCCCAGACTGCTCAGGTCCATACCTCACAACGGACGGTGCAGGTAGATGAAGGCCCCCGTCCTGATACTTCACTGGAAGGTCTGGCCAAGCTCAAGCCGGTGTTTGCCGCCAAGGGTTCGGTGACAGCCGGTAACAGTTCGCAGACCAGCGACGGTGCAGGGGCCTTGATCCTGGCCAGCGAGAGAGCCATCAAGACCTATGGCTTGAAGCCGCTGGCACGCTTTGTCTCGTTTGCCGTGCGTGGGGTCCGGCCTGAAATCATGGGAATCGGACCGGTGGAGGCCATTCCTGCGGCCCTGAAGGCGGCCCAGCTGCAGCTGCACGACATGGGTTGGATTGAGCTGAACGAAGCCTTCGCCGCCCAGGCCCTGGCGGTGATCGACTCGGTGGGTCTGGATGCCGACCGCGTCAACCCGATGGGTGGAGCTATTGCGCTTGGACACCCCTTGGGAGCAACTGGCGCGATCCGTGCGGCCACCGTGATACACGCGCTGCACCGCAAGCAGTTGCGCTATGGCATGGTCACCATGTGCGTGGGTATGGGCCAGGGTGCTGCGGGCATCTTTGAGAGGGTGTGAAATGACAGCCACACATCCCAGCATCAAGTCGGCGACACACGACGGCGTCTTGACCATCGAGATTGCCAGACCGGAAAAGAAAAACGCCTTGACCGCTGCCATGTACAGCGCAATGGCGGCAGCCCTGGTTCACGCCCACAGCGACAAAACGGTAAGAGCTGTTCTCTTGTGTGGGCAGCCCGGAATTTTCACCTCCGGCAACGACATTGAAGACTTCATGACCCGACCGCCCGCGCAGGGCAGTCAGGCCATGGACTCTCCCGTTTTTGGGTTTATGCGGGCGTTGGTGGACTGCGATAAGCCCGTTGTGGCCGCTGTCACGGGGGCGGCCATCGGGATTGGAACCACCTTGTTGCTGCATTGCGACTTCGTTTACGTCAGCGACGAGGCGCGATTGGCCATGCCTTTTGTCTCATTGGGCCTGGTGCCGGAATTCGCATCGAGCTTGCTCGTGCCCCAACTCATGGGACCTCGGCGTGCAGCTGAAAGATTACTCTTGGGCGACCCCATGACGGCTGAACAGGCCGTAGAGTGCGGCCTGGCTAACGCGGTGTTGCCTAGCGCGGAAGTGGTGCCCCATGCACGCAGGATTGCCCATCGCTTTAACGCTATGCCCCCGTCGGCAGTGAGTCAGGCCAAGCAATTGATGCGTCGTCACGGGCGAGAGGCTGTTTTGGAGACCATCCGCGCCGAGGGCGAGATTTTCAGTGCTCGCCTCAAGAGTCCTGAGGCTCAGGAAGCGTTTGACGCGTTTTTGCAAAAAAGGCGACCGGACTTCAGTCGCTTTTAGGCGCTAGGCGGAGGCCCGCTCAGGTGGTGACCAATTGCCGTGGATGCCCTTGAGCATCGATGGCCACGTAGGTCAGGCGTGCCTGAGTGACCTTGACCACCTGCAGATTGGCAGGGTTGCGCTCCGCGTACACCTCGACATCCACCGTGATTGACGTCTTGCCAATTCGCTCTACGCGGGCATAAAAGCTCAGCAAGTCGCCCACGGATACCGGTTGCTTGAACAAGAATTCATTGACGGCGACGGTGGCAATTCGCCCTTTGGCAATGCGGCTGGGCAACACCGCGCCGGCCAAATCGACCTGAGCCATGATCCAACCGCCAAAGATATCGCCATTGGCATTGGCATCTGCAGGCATGGGCATGACGCGCATGACAAGCTCACGGCCATCGGGTAGTGTGGCGGCCGACAAGATGGGCAGGGGATCAGCGGACATAGGAGCAGGTCGGACCCGTGAAGCAGGCCCTGGGGGCATGACAATGGCCATCAGGATAATGCCTTCATGAATTCACCGCTGCCTGTTGCCACCAGATCCGATCGGCAAACGCTGGTCACGTTGTTGCCGTATCTGTGGCAATACCGGGTCCGGGTGGCCATTGCGCTGTCTTGCTTGCTGGTGGCCAAGATGGCCAATGTCGGTGTTCCGGTGGTGCTCAAGCGGCTGGTCGACAGTTTGTCCACCATGGGCACGGCGGCGGCTGTCGTGGCTGTCCCGGTCGGCATCTTGGTGGCGTACGGTGCCTTGCGGCTGTCGGCTTCGTTGTTTACCGAGCTGCGCGAACTGGTGTTTGCCAAGGCCACGGAGGGTGTGTCAAGACGCATCTCGCTGCAGGTGTTTTCACATCTGCATGCCTTGAGCTTGCGCTTCCATCTGGAGCGGCAAACGGGCGGCATGACCCGCGACATTGAGCGGGGCACGCGCGCGGTCAACTCCCTAATCTCCTACGCTCTGTACAGCATTTTCCCCACCCTGGTGGAAGTGGGCTTGGTACTGGGGTTGCTCGCATGGCAGTTTGACTGGACATTTGTGGCGATCACTGGCGTTGCCCTGGTGCTCTACATCACCTTTACGGTTGTCGTGACCGAGTGGCGCACCCAGTTTCGCCGGCGCATGAACGAGCTGGATTCGGCCAGCCACTCGCGTGCGGTGGACTCCCTGCTCAATTACGAGACGGTGAAGTATTTCAATAACGAGGCGTTTGAGGCTCAACGGTATGACCAGAGTCTGGAGCAATTGCGGCGTGCCGCCTTGAAGAGCCAAACCACGTTGAGCCTTCTAAATTCGGGGCAGCAGCTGATCATTGCCGTGGCGCTGGTGGCCATGCTTTGGCGAGCCACCGACGCCGTGGTCGAGCAACGCATGACGCTGGGTGATCTGGTGATGATCAACGCCTTCATGATTCAGCTCTACATCCCGCTGAATTTTCTTGGTGTGATGTATCGCGAAATCAAGCAAGCGCTGACGGATTTGGACAAGATGTTTGCCCTGCTGCAGCGGCCCCAGGAAGTTCAGGATCGACCGGATGCGCCGGCCTTGCGTATCCAGCATGGCGAGGTACGTTTTGAGGCCGTCAGCTTCTCCTACGACGGCCAGCGTCAAATCTTGTCGGAGGTAAGTTTTGTGATCCCGCCGGGGTGTACGGTGGCCGTGGTCGGCGCTTCGGGGGCAGGCAAGTCAACCTTGGCCCGGCTCCTGTATCGCTTCTATGATGTCAGCGCCGGTGCCATCACCATTGATGGACAAGACATTCGAGCGGTCACTCAAGCCAGTGTGCGTCAGAGCATCGGCATCGTGCCGCAAGACACCGTGTTATTCAACGATACGGTGCGCTATAACATTGCGTACGGTCGGCCCCAGGCTACCGAGCAGCAGGTCATCGCGGCGGCTCAGGCAGCGCGCATCCACGACTTCATCGTCTCCACTCCCAAGGGATACGACACCATGGTGGGCGAGCGGGGCTTGAAGCTCTCCGGTGGAGAAAAGCAGCGCGTGGCCATTGCGCGCACCTTGTTGAAGGATCCGCCCATCGTGATTTTTGATGAGGCCACATCGGCTTTGGATAGTGCCAATGAGCGTGCTATCCAAGCTCAATTGCGCAGTGCGGCGCAGGACAAGACCACACTGGTCATTGCCCATCGCCTGAGCACGGTAGTGGACGCCCACGAGATCTTGGTCATGGACCAAGGGCGCATCGTGGAGCGCGGTACCCACCCGCAGCTGCTCGAAAGGTCTGGGGTGTATGCACGGATGTGGCAGCTCCAGGAGTCCGATCGGCCTGCCGCTTGAGCGCTATCTCGCTACACTTAGCCGGGTGGAAACCAAGTGGCTTGAGGATTTTGTAAGTCTGGCGGAGACGCGAAGCTTTTCGCGTTCCGCCCAGCTGCGCCATGTCACGCAACCCGCCTTCTCCAGGCGAATTCAGGCCCTGGAGGCGTGGGCGGGCGCCGACTTGGTGGACCGCTCTTCGTACCCCACCCGTTTGACGCCAGCCGGAGAGACGCTACATGCGCAGGCGCTGGAAATCCTGGCCGCCTTGCAGGCGAGTCGCAACATGATGCGCAGCCACCCCATTGGCGGCGGCGATCTGATCGAATTTGCAGTGCCTCATACGCTGGCGTTTACATTCTTTCCGCATTGGTTGACCGAGTTGCGGCAGCGATTTGGCCACTTCAAGAGCCGGCTCACGGCGCTGAACGTTCATGACGCTGCTCTGCGCTTGACAGAGGGGGGCTGCGATCTGCTGATTGCTTACCACCACCCCAGTCAGCCTTTGCAGCTCAGTGCCCAACGCTACGAGATGCTGAGTCTGGGCAGCGAGCTCTTGGCTCCTTATGCCAAGGCGGATAACCAGGGACAACCCTTGTTTCGTCTCGATACGCCATCGGTCGCGCCGGTGCCCTTTTTGGGCTATGCCCAAGGCGCTTACATGGCCCGCTTGGTCGATGTGGTGTTGGGTCTGGTGATGCAACGCCCCGCCCTGGACACCGTGTACGAGACCGACATGGCCGAGGGTCTCAAGGCCATGGCCCTGGAAGGGCATGGATTGGCCTTCTTGCCTTACAGTTTGGTCCACCGCGAGCTGCAGGCCCAGCGTCTGGTGCCGGCCGCCCGGACAGAGCACTTTTCCCTCACGATGGAGATACGGGCGTACCGAGAGCGGCCGGGCACGGGTCGACACCTGAAGACCCAGGCCGTGGCGTTGTGGGAGTTTCTCCGCGCAGCCTACCCTGTCACGGCCCAGGCCCAGGCAGCATAAGGAGAAGACGCTGTGGACTCGATCACGCTGATTCGACCCGACGACTGGCACTTGCACCTGCGCGATGGCCAGGCGCTGGCAGCCGTACTGCCATACACGGCGCAGCAGTTTGCGCGCGCCATCGTTATGCCCAACCTCAAACCTCCCGTGACCACGGCCTCGCAAGCTGTGGCCTACCGGGAGCGCATCGTGGCGGCATTGCCGCCGGGGGCGCAATTTGAGCCCCTCATGACGCTGTACCTCACTGACCATACGTCGGGTCAAGAGATAACGCGCGCGCAAGCCTGCGGCGTGGTGGCCCTCAAGCTGTACCCGGCGGGTGCTACGACCAACAGCGATGCAGGCGTGACGGACATCCGAAACATCTACCCCGCCTTGGAGGCGATGCAAAGACAGGGCCTGTTGCTGCTGGTACACGGCGAAGTGACCGACTCGCAGATCGACGTTTTTGACCGCGAAGCCGTCTTTATCGACCGCATCATGCGGCCGCTGCGACATGATTTTCCGGAACTGAAGGTGGTGTTTGAGCACATCACCACCCGTGAGGCGGCCGACTATGTGATGCACAGCGATGCGTCGACCGCGGCCACCATAACGGCCCATCACCTGCTTTACAACCGCAACGCACTGTTTGTGGGTGGACTCAGGCCGCACTACTACTGCTTGCCCGTTCTCAAGCGGGAGGTACACCGCCAGGCCTTGGTACGGGCGGCTACCAGCGGGAGCCCCAAGTTTTTTCTGGGCACCGACAGCGCTCCACATGCGGCAGCGCTGAAGGAGCAATCGGTGTGTGGGGCGGGCTGCTTCACCGCGCCAGCCGCTCTCGAGTTGTACGCTCAGGCTTTTGAGGAGGCACAGGCCTTGGACAAGCTGGAGGGCTTTGCCAGCCGACACGGGCCGGCGTTTTACGGCCTCCCAGTGAACAGCACCACGGTGACCCTGCGCCGACAGGACTGGACCGTGCCCGAAACCCTGCCCATGGGCTCCGCGTTGATCAAGCCCTTGCGCGCAGGCGAACTGCTGCACTGGAAGCTGCAAGTCCCCACGCCGCACAGGATATTGACTCCAAGCCCTTGAAGGGACTGCGCGCACCCTAACATATCGGGTGGACGGCCTGGTTTGCGGCCGCAGGAGTTCTCATGAAGCGCATCGTCCTCTTTGTACTTACCAACGTGGCGGTTCTCGTGGTGCTGAGCATCACGGCCTCGCTGCTCGGCGTCAATCGCTTTTTGACTGCGCAGGGCTTGAATCTCACCGCCTTGCTGGGCTTTGCCGCCATCATGGGTTTTGGTGGCGCTTTCATCTCATTGCTCATGAGCAAGCCGCTGGCCAAGTGGACCACTGGAGCCCAGGTGATTAATGCGTCATCGGACCCCACGCACCAGTGGATCGTGCGCACGGTCGCAGCGTTTTCTCAAAAGGCGGGCATCCAGATGCCCGAGGTGGCCATTTATGAGGGGGATCCCAACGCCTTTGCGACTGGCGCCTTCAAGAATTCAGCGTTGGTGGCCGTGTCCACCGGTCTGCTGCAGAGTATGACCCGCGAGGAAGTGGAGGCGGTCATCGGCCACGAGGTGGCACACATCGCCAATGGCGACATGGTGACTATGACCCTCATCCAGGGCGTCATGAATACCTTCGTGGTCTTCGTGTCGCGGGTGGTGGGTTATTTTGTCGACCGGGTGGTCTTGCGCAACAACAGCGAAGGTCCAGGAATTGGTTACTACATCACCACCATCGTCTTGGACCTGGTCCTGGGCTTGGTCGCCGCCGTGATCGTGGCCTGGTTCTCGCGGCAGCGCGAGTTCCGTGCAGACGCAGGCGCCGCACAATTGCTTGGACGGCGTCAGCCCATGATCAATGCCCTGGCCAGGCTGGGAGGCTTGCACAGCGGGGAGCTGCCGCAATCGGTCAAAACCATGGGCATTGCCGGGGGTGCGAGTGGGCTGATGGCCCTGTTGTCAAGCCATCCGCCCATCGAAGAGCGCATCCGCGCCTTGCAGCAGTCGTCCTGATCGTCGGCTTCAGGGTAGGCTGCGGCCTTCCCTGAGTTCCACGCTGCGCCAGACTGGTCCCGCCTCAAAAGGGTGGGACAATACAACGTGTGAAGTGGGCCAGACCGCCGCCGGGGTCTCGTGTCAAAGCGCGGCTCTGGAGGAAGGTCCGGACTGCATAGAGCGGCGTAGCAGTTAACGGCTGTCCGGCGAAAGCCGAGGATTAGAGCAACAGAGACGAGTCCGAACGGGAGCGATCCTTTCGGGGTGAAACGGGCAATCTCTACGCGCAGCAACACCAAGTAGGCCGGCGTTGATGTGGTCTCGCGGAGCCGGCGGGTAGGTGGCATCGAGCCAAAAGGGTGACCTTCTGGCCCAGAGGAATGGCGGTCACGGCAAGGCAACTTGCTGCACAGAATCCGGCCTATCGGCCCGCTTCACATTTTTTGAGCTACTGGCGCATTTCAAGTCAATCACCTTATGCACCCCCAAGCCCACAGCCTATGGCGCGGCCCACGATGGACGTTGGCACTGTTGTTAGCGGGCTTGAGCATGCTGGGTCCGTTTGCTATCGACGCCTACTTGCCGGCTTTTGCCGGCATGGCCCAGGATTTGGGGGCCACCGATGTGCAGATGCAGCAGACCTTGTCGGCCTACCTGATTGCATTTGCTGTGATGAATCTGTTCCACGGATCCCTCTCGGACAGCTTGGGTCGCCGCCCGGTGGTGATTGCAGCATTGGCGGTGTTTTCTCTGGCCAGTGCTGCTTGCGCAATGAGCCAATCCATCGGAGCCTTGATCGTTTTTCGGGCCCTGCAAGGGATGTCTGCAGGAGGCGGCATGGTGGTGGCGCGAGCCATCGTGCGCGACTTGTTCGCGCCGGCACAGGCCCAGCGCGTCATGAGTCAGATCACGATTTTCTTTGGTCTGGCGCCAGCGCTCGCACCGTTGCTGGGCGGGTGGTTATTCGTGTGGTGGGATTGGCATGCCATTTTTTGGGGACTGTGCCTGTTGGGCGCCGTCCTGGCGGTGATGATGTGGCAGTTGCTGCCCGAGAGCTTGCATGAGCAGCACCGACAGCCCCTGGGCGTATCTCACCTGATGCGTGGCTATGCGCAATTGTTGGCCGATCCCCGATTTCTCGCTCTGGCATTGGCCAGTGGCGTGTCGTTCAACGGGATGTTCATCTACGTGCTGGCCTCACCCGCATGGCTGGGTCAGATCTTGGGGCTGGCCCCCACCCAGTTTTTCTGGTTTTTCACCGTCAGTGTCAGCGGCATGATGGCCGGCGCCTGGGTCAGTGGACGTATGGCGGGCCGTATCAGTGCGGCGCGTCAAATCGGCTGGGGCATGGCGCTGATGGGGGCAGCCAGCGGCATCAACATTGTCTTGAATGTGGCGTGGCTGCCTGCGGTGTCCTGGGCACTCTTGCCCGTCAGCGCCTTTTCGTTTGGTTGGTCGCTGATGGCTCCGGCCGTGACCTTATTGCTCTTGGATCTCTTCCCCGAGCGTCGAGGCATGGCCTCGTCTCTGCAGTCTGTCATTGCCTCGACGGGCAATGCCGTGGTGGCGGGACTGGTGGTACCTGCGGTGATGCACGCTGCCCTTCCCCTGGCCTTGGCCTCAGGAGCGATGCTGCTTATCTCCGCCTTGGCCTGGAGGTGGGTCGTCGGCCGACTCCCCGGAGTGCACGCGATCGCTCACGCGTCGTGATCGGCTGACCCACCACAGGGCGGGCCACAGCCACTGACTGGCCAGCCAACGACCCAGGCGCTGTGCCGTCAAGGCCTGGGTCTCGTAGCGCGCAACCCGCGCGAACAGCACGACCGCGCCCACGAGGACATACGTCAGCAAAAGGGCATACAGACCCACGCGTAGCGCGTAGCGGTCAGCCCACAGATCGGCCAATAGCGTGGCGGTCACTGCCGCGATGGGGACGTTGATTGCCAGGGCCAAGGTCACGCCCAGTAACGCGTGCCGCAGCCGCCATAACGGATCCTCATGCCACATGGCCAACCCCCAGGTAACTGCTAGGTTTCTGACAAAGCACTTTCATACCATTGCTCAAGTTCTTCATTTTGAAGGATTTTTACGCCAAATTTGCTTCACAGACCTGTTCTAAGTGCTTGATTCCATTGAATTTTCCTCGGTCTAGAGGGTTGACCGGTCGGGACAAACTCGGATACAGTGCAATTTCGTGCAAATTCGTGGGATTTTGTGTCAGTTTTTGCTTTCAAAGGTGGTCCGTTACTGACCCTGGACAGCAAGGGGCGCTTGAGTGTGCCTGCTCGATACCGGGACGTCCTGGTTTCGGCCGTTCAGGGCCAATTGGTGGTCAGCAAGAGCCATGTGAGGTGCCTGAGCCTGTTCCCGCGTCCAGTGTGGGAACAATTTGAAGCGCGCCTGAACGCCTTACCGGCCTCCGCTGATGGCTTGCGACGCCTGTACATCGGCAGCGCTACCGAGGTGAATATCGACTCCGCCTCGCGCGTCTTGCTGCCCCCGGAGTTGCGGCAATGGGCCGGGTTGGAGCGCGAGGTGGTCTTCATGGGCTTAGGTAACCGTTTTGAGCTGTGGGACAAGTCCCGCTACGACACGCACGAAACGGATGTCCTGTCGCAGGACATGAGTGCCCAGCTGGCCAGCTTGTTCATCGGATGACCACGACTCCAACCCTATGGTCCCACGAACCGGTCTTGCTTCGAGAGTCGATTCAGGCCGTATTCACCCGTCCTCAGGGGCGGTATGTAGACGCCACCTTTGGTCGCGGCGGACACACCCGAGCATTGCTCGACGCCCTGGGGGCCCATGGTCAAGTCTTGGCCCTGGATCGGGATCCCCAGGCGATCGAGGCCGCACAGGACATTACCGATGTGCGCCTGCATGCCAGGCATGCCCCGTTTTCTTCAATGGAAGCGCAAGCGGCCGAATTGGGTTGGGCCGGTGTGGACGGCGTGCTCATGGACTTGGGCGTCAGCAGCCCACAGCTAGACGATGCGAGCCGGGGCTTCAGCTTTCGAGCCGATGCGCCCCTGGATATGCGTATGGACACCACGCAGGGTCAGACGGTGGCGGAATTCCTGGCCATTGCCAGCGAGCGTCAGTTGGCGGAGGTGATTCGTGAATACGGCGAAGAACGGTTTGCTGTATCGATTGCAAAGGCGATTGTGTCTCGCCGCCAAAGCGGGCACCCCATTGGCTCGACCCGAGAGTTGGCCGAGGTCGTGGCTGGTGCGGTCAAAACCCGCGAGCCGGGCCAGAACCCTGCAACGCGCACATTTCAGGCTC
>CAYNSW010000007.1:53547-102896 GCA_964400135.1 uncultured Rubrivivax sp. | reverse complement strand
CCCCCTATGCCTTTGGCCACGCCTACCTGTTTCCGCTTGCGCCGCGCACCTGGCGCTTGAGTGTGCAATGGGATGGATGAGGGCCAGGCGCAGTTTTCGCCCCAATCAACCTCGCTATAATATGAGGCTATTCCCCGATAGCTCAGTCGGTAGAGCGCCGGACTGTTAATCCGTAGGTCCCTGGTTCGAGCCCAGGTCGGGGAGCCAAGAAACTGCTTTGAAATCAAACACCTAGCCTGACCACTCGGTTGGGCTTTGTCGTTTCTGCGCTTGCGAAAAGTCTCCATGTAGCCACCATGTAGCGGCTGGTACATGGTTTGTGCGCTCGTGCGGCTCATCAATTGAGCCCCCCCCCCCCGGCAATGATGCTCGGCGCATGCGCGAAGCTCTGTTCTATCGCTGGCGCGTCCCTGATGCCCGCAAGCCTGGCCGATACACCACCACACGCCACCGGCTCACGGCAGAGGAAGCGCAGCGGCTGCACCCTGGGGCGGTGCCAGTAGGCGAACCTGGGATGAGCCTGGAGCCAGATCGGCCTGACGAGCTAACCTACACTGGTGCGTTTCTGCACGGGTAGCGGCCATGATTGAGCGGCAACACAGCAAGCTCACTACCTCCCGTGGTCTTGGCCTCGCATGTCTGGCCGCGGTTCAGTCACAATCCATCTCTTGAAAGCAACTCGCTCGGCTTGATTCTGAGCGCACGACACACTCGCGCAAACACCACGAGCGTGTCATTGACCTCGGCGCGCAAGATCTCGTCAATTCAGTAAGATTTCAGGTTCTTCGCAGAGTTCAGCTTTCACCGCACAGATTCGACTGATGGGCGATTGATCACGGAAGTCCCCAGCCAATGACCGTTGGCAAACTCAAGCACGCGGAGGTTTACATGCTGGACTGGCTTTTCAAGGCTTTCACCACAAAGCCCACTCAAGAGACAGAGAGAAAGAAGCAGGATGACGGCTTCACTCCCCTACTCATTCCGCCAGCCGGGGCGCCCGGGGATATACCCGTTGGGGGCGAATTCGGGACAGATGGGGGCGGTGGGGATGGCGGCGGCGGAGATGGATGCTGATCAACTCAATTGCTGAACGTCATGTCTCCCACCGCGAATTGCTCGTGAGGAGCAGTGTGCTGGACTCGATCTTTAAAGTCCCCCCACGACTCATTCGATTGTCGGGTTTTTCGTTGATTTCCCGACCATAAGCACTTCGGCTCTAGATTGCCAACATAAACCACGAACACCATCTCTGGTGCCCTCCTACGCTCAAGGTTAACGAGCCGTCGATGCAGCGTTCCCACTCTTGGCCTCCAAGTCCTCAATGCGCCGGGTGAGTTCATCCACCTCGGTCACCTTTGCTAGTTGTCCAAGCGCGCCCACCAGGGCGACCCCCTGGGTAGGAGGTATAGCTCCCGATGCAACGCTCTCCAGAATCGCTCTACCGGCCTGTGTGAGGCTTCCCTGAGGCAGTTCTAGGCAGACAGGCTCCTCCTGCTGACGCATTGGGGGCAAGAGCCGCTCGAGTACCAACTTCGCTGCGGTAAGGTCGCCTGCAATAGCCTGCTCGCGAACCTTGTCGATGACCAGATCGGCATCCTTTCCCAAGGCCTCTCGGAGTTGTTGGGTTGGCACGCTTCCAGGCTTTCGGCCTCGAGGGTTGCCGGACTGTCCGGGTTTCCATCCATTTGAGGGTCGCTTCATTGTTTTTCCCTTGATGATGCAATGTGTTGGTAGGCTGCACAGTTCTGTGGAAGCCGAGCCAATTCAGGCCCAACGACTGAGGTTGAAAGGCCGGCTTGCTGATGCCTCATACAGCGCCCGTGCCGGTAATGGCAGCATTCGAGGCAAATCACCCGATCGTCTTTATCCTCAAACAGTCGTGCCAGCATTTCTAGAAACACGGCAGACGCGGCCTCGGGGTTACGGGTGATCACTTCACGCCCATCCTTAAGTTCCACGGCACCATGTGCAGCACGAGGCAAAGATGCTTCCAAAGTTCAATGGCACTCCTCAGGCTCGCTATCAGGTCACCGCTTTGGCGAACACCACCATGGCTTCGCTGTACCCGAGCGAGATCATCGCTGCCGACGTCCAGGCGTACAGGGACCAGTTGGCCATTGTTGGTAAAGGTGGGTCGAGACGCCGCAGTCGCGCTGTCTGCACGTGCGGGACGCCCCGACTCCAGACCACTGTGGCACGACGGAGTCCCTTAAAGCGGGTACCGTAGACTTTGAGAATCTTGGTGTTCTCAAGGAGTAGCGCCCCATGGCCACACTGACCGCAGAGGAAATCAGCCAATACAAGCGCGAGGGTTGGGTGATTCCGCGGTTTCGTCTCTCGCCCGCGCGAGTGGCCACCATGGTTCAGGCGCTGGAGACGCTACTGCGCGAGAACCCCGGAGTGCGCCCCGAGAAGCTGGTCTCGGCCCATGTGGCCGGCGAAAACGGCGAAGGGGTGCGCGGGGTGAGCGACTTCCTGGATCTGGCGCGCGACCCGGACATCGTCGAGCTGGTCGGCGATGTGATCGGGCGCGACGTCATCCTGTGGGGATGCCATGTTTTTTGCAAACCCGCCGGCCATGGCCTCGAGACGCCCTGGCACCAAGACGGTCACTACTGGCCCATCAGGCCTTTGGCCACCTGCACCGTGTGGGTGGCTCTGGAGCCCTCAACCCAAACAAATGGCTGCTTGCGTGTCGTCCCGGGCTCTCACCGTGAACAGCAGCTGTATGAGCACCTGCATGAAGACCGCACCGACCTGACACTGAACCAGCGCATGGCCGATGGCACCTTCGATGAATCAGCGGCGGTAGATCTTGAGCTTGAGCCGGGGCAAATGTCGCTGCACGACGTCTACATGATCCACGGCGCAGCTGCCAACACCTCAGGACAGCGTCGCACCGGCGTCGCCCTGCGCTACATGCCGTCGACCTCGGTCTTCGAGCGCCACTTGCGCCCGGTGGACGGCAAGTCGGGCGTGCCGGTGAACTTTGCCAACCGCCCGCTTTGGCTGGTCAGCGGCGTAGACCGCAGTGGTCGCAACAACTTTGAGATCGGCCACCGGCGCTGAGGGACCTATTGCCCGCCTCACGCCTAGCAATAATCATACGATCGTTGGATATTCGAAGCGCAGGCTAAATCCTAAACTCGGTCTCCCATTTGGCTGAGTGGCGAATCCACCCGTCCAAGGGTGACCCATGAGCAATCGCCTGAGCCCATGATGGAGATAACGGGCTCGAAATCCTGATGTTTGCCAAAATTGTGTCGATCTTAAAGATCAGTTCTCTTTGACCCTGGTAGCCCCTTATGAAACTGTCCCACGGGATGTCGATATTAAGCTTGTGCCTCACCGCCGGGTGCAGCTCGCTGATCACACCCAAACCTCTTCCCGTAGCCACACCCGGGACCTGGCAGGCAGAACTCAAGGAACAAAACATCGAGCCCCTGCAGGGGCCTCTGTCATTGGATGAGGCCATTGCCCGGGCGTTGAAGTACAACCTGGATCGACGAGCCAAACAGATGGAGCTGGAGATTGCTTCTGGCCAGCTGGAGACCTCGTTACAGGAAATGCTGCCCAAGGCGAGCCTGCAAATCAGCCGCGCCACCAGGAACGTTCCCCGCCAGACGCTGAGCAGCGACCGCCTCAGCCCCAGTGGTCTCAATAGCGACAGCAACCACAACGTTTCGGAGTTGGAAGCATCATGGGGTTTGCTTGACTTTGGTCTGGGCTACTACTCGGCTAAACAAGCTTTAGACCGGGTGCAAATCGCCAATGAAAGACGGCGAAAGCTTGTTCATACCCTCATACAAGACGTTCGCAGTGCGTACTGGCGCGCCGCATGCGCACAGGCTATGCGCGAGTCAGTGCGCCAAACCATCGTCGATGCAGAAAACGCGCTTGAAGATTCACGAAGAATTGAGAGTGAACTCGTCAAAGCCCCAACTGAAGCGCTGACCTACCAAAAGAGTTTGCTTGAAAACCTCCGGATGCTCGAACTCATCGAACAAGAGTTGGCCCCCGCATTTGTAGAGCTGGCCACGCTCATCAATGCCCCTCGCCATCAATCTATCGCCCTGGCGCCGCAGTGGCCTGCTATGGCAGCCACGCTGGATACCCCCGTTGAGAGCCTGGAAGCCATTGCATTGAAGAACAACGCCGATCTGCGCGAGGCCATGCACCAAACCAGGATCGCCCGTGACGAAACCCGCAAGGTTCTGCTGCGCATGTTTCCGACACTGAGCTTCAATATGGGCGTCAAGTACGACACCGATTCCTATCTGGTACATCAGGCCTGGAACGAAGCTGGGCTTCAACTGTCCTTGAATCTTATGAACCTGTTCACGGGAACGGCACAGATGAAGCTGGCCGAAGCAGGTGTAGGTCTGTCTGACCAGCGGAGATTGGTCACCCAGATGGCAGTCGTCACCCAAGTGCATTTGGGTCGGCTCAATTGGCTCAATGCCCAAAAGCAATACCAGCGCGCAGAGCGCATTTGGTCTGTCGACAATCGATTGGCGACATTGGCGGGCGCTCGCGAAAAGGCGCTGATGCGGGGTCGCCTGGAGACCGTCAACGCCCAAGCAGGGGCGTTACTGAGCCAATTCCGTCGTTATCAAGCCGTTGCCCAAGTGCAAGTGGCTGAAAGCCGATTGCGCGCGGTGCTGGGATTGGAGTTTGACGATATTGCGATGGACAAGATGGCTCTCCAAGACTTGATCCCGAGAATTTCGAAGTCACCCTCCATTCAAACCTTGAACACCCGACCTTAACGATGCGACTCAATAGTGTGCTCAGTTTGGCGCTGTCGATACTTTGGATAGCGCAAGCGCATGCGCAGACCGCCGCTCGCCCAGTGCCGGCCACAGCGCCCCCCAACACGCCGTCTGCGACAGCAGCGTCCTCGGGGATGGACCGTCAGGAAATCCGAGCGCAACTGCGACCGATGCGCTACACCACCTTATCAGCCGAAATTGGGGCTGTGGTCACGGCAAGACCACTCAACGAGGGGCAAAGATTTACTGCGGGTGCTGTGCTGCTCAAGCTTGAATGCAGTTTGCATGAGGCGCAAAAAGCCAAGTTCACAGCAGAATTAGCTGGAGCCAAGCGAACATTAGAAGCCACTCAGCGTTTGGCCGAGCTTAACGCGGCAGGCTTGATGGAATTGGACCTGGCCAAAAACGCTGTAGAAAAGGCACAGGCCGAATTACTCATCAGCCAAACTCAGCTTTCCAAATGCAACATCGTTGCGCCTTTTGATGGGGTTATCGCCGAGCATCGGGTTCGGGAACAGCAGTATGTTCAGCCAGGTACCGCTCTCATGGACATCCTGGATGACTCCGCCTTTGAGCTGGAATTTCTGGCGCCATCGACTTGGCTGGCTCGTTTACGCGAGGGCATGCGGGTGAGGATATTCATCGACGAAGCCAGGCGCGCCGCAGTCGGACAGGTCATTCGGGTGAACCCGCGAATAGATCCGGTGAGCCAGTCCATCAAGATCACCGCCGTCCTGCAAGGGCCTGTCAGCGACCTCAAGGCAGGGATGAGCGGACGCCTGCTCATCCCCTGACCGATCAGCGCAAGCATTGTTCTGATTGCGCCTGAATAGCTCAATGTCTCCATGGCCAAAAAGCCCCCATCAGATAAGAAGCAGCAAAGTCTGACGGCGATATCTTCCGTCTCCTCTGCCAATGGGCCCATCCGGCGCCGCAGAGTGCGGGCCGAGCCCGAGATGCTGGTGTTGGAGCAACGGCTGATGTTTGACGGAGCCGGGCTGGCCGGAATCGATCAAACCTTAGAAAAGCTGGAGCCCTCCAAGGACCGAAGCCCAGACATCCAGCGAGAAAACGGATCGCTCCTGATCCCGCAGGCCACCACATCGCCCAACAATCGACTGATTGTGATCAGCGCCAGCCTCGCCCAAGCACAAGCGCTGCGACAAAGTTTGGCCGCTCAAGGTGAAGTGGCACTTCTAGACCCCAAGCAGGATGCCCTGACTCAACTGGGAAACATCCTTGAGCAGCGTCGAGACTTGCAAGAGTTGCACATCATCAGCCATGGCACGGACGGTGCGCTGCTGTTGGGCAACACGGTAATTGATACGGCAACGCTACAGGCCAACGCCAACCTCTTCCAGCAATGGCGCTTGGCCTTCTCAGACGGCGCCGATATTCTGCTTTATGGCTGCAATGTCGCGGCGGGAGAAACCGGCACCGTCTTTGTGCAAACTCTGTTGGGCCTGACCGATACCGACATCCAAGCGTCCACTACCCCAACCGGGAGCGCTGCCTTAGGCGGCGATAACACGCTCGAACTGAAAGTCGGCGATGCTCACGCATCGCCGGTATTGTCGATTGATCTGCTTCAAGAATTGGGCTTACTGCTTTCGGATACGACAGCCCCAACAGCCACCTCGGCCCAAATCAGCTTTGATGGGCGAAGTCTACTCGTCACCGTCAACTTGAGCGAAAGTGTCAACACCAGTACCGGCATAGCCGCTTCAACACTGAGCCTCACCACGGGCTCGATCGCGCGGGTGGCAACCCTCGTGGTCTCGCAATCGGATCTTGCTGCGGGCAAGCTGGTGTACCGCTATGACGGCACCGATTTCACCCAAGGAGTGCAACTCGGGCAAATCAACTTGAATTCTGCGGTCATCAAGGATGCCGCGGGCAATGCGCTGCTTCCCACTGCGTTGAACTCGACTCTTTCGACGATTGATGTTGCTCTGGGGCAGAGTCTGAGCTTTGCAGGTGGATACACCGGATCGGGCGACTTCATCAAGACTGGAGCTGGAGAGCTCATCTTGACTGGCAACAGTTCGCACACAGGCAATGTCATCGTACGGGGCGGTACGCTATCCATCAGCAGCGATCTCCAACTCGGACCCGATGTGGTCTCCGCGACTGCGGGACGTCTGGTAATTGAGGATGGCGCTACGCTGCGGATAAGCGCGTCGCTCACACTCGATGCTGAGCGCGGCATACGGGTGCAAGGGCAAGGTCGTATCGAGGTGGCCTCGGGCATAACCGCCACCTACAACGGCGTGATCAGTGGGGCTGATACCAATAGCGGCTTGATCAAGTCAGGAGCCGGTACCCTGGTTCTGGGCGGGGCCAATATCTTTTCAGGACCTACCGATATTCAAGGCGGCTCCCTGGCTGTTGGCGGTAGCCTGTCAGACAGCTCGGCCATTAAGGTGGCCTCGGGCGCCGTGTATCAACTGCGCAGCAACGATTCGGTTGCCAGCATCGAGGGCGCGGGCACGATCAATAGCGGCGGCGCCACCGGGAATACGTTCACTCTGACCCTACTGGGTAGCGCGAGCACCACATTTTCCGGCGTCATAGCCGATAGCGCCACGGGTGGAAAATTGGCGCTCACCAAGTCGGGCAGCAGTACGCTGACCCTGACGGGCGCCAACACTTATACCGGCGCCACGCTGGTCAATGCCGGAACGCTCAAGTTGGTAGATGGGAGCTACCGCTCACCCAGCTTCACCATAGCGCCACAGGCCGTACTGCAACTGCATACCGATTCAAATCGGATTGACTATGGCTCACTCAGTGGCAGCTCAACCCAATTCAGCGGTACTGGCGTCTTGCGAAAGACAGGTGGGGGAACGGTTTATTGGGGCGTTGGCGCGGCCTCATTCTCCATGGGAAGCGGTGGCTTGATCGATGTGCAGGAAGGCACCTTCCTTGCAGGCTCATCCAACAACGAAAACTGGGCTGCCAATTTGGCCAACCTGCATGTTGCAGCCAACGCCTCCTTCCATACCGTGGAGGCCAGCGTCACAGTAGATGGAATCACGGGAAGCGGGTCTATCAGCCTGGGCTTTTCAGGGTATGCCTCTTCGGGAATGACGGCGGGCGCCAACGGGGCCACCAGTACATTTGCTGGAACTCTTTACGGCAGTGGCGTATTCAACAAGGCCGGTTCTGGCACCATAACCTTAACGGGCAACAGTACCCACACAGGGACCACCACGGTTGCCGCAGGCACATTGCGAGTCGGTGCCGATCAGGCCCTGAGCAGCGCAAGTGGGGTCGTGGTCAATCCAGGCGCCACCTTGAACCTGGGCAGTCAGCGCCAATCGCTGATCTCGCTAGAGCAAGGCTCAGGCGCCGGAACGGCGAGTGTCGTGATCGGCAGCGGCGGTGTGCTGGAAATTCAAGGCAATAACAAGACGTTTGCCGGTGTTATCAGCGGTGAAGGAAGTCTGAGAAAGGTCGGAAGCAGCAGCTGGACCCTCTCAGGCGCCAATACCTACACCGGAGCCACGAATATTGTCCAAGGAACCCTGATCATGGGCGCAGCTGCAGCGCTGGGCCCTGAACTTCGAAATGCTGCAGCCGCCGTAAACACTGCCGTGACAATCGGTGAGGCCGCAACGCTGAATCTCAATAACTTCAACCAGCGAATCGGCTCTCTGTCTGGCTCTGGTGTTTTGACCTTAGGTACTGGAGTCCTGAAGGTTGGCAACGACGGAAGCAATACTCGATTTTCTGGCACTTTTTCCGTCACGGGTAGCGGTGCGCTGGGTACTGCTGGCAATGGCTATCTTCTCAAGGAGGGCTCCGGTACCCTGACATTGGGTGGTACTCAGTCCAACTCCAATGCCAGAGCCATCGTCCAGTCCGGTACTCTTCTTTTAGACAAGGTAGGTGTCTCCACGGCAAACGCTCTGAGCGCCGGGTCTGGGGTTGTCAGCCTTCAAATCGACAACGGAGGAACCGTCAAGCTCGGCACCGATACGGGTGCACAGATCGCCACGACCAGTAACGTGGTGATCAATACCGGTGGCGTGCTCGACTTGAACGGATCCGCACTCACTGTGCAGGCGATAACAGGTGGCGGCACCATCACCAACGGATTGGCTGGAAGCCGAGCCTCTCTGTCTCTGGGCAACGGCGCTAGCACGGCGGCCAGTTTTGACGGCGTCATGCGCGATGGCGCTGCTGCCGGTACCACGCCAGGCGGGATCCTGAGCTTCACCAAGTTAGGCTCACACACGCTGACACTCAGTGCCGTACAGGCCTATTCAGGCGATACCGTGGTCAGCGCGGGCACCTTGCAAATGGGGGTGGCCAACCAACTCAGTCCCTCAACGAGCATCGTTCTCAGCTCGGGCGCCACGTGGGCGTTGGCTGGTTTCAACCAGCGGGTGGGAAGCTTGGCCAGTTCATCGGCGGCAACAGTCACCTTAGGCAATGCCAGTCTCGATGTGGGCGGCAACCAGTCATCGACGACATATGCCGGCAACATCTCGGGCACAGGCAACCTCATCAAGCGCGGCACTGGCAACCTTACCCTGACTGGATCGATCACCTATACCGGCTCAACCAGCATTACCGCGGGTAATGTGGTGCTTGGCAGTGGTGGTGCCGTGGCCATGCTCAGCAGCTTGTCCATCAATGTAAGCAGCGCCGCATCGTTCATTTTCAATACCAGCAGCGCTGTCAGCGCGGCGGATGGGCTCTTCAGCGGCGCTGGCCAGGTGGTCCTGAGAGGCTCTGGCACGGTGACCTTCAACGGCGCCAACGCTCACACAGGCGGTACTGTCTTGGAGGCCGGCACACTGTCATTGGCCGCCTCGACGACCACCAGCTCTGCCCTGGGCAGCGGACCGCTGACCGTGGCTGCAAGCGCCACCCTCAAGACTGCTGCAAGCGCCACGGCAGTTCAAAGAACCCTGGCCAATCAGGTGGCACTGAGCAGCGGAGCCACGCTGACGCTGGACGCCAACAGCACCAACGGCACCCTGACCCTGAGTGGCAATATCGGCGGATCGGGTCATCTGAATATCGTCTCTGCCAGCAATACCGCGGTAGTGCTAACGGGGCAGGTCGCTATCGGTGGCATCACCACCGTGGCCAGCTCAGCTGTTCTGCAGATCGGCGATGGGGCAACAGCGGGCACGTTAGCAGCCGCCTCTGTCAGCTTGGGGGCCAGTTCGGTCTTGCGATTTGACCGTAGTGACAGCAGTAGCTTCAACACACCCATCTCGGGCAGTGGTTCGGTGGTCAAAAATGGCACCGGTACGCTGACATGGGGCGCAACCAAACCGAACACCTATAGCGGCACCACCACGATCAACGCAGGATCGCTAACAACTGCCACGGCGCAAGTGCTGTCCTCAGCATCCGCTGTGACAGTCAACTCGGGCGCGACGCTGGATATCGCTTCACGAGCTCAAACCATTTTGAGTCTTGCTGGCGCAGGAACCGTTCAAACAGGAACCGATGCCACAGTCCAACTGAGCGTAGGCGCCGGCGGCGGCACCAGCACTTTTGCGGGTGTGATGACGGGCAGCGGCGGGCTGACCAAGATTGGAAGCGGCACCCTCACGCTGTCAGGTAGCAATACCTACAGTGGCGAGACGCGTGTCAGCGCCGGCGGCCTGACGCTGAGTGGCACCAACCGATTGAGCAGTTCCACCGCATTGAGCGTGGCGACAGGCGCCACCTTCAACACCGGTGGTGTCACGCAGCGGGCGGGCTCTTTGGCCGGAGGTGGCTCGGTCATTCTAGGCGCCGGAACTCTGACTGTTGGGGCCAATCAGCTGAGTACGCAATTCAGCGGCAGCATGAGCGGCACTGGAGGGCTGACCAAGCTAGGCGGTGGTACTTTTGTTCTCTCAGGCAGTAACTCCTATACCGGCCCCACCAGCATTGACACTGGCATTTTGGAAGTCAACGGCTCCGTAGCCGCGACGGCGGTCACGGTGGCCAATGGAGCGACATTGGCGGGCACGGGTCAATTGAGCGGCTCGGTGACCGTCCTGTCAGGTGGAACTTTGAGCCCGGGTAACAGCACGGGGTTGGGCAACGCCACCGGTGCGCTGGACATCCGCAACACCCTGACCATTGCCGCGGGCGGCACCTTGTTGCTCGACTTGAGCTCCAACGGCAACAGTGTGATGGATGACCAGATCATCGGCGTCACCGCGGCTTCACTAGCCGGCAACCTGGTTGTACGCGAACTCAATGATTTCTCCACGTTGTCCGCTGGGACTTGGCGCATCATCTCCACCAATGCCGCCTCGGCCGTTGTCTCGGGCAATTTAACGCTGACCACAGGGCCTGCCACGGCTGCCGGTAGTCAGTTTTCCAGTGCACTCTTGTATCAACACTTGGGGTATCGAGCTCAATACCTCACCTTATCGGACTCGAGCAACTCACCACGCGCTCCATTTGATATGCGTCTGCGGGAGACAGACGATCTGGGTCTGAGCAATGTGGATGGCATCACCAGCAAGACCAGCGTGACGATTCAGGGCGTGGCCTCACCTAACAGTCGGGTGTGGATATTCAACGATTTGGATGCAGATGGCGTACTCGATGAAGGTGAGGTCATCGCAGCCAATTTACTGGCCGGCGCAACAACCGGTGTTTTCAGCACCACCACCAATCTCGGAGCTGGCCTACACACACTTCGAGCGGTCGAGTCACTTCCCAACGGGAGCTTCGGAGCGCTCAGCCACGCTCTGGTGATCACCGTAGACATGCAGGCCACGGATGCGCCCGTAGCTGCTGCGCTTGTGGGCAATTCCGACTCCGGTTTGCTCACCACCGACCGGCTGATCAATACGCCCTATCCCACCTTTCGGTTCAGTCTTCCCACCACATCCAACGGAATAGCCGCCGGCTTTGCTGCAACTGCCGGGATGTTGTTTGAGCTCAGGCAAAACTCAACTGTCCGAGCAAGTGCCACGCTCACCTCTTCCGATATCACACGCGGTTACATCGATATCCAGCCAGATACGGCAATCAGCGATACGGTCTACTTTGCCCAGTGGCGTGGCGTCATCACCGACCTGGCGGGCAATGTCAGCAGCGCCGATACGACGTGGAGTATCCCCGCGCTGATGGTGGACTCCGTCGCTCCGACCATACCTTATGGAGACTCAGGTGGCACCGCCCCCATCTTGCTGCTCAACGCCGACACCGGTGTCTCTTCCACTGACAGGATCACCCAGTTAGCCTCCGGCTGGAGCGTGCGCGGTGGATCGAGCGCAGATACCCGCTTGCTGAGTCTGCGTTTGTACAAGCCTGACGGCAGCGTACAGGATCTGGGCGACATCGTATTTTCAGACAAAACCGCGTGGAACTATGTCTACACAGGCACCGCGCTGCCCGACGGTGTCTACCGGCTGACCGCGCGCGCCACCGACATGGCCGGCAATACCTCTGCAGAGAGTGCTGAGCTCATTTTTACGATTGACACGGTGGCGCCCATTGCCCCAGCAGCGCCTAGCTTGCTGTCAAGCCAAGATACGGGAACTAGCAGCACCGACGGTCGAACCACCAATGCCAACAACTTGAGTATTTCTGGCATAGCGGAAGCCAATGCCACTGTTCGGTTGGTAGATTTCGGAATTAACGCCAACGCCACCGCACTCGATGCAATGGGTTTGCCTGTGGGTGGAACGCTACTGGCCACCACTTCTGCGGGATCCACAGGTGTCTACAACTTTTCTGCGCTGTCCCTAGACCCGGGAGTACACCACCTGCGAGCGGTGCAATCCGACTCTGCGGGCAATTGGAGCTCAGCAGGATCGGCTCTGCGGCTAGACATTGACGTGCAAGCGCCCGAGCTACCGACGGTGGTGTTTTCTCGCAGCGCGAGTCCTACGCCCGTACTCAGCGGCACATATGATCCCATCGGCACCGATCAACTGGTGGTTCGCGTCAACGGCGTCACTTATGGCACCACAGCGGGTCAACAGGCCAGTATCAACTCCAGCATTTCGGTGACCGAGCCGGGACTCGTGCTTGATAGCGCCAACGGCCGATGGAGCCTCACCATTCCCGCCGATCGGGAGCTCAATCCGACTCCATCAGGATCTCTGTACAGCATAACCGTGGTAGCCAGTGATAACGCAGGTAATCAGCGTCTGGCTACTTCGCAAAACCAACTGCTTCTGACCAGCGCCAACCCTCTCAACCCGATCGCGATCACCGATCCGGACAACCTCAGCGCGTACGCCAACCAGGTGGGGCAGATTTACTCGGTCTCGGTAACGGGCGCACTTCCCGCAGCAAACGCAACGGTTCAGGGATCGGACACCTACAGTTTATCCACCAGCTTAAATGTTGCCGCTGTGCATGCGGGTTGGGTTGCTGTGGGAGAGACGCGAACTCTGGGAGTGATGATCACCTCTAGCTCCAGCTGGCCCGCCAGCACACGCAACGGCGTGACCACCAGCGCTTACTCGGGGGTGGGGTACACATTTATCCGACCCGAGCTCACGCCCCTGTCGGTCACACTTGCTGGCGGAGCCGATACCGCATCTTTAGGTGACCAAATCACCAAAGATCAGGCACCGCTTCTTCGTGTGGCGCTGCAACCTGGCGTAGCAGTGGGCGATACCTTGCGACTAGCGGTAGGCAGTACCGAAGTTCTGCGGTACACGCTCACAGCGCCGGATTTGATCAACCGTGGAACAGCGCAAACCCCGCTGTATTGGGTGGAAGTGCAATCCCACTTCCTTTTTAATGGCAGCACCACCTACTCGCTTGGTAACGATACCGCCGTTTCAGCACAAATACTCAGACTGAGCAACGGCGCATTCCAGGCCAGCGGCTTGGCGTCGATGCAAAGCCTGACAGTGGATGCGGTAGCGCCCAGCGCACCGTCCTCACCCGCGCTATATCGCGCCGACGACACGAGCAATCCGATTGATCCTTATGGCTCGTCTGACACCCGTATTTCGAGAGGCCATGACTTCAGTGTCAATGGCACGATCACCTCAGGTCAGGGAGTCGCCTCCGTCGAAGTCTGGGCAGGTTCGCGTCTGCTGGGCGTCACGGGAGTATCTAAAGATTCGACTTGGACCTTTTATTTACCGGCAACCGCTACGGCACTTACCGACGGCGCGCATACGCTGACAGCCTACGCTGTAGACGCGGCGGGCAACCGCAGCTTGGCTTCTGGCAGTTTGGCACTGACCGTCGATACTGTCGTAGGCAAGCCCACCAACCTGACGATCCACACCTCGTATGACACTGGGACTCGTAACGACAACATCACTGGAATTGACATCGGCTCAATTCTATGGGTGACCGGACGCGCTGAAGCTTCATTCAACCGCACAGGGTATTACAACGCAAGTGTTCGGGTCTTCAATGACCGCAATAACAATGGCCGCCTCGATGCCGGTGAAGAATTAGCAACCAGCGGTACCGCCTGGGTTGATTGGTACGGCAACTTCCAGTTGTACATCGCCGCCAATCAATTGCCTGAGGGCACACACCAGTTGCGTTTTATCGTGACGGACCCCGTGGGCAATATCAGCCCCCCTAGCGATCCCCTGTCTGTTCGCATCGATCGTATACCGGCAGCTCCTTTGGCCGTGATGCTGGCACCTGGTCAAGACGATGGATTGATCAACTCCGACAATATCGTTCGCAACTCGCGACCTACTGTTCGGGTGATGCTCATGGCACAGTCGTCAGTTGGCGATCGCATCGAGCTTTATAACGCCGCAGGTGTATCCACCTCCTATCTGTATGGATCCACCAATCTAACGGCCACAGACGTAGCCCGTGGCTATGCAGAATTCCGGCTCAGCCGAGACCTGCCATCAGGTGTGCACACGCTGTACGCGCGAAGTGTGGATGCCTCAGGCAATGCGAGTGGTCTGGGATCTGACCATGTCACCCTTCGGCTGGACGTCCGACCTGCGGCATCGCTCAGCGCTCCAGCCATCACTTTCACCTCAGCCGATGACAGCGGTAGCTCGTCTACCGATGGGGTAACCCGGCGCGGAACAGGCTGGACGGTCAGCGGCACCTCCTCAGGCTCCACCACGTCGCGAGTCAATGTGTATGCCGGCACTACTCTTTTGGGGAGCGCGCAGCCTTCTACCCAAAGCGGGTCTTGGAGCTTCACCTACACGGGAACCGCCCTGATTGAGGGTGTGCACACCATTTATGCACGCGGCGTCAACGCCAACGGTATTGAAGGCCCTGCTTCGACACCGATTTTTGCCCGCATCGCGACCAGTGCCTACTCGCGCTCTATTTTTTGGCTTGAATCCTCCGACGATGTGGGCGTATCGCCTGACGATGCCGTCACGAATAAGACCCAGTTGACTTTCAGTGGAATCGCACAGCCCGGCGCAACGGTTGAGCTTTTTTCTGATCGAAATGCCAATGGCGTCATGGACGCGGGAGAAAGACTCACCACCTACTCCGCCAATACTGCGACTGCGCTGGCCAGCGTCATTGCGAGCTCTGCATCGTCGACCTATGGACAATTTTCAGCCGATGTGGTTTTGGGTGCCGGAGAGCACCTGATACGCGCCAGACAGACCTTTACTACAGGCGGAAGTACCGTAGTTTCACTTGTGGGTGAGGCCATCAAAGTCCGAATCGACCTTGAAATTCCTTTCACGCCCAATTACGCCGAGTTGAAATCCCTGGGTGGCATTGAGGTCATCAACGATGCTGGTGAGACGGTCAGCAGCAATCCGAACCCGGTGCTCTCACTTCAATTGCCCCCGGGGGTTCAGGTGGGAGACGAGGTCTTGCTGCTGAACGGCAGCACAGTGCTCATTCGTCAGAGCATCACCTTGCGCGATCTTGCCAGCGCAGCGGTTCAGATGCCGATTACAGCAGCCTCACGTCTGAGTGATGGCACTTACACGTCGCTGAAGGTTCGCATCATCGACCAAGCCGGAAATGTCAGCCCCGATGTGTCGATGCGGTCCCTCAAGATCAGCACATCTGGACTGCCAGCGCCAACCAATTTCAAGATAGTGCCCGAAGACGACACAGGTACCAGCAGCAGCGACAACCGTACCAATCGCAGTACGAATTTTTCTGTGAGTGGCAATGCGGATGCCAATGCTGTCAGCGTACAGATTTTTGCTAACGGACTTTTATTGGGAGAAGCCTACCCAGATCCCGACACCTTGACCTTTAGCTATACCTATTCAGGTGCTGCCTTCGTACCCGGCGTCTATACAGTGGAAGCGGTACCTGTGGACGTCCTGGGCTTACTGGGCCAGCGGGCCAGCACCACCATTACCTTTGATGACACGCTGTCACCGCCGTACCGATTGGCAATCAATCCCCTCGATGACAGTGGCACTAGCAGCGCTGACGGAGTCACACGGATCAATGCCGGGCTCAGAATCAGTGGCTACGCCGAACCCGGCGTCTCTGTTCAGATATTTGATGATCTGAATGACAACAACATCATCGATGATGGCGAGTTGCTGACCCCTTCCGCTGTAATTGCCAGCAGCACAGACGGCTCCTTCAGTACCACCATCAGTTTGAGCACTGGAAATCACATCCTTCGTGCCATGGCGTTTGATGTGCAAGGCAATATGAGCCTGGCATCAGCGTCTCTTGCCCTCACCGTCGATCGCCAACCCGTTTCACCACCTCCTGCTATCGCTCTACTGCCCTCCAGTGACTTAGGCCTTAAGAGCGATGATCGGTTGACATCTCGCGCTCAGCCCACATTCCGCATTACGCTACCGGCTGATGCGCAGGCGGGTGATGTGGTGTGGCTGACTTTTGCTGGCTACCGGCCCAGCCTGACGGACCCATACGTGCTGGGCACCTACCAACTCACCGCTGCCGATCTGGTAGATGGTGGCCGGGGGTATGTTGACATCACCAGTCAGGTTGTTTTAGCTGACCGCACCTACACGGCTGCTAATGGCTATTACATCGGCAGCTATATCGTTGATGTGGCTGGCAATGTCGGACGCATGAATGTGTTGCCCAGCCTGCAGGTAGACACCAATGCGCCCAACCCCAGCGGCATCACCAGCCAACCTGCGGCGCCAGCTCTTGTCACCTCCGATGACAGCGGCTCAAACGCCAGCGATGGGATTACCGTGGTTCGGACGGGTTTTACCCTGCAAGGCTCAATGCCCTCAGGCTCGCGCCGGGTCGATGTGTTTGATGGCGATACCTTTTTGGGCACAGCGGAACTGCTGACCACCACGACCTGGCGCTTTACCCCGTCCACGGTCTCCTGGGCTGCCAATACAACACGTGTCTTCAGCTACTCGGTGACAGATGAGGCGGGCAATGTCAGCAACCGCTCTTTGCCCCTCATGGTCACCTTTGACGCCAATGCGCCGATTAGGCCGTGGCCCCCAAGTCTTGCGGAGACCGTCGATTCCGGCAGATTGAGCAATGACCGGGTTACTTCTAACGCGGGTCCATTGACGGTATCGGGCGTGGCCCATCCGACAACTACCGTGAGGCTCTACGACGACCTGAACAATAGCGGATCGGTCGAAGATAGCGAATGGATCGCCACCGCGACCACAGATTCCCGCGGCTACTACACGTTTAGCAGCATTTATCTAGGTGCTGGGACTCACTACCTGCGCACCTCCCAGATTGATGCGGCAGGATTGTGGAGCCCCCCAAGCGCAGCAACTGTCGTTCATGTAGACAAACAGTCTCCGATTGCGCCTACCGTTGCGATTCAAGTCGCACGAACGACAACCCCCACGCTGATCGGCACCTACGATAAGGCTGATACCGATCAACTTGTAATTGTCGTCAATTCACGCGCCTACAGCGCCAACTCGGGTCAGGTCGTTTCTGTAGGTGGCGTGTCCTACACCACCTTCTCGGGCCTGTCGCTCAATCCAAACGCCGGTACATGGAGCTTGACGCTGCCAGCCGACCACGCGCTCCCGGTTTCAAGTACGCCCTACTCGGTAACGGTACAGGCCACTGATTTAGCCGGCAATATCAGCCTTGACACCAATGCGAGCGAATTGACAGTTCTGGGAACCTCGGTTGACCCGCTGGCACCCACATATATTCGCTTAGTGGTCAGCAGCGACACAGGCGTTTACAGCACCGATGCCATCACCACGACCACGGCCCCAACGCTGCGCATCGGTCTGCCTGTGGCAGCCTTGGCTGGCGACAGCGTTCGTTTGCTACTGGGCTCCAGCGAGCTCAATCGATATGTCCTGACAGCTGCGGATATCACCCGAGGATGGGTGGATTTGCAGCCGCAAACACCCCTTGCCACCAACACCGAATACAGCACCGCCAATAACAACGCCTTACGAGCAACACTACAGCGGATCAACTGGGGTGGCGACTATCGACTGACCAGTGCTGGGTTGACCTGGATTCAAGCTGAGGCTGAGGCCGTCGCGGCGGGCGGCCATCTGGCTACCGTTGACTCGCCTGAAGAAAATGCCTATCTGTACAGCCGCTTTGGCGATTCCTGGATTGGCCTACATCCCTCTACCTCCGCCACAGGCAGTGCGACTGACTGGAGATGGGTTGATGGCAGCCCGTTGCGGTATACGAATTGGAGCGCGGGTGAACCGGCCGGAGGAACAACCTCTGTTGCAGGTGGTGTGTACCTTTGGTCAATCGCTGGAGCAGTGGGCCTGCGCAATCTCAATAGCGATGGCTCACCCGTCACCATCCTCCAAGCCGGCAGCTCTACCGGCGGATGGGACGATAGCGTCAATCCACGGCGAGGCATCATCGAATTTCCTGCGCTCCCAGGGCAAGGAGTGGCCCTCGGATTCTTGGAGTCTCAATCGGCCGTCTTGCACCGATTGGTGGTTGATGGCTCCGCGCCATCTGCTCCCTCCGCGCCAGACCTGTACACCGGCGATGACGCCCTGTCGCCCAGCGCACCTGGCAACAACAGTGATAACGTCGTGCGGCGGGGCAATGGACTGAGCTTCACCGGCTCGGTCTACCAAGCCGATGTGGCCCAGGTGCTCCTATTTGCCAACGGTACGCTGATAGGTTCTACTGGCGTGTCCAGTAGCCAAGCCTGGTCTTTCACCCTGCCACCTACGGCGACACCTTTGGTTGACGGCGTATGGAACATCACGGCAGTAGCAGTAGACACCGCAGGAAATAGAAGTGCAGCCTCCGGAAGTTTGGTACTGACTGTTGACACCCAAGTCCCAACCCCCGCCAGCCTGCGCCTAGTTTCCACTTCGGATAGCGGCATCCGAGGCGATGGCGTCACCAAATCGTCATCGTACTTGCGAGTCCAAGGCACTGGCGAGGCTTACGCCAACCTGCGAATATTTGATGACAGAAACAACAACAGCCAGTTAGATCCAGGCGAGGAGTTGAGCATCTACTCCGGCGGTTCCGCTGATGCCAGCGGAAAGTTCGCCATCACCCTGTCTACCGTGCTGTCCGAGGGCCAGCATTCGCTTCGCGTGGTTCAAAGCGACAGGTCGGGTAACACCAGCGCCGCTAGCAATTCCTTGAGTGTTCGTATTGACACCACTGCACCACAGATCATGGGTGTCAGCCTAGCCCCTGGACAAGACAATGGCCTATATGGCCATGACGGGATCATCAGCACACCACGCCCCACCTTTCGTATCACCCTGCCCCCTGGATTGGCTGAGGGCGACTTGGTACAGCTGCAACGGTACTACACCACATCGGTCGCCTACCAAATTGCCTTCAAACGCCTAGATTCCCTAGATCTGACCAGAGGCTGGATAGATCTGACAAGCACCCTTGACCTAAGCGGCAATTACGATGGCACGGTGGCGGCCTCGGGGATATTTGCCATCGTCACTGATGCGGCAGGCAACACCAGTGCCTTGTCCACCTCGAGAGGTAATCTGCCGTGGTTGACAGTCGATACCTCAGCCCCGAGTGCACCTCACAGCCTAGCCCTACTGACTCAGGACGACACGGGACAGTCATCTTCAGATTTAATCACCGCGCGTGCTACCGGATTCACCCTCACAGGTAGCGGTATCGCATCCGATGTCATGCGGATAGATCTGTTTGATGGTGAAACCTTCATAGGCAGTGCGGCACCGTCTTCAGACTCAAGCTTTGTGTTTACTTATCTGGGTCCCGCGCTGGAATCGGGTGTGCATTGGATCACGGCCAAAGCGGTTGATGCGGCAGGAAACTCCAGTGCAGCGTCTAACGCAATACAGCTGATCATCAATCCGTCAGAGCTCACAGCAGCCCCCCAAATGGGCAAGCTTCAGTTGGTGGTGGCCTCCGACACTGGCGTCAGCAAGAATGACGCCATTACCAATGTGTCAACAGTGTCGATCAGCGGCGTGATGGCTCCGGGCGCCACCGTACAGCTGTTTGTCGACAAAAACGGAGACGGCCAGTACACCATCGGCGAGGCCATTGGCTCTCCCACCACTACCAATGCTTCTACGGGTGCTTTTACTGTCAACAGCATAGCCTTGCCTAGCGCTACGAGTGTGATCAGAGCCTATGCCTTCAGTGCCTCCACAGGCACGCCGATGGGAAAAGTCTCCGATCCCTTGACCATCACCGTGAAGAGCACGGTACCACCAAGGCCCGGTGTGGTGGAGCTGGTTGCAGGAAGTGACACCCCTTTGGGCGCAACTTCCAGCTCTAACACCTCCGTGAGCACTGGCGATCGGATCACGCAAGACGCTACGCCCACATTGCGGATCAGTTTACCAAGCGGCGTGCAAGCAGGGGAAATTCTAAAGCTGTACAACACCAGCACGCTGCTGTACTCGGTGACCATCACACAAAGTCAAATCAATGCGGGGGTGGTGGTCATGACACTGCCGTCCACCTTGTCATTGGCAGATGGCTCATACAACTTATTTGCCAGCATCTCGGATCTGGCCGGCAATGAGGGAGAAAAATCTGCGACACCTTATGTGCTAAAGGTTGATCGTCTCGGGCCTGCGGCAGTAACCAGTCTGGATCTTGCCAGCACAGATGACTCTGGCACCAGCAATACCGACAATCTGACCAATCGCACGACAGCGTTGACGCTAACGGGCACTTTACCCACGGACGCGGTTTCACTCAATGTTTACGATACTGCCACCGACCCCACGCAGCGCACTCTGTTCGATTACGACACGTTTCTGAGCACGAGCCCCTCAGGTTTGGGTTTGTACCCCCCCGATCTGCGTAATGTGACCTTGTCCGCAATTGCACTTAGCGGCGCGGAGTTGGGTGGATCGGTAATGGCCGATCGCGTCGCATTGAAGACCGGTAGCAGCCAGCGATGGCTAGCGGGCGTATACGACAGCATTTCCGACCGCACCCTCATGGTTGAGGTGGTGCTATCTCTCGATAGCAACGGACAGTTGCTTGCCAATGCAGGTTCAGCCTTTTGGCGTGATGGCAATCACACACTCAATGCCACGACCTTGAATGCGGCATGGTCTAAGAACAGCGGCAGCCTGAGTGTAGCCACATCGGCGGCGGCTACTGGGTTAGGCGTGGAGTCTGTGGAGGGGTCGTTCACGGGGGTCAAGACTGTCTTATTGGGTTCGTTGGGTAGCGCCGATTTGGGTGCGAGCACTTTCCGGTATGACACGGGATCGCTTAGCGCAGGAACCCACACGCTGACGGTACGGGCAATAGATGCTGCAGGTAATGAGGGGACCCCTGCATCGATCAAGGTGACCGTTGATACTTCAAGTGAAGCGCCGTCCTTGACCTTAGGCGTTGGTGTAGATGTGGGTAGCAGCACCACCGATGGCCTGACCAAGACCGCTTCCGGTATCACCTTGAACGGATCGGCGGAACTGGGTGCTCGGGTCGTTTTGTTCAATGATTTCAACAATAACGGGCAGATCGATTCCGGCGAGGAGCTGGCGGAGGCCAACGCCAGCACATCGACCGGGGCTTTTGCCTTCAGCTCTATCAACCTGGGCGCTGGAACCCATCGGCTTCGTGCCATTTCTGTTGATGCGGCGGGCAATTTCAGTGCGGCAAGTGAGGCCCTAGAACTGATGGTGGACCTGCAAGTCCCCAAGGCGCCAACCGCATTGACTCTTCTGCCATCCAGCGATACGGGTTCGCGCAGCGATGACGCCTTCACGATGGTCAATCAGTCATTGACCCTGCGCGTCACCCTGCCGGATGACGCCGTAGCGGGCGATAGCCTCAGTCTGTACAACAACACCACTTTGCTGGCCCGCACAACGCTGACGACAGCACAGATCAATGCGGGCTATTCCGACATGGTGGTGGCCAAAGGCGCATTGACAGCTGGCAGTTACATCCAACAAATTCGCGCCCAAATTACGGATCGTGCGGGTAATGACGGAGCGTTTTACAGTCTGCCCAGCCTCACCTTGGGCAGCACGCCGGATATTCCATCGGGGTTGGACTTACTGACCGACAGCGACAGCCTTTCCACAGGGGCCTCTTCGGGCAACAGCACAGGCTCGAGCACAGACAACATCACCAACCGCAGTTCAAATTTCGTCATCACGGGCAGCGTAGGCGTCAGTGCTCAGTTGGTGGCCATTGAAGTTTACGAACAATCCGATTTGGTCAATCCCCTGGGATCAGCCGAAGTCAACTTGTCCACAGGGGTATGGAACTTCAACTATCTGGGGCAGGCATTCACTGATGGTACCCGCGCGTTTTATGCCCGCTCGGTGGCTTTGGATGGCAGCAAATCAGACTTCAGCTCGGCGCTTTGGGTCACCTTTGACTCACAAGGACCCGCCAAGGTGGTCTGGAGCGACGCATTTAACGGGAGCTTTGACAATCAATTACTGACTGATGGGCAAATTGTTCAAGCCATCGGATCTGGCACGCTTGCAGGCTGGACATTTGCAAGTGCCAACTCCGCAGCAGCCTCGAGCGGCTACTGGCTGCCTACCCGGACTACTACCTCGACAACATTTGCCGGGGCCGCATACGCTGATGCTGGCAATGTGGCCTTCATTTGGCAACCCACGGCCCCTGGCGGCATCCGACTGATCAGCAATACCTGGATCACACCTCAGGCGGGTGAACAAATTCAGCTTTCGGTGGATATAGGAAAGCGAGGAGGTGTTTGGTCCTCTGCCATCTTGGCTGAAGGTACTTTCATTTCTTTAGAGCGGCTCGATGGGGTGGTGGTCGCACGCCAGTTAATCGCTCCCGCCGATCTGGGTCCAGCGGGTTCGTGGAAGACATTCACGCTCAATTACCAGGCCACATCGCAAGACACCGCAACAGGATTGCGCGTAGTACTGGGGACGGCACAGGACTTTCGCAGTTCTGCTTACGCCGATTTCAATAGCGTTCGATGGACTCGAAGTTCAGCACCAATCGGAGCAGTCAGGCAAATCAGCTCCGCGGGTCAATTGACGATTCCCGGGACAGCCGACCCAGGGGCACGGGTACAACTGTTCCTAGACGCCAACGGCAATGGTCTGCAAGATCCAGCCGAGTTGAGCTGGAGCACGGTTGCCAACGCCACCACAGGCGCCTTCAGTCTGTCCATCAACTTACCTCAAGGTAGTCATACCCTTCGCGCCGTGCAGTTCGATAAGGCTGGAAACGCCAGCACGCTGTCCGAGCAGTATCTCATCACCGTTGATGCAGAGACTCCACGGCGCCCGACTATTGAGCCCACTGTCCTGACCGGAACGGTGAGCACCTCGCTTCTGACGAATGGGGCGTTTGAAATCCCGGGTGTCAACAGCGCCACGATAAGTTCCGGAACAACGCCCACAGGCTGGGTGGCCTCAGGGACGGGGGGCACCGGTGGCCTCTTTGACGCTAACCCAAGTACCTTTGGATATCCCTCGGGCAACGATATCGCGTACTTCTTGCAACCCACTGGGGCCAGAACGCTACATCAAGACACCGCAGCAACGGTGGCCAGCGGTGAAACCTATCAACTGACAGTGGATATTGGTAACCGAGGAGGCACTGCCGAATCAGCTCCCTTGGCAGCGAATACTTTCTTGGCGATAGCCCGCACCGATGGCACGATTTTGGCACAGCGGCCTGTTACCCAGGCCGATCTTGACGCCGATGGCTATTTCACGACATTGAGTCTTCGCTATGTCACCACCGCTGCAGATGCGGGTCAACGGCTGCGGGTCATTCTTGGCACAGGCCCCGACAGCAGTTCTAATAGCTATGTCGATTTTGACAACGCCCGACTGACTCGGGTTGCCACCACTTCCTCCGCCAGCCAAACAATTCGAGGGACCTACGATGCCTCTCAAACTGCCCGCCTTTTGGTACAGGTGGATGGCGCCAATTACGACACCTCCAATGGGTTGACCCTGGACGCCAGCACAGGTCGTTGGAGTTTGACTCTGTTGTCAACCAGTTTCAGTTCATCGCGACCTCCTGTTCAAGTACTGAGTATTGATCGCGCGGGTAATGCGATCTCGTCTGCTCAGATTACGCCTGTGCTGGTGATAGCCGATCCAGGATCCATGGTGCTCCTACCGCCGATTCGTATCGTATCGCCAGTAAGTGTGCTGCCTGGCTTTAGCAGCAGTGGCAATGTCACGGTGGAGCAAACGCTACCCAGCACCGCCACCGCTGGTTCGGTTTTGACCTTGTACCAAGGTGGATCGCAAGTCACCAGCTACACGGTTCAGGCGGCTGATGTCACCAATGGCTACGTCAGGTTGTCCGCCAATCTGGCTGAGGTCACCCCGTCATCGGAAGTTCGAATTGACTACAAGGCCTCGGCCGCGTCCGCCATAAGCGCCCAGAGCTATCTGCCGGTATTGAGGGTTGATACCTCAGCGCCCTATGTACCGTCGCTACCTGTCTTGATTTTGGCCGACGACACCGGAAGCAGCAACAGTGACCACATCACCCAACGCAGCGGAACTTGGACGCTCACTGGGTCGGTGGTCGGCGGACAAGGTACCGTCAAGGTGCGTGTGCTCGACGGCACCACATCGCTAGGGGAGGCGGAAGTCAAGTCTGACGGCACCTATGCTTTTACCTACAACGGCACTCCGCTTTCGGAGGGCCATCACTCTCTGAGCGTGACGGCTATAGATGCAGCGGGTAATGACACGCAAAGAATTGCCTATAGCGCTAACCTCAGTACCTCCGCAGTATCTCTAGGCGTCACTGCAGGCCAACTCGAAGATGTGGTGCTCACCTCTGCCGTGATCAATGGCGCGTATGCGCCGGGCAGCCCGCCGGCTCTGGCCTACCGCGAAACCGGAACGACCAACCGCTGGATCGTAGCTTTCAGCGACGGAACTTACACCAAGATGGTGCAGGTTACCTTGAGCTTGAGCGGTACTACCGTCAACGCTGCCGCCACCGCAGCCCGTTACAAGGCCTATACCGGTAGCGCACCCACGAGCTCTGAGGCGATCAATACCGCATGGGCATCGGGGACAGCTATTTCGGTGGTGACCAGCGCTAGCGGAGCGGGTTATGGCGTCGCCAATATAAACGGAAGCGTGCCGTCTCGATCACCCGTGCGTGCAATCACGGTGGATACGACCTCGGTCAGCCCGCTAACGTCACCGGTGCTGGTCAGCGGAAGCGATACTGGGCTGTATCGCAATGATGGCATCACCAATCTAACGGCCGGCATCACTGTCACCGGTAGCGTGCAGAGCGGTAGCACGGTACAGATTTTCAAAGATGCCAATGGCAACGGCCGACTTGAAGATGCTGAATTGCTTGGAACGGCGTCAGTCACCGGGACAAGCTACTTGCTGAGTAGCGTTGCACTTCCTGTAGGGACACACAACTTATACGCACTGGCAAGAGACACCGCGGGAACGACCAAACAGTCTTCTTTGAGCATCGTTCGGGTGGATACGGTAGCGCCAGTACCTGTTGCCATCGATCTGCTTGCCGCATCAGACTCAGGGTTGTTTGATGCCGACAATGTCACCAACGAAAACTATCCGGGGTGGAGGGTCTACCTCCCACCTGGCTTGGTGGCTGGTGATCGTTTACGTCTTTACTCAGCTCTAAACACCAGCTCCAACATTGCCACGATCCCCATCTCAGCTGCGGATATCGCCACCGGCTATGTGGATGTCATGGCCAGCAATGAAAACTATTTGCGCCTGACCGGCTCCAGCTATCTGGAGTTCACACGGAACGAGCCCGAGACCCAAATTTCACGGGAAATCATCTTCAGAACCACCACCGGTGGCGGCCTATTTGCTGTCCAAAGCGGGGGATCCATTGACCGCTCGCTGTGGATAACCTCTGACGGCAATGTCGGCTCTTATGTGTGGGGCAACGGCACTCCCGGAAGTAATGTCTTTGAACAGATTATCAGCACCGGACTGAACCTGACCGACGGCCGAGAACACCGTTTGGTCTTTACCCTCGGCCCAGCAGGAACAAGGGTCTACGTCGATGGAGTGCTGGTTCTTTCTGGGACACGAACTGCCTCTGACTACAACTGGGATGTGACTCAGCGACTGGGGACGGCGCCTCAATCCAGCAACTTCAATGGCGATATTCTGGCCTACCGCAGTTGGAACACGCAACTGTCTGCTGCACAGGTCGCTGGCACTGCTGCATTACCAACCGCCACCAATCATTTCGCCTTCTCGGGTGCATCAGTCATCGACAGCGGATCGGCAGCAGCCACGGGATTCACCGTTGTAGGGACAAGACCGTTTTATCTGCCGCCCGCAAGCTACAACGGCGCTTTGAGCGCACGTATTGAAGATGTGGCGGGCAATCTCAGCGCCGCCCGTCCGCTGCCTGCGCTCACCGTGGACAACACGGCTCCCAATGCGCCTACGGTGGGTCTGATGACAGTTGATGACCGGGGCACGCTCAGTGACGACAAACTCACCAGCCGAAATACCGGCTTTACGCTAACGGGAACGGTGGGTTCCAATACGGCGGCCCGCATTGATATTTACCTAGGCACAGCACTTATAGGCAGCACGCCTGTGGTGGGATCCGCCGCCACATGGGCCTGGGCCTACACGGGCAGCGCACTGGCCGATGGCATTCACACCCTAAGTGCTAAAGCAGTAGATGCCGCAGGCAACGCCAGCGCATTTGCGTTGCCCTTATTACTCAATATCCAAAGCGGATCACTGCGAGCGCTTCGCTCAGTTGAAAATACGCTGTGGATCGACACAACCGCTCACGACAGCGCCTGGCCGGACGACCGAATCACGAACAACAGTAGTGTCAACATTGCGGGACGCTTGGCCGCCAATCACACCGTATGGCTTTATAACGATCTCAACAGCAATGGTGTTCTCGACGTCGGTGAGCGTATTGCGTCAGGTAGCACCATCACAACCAACAGCGCTGGGCTCTTTAGCGCCCAAGTCGTACCGCTGGGCTTTGGAACGAACACGATTCGTGCTATCGCGGTTGACAGTGCTGGGCAGCCCACTGCGTCTACCGCTTCGCTGCAGGTACGTCTGGATACCGCCTGGAATTTGGCTCCTGGCGCGCCCAGATTGCTGGAAGCCGATCAAATCACACTGGACGACGATCTCATCACGACGCTGGTTCGACCCAGCTTCCGTGTGGATTTACCGCCCACCGCCGTAGCCGGTGATGAAATACGCCTGTATCGCAATGATCTGATCACCATTCAAGACGCCAAAATCTTGACCGCAGCAGACATCACGGCAGGGTATGTGGTGTTGACTGTGGCACCTGGATTGGAGCTCCCGACCTCCTCTAGCCCAGGGGCCAACCCTCATACAGGCTTCCAAGCCATGCTGGTCGATCGGGCAGGAAACCAGAGTCTGTCAGGCTCTACAGGCCGATTTGAGGTACTGACCAGCTCCCCCAATTCTGCGATCCGCGCTGTTGTCTTAGATACCGCATCGAACACAGGCTTCTCTGCAACCGACACCCTCACCCGACTGACCAATGCCACCTTAAAGGTGGTGCTGGGTTCGCCAGCCACTGCAGGCACAACCATCGAGATCTTCAATGCCAATACAACCGCATCTGCCAACCGCGTCGGATCAGTGGTTCTTTCCTCAACGGACATCACCAATGGCTTTGCACTGGTCACCACCAGTGGGTTGACGACCGGCACAGGTGCCAACTATGTCCGATACGGAACTCAAGCCCTCAGCGCCATCAATTTTGTATCAATCGATAGCACCGCACCGACACAAGTCACAGGTTTGGATCTGCCCTCCACTGAAGACAGAGGCAGCTCAACTACCGATAACATCACTGCCAAATCGACCGATCTGTGCATCACCGGTACTGCACCGTCCGATGCCAAATACGTCAACATCTACGCTGAGCATGACCCCGCCGGCGGATCCAACTATTCCCCTCCTGTTTTACTCGGATCCGCCTATGTCATCGTAGGCCACGGTGGCTTTAACTTCACGACTGGAAGTAGCGCCCTGGCAGATGGAAAGTACCGCATACGAGCAAAAGCGGTTGACGCGGCCGGCAACGAAAGCGCGCTAAATGCCACTTCGGTGGACTTGATCGTCACCATTGACACAACCGCTCCGTCGGTTCCTACCCTCAGCGTTGCCGATGCTGATATGACTTACACCAGCGGCGGCGTACGAATAACCACTGCTACCAACTACATCACACTCAACGGTTCCGGACAGGCCAACGCTTCACTGAGCGTCTTCAACGATCTGAACAATAACGGCGTCCAAGATGCCGGAGAGCCTAACCTCACGCTTTACACCCCCAATACGGCGACCGCAGTCACTGCCGCCGTCTCCAGCAGTGGGAGCTTCAGTTACGACCTGGTCTACTTGACCGATGGGACTTACAACCTTCGCGCTGTCACCACCGATACGGCTGGCAACAGCAGCACCTCTTCTTCTGCCATCAATTTCACCATTGACCGCAGTGCGAGCACACCCCAAGCCTTACTCATGCTCACGGAGGCACAGCTCGCGGGTAACGATACAGGTCTGAGCGGCTACGACTTGATCACCCAGGCGACCACACCCACCTTCCGCGTGGTGTTGCCCCGGGATGCACAAGTAGGCGATACGGTGGAATTGACGCGTTACTACACGTACAGCACGACCACTCGCATCGCGCAGACCACGCTCCAAAGCAGTGATATCGCTGCTGGATATGTCGATTTGACCAGCAGCACGCTGGCTGCAGGTACATATTCCAGTACGACGGCCATCACGGCTTGGTTCACAGATCGAGCAGGAAATCGAAACAGTTCTGGCGTTTCCTTGCCGTCGCTCACAATTGACCTGACCGCTGCAGCCACACCCAGTTTCATTAACTTGCTGAATGCAGATGACACGGGAGTGAGCGCCTCAGACAATGTGATTCGCTACGGCTCTAACTTCAGTATTGGAAACAGTACCAGTTACCCCCTTGCCAGCGACGTTATGCAGGTGGGCGTCTACGACGTTTTCAACACCACAGAGACATTCCTGGGATGGGCCAGTATCAATTCCAGCCGAGTTTGGAATTTCACCTATACGAGCGTGCCGCTGGCTGATGGCACTCACAGCATCGGGATCAAGACGATTGATTCGGCGGGAAATACCAGCGCCCTCTCGGCGACCCGCCTGACACTGGTGGTGGACAGCTCTGCCTCCGCTGTGCTGAGCGCAAGTTTGACCTCCACCACCGATACAGGCAGCTCCACTACTGACGGCCTGACACGCAGCACCTTGCCTGTCATCTCCGGAACAGCCGAGGCCGGCGCGCGTATTGAGGTGTTCCGCGATAGGAATGGCAACGGCATACCGGAGCCCAATGAGCGAGTCAGCGTCTATGCCTCCGGTGCTACCTTTGTCACCGCCCACGCCACCACCGGTGCTTACAGTTTTGCCCTCAATACACAGACCGTTGGCGCGTTTGACTATATCGTGGTCCAACAAGACAAAGCTGGCAATTTCAGCAGTTTGAGCGTTCCTGTAACACTTGACACCATCGCCCCCGCCCCAAGGTCGGTGATGATGCTGGACTCGGATGACTCCGGATACTTTGACACCGATCGCATCACCGCTGACGCTACGCCCCGCTTTCGCGTCAATTTGCCGTCCGATATTCGCTTGGGCGATGCGGTTGAGTTTTATGTGCGCAATTACTACGCCACCACCGCCACAACGGTTGTTGCAGGAAATGGCGTATTCGCTGCCTTGAGCAAGACGGTTGATGCCACAGATTTGACCAATGGCTATATTGATTTTCTGGTGACGGCAACACTGCCTAATGCGCAGTTGTGGGCCAGCAGCCGTGTTGTAGATTTGATGGGTAACGCCAGCGCCTACAAGAGCCTCTTACTTGGCGCCATCGGTGGGGGCTACAACCTCCAAGTTGATGTTCGCCCGGCGCCTGACTCCAATGTGCCTTATCTCATTGCGGCAGACGGCACCAGCTCCTCCACAGCAGCCTCACTTGCTGCACGTACTGCGACAACCACCGCAAATCGCCTCTTCACAATTCAAGGGTCGATTTCGTCTCGCCTGAGTACAGACTCGGCATTGCCTGTTGTCTATGTCGAGATATATGATCGCTTGTCTAACAACACCTTGATTCCTCTTGGTGAGGCCAGCGTCAACAATGGCAACTGGTTCTTCACTTACCTGGGCTCAGCCCTTAAGCAAGGTACTCACACAATTGTGGTGCGATCTGTCGATACGGCAGGCAATAAGTCGCATACCGATGCAGAGCTTCAAAGCAGTACGGCTACGCTGACATTAACCGTCAACAACAGCGAAGTCACTACAGAACCCACCGACCGCGTGGCGCCACTTTTGGTGGGCGGTGTTTCACTCGACGGTACCACGCTGACCCTTTCGCTCAGTGAGAACGTCCAAGCGACTTTGCCTCCTGCAGCCTTCGCTGTAGCTGTGGACGGTGAGTTGGTAGCGGTGTCTTCTATCGCTGTTGATTCAAACGATCGGTCCAAACTGACCTTGACCCTGTCACAACCGGTGTTACGCGGACAGGAAGTGACGCTGGCCTACACCGATCCTTCGCTGGCCAACGATTCGGTTGCCCTGCAAGATGATGCAGGAAACGATGCGCGCAGCTTCTACGTGCCGGCCGAACAGGTTCAAAACCTGAATCTTCCGGCAACGCCCGGCACACCCAACTTGATCTCGTCAGACGATTCAGGTCGCAGCGACAACGACAACGTGACGCGCTCTTCTGTACTGCGGCTATCGGTCAGCTTGCCCGATGGCATCCGTGCTGGGGATACCCTGCGCCTGGCACTGGCGGATGGCACTACCGTTACTGCTGTCACATTGACTGCCTTACAGGTGGCCAGTGGCAGCGCCATTATCACGCTGCCTCCCCTCACCGATGCTGCCCTGTCCACTGCATCTGGATACGCTTTTTCCGTGAAAACGCGAATTGAAGCAGCTACGGGCTCGGTTTCCGGCCAGGGCGCCACCCTCTTATCAGCGTGGTCGGGCTCTCTGAGTCTGGTGGTGGATCGGGTAGCGCCAAGCTTACCGATTTGGTCTACGGTAGATGGACGCGGCCTGATCAATGTCGACGGTGTAGACAGCTTCTATTCAAAAACGAGCCGTCCGCAATTGAGGGGTACGGCTTTACCTGGGAGCATTATTCGAATCACAGCCAATGATGTTTATCTGGGCAATACCACCACACTGGATGACGGCACTTGGGCATTTGATACCAATGGTTGCAATTTAGCCGATGGTAGCTATGCAATCACTTTCACTGCCACGGATCTGGCTGGCAACATCACCAACGAAACTTCTGCTCAGACGCTCACCATCGACACACGGGTGCCGCAATCGCCAACGATTGCAACCGTAGCGCTTGACACTGGCAGAAGTGCCACTGATGCCTTCACACAAACCCGAACTGTGGTGATGACTGGCAAGGCGGAGCCCTACAGCAGCGTGCGCGTATATCGCGAGGGCGTCACTCAAGCTATCGGTTCAGCTGTTGCAGACAAGACGGGGCTGTGGAGCCTGAGCTATACCAGTAATGGGCAAAACAATGGCTCGGTGGTCACCCTTGCAGACGGTACTTACATCTTTACAGCCGTATGCGTCGATATCGTGGGCAACGAAAGTCAACCATCGCGGGAATTCACGCTACAGATTGATAACGTTGCGCCGCCAGTCCCGGTCATTTCTGGCGTCACACCAGATACTGGGCTGAGCAAGTCAGACCGCTTGACCCGGCAAAACACCATTGAGGTGCAGGGATCTGCTCAGCCCAACGATATGGTGCTGATCTATCTGAACGGGACAGGGGCAGCTCAACAAGTGGGCAGCGTAGTCGCCGATGACTTGGGTCAGTGGAGCTTTGATCTAACAGGTCTCGATCTCAGCGCGGGATCACATGCCCTGTATGCCAAGGCGGTTGATTTGGCCGGCAATATGTCGGCCACAAGCGCCGCTCGCAGCCTGATCATCGATCAAACAGCACCGGCACCTGTTTCTGCGCTGACGCTCAACGGACTCTCTGACGGAACGCTCACAAGCCTCAATACGCTGAACCTGACAGGCTCTGCGGAGCCGGGGAGTCGCGTGTGGATCACCTTAAACGGTCAAGTTTTGGCTGCCGTTTCGGCCCATGCTTCTACAGGCGCTTGGTCATGGAGCAACCCGGCGACTTTGATCGATGGATCACACACCCTGGTTTTGCAAACTGAAGACGTGGCGGGTAATCTGGGTGAGGCGCGTAGTCTGGTATTTCAGGTAGATACGGCGGCACCTCTTTCGCCAGCGGTCACACGAATATCCGCAGCCACGGACACAGGCGAAAGCTCTACAGACCGCATTACAAAGCAGTCAACCCCTGTTTTCCAAGGATCCGCTGAAGCGGGTAGCACTGTTCGGCTCTATCTGGATGGAAGCGCCACGGCATTTGCCACCGTCATCGCTGACGGGAATGGCCTGTGGAACGCCGCCTTGGGAAGTCCCTTGACGACAAATGGCAGTCACTCAGTCCGTGCGACTGCAACCGATGAGGCAGGCAATACGAGCGTCTTGGGGGGCGCTTTGTCCTTTGTCTTTGACGATACGTCGCCCTCTTCCACAATCGCGGTGGTCTCCAGTAATGACATCATCAACCGCAGCGAACGCACCGCGGGTGTCATGATTTCTGGATCAACGGAAGCAGGCGCGCTGTTGAGCTTGACTTTCGGTACGGGTTCAGGTTCTCGTAGCGTGACGCCAATCCAAAACGGGAGTACCTGGTCTTACACGCTAACCGACGATGATTACTTGGCCTTGGGCGAAGGCACCCAACGCAGCGTCATTTTGACGGCCATGGATATCGCCGGAAACAGCGCCAGTGTCACGCGAACTGTTGCTGTGGTGACCACAACACTGGTACCACCCGGTATGCCCGATTTGCTCACCCAAGATGACAACGGCAGCAGCAGTGCTGACAATATCACCAGTATCAGCTCCCCCCAAATCTCGGTAAGCCTGCCAGCATCAGGGGGGCGGCTACCTGAGCCTGGTGATCAGCTGGATTTGATCGATGAGGCCGATCAGGTCTTGGCAAGCGCCGTGCTATCGGCCACTGATGTAGCAGCCGGATCGGTCACGCTGAACCTGATATCGCTTGCAGATGGCCTTTATCAGTTACGTGCTCGATTGACGGATGCCTTTGGTAATTCAGTCATCAATGAACCGGTGGGCAATGCCTCTGCATTGATGTTAAGAATTGACACGCGAACACCTGGGGCGCCAGGTGCTCCAGATCTGGTTGGCGATAGCGACAGCGGACGCTCGGGCGTTGATAACCATACAAAAATCAGACGCCCCAGCTTTACCGTAGATTTGACCGGCGTCGGCTTTGCGGCGAGCTCTTCTCTGGCTGCGGGCGATGTGATTCAGTTGTTGGATACCAGTACCAATACGGTGGTGGCATCCACCGTGCTGACTGCAGGTTTTGGCAACACGGCCACCTTAATCGTTTCGAGCGATTTGGCAGCGGGCAGCTATAGCCTTCAGGCTCGAGCTGTTCGTGGTGGCTCCACCTTCAGCCCTGTGTCGCCAACACTCAGTTTGGCGATAGATGCCACCGCGCCTGGAGCGATATCGCCGGATTTGGTGGCCAGCGATGACAGTGGAAGCAGCAGCACAGACAACCTGACCAGGAGCATCCAGCCCGCAGTCTCTATCGACCTACAAGGGACCCAGGCCGTTGCCGGTGACGAACTGCTGATTTATGCAAATCAGACTCTTTTGACGCGCTTGGCATTAACGGCCAATATGATCGCAAGCGGGTCGGTGACCGTCGTATTGCCCTCACCGCTGTCAGATGGCACTCAGACATTGAGTGCCCGATTGCAGGATATTGCGGGTAATGTGAGTGGTCTGGGCAGTGACTTGTCTGTGCGGATTGATACCCTCACGCCAAACGCGCCGCGCCTGATTGGATTCAACCCAGACAGCGGCGAAAACGCTGGCGACAATCTCACCAACCACAAGCGTCCGACTTTTTCTGGAACGGCTGAGCCGCATACCACGATTTCGCTGAGCTCTGGCACGGTTGTAGTGGGCTCAGCTGTTGTCGATAGCGATGGCAATTGGAGTATCGCACCCTCAAGCGACATGCCGGATGGACTGCATACGCTCAGGGCCACGGCGACGGATGCTGCGGGTAATGTGAGCCCGACCAGCGCGGGCTTAACACTTGAGGTGGATTCTCAGGGTCCGATCATTGTGATGGATGCTTTGGCGGTGGATTCCATCGTTAACTATGGCGAGAAATCAACCGGAATCGTTCTGGCCGGCGCGACGGAGCCGGGAGTTCGGCTGCAGATAGAGCTTGTGGATGCCGTGGGCGGAAGTGTCGTCAGCACACTGTCCACAACCGCCCAGGAAAACGGCAAATGGTCACTTCGACTCGACACAAGCATCTTGGCCTTGCTGGGCCCGGACGGGAACAAGCAAGTCCGCGTAGTGGCCACTGATACGGCAGGAAACGTCACCTCACTGACGCGCACATTTGCGCTCAGCACCGCATTACCTGTCGCGCCATCGATTACAGCCCTTACATTGGCAACGGATACTGGCCGCAGCAGCACGGATGCCATCACTCGAAATACCGCTCCCTCATTGAGGGGATCGGCATTGCAAAGTGCCCAAGTCGAGATCTACCGGTCGGGCGTGCTGCTGGGTACTGCCACCGTCTCAGGTGGACTTTTCACCTTTGCCCTGCCCAACGACTTGGCGGATGGGCTGCACAGTTTTAGCGCGGTAGCTGTCAATTCGGTTGGCGATCGCAGCGAACCTGGCGAGCTCTTTCAAGCCTGGATCGACAGCGTCGCGCCTGAGCCCACAGCTCTACAAGGTCCAGCGCTGACCAACAATCCTCGCCCCACCTATGTGGGCGTGACAGAGCCCGATGCCGATGTACGCATCTATAACGCAACCGCATTGCTTGGTTCGGTGCGCGCTCTGTCGGATGGAACCTTCAGTTGGACGCCAACTCATGACTTACCTGATGGCTTGTATTCACTTCGAGCCGATGTTGTCGATTCAGCCGGCAACGTATCCGCACTGTCGGGCACCACTTCGCTGAGGATAGACACCACAGCGCCTTCGGCGCCAGGCCTTCGTGGATTTAGCAGCGAACCGAGTGCTACGCCCGCAGCGATCATCAGCAGCACAGACCAGCAAGTGCTTCGCGGTACATCAGAGCCTAACAATCAGGTTCAGGTCTACCAAGACGGCCAACTGATCGCCACGGTAATGGCCAATTCGGCAGGCCAGTGGACGGTCGATCTGCGCTATGCACGCGATGCAAACGGCGCTTTGACTCTGGATGCCAACAGCTTGCCGATTCCCAGCCCGATGCCGATGGGGACCTACGGATTTGCGGCTGTGGCTACCGATCTGGCTGGGAATTTATCCGCAACCTCAACACCCTTCACCTTAAAAGTCACCACAGGTGCACTGGCCATACTCAGCGCCTATGATGGATCGGGAACCCCTCCCTCTGAAGCCATCTACGCTGATGCTGGCATTGCTGACGTCAACGCCAGTAATGTCGTTGCACTCGACAATTATCTTGGCGCCTTGGCCTCATCGGCCAAGGACTCGGGTGAAGAAATTCAGGCGATGGTGGACGCCTACAACAAGCTGCTGGATGTGGCAGCCGGCGTCATCCCGGCACCCATTTTCACCCCGGCGGACTTTTCCGCCCTAGGCATCTCTGGGGTCAACAGCCTGAATATCAATACCGTCTTGGATCTGGTAGCAACCACATCTGATGATGGTAGTCAGATCACGTCACCCAGCGCTTTGCAGGCACTGGTGACCCAGGCGCTCCAGGCGTTTTCCTTGGCCACCATCCGTGACTACGATGGCAGCAATACAGTACCCACCGCGACAGAGTATGCCAACATAGGCCTCGTGAATCTGGATTCAGGACGAGTAAATGGACTGAATACCTTTGTTGCCACCTTGGGCATCTCCAGCACCGATACCATTTCGGAGATCCAGGCGCTGGCAGCCGCCTTTGATGGTGTACTCACCACCGCTGCCGGTGGCTCCCCCACCCCCACCCTGAGCGAGACCCAATTGGCAGCGCTGGGGATCAGTGGCGTGAGTGCCGACAACCTACAGGCAGTCGTCAACGCCATCGCTGCAACAGCCAATGACGGCTCTGCGGTGGATACGCTCACCGAGCTGCAAAGTGTGGTGAACGCCGCCGTGAGCGCTTACACAGCGGCGATAGCGAAGATTAGCCAATTTGACGGGTCTCAGCCCGCAAATGCCACGCCCAATAGCAATACGTACGCAGATGCGGGCATCAATGGCGTCACCAGTCAAAATCTGGCTACCGTCAACGCGTATATGGCGACACTGTCCAGTACGCAATCTGACAGTGCCTCGGAGATTCAAGCTACCGTCAATAGCCTCATCAGTCTGGTGGCCGGCGCGGATGGAGTTGATAACAGCCAGCCTGCACTCTCCGCTGCCCAATATCAGTCTTTGGGGATGCCCACTGTCAATACTGCGGCCGAGGCCAACCTCCTCAACGAAGCGATTGATACCCTCAGCGCCAGTGCGGTGGATACCCCTGCCCAATTGGCTCAGTTGGCCCGCGTTGCGCAAGGGATCTTGGATACTGCAGCGGGTGGTAATGCCTCGCCAGCGCTGACACCGGCTGACTTTGCCTTGCTGGGATTGACTGGCGTAACGGCTGATAACCTCAACGCCATTTTGGCCGAGATAGCCGCTGCGGCCAATGACGGCAGCGGCTCTGATTCGCTTGTCGAGCTTCAAAATGCGATTGCCAACGGCAATGCGGCCTATCAGCAAGCGTTAGCATCCCTCAGCCAGTTCACCGGTGCTGCACCAATACCCAGCACCAACACCTGGCATGTGGCGGGCGTTGAGGGTGTCGACGCCAGCAATCTCAGCGCGATCAATGGCTTTCTGGCTCCATTGGCTTCATCGCAAAGCAATTCCACCTCTCAGCTCCAGGCGTTGGTCGATGCGGCCAGCAAACTCCTCGCAGGCGCCGATACCACCAACGATAACGATGTCAGTCTGAGTGCGGCAGAGTACCAACTGCTAGGCGTCAATGGCATCAGCACGCCTTATCAGGTAAGGCTGCTCAATGATGTGGTCGATGAGCAGGCCGCGACCGATGTAGATACACCGGCGGAGCTTCTAGCACTTGCGCAGGCGGTGAAGGGTGTTCTGGATCAGGCAGCAGGTTCAACCCCCAATCCGGCGCTGAGTGTCAGTAGTTTGACGGCCCTCGGACTACCCAATATCACGTCAGACAATCTGCAAGCCGTACTCGATGCCATCGCTGCAACTCCCAACGATGGTAGTGCTGTCGATACCCTTTCAGAACTTCAAAATGTGGTGGCCAGCGCCATTGCTGCCCAGCAACAGGCACTGTCTGTTATCGGCAGCTATGCGCAGAACAATTCAGGCACTTCACCTGATTTGTCCACCTACCAAGCTGCTGGTGTGCAAGGGCTGACGCTGCCCAACGGCACAGAGAACACGACGCTGCTGCATGCAGTGAACAGTGCATTGGCCAGCCCGGCCGTGACCTCCGCATCAGTATCTACACGTGCCGACGTGCAAAGTAAGGTTGATGCCTACGCCTTGATCCTGGACAAAGCCAATGGGGGGTTACCTGATGTCACCGCCTCTTCATCGCCGGCGGCAAGCACCTATCAGGCCCTGGGTGTCACTCTCGGTCAAATCCTCAACACCGCGAGCTTTTCGACGAACGGACTCACGCTTTTGAATGAGGTGGTAGGTCAGGCGACTGCTGATCAGGTAGACACCATTGCCGAACTTGATGCGCTGGCTGGCACCGTCAGCCGCTTGCTGCAAACCAGTGCGGGTCAATCGCCAACTCCGGCCATCACGGCCTCTGAGCTGATTAGCCTCGGTTTACCTGGCGTCACGCCAGACAACTTGCAAGCGGTACTCAATGCCATCGCCGCAACAGCCGATAACGGTAGCCAGATAGCCAGTCTCAATAGCTTGCAATCTGTGGTCAACGGAGCCATCAGCGCCTACGATGCAGCGATCGCCTTGATCCGAGACTATACGGGGACCAACACGCCTCCGTCCTCCACCACCTATCGAGATGCAGGCGTATCGGGAATCGGCGCTGGGCAACTGGCTGGATTGAATACCTTTGTAGCGGTATTGCCTGCTGTTAAGACAGATACGGCTGCTGAACTTCAAATCCTGAGTAATACGTACAACCAGCTGTTATTGGGGGCTGATGCCGATGGCACCAACAACAACACGGGACTCACCCCTGCTCAATACCAATTGCTGGGCCTCAATTCTGTCCAAACCAACGCTCAGTCCAGCCTTCTCAATGATGTGGTGGACGCCAAGGCCAGCACCGCAGTTGATACCTACGACAAGCTCGACGCATTGGCCAGCACCGTTGTTCGGATCACCAACACTGCCTTAGGTGGTCTGGCCAGTCCCGCTCTGTCAGCGGCTGAGTTCTCCGCCCTGGGTATCTCGGGTGTCACCACGTCCAATATTGCCGCAGTCCTACAAGCCCTTGCCGAGCTGCAAAGTGCCGCTGCCGTGGATACCGTGGCTAAGCTTCAAGCGCGCGTCAATGACGGTATCCAATACGCCACCCGAACGCCTGTCATCACCCTATCAACCACTGCAGGAGACGACATCGTCAATGCAGCCGAGAAGTCCGGCGCTGTTCTGGTTTCTGGAACCGCCTCTTGGCTCAATGGTGCCACTCTGACGGTTGATCTTCGAAATGGAAGCACTCTCATTGGCAGCTACTCGGCCAATGTCAACAATGGCGTGTGGACAGCTTGGCTGCCAAGTGCCGACATCGCCGGTTTGACCGATCAAGACTACACGATCAGCGTCAGCGGCACCAACAGCTACAGCAATTCGGCGACGGTCAGCCGCACGATTGCTGTAGACGCCTCCGCACCCGTGCTGAGCATCACCCATGTCGCTGGCGAAGTCGCAAGCGTACAAGCAGTTTTTGACTCAACAGAACGAGGCAGCTTGTCGGACGCCACAGCAGTGGCAACCGATATTGTGATTGCAGGCACGAGTTCGGCTCAGAGCGGACAGGTCGTCTTGGTGGTGCTCAACCAGCAGCAGTACACCGCTACGGTTCAGACAGGTGGCAACTGGAGTGTGACGCTACCCGATACTCACAGCATTGCACTGGTGCACGCCAGCACCTACACGGTCAACGCCCAAGTCAGCGATTTGGCAGGCAACTCCACGAACAGCAGCAGAACGCTGCAAATCAATATCGCGCCTCCCGATGTCCCCACGGTCACCGCACTTCTCACGAACGACAGCACCCCCAACCTAGGTGGAATCGCCCTCAAAGAAAACCCCAGCTATACCCCGTCAAACGGACAACCGCGCTACATACCGTTGACCAACGGCGATCAGCTGAGTATCGGTATAGGGGGTAACACGACCAGCTTGACTATCGGGTCAGCAAACTCCTCTTTGTCTTACGACACTGTCACAGGTACTTGGTCGCTGAGCGTTTCTACCCCGCTTGCGGGCGGCACCTACGACATTGCGGTAAGCGCAACAGCGGGGAGCACGACCAAAACAGACATCAGTACTGGTGAACTGGTCATCGACGCCACGGCGCCCTCCACCCCCGTATTGACCTCGGCTACTGCTTCGAGCATTGGAGGCAACCGAGCGGTCCATGATTTGACCAATGCCGCGGTGACACAGGACGCGCGCCCAATTTTTGCAGGTACTGCTGAACCGGGTAGCACTTTAAGCGTGATTGACGGTGTAACGGGTATCGCGACGGTAGTCGTCACTTCTCAAGGCCAATGGCAATGGCAATCGCCCACGCCCTTGAGTGACGGCCTCCATTCATTCACATTCACCGCATCGGATGCTGCTCAAAACACCAGTCTTGCCACAGCGCCTCTTTCGTTCACCGTCGACACCACTGCACCCTCGCAAGCGGGCACGCCGTCGGTGACTCCAAATGGCAACACGCCGACCCTCAGTGGCTCAACAGAATCGTCGAGCACGGTGTATGTGTACGCTGGCAATGTCTTGCTGCACACGGTTGTCGCATCCAATACCGGCAGTTGGACCGTGGCAGTTGATCCGCTGGTTGATGGCAATTACGTATTCACCGCGCAGGCAGTGGATGCGGCGGGAAATGTAGGCGCTATTTCGAGTGGTTCGAGCTCTACCACCATCAATACCCAATCAACGGCTCTCGCACAGATTCGCAATTACGACGGGTCCAATTCGGCGCCCACTCTGACAACCTTCGCCGACGCTTACGGGAGCGCTCACCCGGTCCTGACAGGCAACTTGGCCAGTATCAATTCAGCTTTTGCTGCGATTGGCGCCAGTGACAGTGACAGCTTGGCCGAAATTCAAGCCTCAGTGGACACCTATGTGAGCATCTTGGCTTCGGCAGATGGCACTGACGACAATGACTTGGCGTTGACACTGTCTGATTACCAGGCCTTCGCCCTGCCCATGGTCACCACACCCGGACAAGCCGCTCTGCTGACAGATGTCATAGAGCGAGGCACTGCGGGTCAGGTCGATACGCACGCCAAAATTGTGGCGCTGGCGCAGGTGGTGAACGCCATTCAGCTTACGGCGGCCGGAGGATCCCCCTCCACTGCCTTGACCGCAGCTGATTTTTCTCGGATTGGTCTGAGTGGGGTCACCGAAGACAACCTGAACGCGGTCATAGCCCGTATCGCCAGTAGCTCCGATGATGGAGCTCAAACAGACTCCTTGGCTGAACTCTCCTCTTTGATTACTGCCTCCAACACCGATTGGCTCAACGCCGTGCAGGAGCTCAGTCAATATGACGGAACCCAGCCGGCTCCTGGTGTGCAAACTTGGAATCTCGCAGGAGTCGAAGGTGTTTCGGCCGCCCTTTTATCAGCAGCCAATGCCTTCTTGCTACCCACATTGACGCCTGATAGCGATAGCACGGCCGAACTACAAGCCATATCGGATGCAGTCAACGCTTTGTCACTGGCTGCCGACGGGAGCGTCAATGGCAGCTCTTCGCTGACATCAGGACAACTCGCGGTTTTGGGGGCTGGCCAGATCAGCGCAGCTGCTGAGATCAGCCTGATGAACAGCGTGTTGGATGGCCAGTCATTTGGCGCAGTGGACACTCCTGCGAAATTGACCCCAATAGCCCAGAGCGTAGAGGAAGTGCTCGCGGTTGCCGATGGCGCGGCCAGTTCTGCTGCACTGTCCCAGTCTGACCTTCAGGTGTTGGGAGTCACCGGGGTCAATGACAGCAATCTGCTGGTCATTCAACGCGCCATTGCCAGCGCATCACCTGGCGATGTGGACTCATTGGCGAAGTTACAAAGCGTTGTCAATGCGGCGATTTCATCCCATCTCAATGCCTTGAACATCATCAGCCAGTACGCTGATGGCGCTGGCCCCGCTCCCACTGCAGCTGATTTTGACAATGCTGCGGTCACTGGGATCGTGGGCAACAGCACGCTGCTGAATGCCGTTAACAGCGCCTTGGCCAGTACGCCGGTCACCGGTGCGATGGCCAATACGACAGCCAGGGTTCAGGGTATCGTCGACGCCTACAGCGCCATCTTGGCTGAAGCCAACGGCAATTCCGCAGACACCAGCCCTACCAGCGACCCCACCGCCACAGACTACCTGACCATAGGAGTCTCACTGGGCGCCATCGCCACCAACAGCAACGGGCTGAGTCTGCTGAATGATTTCGTGGGAGAACGCAGCGTCTGGGCGGTGGACTCTGTCGCTGAACTCAACGCATTGGCCGCAGATGTGAATCGCTTGATGGTGGTGGCCTCTGGCGGCACAGCGTCGCCTGCCTTCACGGCCAGTCAATTGAACAGCCTACTGGGCAGCACGCGAGTCTCGACAGACAATATCAGCGCAGTTTTGAGTGCGATTGCCGATACGGCAGATATTGGAAGCGGCATTGCTTCTTTGTCAAGTCTGCAAAGTCTTGTCAATACCGCTGTTGATGCTTTTGAGGCCAAGTTGGCCATTATTCGAGACTACAACGGCACCAATACCGTTCCCAGCTTGGCCGATTACGCTGCCTTGAGCCTGGCCGGCGTTGATTCCCATCGACTGGCGGCGATCAATAGCTTTGTGGCTGTCGCGCCAGCCTCGGACACGGATTCCGTATCTGACATTCAAATCCTCGTCGATGCCTATGGGGCACTTCAAGCGGCAGCGGACAACGATTCGAACACACCGGCAAATGTTTCAACTGCTGACTTCAGGGTGCTGGGGCTTAGCGCCATCACCAGTGCTGAATCCCAATTGCTCAATTCGGTGGTCAGTACCTTATCTGCATCAGCCGTTGACACCTACACCGAGCTGTCTGTGCTCTATGGGCAGGTTCAGCGAATCATCGCCACCGCCAGTTCGAACAATTTGACACAAGCCCCATCCCTGGCCGATCTTCAGGCCCTGGGAATCAGTGGCGTCACGGCGGCGAATTTGTCTGTGATTTGCCAAGCCATTGCGGATGCTACCGTTGCACAAGTAGACTCGCTAAGCGAATTGCAAAGCGTGGTGACAGCTGCAGCTTCAGCTTACACCCAGGCCCTGAACGTCATCAGTACCTTCGCGCAGACCAATGGGGGGGCGACGCCTGGATTGGCCGACTTTTTGGCAGCAGGGGTCATGGGTGTTGACGCGGACAACCTCAGTGCGATCCAAAGCGCTTTAGCCAGCGCGTCTATTGTGGGCACGAAGGCCGACACCACGGTAGAAGTCCAGGCGATCGTCGATGCCTACGCTCGAATTCTTTCAGAAGCCAATGGCGTGGCGACTGACTCGACAGCGCAAGACCCTTCCGCCCAGGACTACCAGGCCATCGGCGCCACCCTGGGAGGCATCGCCACCAATATCCACGGTCTGGCCCTGCTCAATGATGTGATCGGACAGTTTTCGGCAGCCGATGTGAATTCGGTCGCCAAAATCGATGCAGTGGCCACCACCATCAATGGGTTGCTGACGACTGCAGCAGGTGGTCATGCGATACCCGTGCTGTCGGCAGCCGATCTGTCTGGTTTGGGCATCACGGGCCTGACCAGCAGCGATATGGCTGTTTTCCTGCAACTGGTCGCAGCCACCTCCGACAGTGGATCCGGCATCGCCAGCCTGACTCAATTGCAAGCCTTGGCCAACAGCGCTACTGCCAGAGCCAGCGCTGTCAACAGCATCGCCGCATACGCACAAGCCGACACGGCCACGGGTGGACCTGCTGCTCCCGATGCCAATATGTACCTCGCAGCCGGCGTCATCCTGCCTACAGTCAGCGGTCTGAGTGCGGCGCAAGTTGCCACCGCGCTGAATACCGCTTTGCTCACCAGTACCGTACAGGCCACAGAGACTGACACGACAGCCAAAATTCAAATCTTGAGCGACGCCTACGGGCGAATCCTCACCGATGGCAGCCCAACCCTTCAGGATTACCAAGTCCTGGGGGTGGCCTTGGGTGGCATTGCATTGAATACCGAAGCGTTTGGCTTATTCGACTCGGTGGTTCAAGCTGCCCCCCCTGCTTCGGTAGACAGCATCTCAGAACTCAATGTGCTGGCCTCTGTGGTCAATCGCCTCATGATCACAGCTCAGGGCGGCTCTGCAGTGCCAGTGCTTACGCCTTCAGACTTGGCCGGGCTGGGTCTGCAAAACGTGAGTGCCGCTAATGTGCAGCGTATCTTGGCCGCTGTGGACCGCAGCGCTGATGATGGCAGCGGGATCAATAGTCTGGGCAAATTGCAGGCGATCGTGGACAGCGTCAACGGCGCCCTGAGTCTCATCACGGCCTACGCCCAAACCAATAGCGGTGTACCGCCAACAGAAGAGACCTTCCTGTTGGCCGGAATCGACAGTGTCAATACCAACAACCTACCGGCCATCTTAGATGCCTTGAAGACCGCCACCGTTCAAGGATCGCAGGCTGATACTGCGCAGGAAGTACAGGCTATCGTGTCTTCCTATAACGGCATCCTGTCGGAGGCCAACGGAGTTGCACCGGATTCCAACAGCCTGGTCAATCCCACAGCAGCCGATTTCCATCGCATAGGCGCAACAGTGGCGGCCGGCTTACCTGATGGCAGTGCCGCCCAATCATTGCTCATCAGTGTCATGGGCCGCCTCGATCGTTCAGGCGTGGACACCATCGATGAAATTGAAGCGTTGGCAAGTACTGTTCAGCGGCTGATGCTGACGGCCGCGGGAACGCCACAGGCCGCTGTGACCACAAGCGCCGGCGCGCTAACGGCCTCGGAGCTTTCTCAAATGGGCCTCACGGGGGTGACCAGCAGCAATCTTTCCGTGGTGCTGGGAGCCATTGCCAGTTCAGCCAATGACGGCAGTGATATTGACTCCTTCGATGAGTTGCAGACACTCATTCTCAGCGCTGTGCGGACCCAGAGTTCCATCGCAGCGGCCTTAAATCTCATCGGAGACTACGCAGACAACCCGATCACCGCGGTTGTTCCGAGTTTGACTGACTATGCGGTTGTCGGCGTCAGCGGGATGAACTCTGCCATGGCGTCGTCCATCAACAGCGCATTGGCCACTACCGCCGTTACATCGGTTCAGGTCAACTCTGCTGCCAAACTGCAGGCACTGGTTGACGTGTTTGGTCGGATCCTATCTGAAGCCAATGGAACTGCTAAAGATCTCACCGTTGGCGACCCCACTGCAGCAGACTACGCCCTGATCGGCGCAAGCATAGGTCTGGCAGGACAAAACAGCGCGCAAGGGGGCCATGCCTTGGCACTGCTCAACGACAGCTTGGGCGCACAACAGGCTGTTGCTGTAGATACTGTTGACGAGATCAATGCATTGGCGCTTGGGGTCGAGAGAATTTTTCTGACTGCATCAGGTGGAGTGGCCAACCCGTCTCTCGAGCCTGCTGACTTTGAGCGCATGGGCATCACGGGGGTCAAGACAGACACCCTCAATGCCGTTCTTGCTGCGATTGCCGCCACTGCCGATGATGGCTCACAAGTCAACAGCTTGGCGTCGTTGCAGGCGGTGGTCAGCGGCGCCACCTCGCAGTACGAGGCCTTGCAACAAATCGCAGCCTACGCAGATTCCAATGCGCCATTGATCGACTCGCCTTCATTAGGCGTCTATCAGCAAGCCGGCGTGGTGGGCGTGGACAACGGCAACCGGCTGGCGATTGCCAGCGCCTTGGCCAGCTCATCCGTTACCGGCCTCCAAGTGGACACCCAGCCGGAGCTTCAGGCTGTCATCAGTTCCTACATCCAAATATTGTCAGAAGCCAATGGATCGGCAGCTGATCCCACTGCCGCCGATTCAACAGCAGCCGATTACGCCCGAATTGGCGCGGTGGTGGCAGGGGCCCTGCCAGACGGCTCATCTGGCCAAAGCCTACTCAACGATGTCATCGGCGGGTCTAGCGTGACGGCAATAGACCGCGTCAGCAAGATAGATAACCTGGCCAACATCACGCAAACGCTCATGGGGCTGGCTGCCCTAGGTTCCTCGCCGAGCTCGGCCCCTGCACTGACGGCAGACGACTTTGCATTGCTGGGAATCGCAGGGGTCACAGCAGATAATTTGACATCAATTGTCAACGCTATCGTGGCAACAGCGGATGACGGAAGTGACATCGATACGCGCGACAAACTCCAGGCGGTTATCAATACCGAATTGCTGGCCCAGGCCACGACACAACAAGCACTGGAGGCCATCCGCTCAGCAGCACTGTCCCGTATCTTCGCTTATGCAGGCTCTAGCAGCTTGGCAGCAGGACCAGATGAACCCGTGCTGGGAGACTATCAGCTAGCGGGGATCACCGGAGTGGGCTCAGGCAATCTGGCTGCAATACACGACAGTCTCAGAACACTGCAAATCTCGGCTGACTCATTGGCTAGCGCAACCAATCTGCAAACTTTGGTCGATAGTTGGACAACTATCCTCAACGAGGCCAACGGTAGCACACCCGACACCACGCCAGCTGCTCAGCCCACTGCCTCAACTTATGCGAGCGTGGGGGCGCTGAATGCCTCTAGCCTCGCCAATGGCAGCACCGCTCAAAGTCTCTTGAATTTATTGGTAGGTGCCGCACAAGCAGAGCAAGTCGATACTGTGGCGGAGATTGATGCTCTAGCAGCTGCCGCCAAGGCTGTCGCCGACAAAGCCGCGGGTGGCTCGGCCAGCGAACCCACCGTCAGCCAGTGGCGCCTGATGGGTATTCAAGGTGTCCATACTGATAATCTGAGCGCGGTGCTGGCCGCAATCCAGGCGACTGCTGACGATGGTTCGCAGGTGCAAACGCCACAACAACTTCAATCGTTGGTCGATACCGTCAATGCCAAGCTGCTGGATGTCCTTAAGCAGTACGCGCAAACGAATACGGGTCCCTCACCTACCGCTGCAGACTATGCGCGCGCTGGTATTCAAGGCGTGGACAGCGTCAATATCTACGCGATCAACAGCGCTCTGGCCAGCGCTGCGGTCACGTCCTCTTCTATCGACTCGCTTGCCAAGTGCCAAGCTGTGGTGGATGCCTTCCGCAACATCTTGGGCGAAGCCAACGCTTTAGCCTCCGACACTACGCCATCACAAGACCCCACGTCCACTGACTTTCAGCGTATCGGCGCAATCAAAGCATCCACTTTGGATGCGGATGGTTTGGCCTTGCTCAACGATGTCATCGGTGAGGCTCCCTTCTATGCAGTGGACTCCGTTGGAGAAATCGAAGCCTTGGCTGAGACTGTAGGAAAAGTCATCTCTCTGGCCAATGGTCAAACTCTTGCTCAGCCCCTGACCTCTTCAGAGTTGGCCCGCCTGGGCATCACGGGTGTTGCCTCAGGCGCCTTGCCCTACCTGGCCACCTTGTTGCAAAGCTCGGGCGTCACCGCGGAAATGACCAACTCATTGGCGGAGCTTCGCGCCTTGGTGCAGACCGCAGGCCAAAACTACGCCATCAATCTGATCGCAGCTTACTCGACGACCAACAGTGGTGTGGCCCCCACTTTGACTGACTTTGCGCTAGCAGGTGTTCGCAATGTCTCGACCAGTAATTTGGATTCCATTGTGAGCGCTCTGGCAACGCCAGCCGTCAGCATCGCGGCCACTTCGGCTAATGCGCTAGCCAGTGTTCAGGCGGTTGTGGATGCCTATGAGCGAATTTTGGCTGAGGCCAATGAGGGTTTGTCTGATGCTACCCCGGGCCTCAACCCAACCAGTGACACATACAGCGCGATCGGCGCTACTGGTGCCGCAGCATTGAGTGCTTCTGGGAATGCATTGCTTGGCAGTGCCATTGGCAACTTGTCGGCTATCGACGTGAGCACTGTGCCCCAAGTTGAGGCCCTTGCTGTGATCGTTGAGAAGATCATGATGACCGCCGCTGGTCAAACCAGCAGCCTTCGCTTGGATGAATTGCGCGCCTTGGGTCTGAACGTCGCCGGTATGACGACAGAGCACCTGACCCAATTGATGAGCCAAATAGCGGCCACAGCTGATGATGGATCTGGCGTGTCCGACGTGGGCAGCCTACAAAGTATGGTCGATACATTGGTCAGCCGCTTACCGCAGCTCAGAGGGCTGCAGCTATCGGTCGATTCGGGCCTGAAGTCTAACGACTTTGTCACCAATACCGCATTACAGACCATTACCGCACAACTCAGTACGCCGCTTGGATCAACTGACCGTCTGTATGGGCGCTTGGATGGCGACACCTTAACCGCAGTTGGCGGTCAAGGGTGGATTGATTTGACGCAGTCGGTCAGCGGTACAACCTTGCTGTGGTCTAACGCCCTTTTGGAAACGGGCAGTGGCAAGCAAATTCAACTTCAGGTGGTGCGTAATGGCACCCAAACGGGTGATCGCCTGGCTCAGGGCTACGAGCTGTTGACGACAGCGCCACAAGCGCCATCCACCGCACCCACGCTGATTGGGCCCAACCCCTCCACCAGCGGGATGATCAAGGTCAGCATCGATCCGCTGCAATCGAATGTGGCCACGGTAGCTCTGGTAATTGACGGTCGTACCGTGCCCAGCTTGTATCACGCGGCCACTCGGACGCTGATGCCCTTGACCGCTTTGCCTGAAGGCTCCTGGGTCATCCAATATCGACTGGCAGACCGGGCGGGCAATTTGTCGCAGCTCAGCCCTGAGGTGACCATACGCATCGTTTCCCCTCAGAATGCAACCGATTTACAACAGCTCGACGGCGATGGTGTTTTGTTCAGCGAAGAAAAGGAGTTGTCAGACCTGAATAAAGATGGAGTTGACGATGCGGATCAGCGCGATGTCGCCACTGTCAAAACGTCGCAAGGTAAGACCATTTCTATTGATGCGACGGTTCAGCAGTCGTCGTTTTCATCGATTGTGGACAGCCCTCTGTACAACCCAGGCGGTAACGTCAAGGTAGAAGTTCAGATCGATAGTGTCGATGCGCGTCCTGTCACCACCTCAGAGACTCAAAGCGCTGCGGCTAACGGCACCCTTACCATCCAAAATGCCACCGATGTGATCGTTTTCCGCTTGTACCCTCAGGTGATCCAAACAGGTCAGGTCGACGCGACCCAAGTTGATTTGGTGGCATCAGCCGTCATCGATTCCTACATTGGGCAGGTACACACGATCGAATTGCACTTGCCTGAAGGGCAATACAACAAATATTACAAAGTCAATGCCTCCGACAACACGGTATCAGCATTTGATTGGGATCCGGCCACGGGAACTGGCGCCGTCTTCAGTGACCGCAATGGCGACGGGCGTATCGACACCGTGCGCATCTTCATTCGTGACGGGGGTCGAGGAGATGATGACGGGACGGCCGACGGTGTGATCACAGACCCGGGATTTGTAGCGCTTGCCACACCAACTCCTTCGATTCAATTTGATGCAGGCACTGTCGCTGGCAACGGGGTGGTATCCGCCGCAGAGGCAGCGGGTGCGACGCTGCAGGGCACCACCTTGAATGTGAGCAGCGGTCAAAACATCTTGGCTACCCTGTCCGACAGCCAGGGTCAGAGCTTCACGCGATCCGCACAGGTCAATGCCCAAGGGGCTTGGACGATTCAGGATATCCCGTGGAGTCAAATGGCCAATGGACAGGTACAAGTGCTGGTCACCACATCCGATGCCAATTCAGTGTCTGCGCAGGCCCAAGGGGTGGTCACCGTAGACACCACCGCCCCCATCAGCGCCGGCCTGGCCCTGCAGCAGTTCA
>CAYNSW010000007.1:0-53447 GCA_964400135.1 uncultured Rubrivivax sp. | reverse complement strand
CCGCCGGCAACACCACCACCTCCGCCTCACGCACCGTCACCGTCGACACCACCGCCCCCATCAGCGCCGGCCTGGCCCTGCAGCAGTTCACCGACACCGGCTCCTCGGCCACCGACAGCATCACCCAAGACGCCACCTTCGAGCTCACCGCCCCCACAGCCGAGGCCAACGCCAGCCTGAGCTTTGAGGTCTCCACCGACGCAGGCACCACCTGGAACACCACCACCGCCACCCAGACCAACCTCAGCGACGGCACCTACCTGTACCGCAGCATCGTCACCGACACCGCCGGCAACACCACCACCTCCGCCTCACGCACCGTCACCGTCGACACCACCGCTCCATCGGCTGGTGAGCTGAGTCCAGGTGGACTCCAGAGCAGCAGACGAACCGCTTCAGGATGGGTCACCGAAGAGCGCACCTTCACGCTGAAAATTGCGGGCTCGGAGCCCGGCGCGGGCGTTGTCTACGAAGTCTCTCGGGATCAGGGGCTGTCATGGGCCACCACATCTGCCCTACAGCAAGACTTGCCTCTAGGTCGATATGCCTACCACGCGCAGGTGGTGGATGCGGCAGGGAATCGATCGATCGGTGCAGTCATGCACATCTCTATCGAGTCCACCGCAGCGCTACCGCCAGAAGCTTGGGATACCCATGAAGTCGGTGAAGCACTGATCGACCCCAAGAATTTCGGATTGGAGGAAGACACAACGTCGTCCCACGCAAGTTGGCGAGGTGAGCTTCCCCAGACGAATAGCCAGCTTATTCCCGAATCGGCAGCTTGGGTCAACAAAATGCGCTCTAGCGCCATCTGGGACAGCAGCGCGGCTCCAGTTCGGGAATGGACGCAAGTAGGCCAGGATTGGATGGCTGCAGACCTCCCCATCTCAGAGCCCCCAGACCCAGATACTCGTGCCTCACGCCGTGGATTCCCAACGGCAGTATTACCCTCACATCACGAGCGGATCATGGTCTATCGTGGTCAGCCAGATGCACAATTGTCTTGTGGCTGCGACCATCGGATTAAGATCCGCCAAGATGCCTTCGCACGATCGGATGCACAAGCTCAAGTCCATCTGCGTCTGCTTCAATCCAACGGCCAACCCTTACCCTCGTGGCTGAAGTTTGACGGAATCAGCGGCCAATTGCTTGTGCAAGCTCCGTCGGGAACCCGTTCAGATCTCACAATGCGCCTCACCGCTACCGACATGCAAGGTGCTGAGGTATCGACCTTCTTCCGGCTTCAGATCCGTGATGACACTTCGCAGGACTGGGGCCGTGCCAGCCTGACCGAGAAGCTTCACCGCACATCACAAGGCACGAGATCTGCTGAATTCGGCTTAGGTGCGATGTTCAAAAATGGCTGACGCTGATCAACATCGGCTGCCACCCACCCAGCCCGTCGCCGACCCCTCGGCGCTGTTACTGAGCCTGCTGGACTTGGGCCGTCGCGCGCGGGTTGCGGCAACCCGCGACGAGCTGGCGTTCTTGTTGGTCAATGGTTCGCATGGATTGGTTCCCTACCGACAGGCCGCATTGTGGTGGTCGACAGACGGGGTCCAAGCGTTGTCTGGCGTTGTAGAGCCAGAGCGCAATGCGCCCTATGTGACCTGGTTGAAGGAACTCATCGAGTCCATCGGGCCGATTGGAAACGTGCCTCAGCGGGTGGATCCTGCCTCTTTGCCACCCAACCTTATTCAACAGTGGTCGGAGTGGTTGCCCGCTCAGGTCTTGCTGGTGCCATTGATCGGGAAGCAATCAGGCCTCCTGCTGCTTGCACGAGACATGGGGTGGAGTGACCAGGAGCTTACATTGCTGCAGGAATGGAGCCAAACATGGCTTCACGCCTGGGATGCCCTGGCTCCACCACATGCCCGCAGAAACTGGAGAAGTTGGCTCCAAATGGCATCCGATGGGCACCTCCGTCCATGGTACAGACGCCGGTTGACTTGGATCGCTTGCGCCCTCTTGCTCATCGCCTTGTTGCCTGTGCGCCTGAGTGTCTTGGCACCTGCTGAGCTCGTACCTTCTCACCCCGTGGTGGTGCGCTCTCCAATCGAAGGTGTCATCGTCAAGTTTGATGTCGAACCCAATACCAAGATTGAGCAAGACCAGCCACTATTCAGGTTTGACACCGCACTGATTGAAACTCGTGTGGCTGTTGCCAGGCAAGCTCTAGAGACTGCTTTATCTCAGTATCGGCAAACCAGTCAATTGGCGTTGAGCGACCCCAAGTTCAAAGCCGAGCTGGCCTCTCAGGCGGGAGCTATCGAGGAAAAGCGATCGGAGTTTGAATACCTGAAAGACCAACGGCATCGGTCGCAGGTTCTTTCTCCTGCCTCTGGCGTGGTTTTGTTCGATGACCCCAGCAGTTGGATTGGGAAACCCGTGGCAGTAGGCGAGAAAATCTTGCGGATCGCGCAGACTCAGGACATTGAAGTGGAGGCTTGGCTCTCGGTGGCCGACGCCATCGAACTGACCGAGGGTAATCCTGTCACGGTATACCTACAGGCCAACCCACTTTCACCGATTCACTCCCGGCTACATTACTTTTCGTATGAGGCCGTACAGCGCCCTGATGGCAGTTATGCCTACCGAATCCGCGCGCGTCTGGATGAGGGTCAATCGCCGCGACTCGGCCTGAAAGGCACAGCCAGGATTTCAGGCCGATGGACGGTGCTGTCGTACTGGCTGCTGCGACGACCGATTGCTGCGCTGCGATCTGCTGTAGGTATCTGATATGCACTGGCCCTCGCTTCGGGACGAAATTGATATTTTTGAAGGCCCCAAGCTGAACAACGGCCAGCCCTCCTGGGTTCTTCATGATCCCGTTAGGCAGCAGTTTTTTCGAATTGACTGGCTCACCTTTGAAATTCTCAGTCGATGGGCGCTGGGCTCGGGTACTGCCATCGTCGCGAGTATCGAGCAAGACACACCTCTAGATGTCGATGCTGAAGATATACAAAAGGCGCTGACCTTCTTGGCGGATAACCAGCTTTTGAGGATCGACGGTGCTGAGGATGTTCAAAAGCTCACCTCTCGCAAGCTGGCGAGGAAGAGCCAGTGGTGGCAGTGGTTGATCCACCACTATCTGTTCTTCCGGGTCCCGCTGTTTAAGCCCGATAAGTGGCTGGAAAAGATGGCGCCTCTCAGCGCCCTGTGTTTTTCAGCGAGCTTTCTTTGGCTGAGCTTGGGTGCTTTGTTGCTCGGCCTTTACCAAGTGATGCGTCAATGGGATAGTTTTTATGGCTTTGTCCAAGATACCCTGACAGCACAAGGATTACTGGCTTTTGGTTTGGCCGTCATCGCCAGTCAGGTCTTGCACGAGTTGGGGCATGCCTTCACTTTGAAACGCTACGGTGGTCGAGTTCCGACCATGGGAGTGGCATTCCTGGTGCTCTGGCCAATGGCATACACCGACACCAATGAGGCTTGGAAAATTGCCAATCGTCGACAACGTTTGCTCATCTCCAGTTCGGGAATCGCCACTGAGACGCTGATTGCGGCATGGGCCTTACTGGGCTGGGCGCTGATGCCGGACGGTTCCCTGCGCTCAGCCTTGTTCTACTTGGCTTCAGCCAGTCTGGGGGTCACGCTCGCCATCAATGCCAATCCGTTCATGCGGTTTGATGGCTACTTCATTTTGTGTGATTGGCTTGACATTCCCAATCTTCACCAACGCAGCTTTGCTTTGGCGCGGTGGCAACTTCGGCGATGGTTATTTGGGCTTGAAGAACCCGTGCCGGAGTATTGGAGCCGCCCCCAGCACGCGGCTTTGGTCGCTTTTGCCTGGTCCGTGTGGGTTTATCGATTGATCCTCTTCATTGGGATCGCCCTGTTGGTTTATCACCTGTTTACCAAGCTATTGGGTGTCTTGCTCTTTGCCATTGAGATCTACTGGTTTATCTGGTTTCCGGTGCGCAGCGAGCTCAAAGAGTGGTGGAAACGAAAGAGCCTCATTGTGCAATCGGTACACAGTCGCCGTACGGCTGTCGCCGCTGTCGTTTTGATTGGCCTATTTGTCATTCCCCTGCCTACTCGAATGACCGTGACGGCACTTCTCAAGCCAGCGGACATTTGGCCTATTTACTCCCCGGGACCCGCCACCTTGCAGGGGCTGAAGGTTCAACATGGCCAGCACGTTGAGGCCGGGCAATTGCTGCTTCAACTCAAAGCGCCCGATTTGCTGCTTCAAAATAACTTGTCCCAGGCGCGCTGGCAACGGCTTCAATGGCAGGCGTCAGTAGCCTCGGTCACGGATGCACAGGCCTATGCGCCGCTGGCTCTGTCCATAAGCCAGCTACAAGCAGCCAAAGCAGAGGTCGATCGCATCCGGCAACAACAAATCCAGTACGAACCTCGGGCTCCGTTTGCGGGCCGCTTCATCCTCACGGACCCTGACCTTGCCGTGGGTCAATGGGTGGTAAAAAACGAGTCCATTGGGGCAGTCGTTGGGCCCAAGTCTTGGCAATTGGAAACCTGGGTCAGTGAAGAGCAGGCCCAGCGCCTCCAAGTAGGCGATTCGGCTGTGTTTATCACGCCAGGTATCGCTCACCCTTTAAACGCACGAGTGTCTTTAATCGAAGAAGACGCCACCCGCACGTTGCAGGAGGGCATGCTTTCTGCTGCCCATGGTGGTCACGTTCTGGTCCGAGAGCAACAGGGCAGGCTTATCCCCGAGCAGTCCCACTTCAGGGTGAGCCTGGCTCTGGAGGAGCCCTTTTCGCCCCAAATGTTGACCATTTACCGTGGCCAACTGTCCTTGATGGGTAAGGCAGAGTCGGTGGGTGGTCGTTATGTCCGCTATGCCTTGGCAGTCTTAATCCGAGAGTTCAGGCCGTGATTAGGCCTAGACGGCCAGACGGAATAGATCGAAGTCGATTTACGGGTACTCGCCATTTGTGGCGACGATGTTTTGTCCCACCTAAACATTTGCACCACAGGATCGACGGCGCTGTGCTTCTTTGAGGGCAGTACTCTCACAACACTCAGGTTGTGCGAATCAGGACCCCTATTTGGCGGCCCGCATCGCCGGCGCGATGGGAAAAAAAGTGATCGTTATCGCATCGGGTACAGGCCTGGTCGACGGACCATCGCGCGACCCCCAGCGCCACGGCCTGCTGGGCCAGCAGGCCGCGAAGATCGACTGGTTGCGGGCGTGAGATTGGGCGCCCCGTGAGGTGAGCAAAGACGTCTGGACCTACCTCGTAGCATCGTCCACAAATCGATGGACCGAAGTGCAGGCGTAGCCGATTGGGTAAATAGCCGGCGCTTTCAAGGGCTCGCACAGCTTGCTCTAGGATGCCGCCAGCCACCCCGCGCCACCCCGCGTGCACCATGCCAAGCGGACCATCCTCATGCGCCAGAAAAACCGGAACGCAGTCGGCCACCGTGACCGCAAGGGCTCCGCTGCCGAACAGGAGGTGGCCATCAGCGTCTTCGTGCCTCACCCAGCCGTGCGGCAGGCTGTGATGCAACAACACTCGCGTGCCATGCACCTGCCGGGCGCAGGCCAAACCTAAGGCGCCAGCCTGCGCCAGAGTTCGCTGCAGTGACTCCCAGCGTAATGACGCTTCGCCAAGCTGCTTGTCATCCATCAGCCCGAAAGAGCCCGCCTCGCGCGTCGTCACCAAAGCGGTAAGTCCCAGGTCTTCAAACCCAGGAATGGGGTAATGCGCGGGCAGTGCCGTGAGGTGGTCCATGGTCACAATACCCGCGCGCGCAATGCATGGGTCACCAACTCCGTCACTATCACCACCGTGAAAATGACCGCCAAGATCAAACCCACCTGATCCCAGTACAGGTTGTTCATCGCGGCATCCAGTGCCACACCAATGCCTCCGGCCCCCACCAACCCCAGCACAGCTGACTCGCGGATATTGATGTCCCAGCGCAGCAGCGCCACGCTCCAAAAAGCCGGCTCCACCTGAGGCCAATAGCCCTTGGCCAGCAGCAGGCTGCGTGGCGCGCCAGCCGCCGTCAAGGCCTCAATGGGGCCTGCCTTGGCCTCCTCTAAGGCTTCGGCAAATAGCTTGCCCACAAAACCGATCGAGCGAAAGGCGATGGACAGCACCCCGGCCAGCGCCCCTGGGCCCAAGATGGCCACGAAAAGCAAGGCCCAAATCAAGGAGTTGACCGATCGCGTGGACACGAAGATGAATTGAGCCACCCAGTTGAGCAAGGGATTGCGTGTGAAGTTGCGTGCCGCCAGGAAGGACAACGGGATGGCGATGCACAGTGAGAGCAAGGTGCCCAGGGTGGCGATATGGAAGGTTTCAATCAAGGCATCGTGAATGGCCGCCGGGTAATAGGCCCAGTCAAACGGCCACATGCGCTTGAACAGATCGGCCGTTTGCTCTGGAGCGTCGTAGAGAAACTCGGGAATGATCTCGATCTTCTTGACCGACCACACCAAGGCTGCGGCACAAACGACGTAGAAGATAGAGCGACCGATACGCTCTGCAGGCGTGAAACGCTGCCAGCGCCTCACCGAAACACCTTTTTCAGGCCCAGCGACAGGGCCTCCGAGCACATGATCAGCGCGATGATGAGCAGCAAGATGGTCATGACCACGTCGTAGTCAAAGCGCTGGTAGGCGGTGAACAGGACCGCGCCGATGCCGCCTCCACCCACGATACCCACCATCGTGGAATTTCGCAAGTTGGAGTCGAATTGGTAGGCCGCCAAACCGATAAAGCGGGCCAAGACCTGAGGCATCACGCCCATGACCAACACATGGAAAAAGGGTGCTCCCGTGGCGCGCACCGCCTCAACTTGCCGCTCGTCCAACTCCTCCAGCACCTCGGCCAGTAACTTGCTCACAAACCCCATGCTGGAGACGATGAGGGCCAATACGCCAGCCAGCGCCCCGAACCCCACTGCCTTCACAAACAGAATGGACACGATGACGGGGTGAAACGAACGACACACAGCGATCACCATTCGGGCCGCGCTGGACATGGCGGTAGGCGCCAGGTTGCGCGCAGCCATCAGCGCCAAGGGCAAGGACAGCAGGACACCGACGAAGGTGGCAATGACCGCGATTTGTAAGCTCTCGAGTAATCCTGCGGTGATCAGCTCGAGCTTATCGGGCGCCATATTGGGCGGAAACATCCGCGACAGCACTTTGGCCGCCTGCGGCCCACCCGCCATCACCCGCTCCCAGGACACATTTAAAGTGCTCAGGGCATACAACACGTACAGCCCCAGCCCGCTCCAAGCCAGGCGAGAGGGCCAGTGAGGTGCAAACGCGATGGGACGGCTCAATTCAACCAGTCCTCGGCGCCGTAAATGCTCTTGAGGTGCTCGTCTTGCAAGGCAGCAGGAGCGCCATCAAAGACCACCTCACCCTTGGACATTCCGATGATGCGACTGGCGTAGCGTTTGGCCAGCTCCACATTGTGAATGTTGATGAGCACCGGCACACGGCGAGCACTGGAGACACTGGACAACAGCTCCATGATCTCCACCGAAGTCTTGGGATCCAGCGATGACGTCGGTTCGTCAGCCAAGATCAGCTGAGGGTCTTGCATCAGGGCGCGTGCGATGCCCACCCGCTGGCGCTGGCCCCCAGACAGCGCATCGGCCCGCCGGGAGGCGAAATCGGTGGACAGGCCAACCGCTTGCATCAGCTCAAACGCACGATCGATGTCTTGCGCCGAAAAACGGCGCAACAACGGGCGCCATAAGGGCAAAACCCCCAGGCGACCGCACAAGATGTTTTCAATCACGCTCAGGCGCTCCACGAGGTTGTACTCTTGGAACACCATGCCGATACGGCAACGCGCCTCGCGCAGGGCGCGGCCCTGAAGCCGCGCCAGATCCACTCCCTGGAACACAATCTCGCCTGCCGTGGGGTCTACCAGGCGGTTGATGCATCGGATCAGGGTGGACTTGCCCGTACCCGAGGGCCCGATGATGGCGGTGACACCGCCTGAATCGGTAGCCGCAAAATCCAGTCGGATGTCCCGCAAGACGGGCTCACCCGGCCGGTACTCCTTGCGCAATCCGCGCAAGGACAGCAGGGCCGTCACTTCTTGGCTGCGGCCGCTGCAGCCTTCTTGGCTGCTGCCTCAGCCTCACGCTTGGACTCGGCCTCATAGGCGGCCTTGTTATACGGCGTCCCCGATTTCTCGGCTACGTCACGTACCACGGCCCAGTCTTTGGCATAGGTGATGGGCAGGAAACGGTCGTCGCCGTTGAACTCCTTTTGCATGGCCGGGGGGAAGCGAAAGCTGTAGAAGCATTGCTTGAGCTTGTCGGCCAATTCCGGTTTGAGGTCGTGCGAATGGGCAAACGACGACGTCGGGAAGATGGGGCTGCGGTAGATCACTCGGTAGTCTTCCTTCTTGATAGTACCGCGCGTGATCATGCGATCAAACACATCGGAGGCCACCGCGCCCATGTCGTAGTCCCCCGTGCCCACACCGAGGATGGATTTGTCATGCCCTCCAGACATCAGCGGCTTGTAGTCCGTCTCCGGCGTCAACCCCTGCTCGGGAAACAGCACGCGGGGAGCCAGGTTGCCCGAGTTGGATGACGGGGAGGTGTGCGCCACCTTCTTGCCTTTCAAATCAGCCAGCTTTTGATAGGGGCTGGAGGACTTGACCACGGCCACTAAGTTGTAGCCCCGGACTTCGCTGCCCACGCCCTTGGCCGCAAACGGCACCGCACCGGCCATATTCACCGCAAATCCAGTCGGGCCAGTGGAAAACCCCGCAAAGTGCAAACGCCCGGAGCGCATGGCCTCAATCTCTGCCGCGTTGGACTGCACGGGGTAGTACACCGTGCGCTTGCCGACACACTTTTCCAGGTGCTCAGTAAAAGGCTTGAAGATGTTGGCGTACACGGCGGGGTCTTCCACCGGTGTGTAGGCCCATACCAGTGTGGAAGGGTCACGCCATTTACTCTTGTCCGCCGGCGGGTCGGCCACCAAATCCTTGTTGGCGTCGCAATACGCCGTATCCAGTTGGCCCCGATGGGGACAAGCATCCTGCGCCAATGCCAAACCCGACAAGGCCAGGCCCATCACCGCCACCCCCACCGATCGGGTCAGCCATCCATTGGTCTGTTGATTCATGTTCGCGATCCTCGATTCATAGTGTCCTAGCCTGCTAAGCGTGATCCAGGCTTCCAGGAGTCGGATTATTGACCGTTGCCATCATCCCCCATCGGAAGTGGGGCGAGGGTTTTTCCGAGTATCGGCTAGCAAGCAGGCATGAGCCACGGGCATTCCCACCCGCAGGCCCCACTGCCGTGCCAGCTCATTCACATGGGTCAGCACCCCATGCTGCCACCCGTCGTGGGCATCTCCGATACGAGCCGAGTCGTGGCCATAGGCTGCGGCGGCCAGGCCCTCTTGCTGCATCAAGCGCAAAGCCGCGATTCCCGCCTCGTCTTTTCCGACCCCGGCGTCGTTGAAAAAGACCACCCGGGGTCTGTGGGTCTGGTCCAGCACAAAGCGGGCCGCTGAGAGCCCGCCATGAGAGCCGCTGACCACCACCGCCTGCCCGTGCGAGGCCTGCAGGTGCGCTATCGAGTCCAGCAAGATAGGCGCGGCAGTCCGTGCGGTGGGGTTTGAGTTTGTCATGGGACAATCCATTGTCTATCAGCTATTGCGCCTTGCCGTGTTTGCGTTGCTTCGTTGGATTTTCGTTCTGGTCGGTCTTGCATCAAGCCCTGGCGTCTTGGCCGCCCCATTGGTCAACACAGCCAAGGACCTGAACTGCCTGCCCTACCAAGACCGCGGTCGCTGCAATGCCATTCGCGAAGCTGTGCTGGGATGCCACGAGCGCAATGTGCGCGGCCTGGAAGCCTGCCATGCCCAACTGCCTGCGGGCGCCAAAGACAAGGGCAAAACCGAGTCGCCCGATCGACGAGAGGCTCTGGATCGCTGCGTACAACCCTACTTGGCCGATTGGAACTCCTGCCAAAAGAAAATGCGCGAGTTGCTCTCAGAGATGAAGAAAAACTGAGCGTTTCTCGCGTAGGCGGCAAGGGCGTCATCCGGGTGGTACCCAACCGGCTTGCAACCAGTGCCACCGGCCGGGCACGATCGGCCACGGGATCAGGGTAGTGGCCACAGGCGAGGGCAAGACCGCCTCGGTGCCGTGATCGATCCATTCGCCTTGGGCCTGCACCGCTTGAAGCATCTGTTGCTGTGGCAAAGCCTGGCCGGCGTTCAAGGTCCACGGCCGGGCCCAACACGGCGCCAACTGCCACTGGGAAGTCCCCGGGCCCGACAGGCGGTCGTGCACACTGCCCCACCAACGACCGCTCACCTGCTCGTGCACGCGACGCAGACGCTTGGCCGTCACCTCCAGATTACCCGTGTACATGGAGTCCAGGCCCAGAAAGTTGTCAAAGAGCACACAAGCTTGGCGGTCCTCGGCCAGCGCCCGCGGCAAGAGCTGGTGGGCATCGCCCACCCAGTGCCTGAACTGCAATCGCGTGCTGCGCAGTGTGGGGCGATGGTTCCAGCGCATCAACCAAGGCGCCAGCGGATCCAGGTCGATGAGCAAGACCCGCTCGAACCGAGCCAAAAATTCGCCTGACATCATCCAGCCCGCGCTGCCGCCCAACAAGATCAAAGACGATGGCAGCGCCTCAGGCAGCGCCAACCACCGCGCAATGGCTTGGCGGGTGAGTTGCCAACGCTGGCGGGCCCGGTAAGCCCGCCAGTGCCAGCCCAAATCGACATGGCGATACATGGGGTGAGATGCTAGCGCCTGCGGTGCCCCGATAATGCGCGGCTTCGACTGCCTACGCCCTGAGCCCGCGACTGCCCATGATCTTGTTTGCCTCCACCATCGTGCTGTCGGCCTTCCTGCTGTTTTTGGTGCAGCCGGTGATCGCCAAGCAAATTTTGCCGTGGTTTGGGGGCTCCTCGGCGGTGTGGACCACCTGCATGGTGTTCTTCCAATGCGCCCTGCTGGCAGGTTATCTTTATGCCGATACGCTGGTGCGTCGCCTCTCGGCCAACTGGCAGTGGCGGGTGCACTCGGTGATGCTGGTGCTCAGCCTGATCAGCTTGCCCATCGTGGCCGCGCAAGGCTTCAAACCCACGGGCACCGAAGAGCCCATTGGCCGCATCTTGTTGTTGCTGGCCGCCACGATCGGACTGCCCTACCTGCTGTTGTCCACCACCGGCCCTTTGGTACAGGCCTGGTTCGCACGACGCTACCCCGACGCGCAGGTTTACCGCCTTTACGCCTTGAGCAACGTCGCCTCCATGGGCGCGCTGATCGCCTACCCCCCCTTGATTGAGCCCCTCACCACCGTCAAGGTGCAGGCCTGGGCATGGAGCGCCTTGTACGGCGTCTTCGTCATCTTGGCCCTGGCCTGTGCATGGCGCAGCCGCCAGGCAGTGGCCGCAGACGCCCCGGCATCTGACGACCTGGCGCCAAAGGCCTCGAACGCTGCCGGTGTGGCGACGGGCCCGAGTCTGGCCCAGCACGGGCTGTGGCTCTTGTTAGCAGCCTTGGGCTCGGTGACCCTTCTGACGGTGACCACCCACATCACCCAAAACGTGGCCTCAGTGCCGTTCCTGTGGGTGCTGCCCTTGGTGCTTTACCTCACCACCTTCATCTTGTGCTTCGATGGACAGGGTTGGTACCGGCGTGGGTGGATGGCCCCCTTGGCTGCCCTGGCGGCGGTGGCCATGCTGGCGGGCCTGAGCTGGGACGTCAACCGCGTCTCGACATTTCCCTGGGTGGAGCCGGAGCGACAAATTTTGGATGTCACCCGCGCCGTCCCGCTGTACGCGCTGGGTCTGTTTCTCGTGTGCATGTTTTGCCACGGAGAACTGGTGGCCCGCAAGCCACAAGCGACCCACCTGACCCGCTTTTACCTCATGGTATCGCTGGGCGGGGCACTGGGAGGCCTGTGGGTGGGACTGGTCGCCCCCGTGGTCTACGACTGGACCTGGGAGTTTGCCCAGGCCCTGGTGTTGGTGTCCCTGCTGGTCATGGGATTGGCCGCCGTGCGCCGAGCCTGGTGGTCCGCCGCTTGGGCTGCAGGATGCGTGGTGGCCACAGGAGCCCTGTATGTGGACTACGACCGCTACACGCGAGATGGAGCCACCGCCATGGCGCGCAACTTTTACGGCACCTTGCGCGTGACCACCTCAGGTGAGGCGGGTACCGAGTCAGAGCGCTGGCGCCTGATGCATGGGGTGATCATCCACGGCGAGCAGTACCGGGCTGAGGATCGGCGTGCCCTGGCCACCACCTATTACAGCGAATCATCGGGCATCGGCAGAACCTTGCTGGCGTTGCGGGCCCTCAAGCCTCAGGAGCCGCACCGGGTGGGACTGATCGGTCTGGGCGTGGGCACCCTGGCCACTTACGGCCGCCCCGCTGACCACTACCGCATCTATGAGATCAATCCCTTGGTGGTGCAGTGGGCTCGAGAGAAGTTCACCTACCTGCAAGACAGTGCAGCCGAGGTGGTGACGCCCCTGGGCGATGCCCGGCTGGTGTTGGAGGCCGAGCCCGCCCAGCGCCTGGATGTACTGGCCATCGACGCCTTTTCCAGCGACTCGATTCCGGTGCACCTCATTACCGTTCAGGCCATGCAGGCCTACAGGCGTCACGTCACCGATGGGGGCGCCATCGTGTTTCATATCACCAATCGTTACCTCAACCTGCAGGGGGTGGTGCGGCAGTTGGCCGATGCCGTGGGCTGGCAAGCCATCTTGGTGGAAGACTACCCCGGAAGCGATACGGTGGGCTATGGCTCAGATTGGGTGGTCATCACGGCCAACCCAGCCCTGCTCAAGGCCCTTCAGATGGACGCGGTAGGCAAGGTGTTGGGCTCCACCCGCCACCAGCCCCCCTGGAGCGACGACTTCAACAACCTTTTCGAGGTATTGAAGTAGAGGCTCTACACTTGAGCATCTGCGGGTAGCCCCCAGCCAGGGAGGCGTCTCGAAAGACCTTGACCTCATCAGGAGACTGCACATGAAGAAAACCCTTTCCCTACTGAGCGTGGCGGCCGGCGCGCTGTGCTCGAACTCTGGCGCGTGGGCCCAGGAAGTCACGTTGAAGTTCCACCACATCTGGAACCCCCAGGCCATGGCATCGGTCAATGTGATTGCACCCTGGTGCGAGAAGATCGCCAAGGAGTCCAATAACCGCCTCAAGTGCCAGATCCTGCCGGCCATGAGTGGCGGCGGCACACCGGCCCAATTGGTCGACCGTGTCAAGGATGGCGTGGACGATGTGGTCATCACGCTGCCTGGCTACACAGCGGGACGCTTCCCGAGCACCGAAGTCTTTGAACTGCCCTTCATGTGCAACTCGGCCGAAGTCGGCGCTCGGGCCACGTGGGACTACATGAACAAGCACAGCACCAAGGAGTTTCCCAACACCAAACTGCTGGCCACCTGGGTGCACGACGAAGGCTATGTGCACACCAGCGCCAAGCCCGTTCGGACCCTGGCCGACTTCAAGGGCCTGAAGATGCGCGCACCCACGCGACAAACCAACAAATTGCTGGCCTCTCTGGGCGCTACGCCCGTGGGTATGCCGCTTCCGGCCATACCTGATGCCGTGAGCAAGGGCACCATCGACGGCTTCTTGCTGCCCTGGGAAGTCATGCCTTCGCTCAAGTTGCACGAGATGGTGAAGTTCCACAGCGAGACCGATCCCTCCCGTCCTGCCTTGTACAGCGCCGTATTCGTCTTTGCGATGAACCAGGCCAAGTACGACAGCTTGCCCGCAGACTTGAAAAAGGTGATTGATGCCAACAGCGGTGCTGCACTGTCTCAGCAAATAGGGCGCATCTGGGACAACAGCCAGGCGGCTGGTCGCAAGGCCGCTCGAGATCGTGGCAACACGTTCTACACCATCCCGGCCGCAGAACTGGACAACTGGCAAAAAGCGTCTGCGCCTTTGTACGACGAGTGGATGGCCGATATGGACAAGCGTGGCGCCAATGGCAAGGCCTTGCTGGCAGAGGCCCGCGAGCTCCTGATCAAGTACAAGAAGTGATGTGAACGCGCTGCTGCGCGATTCGGCCAGGGCCATGGCCCTGGCCGGCGTCCTGCTGGGGTTGACCGTGGCACTGAGCACCGTGGTCAGCATCGCGGGACGTTTTTTCTTGAGCAAGCCCATCATGGGCGATGTGGAAATGGTGCAACTGGGCGTGGCCCTATGCATTTCTCTGTGCCTGCCGTGGTGTCAGTGGCAGCGCGCCCACATCATCGTGGACTTCTTCACGCAACGCTGGCGTGAACCCACCATCTCTCGCCTGGACGGGATGGGCGCGCTGCTGATCGCGTGCGTGTACGGGCTGCTGGCGTGGCGCTCGGGTGTCGGCGCCCGCTCGGTACACGAGGCCCAGGAAGCCACCATGATTTTGAATTTACCCATGTGGTGGGCCTACGCCGGTTTGGTGCCCGGCTTGGTGCTCAGCGCGGCCATCGCCGCCTGGCAAGCGCAGCGCTTGCTGCGTGGAAAGACTTGGTGAGCGTGGGTCCGACTGCCATCGGTTTGCTCATGTTCGCCAGCATGCTGGTGCTCATGGGGCTTCGGGTGCCGATCGCCGCGGCGATGTTTGTACCTGGCGCGGTGGGCTATTGGGCCATGACCAACGAGATGAGCCTGCTCAACCACCTCAAAGGCAGTGCGGTAGCCCGCTTGACGGTATACGACCTGAGCGTCATCCCGCTGTTTTTGCTGATGGGCCAATTTGCCACACGAGGTGGACTCAGCCAGGCGCTGTTTCGGGCGGCAGCGGCCTTCGTCGGTCACGTGAGGGGTGGTCTGGCCATGGCCTCGGTGTTGGCCGCAGGGGCTTTTGGGGCTGTGTGTGGTTCGTCGGTGGCCACTTCGGCCACCATCACGCAAGTGGCCTACCCGCAGATGAAGGCCCATGGCTATCACGGCCGACTGAGCACGGCGTCGCTGGCTGCCGGCGGGACTTTGGGCATCCTCATTCCACCGTCGGTGCCGCTGGTGGTCTACGCCATCTTGACTGAGCAAAACATTGCCAAACTCTTTGCCGCGGCACTGGTGCCAGGCATTCTGGCCATGTTGGGCTACTTGGTGGTCATTGGGCTGGTGTGCCAACGCCACCCTCACCTGGCGCAAACCTCCGTGCGTCAAAGCACCTCACAACGGCTGCAGGCGCTGCTGGGTATTTGGCCCATTGTGGTGATCTTCCTGATCGTCTTTGGCGGGATTTATGGCGGTGCGTTTTCGCCCACAGAGGGCGCCGCAGTAGGCGCCGTGAGTACAGGCCTAGCAGGTTGGGCAAGACGCGAATTGGACTGGCACGGTGTGGGCCAGAGTTTCTTGGCCACTGCCGAGACTACGGCTATGGTCTTCATGATTTTCTTGGGGGCCGACATGTTGAATGCCAGCCTGGCCTTGACGCAGATGCCGGCTCAGTTGGCCCAGTGGGTCGGTGGCTTGCCTGTTCCGCCTTTGGCTATCGTGGCGGCGGTACTCGCCTTTTATGTCTTGTTGGGTTGCGTGATGGACGAACTGTCCATGCTGCTGCTGACCATCCCCGTCATCTTCCCCGCCATCATGGGTCTGGACCTGTGGGGTCTCACAGCCGAGATGAAGGCCATCTGGTTTGGAGTGCTGGTGCTCATGACCGTGGGCATTGGCCTGATTGCGCCACCCGTGGGGTTGAATGTGTACGTGGTGAACAACCTGGCGCGCGAAGTGCCCATGGCCGAAACCTACAAAGGCGTGTTTCCCTTCCTGGCATGGGACGCCTTGCGGGTGCTGTTGCTGTTGTTTGCGCCGGTGGTGACCCTGGGCCTGGTCACCGTGCTGTTCAAGTGATGCCTCGAAGGAGATTGCAGCATGAAGTCTGATATTGAAATTGCTCAGGCCGCGCAGCCGCAACCCATCTCGCAGATTGCCCAGCGGCTGGGTATTCCGCCAACCGCCTACTCGCCCTACGGACACACCAAGGCCAAGATCGCCCTGGATTACATTGACTCGCTGCAATCGCGCCCTGATGGCAAGCTGGTGCTGGTCACCGCCATCAGCCCCACACCCGCGGGTGAAGGCAAGACCACCACCACAGTGGGTCTGGGCGATGCCCTGCGTCACATCGGCAAAAAAGCCGTGGTGTGCCTGCGCGAGCCCTCGCTGGGGCCTGTATTTGGCATGAAAGGGGGGGCTGCAGGCGGAGGTTACGCGCAAGTCATCCCCATGGAAGACATCAATTTGCACTTCACCGGTGACTTCAGCGCTATCGCTCTGGCGCACAACCTGTTGGCCGCCATGATCGACAACCACATCCATCACGGCAATGAGTTGGGATTTGATGTGCGCCGCATTGCGTGGCGACGGGTCATGGACATGAATGACCGAGCGTTGCGTTCGTTGGTGGTCTCCCTGGGTGGGCCGGGCAACGGTTACCCGCGCGAGGACGGATTCGACATCGTCGTGGCCTCTGAGGTGATGGCCATTTTCTGTCTGGCCACCTCGTTGAGGGACCTGAAGCAGCGCCTGGGTAATGTGGTATGCGGCTACACCGCCTCACTGCAGCCCATACGCGCGCGCGACCTGAAGGCCCACGGGGCCATGGCAGCACTGCTCAAAGACGCCTTGGCACCCAATCTGGTGCAAACGCTGGAGCACACCCCCGCCCTCATCCACGGGGGCCCCTTTGCCAACATCGCCCATGGCTGTAACTCGGTATTGGCCACGCGAGCAGGGTTGAAGATGGGTGACTACGTGGTCACCGAGGCCGGTTTTGGTGCCGACTTAGGCGCCGAAAAATTTGTGGACATCAAATGCCGCAAGGCCGGGCTCCGCCCCGACGCGGTGGTGCTGGTGGCGACCATACGAGCCTTGAAGTTTCATGGCGGTGTGGAGGTCAAGCAGCTGGCCACGCCCAACCTGGAGGCCCTGCGCAAGGGCATCGCCAACATCGAGCGTCATGTACGCAACATCCGCGAGCACTACGGGCTTGCCTGCGTGGTGTCCATCAACCACCGCACCGAGGATACCGACGAGGAGATCGCCCTGCTGAAGTCGGCTTTGGCTCACCATGACTGCCGCGTCATCGTGGCGCGCCACTGGGCCGAGGGCGGCGCGGGTGCGGCCGAGGTGGCTCATGAGGTGGTGCGGTTGTGCGAGCAACCCAATTCGTTCAGGTTTGTCTATGAGGACAGCCAAACGCTGTGGGAGAAGATGCGGGCCATCGCCACCAAAATCTACGGCGCCTCAGACATTGCTGCCGATGCCAAGGTCAAGGCACAGATTGAATCGTTACAGGCATCCGGCCACGGCCACTACCCGGTGTGCGTGGCCAAGACGCAGTACTCGTTTTCTACCGACCCCAGTCTGCGCGGAGCGCCGTCAGGACATGTGGTGACCATCCGGGAGGTGCGACTGGCGGCCGGCGCCGAGTTCATTGTCATGATCTGCGGCGACATCATGACCATGCCTGGATTGCCCAAGGTTCCATCAGCTTGCAGCATCGATATTGACGACAGCGGCAAGCTGGTGGGCTTGTTTTGAACTGCTTGCTCTGAACGTCTACTCAGCCTTGAAACCACCCTCTTCCACCACCTTCTTCCACCACGCATTCTCGCGGTGGACCAACTTCAACAGGTCCGCCGACTCCAGTGAGATGGGAACTTGTCCGATGGCCCGCAACCGCACGGCCACCTCTGGCATGGAGGTCACCGCCGCCAGGGCCTTACTTACCTGAGCCACGACAGCCTGGGGTGTGCCCGCCGGCGCAAACAAGCCAAGCCAGGATGACCCCTCCACACCGTTGACGCCTTGTTCGGCCAGCGTGGGGACTTCGGGCAAATCGGGCCATCGCTGAGAGTCCACAATGGCCAAAATCTTGGCCTTGCCGGCGCGGTGCATGCCCAGCGCAGTGGTCAAGGGGTCGATGGAGGAATCGAGTTGTCCCGACCCCAAGTCGACCTGCACCGGTGCACTGCCCTTGTAGTGCACGCCCACCGCCTGCGCTCCGACCAGTTTGGCCAGAACCGAGGCCATGATGTCGGTCACCGTTCCCTGCCCGGGTGTGCCGTAGGTGAACCCTTTGGATTGGGCGCGCGCCCAAGTGGCGAACTCCTGCATATTGCGCGCAGGAACCTTGTTGGAGACGGAGAACCCGTACACCACGCGCGCCAAGCCTCCCACCGGCTCGAAATCCTCCAGCTTGTAGGTGAGCCGCTTCATGAGCAAGGGGTTCAAACCAAACGTCGTGCTCGTGCCCATGAGCATGGTGTAGCCGTCTTTGGGCGCGGTACGAACCGATTCCGCTCCAATGGCCGAAGCAGCGCCGGGCCGATTGGCCACCACAAAGGTTTGTCCCATCCGCTTGGACAGCTCTTCAGCAATGATGCGCATACAGCCATCGGTGGGCCCCCCTGGCGCATAGGGCACCACCAAGGTGACAGGCTTGGCGGGGTAGGCCTGAGACCATGCTGCACGGGGCAAGCTGGCCAGGGCTGGCCAGGCCAGCAAGGACTTGACGAACGCCGAACGCTTCATGTGACCTCCTCGGGGTGACGTACCAAACAGGCGTCAGATATACGTATATACGAACTTCAAACGTATTTCTGTACGCACTGCATGGTGCCCGCGAAGTTGCCCGGCTGTCAACGGGATTGTTCCGGGAAGGAAAACCCTCCCCAGGCGTGGCCCTGCAGAAGTAGAAGCGAGCGGCCGCGCTAGCCGATTTCGATCGGAGTGGAAGACGGAAACTTGTGACTGGCCATGCGAATCACGTACACGCTCACCGCCAAAGCCAGCGTGGTGCCGCCGATCACGGCGATGTGCCACACGCTGCTGTCGTTGACATGGGTCACCAGATCGACCATGTGGCGGGTCAGCGCGGTAATGGCGATGTAGATCAAAAAGCGGATGGGCATGTGGTTGGTCTTGAAATAGATCCCCACCATGGCCCCGATTTCGAGGTAGATGAACAGCAGCAGCAGGTCTTGAATCGACGCATGGGTCTTGGAGCTGACAATCTCAAAGACGGTGTAGCCCGCCGCCCAAATGGTCGCAGCGCCGATCGTGAACAAGGTGATGCGATGAAACAGGCCCACCAACACATTGCCCAAGGCATCGGTATTTTTAAAATTGAAATCAACGCTCATGACATCAGCCTCCTGCCGCCCAACGATTCCGATGGACTCTTCGTGGAAAGGTTGGAGTCAGGATCATGACCGAAAACCCTGGTTGCCTTCAGGGTCTCGACCAAAGGCCGCCAGACCCTAGGGTTTTCCTCTTCTTGGGGTTGGGGCTTTAGGCAGATCATGGTGCAACACATGAGCCATCCATCGGGCCAGACCAGCCCGTCCACCACGCCAGACCACGGGCCTCACGCCTCGGACTCTCCCGAGGGGGTGGCGCACGCCCTGTTGCATTCCATCGAGACGCGGATCATCCCGCAGATTTTGCGGTCTCACCCAACGCCATGGCGGCAAGACGCCCCCACGCTGCCGCGCGCCGAGATTGAGTCTCTCACCCAATTACTATTGGCCGATGACATGACAGGGGTGCGCCATAAGGTGCAGCAGCTGCGCGCTGAAGGTTTGAGCGTGGCTGCCCTCTACACAGGGCTGATTACCCCTGTGGCCCGTCATCTGGGAGACCTGTGGCGACAAGATCTTTGCGACTTCGTGCAGGTCACCATTGGCGTGGGTCGACTCAAGCAGCTGGTCTATGAGCTCAGCGGTGAGCTACAAATCAATTTCAACGACCAGCACCGGCAACGTCACGTCATGCTGGCCCCAGTTCCGGGCTCGCAGCACACCTTGGGTTTGCTGATGGTGGCCGAGTACTTCCGGCAAAGCGGATGGAGCGTGTGGAATGTGCCCTCCACGACGTTTCAGGAACTGGCCGAGGTCGCCGCCAGCCGACACTTCGATTTGCTGGGGATGTCCTTGGGGGCCAGCGCTCATCTGGACAACCTTTGCAAAGCCATCGAGACCGTGCGGAAAAACTCCCGCAACCCTCACATTCCGGTGATGGTGGGAGGACCGGCCCTGCTGGCAGACTCTGAATTGAAGGCGTCCATACCGGCCAATGCGTTCGCGCAAGACGCGCAAGAGGCGCTGCATCAAGCCGACCGCCTCACCGAACACCTGCGCATGGGAGCTGGCGAGTAGCCACACGCAGCCGTTGCTGGCATCATGGCCAGCCTCATGTTGACTTGGCTAGACGAACACACGCAATTCCCGGCGACCTCCTTGGCGTGGACGCAGGAAACGTCTGCACCCGGTTTGTTGGCGGCCAGTGAGCACCTCAGCCTAGAGCGCCTGCGCGCTGCATACGCCAAGGGCATTTTTCCCTGGTACAGCGCAGGCCAACCGGTGTTGTGGTGGAGCCCCGACCCACGTATGGTGCTGCCGGTGCAGTCATTGCGCCTGTCCAGTTCGCTGCGCAAGCAATTGCGTCGCTTCATTCGCGACCCTGGCTGCGAGATTCGGTTTGACGGCGACTTTGAAGCCGTGATCGCCGGGTGTGCTCAACGGCCGGGCTCTGCACGCCACAACACCTGGATCGTCTCGGAAATGGCCCAGGCCTACACCGCCTGGCACCGCGCAGGACAGGTCCACAGTGTGGAGACTTGGATAGACGGCGAATTGGCCGGCGGGCTTTACTGCGTCAATCTGGGGCGCATGGTGTTTGGCGAGTCCATGTTCAGCAGGCGCACCGATGCCTCCAAGATCGCCTTGGCTGCCTTGGTGGCCTGGTGCATCACCCACGGCATCACGCTGATTGATTGCCAACAGCACACCACTCACCTGGCCAGCCTGGGTGCCCGTGAAGTGCCACGCGGTGTTTTCGAAGCGCACTTGCAGCAAACGGTGGACTCGCCAGTGCCTGGTGCTTGGGTCTATGATGCCAGCATGTGGGAAGCCCTACCCTGGGAACGCAGCCGGTCGGGTCCCGACTCGACGCTGTGATCTGCCCGTGACACACCCCCAAGAACTTCCCCTGTCTTCGCTGCAGTTTTATGCCACGGCGCCGTATCCGTGCAGCTATTTGCCGCAGCGCTTGGCCCGCTCCCAGGTGGCCACACCCAGCCACCTGATCAATGCCGATGTCTACTCGGGGCTGATCGCCAACGGCTTTCGCCGCAGCGGTCTGTTCACCTATCGGCCCTACTGCGATGGCTGCACGGCCTGCGTGCCCGTGCGCGTGCCCGTAGAGACCTTCTCACCCTCACGCAGTCAGCGCCGGGCCTGGATACGACATGCACCCCTGCACTCGCGCGTACTGGGCTTGGGCTTTGTGGCGGAGCATTACGCGCTGTACCTGCGCTACCAGTCCGGTCGTCACAGCGGGGGCGGCATGGACCAGGACAGCGTGGATCAGTACACGCAATTTCTGCTGCAAAGCCGGGTCAATTCGCGCATGGTGGAGTTTCGCGAACCGGGTTCCGAGGGTCAGCCGGGGGCGTTGCGCATGGTCTCCATCCTGGATGTTCTCAACGATGGCTTGTCGGCTGTCTACACGTTTTACGATCCGCAGCCGCGCAGTAGCTACGGCACCTACAGTGTGCTGTGGCAAATCGAGCAGACCCGCAGACTGGGCCTGCCCTACCTGTACCTCGGCTACTGGATCGCCCAAAGCCCCAAGATGGCCTACAAGAAGCAGTTTGGCCCTTGTCAAGAGCTGATCAACGGGCAGTGGGTCGCCGCTACCTGAGCCAACGCCAGAGACCGCCCTCTTCCCGGGCGCGACCCTCTTCTTGCAGCTTGATGAGGTGCGCCAGCAGTGAGCGCTGCGCCATGCCGTGCAGCTTGGGGTCGACATCGCGGTAGACCGCGGTCACCAGCTCCTCAACTCGGGCCTCTCCCACCGCCTCCAGCGCCGCCACAACCTTGGCCTCTCGCGCCAAGCGATGGGCCACCAATTGCCGCACCACCTGATGCGGTTGCGCCACCAAGAACCCATGGCCCGGTGCCAGCCATTCCAGGTCCAAGCTCAAGAGGTCTTGCAGCGACTGCAAATAAACCTTCATCTGACCATCGGGTGGGTTGATGACCACGGTACTGCCTTGCATGATGTGGTCACCACAAAACAAGGTCTTTTCCTCTTCCAATAAGAAACACAGGTGATTGGAGGCGTGTCCTGGGGTGTGCACCGCTGTCAAGTGCGTCTGTGGCCCCAGGCGGATGTGCTCTCCCCCATGCAGGAGCTCGGTGGGCTCAAAACTGCTGTCCTGGCCAGTGGCGTGATCGGGCATGCGTCCTAACACCGGCGCGCGGCACAAGGCCGCCAACGCGCGCGCGCCGGGCGAATGGTCGCGGTGCGTGTGCGTCACCAAGATGCGTTCAATCGGCCCGGGGGCGGCATGCACAATGGCTTGGGCGTGCTGCTCGTCGTCCGGCCCGGGATCGATCACCGTGTAGCGACCCGTGACGGGGTCTGCTACCAAATAGGTGTTGGTGCCCGGGCCCGTCATGACGCCAGGATTGGGCGCTGTCAAACGCAAGACGCGCTCGGACAGCTTGACCAAGCGGCCAGGCACGATGTCGCCAAAGGCATCGCCCTTGCCATTCGGGTCCAGTCGACCCACTTCGGCCCAGGCGAAGTCGGTGGGATGCAAGATGCGCTCGCCCTTCATCGAGTTGGCCAGACGCGGCAAGATCATGGGAATGTCGCGCAAACCCCGCGCATGGTCGAGCACCTCTTGAGCGCTGCCAAACCGCGCCAGTTCAGACAAATTGCGGCGGGTCACCGGAAGCAATTTAAGGCCTCGCTGCGCATCCATCGCCTCGTGCGGCGAGACCCACATCAACTCCACCGCCTCGTTGCTATCGGCCGTCGCCTCCTGCCCTTGCGGCGCAAGGGTGACGAAAAATCGGGTGTCAAATCGCTTGGGCCGTCCCAGCGGCGTCAGCCAGTGGGCGAAATAGGCCCATTGGGTCAGATCGAGTTGCCATTGCAGGTCTTCGCACAGCTCGTGAATCCCGTGCTGACCCGTTTGCAGACGTGAGCGCCAATCACGGTGAGCCCGCTGCACCGCATGGGTGGCGTGGCCCTGGGCAAGCGCCTGACCAAACAAAAGTCCCACCTCCTCAAAACACTCGCGCACCGCCGCCACGAAGTAATCGAGTCCCCCCTCGGGCAATCCCATTCGAGCGCTGGCCTGCACATCATCCCAGCCCACACAGTGGCCATGCGCCAGACGGTCTCGCGCTTCCATCACGCCGCCAGGAAACACCACCGCCCCGCTGCGAAAGTCATTGCCTCGCTCAGGACGTCGCATCATCAGCACCTCAAATGCTCCGCCTGGTCGGTCGCGCAAAACCATCACCGAGGCCGCTTTTCGCGAGTCGGCGTAGATGTCGATGGGAGCAGTGGAATTCATCTGAGTACGGCCTGTTGTCTGAGCGACATGATGTGCTGGGCGGTGTAGCCGATCTCGGTGAGCACCGCATCGGTATCTTGCCCCGGCTGAGGGGCTGGACGGGGCGTGCGGCTGGGTGTGCGGTCAAAACGCGGCGCCGCAGCAGGCTGCCAAACGCCGCCTACGCTGACAAAGGCCTGTCGCTGTACAGCATGGGGATGTTTGGGCGCTTCATCCAGGGACAAGACCGGAGCGACGCAGGCGTCGCTGCCCTCAAATACCGCCATCCAGGCGTCTCGTGTCCGCGTCCTCAGCCTCTGGGCGATCGCCTCGCGCAATGACGGCCACTGAGCTCGGTTCATCTGCTGGGCTATCCAGGTATCGGGCAAGCCCAAGCCTGCTATCAAGGCAGCGAAGAATTTCGGCTCCAAAGCCGCCACGGCCAGGTACAGACCATCGGCGGTTGGGTAGGTGGCGTAAAAGGGCGCGCCGCCATCCAGCAGGTTGTCGCCCCGCTGCAGCGACCACTGCCCCGCAGCGCGCAGCCCGTAGAAGAGCGACATCAAGGAGGCAGCACCATCGACCATCGCCGCATCGACGACTTGCCCGCGGCCGGACGATTGACGCTCGAACAAGGCCGCCATCAATCCAAAGGCCAGGTACAACGCCCCACCGCCGTAGTCACCCACGAGGTTCAGGGGCGGCACGGGTTGCTCTGGGGCGCCAATGGCTTGCAAGGCACCGCTCAGGGCGATGTAGTTCAGGTCATGACCTGCAGCCTGTGCCAGGGGGCCGGTTTGCCCGTAGCCGGTCATCCGTCCATAGACCAGACGCGCATTGCGTGCGTGGCACACGGCTGGCCCCAGCCCCAGTCTTTCGGCCACACCAGGTCGGAATCCCTCGATGAGCACATCGGCTCGATCGATCAGGTCGAGCACCACCTCACGGCCAGCGGGTTGTTTCAGGTCAACGGCCACGCTGCGACGGTTGCGCGCATTGACATCGAATTGCGCAGGAAGGGGAAGTCCCAATTCACTGGCCTGTAGTCGGTCTACCCGCACCACATCAGCGCCCAAATCACCCAGCAGCATGGCGCAAAATGGGCCGGGTCCGATGCCGGCAAGTTCCACCACCCGCAAACCCACCAGGGGCCCTTGGCGAGCGGCGTCATCAGATACGGTATTCACCACCACCGGCTCAAGCCGCCAGACTCCACAGCGCAGGCAAATCCTGCAGGGTGTCCACCATATGGTCGCAGCTCAGGCGGCGTGGATCTTGGCCCTCGTTGTAGCCGTAGGGCACGCACACCACCCGCATGCCGGCAGCGCGTGCAGCCTGCACATCGTTGACCGAGTCGCCCACCATCACCGTGTGGGTGATGGGCACATTCAACTGCGTGCAGGCGCACTGCAAGGGCTGCGGGTCCGGCTTGCGCCGCTCGCAGGTATCGCCCCCCACCACCACAGGCAGGTAGGAGTCCAGGTTCAGATGAGACAACAGCTCCACGGCAAACCGGTGCTGCTTATTGGTCACCACGGCCATGGGCAAGCCCTGCGCGTGCAACGCTGCCAAGGCCTCAGGCACGCCATCGTAGGGTTGAGCCCTGGACTCGTTGTCGGCGTGCAGCGCCCCATAGTGGTGGAAGAAACGCTCGAGCACCGCCTGGCGTTGCACGGGAGTCCACGGCAATGCCCGAGCCTCGCAGGCCCGGTCCACCAACAGCGGCGCGCCGCGCCCGATCATGCAGCGCACCTCCTCCAGAGGCGGACCCTCCTGCCCATGATCGGCAAAGGCGCGGTGCAGCGCCAAAGCAATATCGCCCGCGGTGTCCAGCAAGGTGCCGTCCAGATCAAAAAGCACCGCTCGCACGGGTGCGCCCATCCAAGTTGCCGTCATGAGCGCATTGTCATGGAAATTGCGGGGCTTCTGACCTAGACTGCCCGGATGTGGCGTTGGATCTTCTTGTCAAACAGCGGCAAACGCCTGTGGACCGGTACCTGGGGGGTCATGCTGGTGATGACGCTGTTTCTGGGGCTGTGGCCCCTGAGCGCACCCGTGGCCAGCACCGGTTGGGACAAGTCCGACCACCTGGTCGGCTTCGCCGCGCTCACCATGACCGGAATGTGGATGCTACCCGCCCAATCGCGCGCCCGGGTGTGGTTGTGGCTTGGCCTGCTGCTCCTGGGGGGTCTGATCGAAGTGCTTCAGATGTTCATTCCCATGCGCCAGGGCGATCTCTGGGATTGGCTGGCCGATGCCATTGGGGTGGGTATGGGGGCAGCGGTGGGGTATGCCGTTCTCAGGTGGGTGTCGCCACCAGGCACCCTGGCGCATAGCGGATCTGCCAATGATCCGCACTGGCCATGACCGGCTCGGGTGATCAGCATGACGGGCGCGGCCCGGGGGGGGCCGACATCGGGGCATCGCACGCCGTCTCCAGGCGGCAGGTGTTGGGTTGGGCCTGTGGGCTGACCGGATGCCAGGCGGTGCCCAGAGCCCCTGATGCGTCTGCGCCTGAGCGCGCCACGGTGCGCCAGTCCGCACCGCGTCTAGCGCCTTCGGCGGCCATGGACCGCCAGGCAAGGTACCGTTTGCTGAATCGGGCCACTTGGGGGGTTACGGCCGCAGAAATGCAACGCATCGATCGCCTGGGGGCTCAAGCGTGGTTGAGCGAGCAACTGCAAGGGCCACCAGAACTTGCGCTTCCCGAGCCGATCGCTCAACGCATGGCGGGTCTGAGCATTTCAACTCAAGACCTGAGCGCCCTGACCCCCACGGTGGAGGACATGCGCTTGCAAATCGAGCGGCAATCGCAGCCCGAGGCCCGGCAGGCCGCCACCACGAAATACCAATCCGAATTGCAACGGCTGCTGCGCGAATGCATGTCGCGTCACATCTGGCGCGCGCTGTACTCACCGGCACAGCTGCGCGAACACATGACGTGGTTTTGGCTCAATCACTTCAATGTGCACGCCTACAAAGCCAACATCCGCCTCATGTTGGGAGACTATGAAGAAACGGCCATTCGCCCGCACGCGCTCGGCCGTTTTCGCGATCTGCTGGGCGCAGCGGTGCACCATCCGGCCTTGCTTCGCTATCTGGACAATGAGCAAAACGCAGCGGGTCGACCCAATGAAAACCTGGGCCGCGAGCTGCTCGAGTTGCACACCCTGGGAGTCAAGGGCGGCTACTCGCAAGACGATGTACAGGCCGTGGCGCGGGTCCTCACGGGCCACGGGGTGCGACTGCAACCGGGTGAGCCCCGGCTGCCGCCACAACGTGCCGCCCAATATCGGCGGCGCGGTCTTTATGAGTTCAATCCCGCCCGACACGACTATTCGGTCAAGACGGTCATGGGCCAGCGACTGCGATCCGAGGGGGCCGATGCCCTGAACGAACTGCTTGATCGCTTGGCGCTTCACCCCAGCACGGCACGGCACCTGTGCCGAAAATTGGCCCAGTTCTTTGCCGCCGACGCGCCCGATGAGGCCTGGGTGGAACAGCTCGCACAACGCTATTTGCTCACTGAGGGCCACATTGGTGAGGTGTTGCAACTGCTGCTGCTGTCGCCCCAGGTCCTTCAGGCGCCACAACCGGTCTTCAAGGACCCCATGCACTTTGTCTTATCGGCACTGCGCTGCAGCCTGGAGGGTCACCTCATCGTCAACACCCTGCCCGTTCAGGGCTGGATTGCACGCCAGGGGCAAGGTCTGTACAACCGGCCCTCACCCGATGGATATCCCTTGGAATCTTCGGCCTGGAACGCCTCGGGTCAAATGGGCTTGAGGTTTGAAATCGCTCGGCAAATGGCCAATGCGCCCGCCGCGCTGTTTCGATCCGAATCTGAACCCGCCGCTCCCAGCGCCAGGCGCGACGTCTTGCCTCTGCACACCACGCCCCTGTACCATGAGGTCATACGCCCCACCTTGCGCCTGTCGACACAAGAGACCCTGGCCAAGGCCCTCAGACCGACCGACTGGACCGCCTTGTTTTTGTCATGTCCGGACTTCATGGAACGATGAGCGCAGCGAATTCACGCCGTGACTGCCTGCGCGTTGCCAGCGCAGCGGGCCTGGCATGCGCTCTTGGCCCCTCCACTGTGTGGGCCGGCGCCTCCACAGACAACCGATTGCTGTTTGTATTGCTTCGCGGCGGATTGGACGGGTTGAGCCTGCTGGTGCCCCACAGCAGCGAGTTGTACGCTCAGGCCCGTCCGCAGATTCGCATCCCCGTACGTGTCGCATCCGGTGATGCGCCAGGAGCAGACCCGCTGGATGCTCAGTGGGCCTTGCACCCCGCGTGGGCCAACTCCGTGGCGCCTCTCGTGCGTGCAGGCCAATGCAGTTTCGTTCCCTTTTGTGGTGTGGACAACCTCTCGCGCAGTCACTTTGAAACCCAAGACAGCGTGGAGATGGGCCACACCAGCGGTACGCCACGTAACTACCGCAGTGGCTTTCTGAACCGATTGGCCGAGGAAATTGCCGGTGCACGGGCTATCGCCTTCTCCGATGCGTTGCCCCTGGCCATGCGCGGAACGGCGTCGGTGCAGCAATATGCATTGCGCGGCCCGGTATCGCGGCCCGCCACGCTGCCCATGGAACGCGAGCTGCAGTCCATGTACCGGGATCATCCCCTCGACCAACGCGTGCAAGGGGCCATGCAAATGCGTGCCGAAGTGGCCTCGCAGTTCAACCAGGAAATGGAACAGGCCAGCCGACAAGCGCTGAGTACCCGTGGCTTCGAGGCGGAAGCGCGCCGCATGGCTCGCCTGATGCGACAAGGATTCCACATGGGGTTTGTCGACGTGGGCGGCTGGGATACCCATATTGGTCAAGGTGCTGCCACCGGCTACCTGGCCAATCAATTGCGTGAGCTGGGTATAGGATTGGCCGCCTTTGCCCAGGAACTGGGTGAGGTCGCCTGGCAGCGCACATTGGTGGTGGTGGCCACCGAGTTTGGCCGCACGGTGCGCGAGAACGGAGGGCGTGGAACCGATCACGGTCATGGCGGCGTGAGCATCGTCTTGGGAGGTTCACTGCGGGGCACACCGGTATGCGGCGAACAAGTTCCGGTAGAAGCCAAATGGCTGCACCAAAACCGCGATCTGCCAGTGCTCAACCCCCTGCCCTCGGTGCTGGGCGGTCTATTGGCTCGGCACTACGGCCTCAGCACCCAGGCGCTTGAGCGCATCTTTCCGGGTGCTCGTCCTCGGGATGTGGGATTGGCCTAAACCCTAGCTTGACAAGACCACCTGGCAGGGTGAGTATTCTGGTATCGGTTTGCCGTACTGATATACGAATTGACAACCTCCCCAGCGCGTTCATCCGCTCGCTCGTCCTCGACGTCCTCGGGTCGCTCAGCCCCTCATTCGGGGCCGCAGTCGGTGGGTCGGGTGGTTGCGGTGCTGGAGCATTTGGTCAATGCGCCGCAAGGCGCCGGTCTGGCCGAGCTGGCGCAGGCCACTGGTGCGCCCAAGACCAGCCTGGTGGGGCTGCTGCAGGCGCTGGTGCATGAGCGCTGCCTGCAGCGGCAAGCCTCGGGCAAGTACGTCTTGGGAGAGCGCATTCGGGCCTTGGCGCTTCGTTCATCGGCAGGACAAGACCTGATCAGCCTGGCGCGCCCGTTTTTGGAGGATCTGGTGCGCCTGACCTCGGAGACCGCCATTTTGGGCGTACTCGCCACCGACGAAGATTTGGCGGTGTACATCGACAAAGTCGAGGGCACACACCCCTTGCGATATACCGTTCCCGTGGGCGAGCGGCGCGAACTGCACTGCACCGCCATGGGTATGGCGCTATTGGCCCACGCACCACACGAGCGCACCCAGGCGTTTCTCAAGGCGCGCTCGTATCCGCGTTTCACAGCCAAGACGCTCACCACACCCAAGGCCCTGGCCGCGGAACTCGAGGCCGTGCGCGAACGTGGCATCGCCCGCAGCACCAATCAGCGCATCGATGGCTTGGCCGCCTGCGCCGCTGCGGTGTTTGGTGCCTCCGGGCAGGCCGTGGCCGCGTTGCTGGTGGCTGGGCCTGCCGAGCGATTTCTGGCCTCGCGCAACGAGATCGAAAAACACCTCGTGGACCGCGCTCAGGCCATGAGCCGTCTGCTGGGCGCCAACCCGACGGCAACCGATTCTTCCAAAGGCCGACCCCATGCAAAGCACTGACCGCTTACTGCGCTGGCTTGAGCGCATCAGCATCTTCATCGCCGCCGTCATGCTGTTTGCCACCATGATGGTGGCCACGGTGGACGTCTTCATGCGCTACTTTTTCAACGCGCCGCTGGGTTGGTCTTACGACCTGATCTCACTGTACCTGATGGCCGGGATTTTTTATTTTGCGCTCTCCGACACGCTCTTTCACCACGGTCATATTGCCGTCGATTTACTTCACGCCCGTATGTCGCGGCGCACCCGTCACGCCGTGGAAGTGCCAGGCTATCTCATCATCACCGGGGTGTTTGCCGCGATATCGATCCTCACGATGCAAAGAACCTGGGAGAGCTACCAAGGCGGCGACGTGATTTCGGGGCGCATCGACTGGCCCACCTGGATTTCCATGGCTTTCGTGGCCTGGGGGTATGCGGTACTGACGCTGCGATGCGTGCACCGGCTGGTGGGTCACGCGCTTTCCGCTGTGCACAACCGCAGCGTCATCGAGCTGCCTCCCATCGCTGGCCTGGAGGACGTCTGATGATCACCGCTCTTGTATTGCTGTCAATGTTTGCCCTGCTGGCCCTGGGTACGCCCGTGGGATTCTCCATGTTGATTGCCGGCTGTCTGGGCCTGCTGTTGCATGGAGGCCCTTCGATGGTGTTGGGCATCTTGAACACCAGCGCGGCCTCCGCCGCCAGCCGCTACGAATTGATTTCAGTGCCGATGTTCCTGCTCATGGCGGAGTTTGTGATCATCAGCGGCGTGGCTGACAAGCTCTTCAAGAGCGCCTCCACCTGGGTGGGTCGCTTTCCGGGAGGCTTGGGCATCGCCACCACCCTGGCGGGCGCGGGCTTTGCGGCCATCTCCGGATCGAGTACCGCGTCGGCTGCGACCTTGTCGTCTACCACGGTGCCGGCCATGCTCAAGCAGGGTTATGAGCCGCGTATGGCATGTGGCGTGGTGGCCATCTCGGGTACGCTGGCCATGCTCATTCCGCCCAGTATCGCTTTGGTGCTGTACGGGCTGGTGGCCAACGTCAGCATTGGCAAGCTGCTGATTGCCGGCATCGTGCCCGGCATCGCGGTCACCTTTGTCATCATCCTCACGGTCTTATTTCTGGTGTGGCGCGACCCATCTCGCGCTCCGAGTGCCGGCTCGTTCACGCTGCGTGAGAAGCTGGCCACCTTGCCGCTCATTGGCCCCATGGTCTTGCTGTTTGGGCTGGTCACGGGGCTGATCTACACGGGCGTGGCCACACCCACCGAGGCAGCTGCGCTGGGCGCATTCGGCGCCATGATCCTGGCCCTTCAGTCGGGCAACTTGAATCGCCAAACCCTCTACAAGGGGCTCACCCGCGCCTCGCACTCCACCTGCATGATCTTGATGATCATTTTTGGTGCGCACGTGTTTGGTTACTACCTGACCTTGGCTCAGGTGACGCAGTCTTTGGTGGCGTGGGTTCAGACGCTTCCCATTCCGCCCCTGGGCGTCATGGCCTGCATCATCTTTGGGCTCATCGTGTTGGGCTGTTTGATGGATCAGGCCGCCATCATCATCCTCACCGTGCCCGTGCTGCTGCCCGTGATCAAGGCCCTGGGGTTTGATCCGGTGTGGTTTGGTGTCCTGTTGATTGTCGTGGCCGAAGTGGGGCTGGTCACGCCGCCGGTAGGGCTCAATGTCTTCGTGGTGGCTCGCTACACCAAACGACCGCTGGCCGAGGTCTTTGGCGGCGTCATGCCCCATGTGTGGGCCCACCTCATCTTCATCACCCTGCTGGTGCTGTTTCCGCAAATTGCCCTGTGGCTGCCTTCCACCATGTCCAAGTAAGTTCTCAAACCTTCCCCACAATTTAAAAGGAGACAACGATGCGCCCATCAATTAGCCATCGCAGATTCGCCCGCAGCGTAGTGCTCGCTGCCTGTTGGGCAGCCGCCACCAGCTGCGCTTGGTCACAAACGGTCAAGCTTCGCGTGGCCGACTCTTTCCCGGTGGGGCACTTCGTGCCGGAGTACCTCACCAAGTTTTTCATGAGTGAGGTGACCAAGAACACCAACAAGTCCATCGAATTTGAATACTTCCCGGCCGAGCAGCTGGGCAAAGCCAAGGACATGCTGAGCCTGGCGCAAAACGGCGTGGCCGATATCACCTACGTCTCGCCGGCTTACATTGCCGACAAGCTGCCCTTGGCCGGCGTGGTGGAGTTGCCCGGCAACTTTTCCACATCGTGCGTAGGCACCAAGGCGTTTTGGTCGATTGCGCGCGACAACGGGGCTCTGGCGGCCAAGGAGTTCGGTCCCCTGGGGGTTCGGGTCATCATGGCCCTGATGTTTCCACCGAACCAGATTGTGCTGGCCAAACCCAAATTTGAGGGCCTCAAAACCCTTGAGGGGCTCAAGATCCGAACCTCGGGTGGCGCCAAAGACCAGGTCATGCGGCGCATCAAGGCTGTTCCCATCCAAATGGCGGCCCCCGAGATCTATGAGGCCATGTCCCGCGGCACGATCGACGGTCTGATGATTCCAGTGGCCAGCCTGCCACCCTACGAGCTCGACAAGCTCTCCAAAGTGACCACACAGGGTGAAAACTTTGGTGCCTTCATCGTGACCTACGCCATCTCGGAAGCCCGCTGGCAAAAGCTCACACCAGCCCAGCAAAAAGCCATGAACGATGCCGGAGAGGCTGCCACTTTGCGCGCCTGCCAGCTGATGGAGCGCGATGACGCCAAGAACTACGACAACCTCAAGGCCAAGGGCGTGCAGTTGATCAAGCTATCGCCCGATGACAAGAAGACCTTGCAAACCCACAGCGCGGCGGTGGCCAAAGACTGGGCCGAGCAAATGGACAAACGCGGCAAAGCCGGCACTGAAGTTCTCAAAGCTTTTGAAGGAGCCCTGAAATGAATTCATCCTTATTGATCACCCCATCATCTGGCGGACTGCGCCGCCTGCGTCGTCTCGCGCTGGGTCTGGCTGCAGCTGCCCTGCTGAGCCCCGCGGCCTGGGCGCAAACCAAATTGCGAGTGGGGGACTCTTTGCCCATCAATCACTTCTTTGCTGAAAACGCCACCAAGTATTGGATGGCTGAAGTCACCAAGAAGACCAACGGAGCGGTGCAGTTTGAATACTTCCCGGCCGAGCAGCTGGGCAAGGCCAAGGACATGATGAGCCTGACTCAGTCGGGCGTCATCGACATCGGTTATGTGGTGCCCACCTACGTTCAGGACAAGATGCCCCTGACCACAGTGGCCGAGCTGCCCGGCACCTTCGGGTCGTCTTGTCAAGGCACCATGGCGTTTTGGCGCCTGTCGCAGGGCGATGGGGCGCTGAACCGCCGCGACTACCAACCCAATGGCATGCGTGTACTGTTTGCCATCGTCATGCCCCCCTATCAGATCTTCAGCGGCGGACGGGTCGTCAACAGCCTCAAGAGCCTGGAGGGCATGAAGCTGCGCACCACCGGTGGTGCGCAAGACACGCTGGTCACCCGCCTCAAGGGGGTTCCCGTTCGCATGGCGGCCCCCGAGCTCCACGAGTCGCTCTCACGCGGCACGGTAGATGGCGCGGTCTTCCCCGCCTCGAGCATCTTGGCCTACAACATCGAGCCGCTGCTGAAATCGGCCTTGGTGGGCGAGAGCTTTGGCAGTGCAGTTCTCACCTACATGATCTCGGAAAATCGCTGGCGCTCGTTGCCCCAGAACGTTCGCACAGCCATGGCCGAAGCGGGTGAGGCCACCACGCAGCGCATCTGCGCCTATGCCGACCGCGAGCTGGCCTCTGACCTGGAAAAGATCCGCGCCAAGGGAGCAGTGCTGGCCCCGCTGCCCGCTGCCGACAAGGCCCAGCTTGCCACCATTTCGGCCACCGTGCGCAACGACTGGGCCCAAACCTTGGACAGTCGCGGGCGCGCTGGTTCGGAAGTGCTCAAGGCCTTTTTGGAGGCCATGAAGTAAGGCAGCCCCTTTTTTGAAAACCCGATTCCCACCCGAACCTCAAGAGGTAACCCATGGCTGGTCTTTACTACGAACAATTCGAAGTGGGACATGTGTTTTCCCACGCCATCACCCGCACCGTCACCGAGATGGACAACACCTTGTTCTCGCTGATGACGATGAATCCGCAGCCCCTGCACCTGGATGCCGAATTTTCGGCCAAGAGCGAGTTTGGTCAACGACTCGTGAACAGCCTGTTCACATTGGGGCTGGTCATTGGCATCACGGTGGTGGACACCACCCTGGGCACCACTATTGCCAATCTGGGCATGGGCGACATCAAGTTTCCCAAGCCGGTGTTTCATGGTGACACCATTCGTGTCGAGACCGAAGTCATGGGCAAGCGCACCAGCAAGTCACGGCCCAATGCCGGCATCGTCGAATTCGAGCACCGGGGCATCAATCAGCGCGGCGAGGTCATCTGCGTGTGCCGCCGCTCGGCTTTCATGAAAATGCAGGGCTGAGTTGGTACGAGAACTCAGCCCCGGCGATTTGGATCTGAGCGAGTGGATCCGACCTGGCGATTGCATTTTTTGGGGCCACGGGACATCTGAGCCCCAAACGCTGAGCGAAGCGGTGGTGTCGAGGCAGGCGTCCTGGAGAGGCGCCCAAGTGTGGATCGGCGTGAGCTATTCGGATACTTTGCGTCCTGGGCATACGCAAGATCTTGATGTGCGCAGCTATTGCGCCCTCGGAAGCAACCAGGCGCTGTACGCTCACGGCGCCTTGCAGATCATTCCGTCTCACATCTCACAAGTGCCCGATCTGATTGATCAGCGGGTGCTGCGGCCCGATGTGGTGCTGATGCAGTGGTCTGCCGCCAACGCCCAAGGGCAACACAGCCTGGGCTTGTCACATGACTACTTGTGGCACGCGGCGCGCTCTGCGCGATGCGTTTTGGTGGAGGTCAATGATCAGGCTCCTTGGACCTACTGCGATGAGTCGCTGCGGGAGTTGCCCGTGCAGGCGATCGTGCACACCTCCCGGCCGGTATTGGAGGTCCCCACGGGCCCCGTGGGTGTCACCGAGGCCGCGATCGCCGATCATGTGGCCGAGCTCATCCCCGACCGGGCGGTCTTGCAAATGGGCATCGGCAGCCTACCGGGCGCCATCTTGGCCCGCCTGAAGCATCACCAGGATCTGGGGGTGCACTCCGGGTTGGTGGGCGATGGGCTGGTTGACCTGGTGGAGTGCGGAGCGTTGACCAACCGATTCAAAACGGCAGACACCGGAATGTCGGTGACGGGGATGCTGGCCGGTACCAAGCGGCTGTATGCGCACGCGCATCTCAACCCGGCCCTGCGCCTTCGCCCCGTCAACTACACACACCACCATGGGGTGCTGTCGAGTATCGAGCGGATGCATGCCATCAACTCTGCCTTGGAAGTGGATTTGACCGGACAGGTCAATGCCGAGATGTTGGGCTCGCGCTATGTCGGGGCGATCGGTGGGCAGGTGGACTTTGTTCGCGGCGCAACATGCAGCAAGGGCGGACGCGCGATCACGGTACTGCCCTCCACCGCCTCACAAGGCCGGATCAGTCGCATCGTGGCTTCACTGCCCAGTGGCGTGGTTACCACCGCTCGCAGCGATGCGGACACCTTTGTCACCGAATGGGGCATCGCCGAATTACGCGGTCGCAGCCTGGCCGAACGGGCACGCCGCATGATCGCCATCGCCCACCCCAACTTCCGCGATGAGCTGACCCAATCTGCCCGCTCACTTTTTTCATTGCACTGACCTATGAATTTTGACCACACCCCTGAGCAGCAGCACATCATCGACGCCGTACAGCGCATTTGCGATCGTTTTGATGATGCGTATTGGCTGCGAAAAGATACCGAGGGCGGCTTTCCGGCCGACTTTCACAGCGCCTTTGCTCAGGATGGCTGGCTGGGCGTTTGCATCCCCCAAGAATACGGCGGCTCGGGCTTGGGCATCACCGAAGCCACCATCATGCTGCACACGGTGAGCGCTTCAGGGGCGGGTATGTCAGGGGCATCGGCGTTGCACATGAACATCTTCGGCCTCAGCCCGGTGGTCAAGTACGGTACGGCCGAGCAAAAGCAGCGCATGCTCCCGCCGCTGATGGCCGGCAAGGAGCGCGCTTGCTTTGTGGTGACGGAGCCCGGTGTGGGCCTGAACACCACACAGCTCAAGACCAAGGCGGAGCGCCGAGGCGATCGGTATGTGGTCAACGGGCAAAAGGTGTGGATCTCCACGGCCCAAGTGGCAGAAAAGATGCTGCTGTTGGCACGCACCACACCGCTGGAGCAGGTGAGCTCGCCCAAGCACGGGTTGAGCCTGTTCTACACCACGCTGGACCGTCGGCACGTTGAAGTGCGCGAGATCGACAAAATGGGGCGCAAGGCGGTGGACTCCAACCAATTTTTCATCGATAACCTCGAGATCCCCGTGGAAGACCGTATTGGCGAGGAGGGTCGAGGCTTTGAATACATCCTTGATGGCATGAACCCGGAGCGCATCCTGATCGCGGCTGAGGCGGTGGGGTTGGGACGAGCCGCTCTGCGCAAGGCCACCCAATACGCCAAGGACCGGGTGGTTTTCAACCGTCCCATTGGCAAGAACCAGGGCATACAGCATCCTCTGGCCAAGCACTGGATCGATCTGGAAGCCGCCTATTTGCTGGCCATGAAGGCCGCCTGGTTATTCGACCGCCAGCGTCCCTGTGGCGCCGAGGCCAATGCCGCCAAGTACTTTGCGGGTGAGGCGGGATTTCGGGCCTGTGAAACCGCTGTGATGACCCATGGAGGCATGGGCTATGCCAAGGAGTATCACGTTGAGCGCTATCTCAGGGAGTCGTTCATCCCGCGCATCGCGCCCATCAGCCCCCAGCTGATCCTTTCGTTTGTGGCAGAGCAGGTGCTGGGCCTGCCCAAGTCTTACTGATACGGGGCCACAGAGATGTCCAGCGGAGTACTTCACGGTTTTCGTATCGTTGAGTTCGCCGGGATCGGACCGGGTCCCATGGCGGCCATGCTGCTGTCGGATATGGGCGCTACGGTGCTTCGGCTTGAACGGCCCCAGGCCAGCGGACTGGGGCTGCCCCGCCCTACGGAGTTGAACTTTCTCAACCGAGGCCGGCGCTCGGTGGTGGTCGACCTGAAGTCTGAGGCGGGAATTGCACTGGCTCTGGAGCTGATTTCGCGCGCCGATGCGTTGATTGAAGGTTTTCGCCCCGGGGTCATGGAAAAGCTGGGTCTGGGCCCGCAGCCCTGCTTGCAGGTGCAGCCTCGCCTGGTCTATGGCCGCATCACCGGATGGGGCCAAGAAGGGCCGCTGGCCTCAGCGGCTGGTCACGATTTGAACTACATCGCCTTATCGGGCGCATTGGACGCCATTGGGCGCGCAGGACACCCCCCCACGCCACCGCTGAATCTGGTGGGTGATTACGGGGGTGCGGTGTATCTGTGCATGGGCATGTTGGCGGCCATGTTGGAGTCCCAGCGCAGCGGACAGGGACAGGTAGTCGATGCGGCCATGGTGGACGCAGCCACCTCGATGATGGCCTCGACCTATGGGCTCAAGGCGGCGGGATTGCACGAAGGCCCCAGGGGAACCAACCTGCTGGATTCAGGATGTCCCTACTACGATGTGTACGCCTGTGCCGACGGGCAATACGTGGCCATCGCCGCCATTGAAACGAAGTTTCGTCAGGAGTTATTTGACAAGATGGAACTGCCTGGCCAGTGGCTGCAGCTTTCGCATGAACGTACTCACTGGCCTGCGCTGCGTGAGGAGCTCACCCGGGTCTTCGCATCTCGAACGCGTGACCAGTGGTGCGAGGTACTCGAGGGGTCCGATGCGTGCTTCTCTCCTGTCTTGAGTATGGCCCAAGCACCCACTCACCCCCATGCACAGGCTCGTGCAGCCTTTGTTCGTGTTGGCGATCAACTGCAGCCGGCCGCCTCGCCTCGCTTCAGCCGAAGTCGCCATCCCACGCCCACGCCCCCTGAAGCACCTGGGGCATCGGCCGACCTGGCCTTGACCCAATGGGGCTACAGCGCGCAAGACATCCAACGCTGGCGTCAGTGCGGCGCTGTCCAAGACCGCACCTGAGGCCACACATCCTGTTTCACCTGTTGACCACACCCACATGACGACCATCCGATCTTTGCTCTTCGTACCGGGCGACAGCCCGCGCAAATTTGCCAGCGCGATGCGCAGTGCGGCCGATGCCCTCATCATCGATCTGGAAGACGCCGTGGCGCCTGCACAAAAGGTACAAGCCCGCGTAGACACGGCAGCCATGTTGCGCGCACCCGAGGCCGCCGACAGCGCCAAGGTGCTGTTCGTCCGGGTCAATGCGCTGGACACGGGGCTGACACTGGCAGACCTGGCCGCCGTGATGCCTGCGGCGCCCTTTGGCGTGGTGCTGCCCAAGTGCCGGCATGGACAAGACGTCCATACCCTGGCGCTGTATCTGGATGCCTTTGAGGCCGCATCGGGTGTGGCCCCGGGGACCACCAAGATCCTGGCCATCGCCACCGAGACGGCAGGCTCCCTCTTCGGCCTGGGCAGCTATGCGCCGGCGCACCCGCGTCTGTGGGGATTGATGTGGGGCGGCGAAGACCTGGCGGCGTCTCTTGGCGCCACCGCCAACCAGGCGCAAGGCCAATGGACCGACCCTTATCGCCTGGCGCGCTCGCTGTGCCTGGCCGGCGCGGCGGCCGCAGGGGTGGAGGCGGTGGACACGGTGGCTGTAGACATCCGCAATCTGGAGTCTGTTCAAACGCAGGCACGAGAGGCGCGGCGCGATGGCTTCAGCGCCAAGGCGGTGATTCACCCCTCGCATGTGGAGCCGGTGAACCAAGCCTTCACGCCAACACCCGATGAGCGGGCCTGGGCTGAGCGCATCGTCGCCGCGTTTGCCAGCCAGCCCGAGGCAGGCGTGGTTCAGCTCGACGGCAAGATGATCGATAAACCCCATTTGCGCGCTGCCCATCGCATCCTGGGGATACGAGCATGACCCAGGTGACGCAGCGCAGCACCATCCCCCTTCCCCGCCTGGGTCAGGGGGTGTACTGGCAAGACCTGGTTGCCGGGCAAAAGTTTCGGACCTTCCGGCGCACCGTCACCGAAACCGATCTGGTGAACTTCATAGGCGTCACCGGCATGTTGGAAGCCATCTTCATTGACGAACACCCCGAAGGTGCAGCCATTGCAGGGCGTCCGGTGCCTGCGGTGCTGACCTATTCGCTGATCGAGGGCTTCTTGCTGCAAACAATGATCCAGGGCACGGGGTTGGCCCTGCTGGAATTGAACAAGAAGGTGCTGCGCCCCGTTCGGGTGGGGGATGCCATCGATGCAGAGGTGACTGTGTTGAATGTGCGCCCCACCTCCAAAGGTAACCGCGCGGTGGTGGACTCGCGCGTGGACATCTTCAATCAACACGATCAGTGTGTCATCACCTATGACGTCAAGCGCCTGCTGGCCGGCAGGCCCACAACAGCGTGAACATCGCCAGTTTGCTGCAGCGCAGTGCCCTGCACTACCCCGATAGGCCAGCGCTATTCAGAGGTGCCCACCCGCTGCTGGACTATCATGGTCTGGGCCTGTCGTGCCAACGCGCAGCCGCCTGGCTGCATGGCTTAGGCTTGCAGCCCGGCGATCGGGTGGCCATCTACATGGCCAACTCGCCCGACTACCTGGTGAGCATGTTGGGGGCTCTGTGGGCCGGTTTGTGCATCGTGCCAATCAATGCCAAGCTGCACCCCAAGGAGGCGGCCTATATCGTCGAGCATTCGGGCAGCCGGTTGCTGATCACGGCCGAGGAGCAGGTGCCCGAGGTGCTGCGCATTGGCGGGGTCCGACATGCCAGCGCGCGACAAGCCGGCCAGGCGGCATCGGGGCACGACAGCCCCTTGACTATGGTCCACAGACGCCCCGAAGATTTGGCCTGGCTGTTTTACACCAGCGGCACGACCGGGCGCCCCAAAGGCGTGATGCTGTCGCACCGCAATCTCCTGGCCATGACCCTGAGCTATCAGGCCGATGTGGAGTCCGTTGAATCGGATGATGCGGTGGTCTATGCGGCGCCCATGTCACACGGAGCCGGTCTATACGCCTTTGCCTACTTGAACGCTGCAGCTCGGCACGTGGTGCCTGCCAGCGGCGGATTTGACGGCCAGGAGCTGGCCGATCTGGCCACCACCATCGGTCGCCTGTGTCTATTTGCTGCCCCCACCATGGTGCGCCGCCTCGTTCAGGAGCTTGCCGCACTGGGGCGCGACGGTCGAGGATTCAAAACCATCGTCTATGGCGGCGGCCCCATGTATGTTGCCGATTTGATTGAGGCGCGGCGAGTCATGGGGGCACGCTTTGTTCAGATTTACGGTCAAGGTGAAAGCCCCATGACCATCACAGTGCTTCCGCGCTCCATCATCGAAGACGAGCAGCATCCGGCGTGGATGTCGCGCCTGGCATCGGTGGGTTTTCGGCACAGCGCCGTGGAGGTACAGGTGGTTGATGAACATGATCGGCCCGTGGCCTGCGGCCAAGTGGGTGAAGTGGTTGTTCGGGGCGATACCGTCATGCAGGGCTATTGGAACAACCCGCAGGCCAGCGAGTCGACATTGCGCGCAGGGTGGTTGCATACGGGTGATTTGGGCGTGTTGGATGCATATGGCTTTCTCACACTCAAAGACCGCAGCAAAGACCTGGTGATCAGCGGAGGCTCCAACATCTATCCGCGCGAGGTCGAAGAAGTGCTGGTGCAACATCCACAGGTGCTGGAGGCTGCGGTGATTGGGGTGGCCGATCCTGAATGGGGCGAAGTGGTGGTGGCGTTTGTGGTGCCCCGCAACACCGGGCAAGATCTCAGCCAAGAGCTGGACGCGCTGTGCCTGGCCGAATTGGCCCGATTCAAACGACCCAAACGCTATCTCTTTGTGGAAGCGCTACCCAAGAACCATTACGGCAAAGTCTTGAAGACCGAGCTGCGTCAGCACTCGGCTTTGGCCGCCCGTTGAAGCCGAGCCCCTGCTTGCAAAGATTCCATTACCGCCTCAGCCAGATGCCCAGGTGACACCACCTGAACCTGCCCGGCATGGCGCAGGATGTCCATGACCAGCTCAGTTCGGCTGGTAAATGGCAAAAGCATTTCAAATCGACCGTCTTCCAGCCAACGTCCCTTTTGCTGTGGGTGCCACTGCTCCTGGCTGACCCAGCGGGCCGAAGCCGCCGAGAACACCAATCGGGCCCACTGGGGCTTGGCCCCACCGAAAATCCCATAGCCCGCGTCCATTTCGGCCTCTACCGTCTTGAGGGCCATCTCTTTGGCCCTCTCGTGGGTATTGCTGGCCGTTTGCACCGCATCTAGCGCAAATCGCAGCAATTTGTCCTTGGCATGACACCAGGCGTCCAGGTACCAGGTGCCACGGTAGTGCACCAGGCGTTGAGGCGAGACCGTGCGATCCGATACTGCCTCACGGCCACGGGTTCGGTAGCGCATGCGCACCCGCTGTCTGCGCAGCAGGGCATCACCAAACAACTCGAACCACTGGCTGGGCACGGCTCGGCGGCCCGTGCCCACAATACGGACCCTTCGCAGCAACTCTTCCGCATCGGCTTGGCCATCGCCGAGCATGGCATGTAATTTGTCGAGCAAGGGCTGAAGATGGCGCGCCAAGACCCCGGCCTCATCCAGATCTCGAATGAGCTGGTGCATGGTCAGCAGGGCGTGGATTTCGCGCTCGCTGAACCAAACCCCGGGCAACTCATGACGCTCGGCCCGCGATGCGCTGGGGGAGTGGGCGAAGCGGTACCCGCGCTGGAAGGGATCCCACACGATGGGGGCATTGAGCCGATCGCGCAGATACTCCAAGTCTCGCTTGAGCGTAGCCAGCGAGACCCCCAACGCTTCGAGCAGCGTCTGGCGATCTACGCACCCGCGAAACCGGATGAGTTGGTCTATTTTGTAAAAACGCTCCGTACGGTCCACGCGGTATCCTTTATTGGCTCGCGCCTTGGCCACAGGCTGTTGACGTAGTAGATTCTCGCCCTGAGCATGAAAGCCATCAACCGGTACCTACCATGAAGCGAATTTCTCTACTGGGGCTCGTCCTGCTGGTGACCAGCCTGTCTGGCTGCGGCGTGAAGTTGCCCATCTTGGGGGCCGAGCGCGATGCCAAAGGTTGCTTGCCCTCGGCAGGCTATATGTGGTGTACCAAGACCGCACGCTGCGAGAGGCCCTGGGAGCTGGCGCGCGAGCACAATTTCACCAACACCCCGGCAGCCTTTAAGCAGTATTGCCAGAACCCTTGAGCTCGCGCCTCAGCAGGCTGCCCAGCACCGGCAAAAACAGCCCGGCGCCCACGAAGACGGCCGTCATGTGGTCATGATCAATCAGCCACGAGGCCGCCATCACGCCCAATGCCGTGCCCAAGAACAGGCACGAGGCAAACACCGCCAAGGCTGTGCCGCGCATCTGCGGATGCATCTGGGTCGCCTGGGCCTGCAAGGTGTTGTGCAACATGTATAGGCTCAGCCCACCGAGCGCACACGCGGGGATGGCCCACTGCCACTGCCCCATGCAACCCAGCAATACCAGACTCAGACCAATGCCCCAGCCTCCCCAGCGCACCATGCCCGTCTCGCCCAGTCGGGCAATGATGGTGCGTGCGCTCAGCGTATAGGCCAAGCCCCCCAACCCCATCACGGCGGCTACCGCGCCCGCAGACCCCGAAGGCAGTCCAAAGCGCTGACTCAACAAGGCCGGCACGAAGGTGATCGTGGCAAATCCGGTGGCTCCCTCCAGCGTGACGGCCAGCAAGATGGCCCGAACGCGTGGCCGGACCAGCAACTGCTGGATGCGGTGGGGCAGTTGACCCAGACCCGAGGGCGCGGCGGGAGCACCTTGCGTGGCGGCTGCTTGCCACAGCGCGGGCAGCACCCCGAGGAAGAGCGCCGCCAAACACCAAAACACGGCGCGCCAACCCCAATACTGGGCAATCAAACCACCCAACCATTGACCCGCGATCATGCCGGACAACGTGGCGGTCATCAGTCGAGACAAGATCATCTGCCGTCGCTCGTAGGCCACCGTATCCCCAATGTGGGCCAGACACAGTGGCACGATGCCCCCACCGGCCGCCCCCGCCAGCACGCGGCCCCACACCAGGGCGTCCAATCCCTGGGACATCGCCACCGCCACATTGACCAGGGCACAGCCCAAAACGGCCATCGTCATGATGCGCAACTTGCCCCAACGATCGCCCAGGGGCCCGAAAACAAACTGCATCAAGCCGTAGGCGATGCCAAATCCCGAAATGGTCTGGGCCACTTGGGCGGTGGTGGCCGAAAACTCCAGGGTCAAATCGTGCAGGATGGCGTCGCAGGCCCGCATGGAAGCGATGCTGGCAAAGGAGGCCACCCCCAAGGCCCACAGCGATGAGGCCGACCGCAGCGAACTCAACAAGATCGGGAACTCCGCGTCACGTCGTGTGACAAGCGCACATCATAGATGCGGGGGGACTCAGACGGTTGGACAGACGCAAACGTCCACCCACTGGGCCTGAGTGAGGTCTGCCAGTGTGTCGGGCGAGATGCGCAAGGCGGTGTGCACGTCACCCGCAGCAGGCAATATTTCATCAAAGGCTCGCAGTGAAACATCGGCATACACCGGCAAAGGCTGAGCCAAGCCAAAGGGACACACGCCCCCTACCGGGTGTCCGGTCAGCGTCTGCACCTCGTCGGGTGGCAGCATCTTGCCCTTGCCCAGAGCGTCTTTGAATTTGCGGTTATCGATACGGGCATCACCGCGTGCCACCAGCAGCACCACCCGTTGGTCAGACAAGCGAAAAGCCAGGGTTTTGGCAATGCGTCCGGGCTCTACACCATGCGCCTGTGCGGCCAAGGCCACTGTGGCCGTGCTGTTCTCCATCTCCAATATGGGCCAGTCCAGGCCTCGCTCACGAAAAAAAGCGCGAACCGATTCGACACTCATGGTGGATCCTCAGACTGCCGTTGGGCAGCCTCTTCTCGCTTTTTTCGGGTGATCTCCATGTCCCGCTTCAGGCTTCGCATCTGCCAGACATAGAAAACAGCCACCGCTCCCACGATGAGGAACAGTTCCAGGACGATGGGGTTGAACATGACCTAAATTGTGCATCGGGACGGCTCGGGCCGTTTTGCCCTGACAATGGGCGGGTGAACGCGTTGCAGAGTTGGCGATTCTTTCCCGTTGAACACGCTTGTCGGAGTCCCCTGTGAGGCGTCGACACTGGGTGATGGGCGCCTCAGCCGCCTCGGTCGCCTCCGCGTGGCCCTACGCCGCACTGGGCAACCCCGCAGCGGCCGGCCAAAGGGGACAAACGCCTGCCGAGGGGTCCTCACGCAAGGTGTTGCGTCTGAGCTTTCCCACCCCGGAGGCGAGCTTCGATCCCACCCAAACCAACAGCGACTTCAACTCCAGTGTCATCATCGCCCACATCCTGGAGGCACCGCTGGGCTACGACTACCTGGCGCGTCCGGTGCAGTTGATCACGCGAACTGCCAGCCGGCTGCCCGACATATCGGCCGATGGCAAAACCATCACAGTCACCCTACGTCCCGGCATCTATTTCGCTGACGATGTGGCCTTTAAAGGGCGTAAGCGAGAGTTGGTGGCCCAGGACTATGTCTATGCCATCAAGCGCTTTTACGATCCGCAGTACAACTCCAGCGATCTGTATCTGTTTGAAACCGCCAAACTCCCGGGGTTGGCTGCGCTGCGCGAACAGGCCATTGCCTCGCGTCGCCCCTTCAACTACGACACCGAGGTAGAGGGTGTTCGAGCGCTGGATCGATACACCTTCCGTATCGTGTTGGGCGAGGCCAACCCACGGTTTGTTTACCTTCTGGCCGACTCCTCGCTGACGGGTGCAGTCGCGCGCGAGGTGGTGGAGCACTATGGCCCTTCGCTCATTGGGGGGCACCCTGTGGGCACTGGACCATTTCGACTGAAAAGTTGGCGCCGTGCCTCACGCATCGTGCTGGAGCGATCACCTTCCTTCCGCAGCCAGACCTACCAGGGCACACCGGCCCAAGAGCCGTGGGCGCAGGCGATCGCCGCCCGGCTGCAAGGCAAGGCCCTGCCACTGATCGACGAGGTGGAAGTGAATATTGTGGAAGAGGCGCAGCCACGTTGGCTGTCGTTTCTCCATGGCGATTACGCTGCGCTAGCCATCCCGCCAGAATATGTGAACTTGGCCGCACCGGGGGGGCAACTGGCGCCGTTTCTGCAAAAGCGCGGCGTGCGCCTGTTTCGCTCGGTACAACCGCTCATGTCCATGAGCTATTTCTTCATGGAAGACCCGGTGGTGGGCGGCTACACGCCCGACAAGGTGGCCCTGCGCCGCGCTGTCGGGTTGGCCTTTGACAACCCCAGCTATATCCGCCATGTCCTGGGCGGACAAGCCATTCCCGCACAGTCCACCATCGCGCCCTTCACCTCCGGCTACGACCCTGCCTACTCCAGCGAGATGAGCCAATTCGATCCGGCCAAAGCACAGGCCCTGCTGGATCTGTACGGGTATGTGGATCGCGATGGCGATGGCTGGCGCGAACAGCCCAACGGTCAGCCCCTGGTCTTGAGAATGGCCAGCCTGGGTTCCACCCGAGACCGCATGGCCTCTGAGTTGTGGAAGCGCTCGATGAATCGAGTGGGGCTGCGCATCGAATTTGAGATTGCCACGTGGCCGGAACTGCTCAAGCGCAGCCGAGCCGGTACCGTGATGATGTGGGGTTACTCTTGGAGCGCCGGCTCTCCCGACGGCGGCTTCTTTCTGGGCATTGCCTACGGACCCAACGCCAGTGAATCCAACGACCCACGGTTTCGCCTGGATGCGTTTGACCGCCTCTACGAGGCCCAGATGCGTCTGCCCGATGGCCCAGACCGTCTGGCCCTGATGCGTCAAGCCAAAGACATCTTGGTGGCCTACATGCCGTTCAAGGTGCACGGCCATGCCATCGCCAACGACCTGGTTCAACCTTGGTTGCACCATTACCAACGACATCCCTTCATGCGTGATGTGTGGATGTACTGGGATGTAGAGACCCGGCCACCCCCGGGATGACTGAGGGTCATTGCTGAGGCGTGAGGCTCGACGCAATGGCACCATAGGGCGCATGTCAGTGTCTATTCCGCGCCACGCTCGCGTGGTCATCGTCGGTGGCGGTATCGCCGGGTGCTCCACTGCCTATCACCTCACCAAATTGGGCATCAGCGATGTGCTGTTGCTGGAGCAAGGGCGTTTGACCAGTGGCACCACCTGGCACGCGGCCGGCCTGGTGGGGCAGATGCGCCCCAATCGATCCATGACCGCCATGAGCCGCTATGGGATCGAGCTGTACGCCTCGCTTGAGCAAGAGACAGGCCTGGCCACGGGCTGGAGCGCTTGCGGCAGCGTCAATGTGGCACGCACTCCCGAGCGCTGGGCCTTGATGAAAAAGCAAGCCGCCTTGGCGCGCGGATTTGGCGTGGAAGTGCACCTGATATCCCCTGCGGAAGCCGGCCAGCGGGTTCCGATTTTGCGCACAGACGATTTGCAAGGGGCGCAGTGGATTCCCGGCGATGGAAAGGCCAACCCCACCGATTTGTGTATGAGCCTGGCCAAGGGTGCACGCATGCGTGGGGCTCAGCTGCGCGAAGGGTTTGAGGTGGTGGACGTTCTCACTGCGCCATCCGGTGCTGGGCGGCGAGTGCGTGGGCTGCGGGCCCGAACTGGCGGCCCGAACGGTGAGATTGTCGAGATTGAATGCGAAACACTGGTGAACTGCGCGGGGCAATGGGCCAGGCAGTTTGGCGCGCTCGCCGGGGTGACCGTTCCTCTGTATTCAGCAGAGCATTTTTACATCGTCACCGATCGGATCGCCGGCGTGCCCACCAACATGCCCGTCATGCGAGACCCCGATGGCTTCATCTACTACAAGGAGGAGGTCGGGGGATTGGTCATGGGCGGCTTCGAGCCTCAAGCCAAACCGTGGAAGGTGGATCCGATTCCGTCTGATTTCGCCTTTCAGCTGCTGCCCGAGGACTGGGACCAGTTTGAAGTGTTGATGAATGCGGCCATCCACCGAACGCCGTGTTTGGAAACCGCACCCGTGAAGATGCTGCTCAATGGCCCCGAAAGCTTCACGCCCGACGGCAATTTCATCGTGGGCGAGGCTCCCGGCTTGCAGCACTACTTTGTTTGCGCAGGGTTCAACTCGGCGGGCATCGCCAACTCCGGAGGCGCGGGGCGTTTGATTGCGCAATGGATAGAGCGCGGACAAGCCCCGCAAGACTTGTGGGAAGTGGATCTGCGCCGGTTTGGCTCCTATGCGGGAAACCGTAAGCAACTCGCCCAACGCACAGCCGAGACCTTAGGCTTGCACTACGCCATGCGCTGGCCGAAACAAGAGTTGCAGTCGGTACGTCCCCTGCGAACCAGCCCGCTGTACGACCAGTTGGCCGCACGCGGGGCGGAGTTCGGATCTAAAAACGGCTGGGAGCGTGCCAATTACTTCCGCCCCCCCTCGGCCGTCGCCCCGCCCTACGGCCTGGGTCGGCCGGGCTGGCTGCCTTGGGTACAACACGAGATGCGTGCGGTGCGCGAAGCCGTGGCCATCTTCGATCAAACCTCGTTTGGAAAACTGTTGGTACAGGGTCGCGATGCCTGTGCCCTGCTGCAACGCCTTTGCGCCAACGATATCGATGCCCCCGAGGGGCGTATGGTGTACACCGCCATGCTCAATGACCGCGGGGGATTTGAGAGTGATCTGACGGTGATTCGCCTGTCGCCGCAGCGCTTTTTATTGGTGACGGGCTCGGCTCAGCCGCAGCGTGATGCCGATTGGATTGAGCGTCATATCGGCGATGCCTTTGTGACGGTGACCGATGTTTCTGCGCAATACGGTGTTTTGTCCGTCATGGGGCCTCACGCGGCCGAACTGTTGGCCCGTGTCAGCCCTGACGACCTGACGGCATCTTCATTGCCGTTTTCCCACACGCGGGAAATTGACGTGGGCCTGGCCAGGGTGCGCGCCGCACGCATGAGCTATGTGGGGGGACCGGGCTGGGAGCTGTACGTACCGATTGAGCAATTGCGCCATGTTGATTGGGCTGTGCATGAAGCGGCAGACGGTCTGGGCCTGGTCGATGCCGGGTATTACGCGATCGATGCCTTGCGAATTGAAGCCGGTCGCCGAGCATGGGGAGCAGAACTCGGGCCCGACGAGACTCCTTGGGAAGCAGGATTGGGATTTGCCGTGAAGCTGACCAAGTCGATGGACTTCATCGGCAAACAGGCGCTGCAAAGTTCACAACCTCTCCCGCTTCGAAAAAAGCTGGTTCACATCGTGGCCGACGACCCCACCCACTGGCTCTGGGGGGGTGAAGGCATTGTCTGCAATGGTCAACCCGTGGGGGAATTGTCCTCCGCAGGCTGGGGCCATGCAGCGGGCCGATGCGTGGGCCTGGGCTACTTGCGCGGAGACGCTGCGCAGGTCATTCATCGGGGCACACCCGTTCAGTTAGACCTATTTGGCGAGCCTGTGGCAGCGCGAGCCTGGGACCGGTGGACCCCTTTATCGGAGTAACTTGCCATGAGCATAGAACTACTCCCAGAGGTTCGGCGACAAGCGGTGCTCTCTATTGAGCGCTATTTCTCCGAGCATTTGGAGCAAAAAATCGGCAATGTGGCAGCGGGTGGGCTGCTGAACTTTTTCATCGAGGAGATTGGGCCCAGCATCTACAACCGGGCCGTGGCCGATGTGCAAGAGCGGATGCAGCTTCGAGTCTGCGAATTGGACTTCGAGGTCCATGAGGAGGAGTTCGGATACTGGCGCAAGTTTGATCAGGCCCCTCGCAGCCGAAAGTGAGATCGGCCCAACGTATGCGGATCGGGCTGAGGACTAGGCCAAGCCCCCGTTTCGCATCCGGTACCAGGCAATGATCAGGGAGAGGTAAATACGACGGAAGCGGTGCAAGGGGATGCCGCGGATCTCAGTCAACGGAAACGGCAACGCGTTGGCGTCGCGATCACACAGGTACTGCGCCATGACCCGTCCCATGGCCGTTTGCAGGCCCACCCCCCGACCCATGCAGCCCACGTTCACCAGCAGGCCGGGCTGCGGTTCATGCAAATGGGGCAGGAAATCGCGGGTCAGGGCCACCCGGCCACACCAGCGAAAGGCAATAGGCGCCTCGCGTACCTGAGGGAACATCAGGTGCATGACCCGCTCCAGGTGCGACCAGTCGGCATCTGAGGCAGGCTCCCGAAAGGGTCCCCGTCCGCCCATGAGCAAGCGCCTTTGGTGGTCGAGCCGGAAGTAAAACAGCAGCTGACGGGTATCCGAGGTGACATGACCTTGCGGCAATATCGTGGCCGCCACACTCGAATCCAAGGGCTCGGTGGCCACCTGGAATGAATTGGGGGCGATCACCGACTCACGCAGCCCCGGCACTAACTGGTCGCTGTAACCATTGGTGCACACCACCACCTGATCGGCCTGGACGGTGCTGCCGTTGGCCGTACGCACCACCCAGGCCTTGCCTTGACGCTGCAGACCCACCACGGGCGATTGAGCCCAGATAGACACCCCATAAGTCGCGCACAACCTGGCCAACTCCCGAGCATAAGACAGCGGCTGTATGGCGCCACCACCTGGGTGCACCCAGCCCGCCAAATACCGATCCGTGCCCAGCGCCTGCGCTGTGGCCTGCCGGTCCAGGAACGCCGCACCGCTCACGCCTTCGGCTTGCCACTGCTGGGCACGCGATCGGACCAGCGCCACACCCGCTTCGGTGTGCGCCCCCTGAATCCATCCGGCGCGCACGTGGGGAACATCCAGCCGATGTTCGCCGATCAAATCAAACACGGCATCGGCCGTAGAGGCCGCAAACCTCAGCAAGCGCTCCCCCTTTTCAGGGCCCCACATGGCGCGCATCTCAACGGGGTCGTACTTCAACCCTGGAATCACCTGTCCGCCGTTGCGACCCGACGCTCCCCACCCAGGCTCTCGAGCCTCCAAGAGGGTCACTCGCACGCCGCGTTGGGCCAGATGCAGGGCCGTCGACAGGCCGGCAAACCCGCCGCCCACCACACACACATCCGTGGAAACCGGCGCCGTCAACGCCTCCCACCGCGATGCTGCCACTGCAGTGGCGGCCCACAGGGAAGGCTGCAAGGGAAATGGCGCATCGGAGCGGCTCATTGCACCGATCCTTCCAGGGGCCGCAGCACACGCCGCAAAAAGTCTTGCGTACGGGGGTGCTGGGGATCGGTGAGCACTTGTTGGGCGACGCCCTGCTCCACGATGACGCCTCCATCGATGAACAACACCCGGTCTGCTACTTCTTGTGCAAAGCCCATCTCGTGCGTGACCACGATCATGGTCATCCCCTCATCAGCCAAATCGCGCATCACGGCCAGCACCTCGCCAACCAACTCCGGGTCTAGCGCTGATGTCGGCTCATCGAACAAAATCGCACGAGGCTCCATGGCCAGGGCGCGGGCAATGGCCACCCGCTGCATTTGCCCACCCGACAATTGACGCGGATAGGCATCGAGCTTGTCGGCCAGTCCCACTCGTTGCATGAGCTGCCGTCCGCGCTCTGTGGCTTGGGCCAGCGGTTCCTTCTTGACGTGAACGGGTCCTTCGATAACGTTTTGCAGCGCGGTGCGGTGAGGAAACAGGTGAAAGCGCTGAAACACCATGGACACCTGTGTCCGGATATCCACGATGTGGGGACCCGATCGATCTACGCGAGTACCTCCTACGGTGATCTCGCCTTCATCGTAGGCCTCCAGCCCATTGATGCAACGCAAGATGGTGGACTTGCCCGAGCCCGAAGGCCCCACGATGCACACCACCTCACCTTTTTCTACTCGTGCGTCAATGCCGCGAAGTACGTGGTTGTGTCCAAATCGCTTGTGAACACCGCGCAGCTCAATCATTTCTGCGCCGCCCTGCGCTCTAGCCATCCCACCAAGAGAATCAGCGGCACGCTCATACACAGGTACAGCAACGCCACCAGCGTGAACACCGTGCCGTTTTTGAAGGTTGACGACGCGATCATCTGCCCCTTGAGAGCCAGCTCAGCCACCGTGATGGTCGAGGCTTGAGAGGAATCTTTGAGCATCATGATCATGGTGTTGCCGTAGGGAGGCAACACGATGCGAAAAGCCTGCGGCAGGATAACCCGCCGCATGGTCAGGGCCCAGCCCATGCCCAAGGATTGGGCCGCCTCTATTTGGCCGAAGTCGATGGCCTCAATACCAGCCCGGAAGTTCTCGGCCTGGTAGGCCGAATAGGCAATGCCCAAGCCAATGATGGCTGCTTGCAGCGCGCTCAGTTTGATGCCGAATTCGGGCAGCACGAAGTAGATGTAAAAGAGCTGCACGATGATGGGAATGCCGCGGATGGTGTTGATCACCGCCTTGGATATCCACACCAAGGCGGTGATGCCCGACACCCGCATCAGGGCCCAAACCAGACCCAATGCGGTGGACAGCAGCAGTGAGCCCGCCGTGACCACCAGCGTGAGTCGCAGCCCCTCCAACAAGATGGGCATGAACTCGGCAGCATCCTTCATGAACATGAGGCGCGCTCCCGGGTTGGCTTATTCTTGACCCCACTTGGCCAAGATGCGCTTGATCGTGCCGTCTTTTTGCAGTTTGTCCAGAGAAGCGTTGATGCGCTTGAGTAGCTCGGCATCAGCCTTGCGCACGCCAATGCCCACCGAACCCGTGAGTGTGGAGGTGTAGGTGTTGACCACACGCGTCTCTGGGAATAGCCCCTGCTGCAGGTTGTAGGCCGCAATCGGCTTGTCGGCAAACCCTGCGCCAATACGACCTGCGTTCACGTCGGCCAAAATGGCGGGGATATTGTCGTAGATCTTGACCTCAGGAAAGAGCCCGCTCTTTTGCAAAGGCTCCACATAGGCCGTTCCTTTTTGTGCCCCCACAATCATGCCCTTGAGGTCTTCCAACTTGGCGTAGGCCTTGGTGTCTTTCTTGGGAACGATCAGGCCTTCACCGTAGGTGTAAATCGGATTGGAAAAGTTGATCACCTCCAAACGTGGGGGGGTGATGTACATCGCCGCGGCGATGATGTCGATCTTGTTGCCGGTCAATGAAGGAATCAGAGTGGCAAAGGGCATGCCCTCCACCTCCACCCGAAAGCCGGCATCTTTGGCCACTTCACGAATCAAATCCACCATGATGCCCTGTATGGTGTTGGTCTTGGTGTCCAAGAAGGTAAAGGGCACCCCTGTGGGTGTGGAGCCCACCTTGAGCACCGCACCCTGAGCGGCCACCTGACCGCTGGCCAGCACCAACGCCATTGAGGCCAATACGGCCTTAATCCAAGCCAAAACGCGCATGAAAACCTCCCAAGTCAACGCAATGATGAGAGGCATTCTTGACGCAAAGTACGACAAATGAAGTCGGAATTACCCTGTATCTTGTCCTGGAAACCCCACCGGACATTCGCTGTGCTTCACGCCAGCTCATGAGGCGTGACCGCCTGTGTAAATCAAGCCCTGTCGGGTCACCCGCTCAGATTCCCTCGACCACCACCACCGTTCGCTTTGCAGAATCCTGGCTGTAATGCAAGATGGCTTGGTACTCAGGTGAGTCGTAGAACTTATTGGCCTGCTCAAAGGTCTCGAACCGCACGATCACCAGCCGTGTGGGCGACCACAGGTCAGACTCCTTGACGCTGAGTTGGCCACCCCGAGCCAAATACTGCCCACCAAACTTCTCCGCAATGGCCTTGGCCCGGATCTTGTACTCCTCGTAATGGGCCGGGTCAAACAGGCTCGTATCGGCAATGAGATAAGCGGCCATGACAACTCCTCCTGAATCGAGTGATGAATCGGGCTCAACCCCACCACGCCGCCACATCGGCCTTGAGCTGGCGAAGATCAGACTCACGGGTGTACATCATGTGTCCGGCGTCGTAGTAGCGGTGCGTGAGCCGGGTCATCACATCGGGGGGCACATCCAGTTGAGCCAACGACCAATCGGTGGCGCTGTAAGGGGTGCCCAGGTCGTAGCGACCGCTGGCCACAAAAATCTTCAGATGAGGGTTGCGCCGCATCGCACGGGCCAGGTCGGGGGTGGTGCAGGCGTATCCGTTACCCTGCGCCTTGCCACGATTCCAGTTCCACTTCTCGCCCACTTCGGGGTTGATGGCGTGGTACGCAGCATCCAGCCGAAGTCCCAACGCGGAGGCGAAGTAAGCCTGCGCCGCCATGCCGTAGGGACCGGCAATGGCATCAATGCCGGGGTCAAACTCCCACTGGCGGGATCGGGTGGCGCCCATGGGTCCGGTCACGCGCGACTCCAACCGGCCCACGATACGGCCCTGTGGACGCATGGCCTCAAAGAAGAAGGTCTCGTCACGGATGCGAAGGTGCTGCTGCTCGATGAGCTCACGAGGCAGGCCCGTAAGCTCTGCCAAACGCCGGGCCACTTTGCCACGCTGCTGTGAGGTGAGTCGGCCACCTGCGTGTAGTGCTGCCAGGTACTCGCCGTTGGCATAGTCCTCGGCCGCTTGGCGTGCGGCCTGCGAGGATTGGGCCAGCGCTCCCTTGAGCAGGCCGTGGTACTGGGCCGTATTGGCAAATGCGGGCAGAAAGAGCGTGTAAGGCAAGTCGTGCGCCGGGCCGAAAACGATGGTCTGCAAGTCCATGGCACAAGACACCAAAATCACACCCGACAGCGCCACGCCACTGGCTTGAAGCGCATCGGCCATGGCGGCACCACGCGTGGTCCCGTAGCTCTCGCCACACAACAGCACCTGCGAGCCCCAGCGCTGGTGTCGACCCAGCCAGCAGCGGATGACCTCACACAGGGCCTGCACGTCGCCGTCTACCGACAACAACTTCTTGCGTGCCTCATCACCCGCTGCCAGCGACCATCCGGTGTGCGGCGGGTCCAGAAACACCAGGTCAAAATGCTCCAACCAGCTCTGCGGGTTGTCCACGACACCGTAAGGTGGCGCCGGGGCATGCCC
>CAYNSW010000006.1:29806-111945 GCA_964400135.1 uncultured Rubrivivax sp. | reverse complement strand
TACGGCGCCTTCGTCGACCTGGGGGGTATCGACGGCTTGCTGCACATCACCGATATGGCCTGGCGCCGCGTGCGTCACCCCAGCGAGGTGGTGACGGTGGGCCAGGAACTTCAGGCCAAGGTGTTGAAGTTTGACTCGGAGAAAAACCGGGTCAGCCTGGGTCTCAAGCAATTGGGCGACGATCCTTGGCTGGGTGTGGCGCGCCGCTATCCCACGGGAACACGCCTGTTTGGAAAGGTCACCAACATCGCCGATTACGGTGCGTTCGTTGAGATCGAGCCCGGCATCGAGGGCCTGGTGCACGTCAGCGAGATGGACTGGACCAACAAGAATGTGGCCCCCTCCAAGGTCGTGACCCTGGGCGATGAGGTCGAAGTCATGGTGCTGGAGATCGACGAAGACAAGCGCCGTATCAGCCTGGGCATGAAGCAGTGCAAGGCCAACCCTTGGGAAGAATTCAGCACCGCGGTCAAGCGTGGCGACAAGGTCAAGGGTCCCGTCAAGTCGATCACCGACTTTGGCGTCTTCATCGGTCTGGCTCAGGGCATCGACGGTCTGGTGCACCTGTCTGACCTGTCTTGGAACGAGCCGGGCGAAGCTGCCGTGCGCAACTACAAGAAGGGCCAGGAGGTCGAGGCCGTCGTATTGGCCGTGGATGTGGAGCGCGAGCGTATCTCTCTGGGCATCAAGCAGTTGGATACCGACCCGTTCACCACCTTCACCACCATCCATGACCGCGGCGCCATCGTCAACGGCAAAGTCACTACGGTAGACGCCAAGGGTGCCGAGGTGCTGCTGGCCGAAGACGTCACCGGATACCTGCGTGCCAGCGAGATCAGCCGCGATCGCGTGGAGGACGCACGCAATGTGGTCAAGGAAGGCGAAGAGCTGTCGGTGATGATCATCAACGTCGACCGCAAGACCCGCTCGATTCAGCTTTCGCTCAAAGCCAAGGACGCCGCTGACCAGCAAGAAGCCATGCAAAGGCTGACGGCGAGCAACGAGCGTGAAAACGCCGGCACGACCAGCCTGGGCGCCTTGCTGCGCGCCAAGCTGGACAACCCCCCTGGCGGCAACGGCTGAGTCCGAGTCCCATGACCCGTTCGGATCTCGTCAATCGATTGGCAGCTCGGTTCGCACAGCTGACGCAGCGCGACACCGAGTTTGCCGTGAAGACGATGCTCGATGCCATGTCTGACGCCCTGGCGCGTGGACATCGCATCGAGATCCGGGGGTTTGGCAGCTTCTCCATCAGCAGGCGCCCCCCACGCTTGGGACGCAATCCCCGCAGCGGTGAGCAGGTGCAGGTGCCCGAACGTTTGGTGCCCCACTTCAAGCCCGGCAAATCTCTTCGCGAAGCCGTGGATGGGGCGTCCTCGGCCCGGGAGACAGCGGGCTGAATCTGCTGTAGTCTGAGCGCATGCGCACCTTCTTCTGGCTGGTTCGGGCGTTCATCTTCTTCACCTTGTTTGCCTTTGCGCTGAACAACCAGCAGCAGGCCACGGTGCATTGGTTCTTTGGCGTGCAATGGCAAGCCCCCATGGTCATGGTGGTGCTGGTGGCCTTTGCGGGAGGCGCGGCAGTGGGGGTGCTGGCGATGCTGCCCGGTTGGTGGCGTCAGCGCCGATTTGCCCTTAAGCGTGCGCAGCAGGAATCGGCCTTGAACCCTGCACCGGCCACCCCCCGGGCGTCCGAGTCCACTGTGGTTGAGCACCCGCCTCGCGATGGACTTTGAGCTGTCGTGGCTGCTGTTGGGCCTGCCCATCGCATTCTTGCTGGGCTGGATGGCCTCGCGTATGGACTTGCGACAATGGCGACGAGAAAACCGCGATTCGCCCAAGCCATATTTCAAGGGATTGAACCTGCTGCTCAATGAGCAACAGGACAAAGCCATCGACGCCTTCATCGAGGCCGTACAAAATGATCCTGACACGGCCGACCTGCACTTTGCCTTGGGCAATCTGTTTCGCCGACGCGGTGAATTTGAACGTGCGGTACGGGTACATGAGCACTTGCTGTCTCGCTCGGACCTGAAAACCGAAGACAGGCACCGCGCCCAACATGCCTTGGCTCAAGACTTCCTGCGTGCGGGTTTGTTTGATCGTGCCGAGGCTGCCTGTTTGAAACTGGAGGGCACCGCGTTTGAGGGCGATGCTCGCCTGGCCCGATTGGCGCTGTATGAGCGCTCTCGTGACTGGGAACGGGCCGTAGCGGTATGCGAGCAGATGGAAGCCGCTGAGCCTGCACAGCGTTTGCAGCAGGGTTCGCTCAGAGGCCGTATGGCGCATTACTTCTGTGAGTTGGCACTGCAAGCCGATCTGGCCGGCCAGCCGCATCAAGCCCAAAGCTTGCTGGATCGGGCCCGCCAAAGCGATCCGCACGCGGCTCGCCCTTTGGTCTTGATGGGACAACAGTGTCTGCGGCAAGGAGACCCGGGCGGCGCCCTGCGTGCCTGGGAGCTGCTCATACAGGTACGGGCCCCCAGTTTTTCCCTGGTGGCAGTGGACTACGCAGAAGCGGCACAACAACTCGGGGGTGATGCCACAGCGCGTGCACTCGCTCAGCTGGAGGGCTGGTACGCGCAGTCGCCCAGCCTGCCTGCCCTGCACGCCTTAAGGCTGTTGGATGGGCCGCATGCCAAGCGGGCCGCCGATCGACTGCTCGATCACCTCCAACGCGTTCCATCGAGTTTGTCGGCAGCGCATCTGTTGCTGTCTTTGTCCTCCTCACAATCGACAGACCCCAGCATCCACGCCATCGAACGCAGCGTGGCGCAAGCGGCGCGTCCGCTTCAGCGCTATCGCTGCGCCGCTTGTGGGTTTGAGGCTCAACATTACTTTTGGCAGTGCCCCGGCTGCCTGAATTGGGACAGTTTCCCGCCCCAGACCCTGGAGGAGTTGTGAGCGACACCAATCGGGTGGTGCTGTGCATGAAATGGGGCACCAAGTACGGCCCCGAGTATGTCAATCGACTGTATGGGATGGTCAAGCGGCACCTGCGCGGCGAATTCAACTTCGTGTGCCTGACCGATAACGACCAGGGCATACGGCAAGAGGTTCGCTGTTTGCCCATTCCCAGCCTGCAACTGCCCGCCCACATCCCCGAAAGAGGCTGGACCAAGCTCACCACATTCGAGGCTGATTTGCATCAGCTGCAGGGCACGGCACTGTTTCTGGATTTGGACGTGGTGATCGTTGACGACATCACACCCTTTTTCGAATTTCCCGGTGAGTTTGTGATCATTCACGACTGGAAGCGGCCCTGGCGCATCACCGGCAACTCCTCTGTGTACCGCTTTACGCTGGGAGCCCACGCCGATGTGTTGGAGCAGTTTCGCGCGACACAAGAGCAGGTGCGTGCACGATTGCGCAATGAACAGGCTTATCTGTCAGAAGTCATGCATGCCCAGGGGCGTTTGCGTTATTGGCCCTCAGGGTGGTGCCGCAGCTACAAATACCACTGCATTCCCACCTTCCCCCTGAACTACTGGCGTCCACCGTCAATCCCCATCGGGGCACGCATCTTGGTCTTTCACGGGGTGGTCAACCCCCCTGATGCGCTGGAGGGCAAAACCCGTGGCAACTGGCGAAGCGCATTGCCGGCGCCCTGGATTGCGGCGCATTGGACAGAGTGACGGTCATGAGCCCTTCAAGCGGCGTGGATGGCCTGGTCTCGGTGGCCCTGTGCACCTTTAACGGTCAGCAGCACCTGTGCGCGCAGCTCGAGTCGGTCTTGAACCAACGTGGTGTGGCGCTGGAAGTGGTGGTCTGCGACGATGCATCAGATGATGACACCTGGCCGTTAATTGAACAATGGGCCGCACGCGACAACCGAATTCGCGCATGGCGTCACCCTCACCGACTGGGTGTCAACCGGAATTTCGAGCTCGCCTTGTCTCGCTGTCGAGGTGAGTTCATCGCGCTGTGTGATCAAGACGATGTGTGGGACCCTGTCAAGCTTTCGACGACTCTGCCCCTTTTGAACCACCACCTCTTGGGCTATTGCGACTCACAGTTTGTTGACGAGCAAGGCAACTGCCTGGGCATGCGCCTGTCTCAGCGTGTGAACATGTATGAAGGAAGCGGCGTTTTGCCCTTGTGTTTCTGGAACAGCGTCTCCGGGCACGCCATGGTGTTTCGGCGCACACTGCTCGATCACGCCATGCCCTTTTCTGAAAGCGGATACCACGACTGGTGGTTGGCCGCAGTGGCTGCCACAGTGGGCTCGATTGGGTATGTCGACCAAGCGCTGGTGCAGTACCGACAACATGCGCTGAGCCAAACTGACGCCATGCAGCGCAAAGCCGTCAAGCGCAACAGCTGGGTACTGTTTCGCCAACGGGCGGCCTGGCTGCAACGCCTGGCCCAGGCTCCTGGACCCGATCAGCCCTATTTGGAAAGACTCTCGCACCTGTGGGCTGCACGTGAGCACCAATGGTTTTGCCCCGCCTTGGTCAGGCATATGAGGCAGCGCTCAGATGAGTTGATGCGGCTCAATCCCCGGGAGCCGTTCTCGCGGTTTGCGCTCAAACAGTTTTGGGGTCAGCGCTGGAGGCGGCACGCATGAGTCGCGTTGAATCTGAAGCTTCGGCAATCCGGTTTACGGTCCTGATCAGCAGCTACAACTACCAAGACTTTGTGATCGACGCGGTTCAGTCGGCTCTCGATCAAACTTGGGCGCCTTATGAGGTGATCGTGGTCGATGATGGATCGACCGATGAATCTGTGCAAAAGCTGCATGCACATTTTGCGCAAGTGCCCCACGTGCGTATCGTGAGACAAGCCAACGCCGGGCAGTTGGCCGCCTGGATGACGGGCTTCGCGCTGAGCAGCGGCGACGTGATCGCCCTGCTGGACTCGGACGATCTGTGGGAGCCCCACTACCTGGCGACGATGGCCCAGGCTTACCAGCGTCATCCAGCAGCTGATTACGTGTACTGCAATATGTCGCTGTTTGGTGCCCGGCAGGGGTTGATGCTGAACGGCCAGCGCCACCAGCATGATCGGGATCTGGGCACGTCGGTGCTCTTGGGATGCTTTCATCCCCGCTGGCAAGGTGTGGCCACTTCGGGCAACACCCTCAGGCGTGAACTGTTGGCGCGGATTTTCAGCTTGCCCGCAGACCAGGTCAGTCAGTGGAAGACGCGTCCGGACGATTGTTTGTTTTATGGCGCTGACATCTTGGGGGCGCGCAAGATTTATCTGGCCGCCGCGCTGGCCCGGCACCGTGAGCACACTCACAATGCCCTACTGGCCGATCAGCGCTCCGCCGTGCGTCGGCGCCAGTACAAACGGCGGCGCCAGCAGATGCTGGAGCACTATCGCCGATTGGCCCACGCCCACCCTGGCTTGTTGCTGCAAGCGGCATCGGAGTTTGGCAGCAAGTCGCGCCCCACGGCCAAAGAGTGCTGGTTGTACCTGCGCATGGCTGCGGCCTCACCCCAGGCGCTCGGCCAGCGGTGGGCGCAGATCCGGGCCATCACCCGGCACTATCTGCTGTGCCGGGCTGCCCCATAGCTTTTGGATAATCCCACCTATGCAAGCCTTTACCCCTACCCGTCATCTGGATCTAGGCTGTGGGGCCATCCCCCGCAATCCCTACGGACGCGACGAGGTCTTTGGAATCGATCTGGGCAGCGCCCCCGCGGCGAGTTCCTCGGGCGCCACCATCGTGTCGGCCAACCTCGCCACCCAGGGCATCCCGTTTGCTGATGGTCACTTCCACTCGGTGTCAGCTTACGACTTCCTGGAGCACGTGCCTCGCGTTTTGTCAGATGCCACGGGCTCAGGCGTACGTTTCCCCTTCATCGAACTGATGAATGAGGTTTCGCGCGTGCTGGCCCCAGGCGGCCTGTTCTATGCGTTGACACCCGCATATCCGGCACCCGAAGCATTTGTGGATCCCACGCATGTAAATTTCCTGACGGCGCGCTCCCACCTGTACTTCGTTGGCCCCCAACCCCTGGGACGGATGTACGGGTTTCATGGGCACTTCATCTTGCGCAAGGCGCAGCCCGTGGCCTACCGGGACGCACTCGACCCCACGGCGACATTGAACTGGCAACAGCACCTGCGGCGCTTGCGCTATCGCATCCAGCGCAAGTTCAGCTATCTCGCCTGGGAATTTGAACGCGCGCCATCGCCTGAGCGTACCAGTCCTCGATAGCCGCCACCTGCGTGTCCAACTGGTACGGCCTGAGGTCATACGACTGCCGCTGAGGTCGACTGCTCACAATAGTCTGCAAAGCAGCTTGCAAAGCGTCTACGTCGTTGCAAGGCACCAGCGGTCGGCCGATCAGGGCAGCCAGATGCTGGGCACCTTCTGAGGCCGTGGCCAAGATGGGCAGGCCGCTGGCCATGGCCTCCAACATCACCAAACCAAATGGCTCGCTGCGCGCCGGACTGACAAACCAATCAAACGCGGCCAGGCATTCGTGGGGATGCTCGGCAAATCCCGGCATGATCACGGCTTGGCCCGCCATTTGGCGCAGAGATGACCACGATGTGCCGGCGCCTACCAGTGCAAGCCTCAGCCCGGGTTGAGCCACGGCCGAGAAGGCACGAATCAGCAGGTCCATGCCTTTGCTGGGTTCCATGCGACCCATGGCCCCAACCAGGATCTCGTTCTCGGCCACGCCCCACTGCAAGCGGATGCGGCGTCTCGCCTCAGGATCAAATGGCCGCATGTCGGTCCAGTTGTCGATTTGACGGGTGCGGGCTTGCAAAGCAGCCGGAATGGCGGCCAATTGCCAAGGCGCAATGGCAATCAGAGCATCCAAATCGGCATGCTGCTGTGGCTTGTAGCGAATGTGTAGAGTGGCCAGGCGCAAGCCCGACAGCCTCAGGCCTCGCAAGCTTCGGCAGCCACCGCTGAGGTGGGCATGCGCCACGTCAGGCTCGATTTCGATCAGGGCCCGTCTGACCTGTGCCCAGGCCCACCACCACCAACCCGATACGTGGACCTGGCGCACCTCGGGACCCAAGCGATGACTCCAAGCATCGGGTCGCGCTTGCGCGGCATTACGGTGAAGGATGACCGTCACGTCGTGACGATGCGACTGCGCATTGGCCAGTTCGATCATGTAGCGCTCAGTACCTGCAAATCGCGAGGTGAGCAGGATGTGAACAATCTTCATGGCGTTGCTGAAGATCTTAACGCAGACCCCTCCATGGGGGGAGGCCATCACTCACCCCTTGGGAGGATGTGCAGCGAGCTCACCCCACCAGAAGATGCTCCAGCCCTTGGTCTTTTGGCCAGGAGCTTTGATCTTCATTCAACACTGGGAGAATTTTCTATGCATCTGCATCTCACGCAAACCGCACGCGCCTTGGCAGCCGTCGGGTGGGGTCTTTTCATGGCCTGTGCTCATGCCAGCGTCGATGTCAACCGCGCCACACAGGCGGAGTTGGAATCTGTCAAAGGCATCGGACCCCAAATGTCCACCAAAATCCTGCAAGCCCGGCAACACGGTGAGTTCAAGAGCTGGGCTGATCTGGCCCAACGAGTCAACGGCATCGGCAGCGGACACGCGGCCCGGCTGTCTCAGGCAGGTCTGACGGTCTCTGGTACGACTTTCACCCCAGGGGCCATGGCCACCACAGCGCGCGCGCCTCGCGCCTCCAGCTCCCACGTCGACGGGGGTGATCGACCTGCACGCGCACCACGTCAAGAAAAAACCACTACGGGCACCTCGACGCAACCCACGGCAACCAAAACGCCGTAATGCGTCGCCGATGAGTCAGGCCTGCGCGTCAGAGGTGGCGTACACGACGCAGGCCTGGCCGTCGAGGGCCAGTTGCCGCCACCGCGCGAGCGCTTCGTCACAGGGCCAAAACAAGGCGGCATCACCCAGTTCAATGTCGGCAACTACCTCCGGTCGCCTGAGACACAGGCGAATGGACAGACCCCGACTGACCTCACCATGATCGGTGATCTGTCGCTGCTGCGGCCAGGTACGAATCACCTCGGCCACAGGCGGTAGCGCAGTGCCCACTGTCACCTCCAGATACCGCCCCCATCTCGCTCGGGCAGCGCTCATATCCCAGATCTGGTTGACGTTGAGCCTCAGACCGCCCGAAGCCCGATCGACCATGACACGGCCTTGCACCACAACGAGCGCATCTTCGACCAGGGTGTTCCTGGAAACTTCCAACAGCTCCTCATTGACTGCCGCCTCGATGAGGCCCGAGCCGTCTCCTAGGCTGAACAAGGCCACGCGGCCGCGATGTGAGTTGATGACTTTCAGGCCTTCGACAATGCCGGCCACCAATTGCGACTCACGACTGTCGCTGAGGTCGTCGATTCGCCGTCGGGCGAATTGACGGACCTCGTCTTGGCACTCCTCAAACAGGTGACCCGACAAGATGAAGCCCAGCGCCGACTTCTCCAGTAAAAGCCGCTCCCGAATGCCCCAGGCCTGTGCGCCAACCAGCGATGGCTCCTGCGAAGAAGACCCAAGGGCGGCTGGCTCGTCGTCGCCGAAGTCAAACAATCCGCCTTGCTGGGCATTGGCCTCCTGCGTGTCTGCCCATTCAAAGGCCAAGGAGACGCTGGCCAGTGCACTGGCACGATCGGGGTGGATGGCGTCAAACGCCCCTGCCTTGATCAAGGCCTCCACCACGCGCTTGTTCACGCGTTGGCGGTCTACCCGTGCGCAAAAGTCAAACAGACTGCGAAAGGGACCACCCCCTTGTCCGTGCTGTCCCTCACGCGCCGCCACAATAGCCTCAATCGCCCCTTGTCCAGTTCCCTTGATGGCGCCTAAACCATAGCGCACCAGGGAGTCGCTGACCGGCTCAAAGCGGTATCCGCCTCGATTGACATCCGGGGGCTCGAACGAAACACCAAATTCACGCGCATCGTGCAAAAGCACCTTGAGCTTGTCGGTGTCATCCATCTCCACCGTCATGTTGGCGGCATAGAACTCGGCAGCGCAATGCGCCTTGAGCCAGGCCGTGTGGTAGGCCAAAACCGAGTAAGCCGCAGCATGGCTCTTGTTAAAACCGTAACCCGCAAAACGCTCCATCAGATCAAAGACTTCATCCGCCTTGGCCTGATCAATACCCTGCGCCTGCGCCCCCTGCCGAAAGATTTCGCGCTGCTGGGCCATCTCCTCGGGCTTTTTCTTGCCCATCGCCCGCCGCAGCAAATCGGCCTGACCCAGAGAGTAGCCCCCCATGACTTGGGCGGCCTGCATGACCTGTTCCTGGTAGACCATGATCCCGTAGGTTTCAGCCAGCACGGGTTCTAACAAGGGGTGGGGAAAGGTGATGGGCTCGCGACCGTGCTTGCGTGCGCAAAAGCTCGGAATGTTTTCCATCGGACCCGGCCGAAACATGGCATTCAGGGCAATCAGGTCTTCGATCCGACTGGGCCGTGCGTCTCGCAGCATGCGGCGCATGCCGGCGGATTCGAACTGGAACACCGCTTCGGTCTTGGCGTCAGAAAAGAGTTGGTAGACCACGGGGTCGTCTAGTGACAGATCCTCGAAAGCAAAGTTCTCGCGCCCGGCACGACGTGCGCGGATGAAAGTCTTGGCCAACTCCAAAATCGTCAGCGTGGCCAGACCCAGAAAGTCAAACTTGACCAGACCGATGGCCTCCACATCGTCCTTGTAAAACTGGCTGACTGCCGCATCGCTGCCCGGCTGCTGGTAGAGGGGGCAAAAATCGGTAATCTTGCCGGGTGCGATGAGCACGCCTCCCGCGTGCATCCCCACATTGCGGACCAAGCCTTCCACACGCTCGGCCAGCGCCAAGAGCTCAGCCACCTCTTCCTCAGCTGCTTCACGCCGCTCCAGCTCGGGTGACTCCTTGCGCGCGTAGATCAGGCCGGGATCGGGCGAATCACCTGGTCTGGCCAAGGTGACGGACTTGCCCGGTGGCGCGGGGATGAGTTTGGCCACGGAATCCACGTGTCCGTAGCTCATCCCCAAGACACGCCCCACATCGCGCAAAGCCGCTTTTGCGGCCATCGTGCCAAAGGTGGCAATCTGGCTGACAGCCTCCCGTCCGTATTTGGACTTGACATATTCGATGACCCGATCGCGGTGGGCCTGACAAAAGTCGATGTCGAAGTCCGGCATCGAGATGCGGTCTGGATTGAGAAACCGCTCAAACAGCAGCTTGTAGCGAAGAGGGTCGAGATCGGTTATCCCCAGTGAGTACGCCACCAGGGAGCCGGCGCCCGATCCGCGGCCCGGCCCCACCGGACAGCCGTTCTCCCGAGCCCAGCGGATAAAGTCGCCGACGATCAGAAAGTAGCCGGGAAATCCCATCTTCAAGATGGTGTTGATCTCAAACTCCAGGCGCCGCTCGTAGGCCGGGGCCTCTTGCTGGCGCTGCGCCTCATCGGGGTACAGGCGCTGCAGCCGATCGCTCAGGCCTTGAGCAGCCAGGTCTCGAAAATAGATCTCGACAGGGGTGGGCGTACCGTCAGCCCGCAGCGGCGTAGGAAACTCGGGTAAGCGCGGCTGCCCGAGGGTCAACTGAAGATTGCATCGCTTGGCGATGCGCTCGGTATTTTCCAGGGCGGAGGGGATGTCGGCAAACAACGCGTGCATCTGCTCGCGCGACAAAAAGTACTGCTCGCGGGTGAACCGCTTGGTTCGACGCGGGTTGGCCAGCGTCTCGCCCTCTGCAATACACACCCGGGCCTCATGGGCCTCAAACTCTTCGGCAGTGAGAAACTGCACTGGGTGGGTGGCCACCACGGGCAGCCCCAGGGCGGCCGCCAAAGGCACAGATCGTCGCACGCAAGCCTCTTGCGACGCAGAGCCTGCTCGCTGCAGTTCGATGTAAAAGCGCGGGCCCAACCATGATTTGAGCTGCTCGCCCACCTGGTAGGCCCGTTCGGAATCACCGGCAAGCAAGGCTTGTCCAATAAGTCCCTGATCGGCCCCCGACAAGACGATCCACCCAGATCCGCACTCCTGCAGCCATGACCACTTCACCCAGGCCTGGTTGCGGTGGACGTTGGAGGTCCACGCGCGTGACAAAACTTCGCACAAATCCAAATAGCCTTGGTGGTGGGCCATGAGCACCAACAGCCGGCTCGGATCACGATCGGCTCCATGGGGCTCCATCCACAAGTCAGCGCCAATGATGGGCTTGACACCTTGACTGCGGCAGGCTTTATAAAACTTGACCGCGCCAAACAGGTTGACCAGATCCGTTATGGCCAAAGCGCCCTGGCCATCGCGTCGGGCTGCGGCCGCCAGGTCGTCAATGCGCAAACAGCCATCGACCACCGAATATTCGGTGTGAGTCCGCAGGTGAACAAATCCCATGTCGACGATTGTAGGCATGCGACGGGACAGCGCCCTTGCGGCCAGGGCTGTGCCTACAATGCTCAGGTGACCTCGCCCAGACTTCACGTCCCCAGTACGTCCCGGCGCTGGAGCCAAGGCGTCATGCGCTGGGGTGTCCTGCTGCTGATTGTCTCCATCGGCTGGCTGGTGGCCGGTGTCATTGAACGCGATCGGCCGTTGCCATCGCTACTGGAGCGTTGGGCACCCCCACCCAGCACCTTTGTGGCCGTTCAGGGCCAATGGGTGCATCTGCGCGATGAGGGTCCGCGCGAAGACCCCAATCCCATCGTGCTGATCCATGGCACGAGCGCAAGCTTGCACACCTGGGAGGGTTGGGCGCAAGCTTTGCGCCCCAAGCGTCGGGTGGTACGTTTTGACCTGCCCGGCATGGGATTGACCGGTCCCTGGGCTTTGGATCCCTCGTGGGGCTCAACAGCGCCTTTGGCCTACGCGCAGGATGACTACCGCACCTCGACCTTGGCCCGATTCACCCGTGATGTACTCGACCAGCTGAAGATTGAGCGGGCGGTATTGGTCGGTAACTCTCTGGGCGGTGAAATTGCCTGGCGGCTGGCCGCCCTGGAACCTCAGCGCGTCAGTGCGCTGGTATTGGTTGATGCCTCTGGCCCGGACTTCACGCCGCAATCGGTCCCTTTGGGATTTGCCATGGCGCGACTGCCGGGCATGGAATGGGTGGCCCCCTACCTCCTGGGGCGGTCGGTGGTACACGCCAGCGTCACCAATGTGTATGGCAGAGCCGATCGGGTGCGCAGTGAGACGGTGGATCGCTATCATGAGTTGAGCCTTCGCAGCGGCAATCGGCGTGCGTTGGTCCTGCGCCTGCGCCAGATGCAAAGGGGTCAGGATCTCGGTGCACTGAACCAACTGACCCAACCCACCCTCGTGCTGTGGGGTCAGCAAGATCGATTGATTCCGCCTCAGGTGGCCAGCGAGTTCACCTCCCGCATCGCGCACGCGCGTCTGATCACCTACGATGACCTGGGCCACGTACCCCACGAGGAAGATCCCGAGCGCACGGTACGCGATGTCCAGCAGTTTTTGGCTTCTTTGTGAAAGCAGCGCCCATGGACGTGTCTGCCAACGACGATACCCCCGCCTTGCGCCCACCCACTGCTCCTGGAACCGCTCGCGTGGGCAAAGGCCTGGCGCTGTGGAGCTTGGCCATTTGTCTCGTGGTGGGGCTGTTGGGCTATGGCTGGAAGGGCGCGCCACAAGCACTCACCGGCAGCGTGCAGGACAGTCAGACACCGCCGGTGACCGAGGCCCAATTGGTGGAGATGGTCGAACGCCTGGCGCAGCGGCTTCGCCATGAGCCTGACGATCTGCAGGGCTGGGCCATGCTGGGACGCTCCTATCTGGTCCTGGGCCAACCGCAGGCGGCGCAAGAGGCCCTGCGCCAATGGGTGGCGCGCGCGCCCGCAGACGCCTCGGCACTGGCCGATCTGGCCGACGCCATTGCCATGGGACAAGACCGCTCTCTGGCCGGCGAGCCCGCACGCTTGCTCCAACGCGCCTTGCAGCTCGACCCGCGCAACATCAAGGCCCTGGCGTTGGCCGGCACCGAGGCTTTTTCGCGTCAGGACTACCGCAGCGCCATCGGCCATTGGGAGAAGATCACGCAGATCGAGCCTGCCGACAGTCCCATCCACCAGCAAGCCCAGGAGAGCCTGGCTGAAGCCCGCCAGCGGGCCAGCGTGTCCGGTTCTGCGACCTCCCGCCCGCAGCCCTCCTCATCGGACACCGCCATGCCCTCTGTGGCGGGACGTATCGAATTGGTGGGGGCGTTACAAGGTCAGGTCAAACCTGATGACGTGGTCTTCATCTTTGCGCGTCGCGCTCAAGGCCCGGGCATGCCGCTGGCAGTGATGCGAGCGCGGGTGCGGGATCTCCCGCTGAGTTTCACCCTCGATGACAGTATGGCCATGCCAGGCGGACCCCGCCTGAGCTCAGCGCAGGAGGTGGTGGTGGGTGCCCGTATCAGCCCATCGGGCCAGGCCACACCCTCTTCTGGTGACTTTGAAGGCTTTAGCACACCGATAGCCGTGGGCCATCGAAATGTGCGGGTCATCATCTCCTCCGTACGCCCATGAGGTCGACTTGCGATCTCACCCACTGCCGCGCCGGTCACGCCCCGCTCGGCGCTCCACCCCCTCTGCGCGAGACCTGACGCCATGACACACGCGACACGTTCTTCTGTTAGCCCCACCACCCAACCCCAGACAGCGCCGTCGAGTCACTCACTGGATTGGGCGCAACGGTTGGTTCGCCTGCCCAGCGTCAGTCGCGACAGCAACCTGGCCGTCATCGAGTGCATCGCCGACCATCTGCGTGACCTGGGCATTCCCATTCGACTGACTCGCGATGCCACCGGTCAGAAAGCCAATCTGTTTGCCACCTTGGGTGCAGGAAAGCCCGCAGGGGTGGTGTTATCGGGTCACACCGATACAGTTCCCTGGGACGGGCAGCATTGGACCGTGGACCCCTTAAGCGGCGATGTGCGAGACGGACGCTTGTACGGTCGAGGTAGCGCCGATATGAAGGGCTTCATCGGGCTGGTGGTGGCCCAAGCCCAGGCTTTTTTACAGGCCGATTTGCCCCATGCCTTGCACTTTGCCTTCAGCTACGACGAGGAGACGGGTGGCGACGGGGCACGACAAATGATCGCCGATTTGGCTGAGGCCGGCCTGGCACCGCGGCTGTGCATCGTGGGGGAGCCCACCTCCATGGTGCCGGCCACGGCCCACAAGGGGGTGTTTCGGTACCGGTGCTGCGTGCGGGGCAAGGCCGCGCACTCCTCCTTGACTCCGCAAGCGGTCAACGCGGTCGAGTCGGCGGCTCGACTGATCGCACACCTGGCAGACCTGGGCGACCACTGGGAAGCGCAAGGCCCGTTTCATCCTGGCTTCGATGTGCCGTGGACCACCACCGCCACCTGCGTCATTGAAGGGGGCATCGCGGACAACGTGGTGCCGCAAGACTGCCGCTTTCACTATGAATTTCGAAATCTTCCGGGCACCGAGGTGGACAGCCTGCAACAACTGGTGGAGGACAAGGCGCGTTCTCTTGAAAAGCCCATGAAGGCCGTGGACCCGGCTTGCGGGTTCTCATTCGAATTGTTCACGCAAATGCCCGCCTTTCAGGCGCCGGCCGCAGACCCCGCCGTGAGATTGGCCCAGCGCCTCAGTGGACGAGTCGACACCACGCTGGTGGCCTTCGGTACCGAGGCCGGTTTGTTCCAGCGCGCGGGGATGTCCACGGTGGTGTGCGGTCCCGGATCGATTGCCCAGGCGCACCAGGCCGATGAGTACGTGTCCCTCGAACAACTCGCCCGCTGTGAGCAGTTTCTCTTGGGACTCATGGACCCTGCTGGGGTACAAGACGTGTTGGATCGGGCAGGTTGAAAGAAGCACTGCCGCATCGGGCCATCACGGCGTGGGTTCACTGGCACGGCTGTAGGGGGGCCTGACGCGTGAGCCCCTACGTGGGACGATTTGCCCCCTCGCCCACGGGGCCGCTTCATGCGGGCTCGATTGTGGCGGCTTTGGCCAGTTGGCTCGACGCGCGCAGCCAGGGTGGCATCTGGCGGGTTCGGATAGAAGACACCGACACCCCCCGATGTTCGCCAGCAGCGACCGATACCATCTTGCAGCAATTGCAGGACCTGGGTCTGGTGGCAGATGGGCCGGTGGCCCGACAGTCGGCCCATACGCATCGCTACGAGACAGCCCTGCAGACCTTGTTGGTCGCTCAAGCGGCCTACGCTTGTGGCTGCAGCCGTCGAGAAATCGAAGAGGCGGTGCCGGCTCGCCATGAGGGGGCAACCCGCTTCGCCCCCCGGGCCTATCCCGGCACCTGCCGCCGCGGTTTGGCTGGTAAGGCGCCCCGCTCGATTCGGCTGATGACCTGCGATGCGACAGGCGGCGATCAGATCGTGACCTGGGAGGACCGTCGCTTGGGTGCGCAGCAACAAAACGTCACGCAGGAGGTGGGGGACTTTGTCTTGCGACGCGCCGACGGGCTGTGGGCCTACCAGTTGGCCGTGGTGGTGGACGACGCCGCACAAGGCGTGACGCACATCGTGCGAGGCGAAGATCTGGCAGACAACACCCCCCGTCAAATCTTGCTGCAATCCGCTTTGCGTCTGCCCACTCCCTGCTACTTGCATACCCCTTTGGTCCTGGCTGAAGACGGGTTGAAGTTGTCCAAGCAAAATGGAGCCGCCCCCGTCTTGTGCAAGACGCGCCAAGAGGCTGTGAACACCCTCCAACAAGCGGCCCAGACCCTGGGGCTTCGAGAGCTGCCCGACCATCCACTGAATACCTCAGCCTGGCTGGAGGCCGCAGTGCGGGCATGGTCAGTCCGCTATCCCCCCTCGCCTGGTGGCATGATGCACGCTGTGCGCACGAGCTGATTCACAGCTTGCGCCATCTCCTCTGGCCTCTACAACCGCTCAGGACCCCCCATGATCACCACCGACTCCGGTTTGCAATACGAAGACACACACCCCGGAACGGGCCCAACGGCTGCTGCCGGGATGCAGGTGCAAGTGCACTACACCGGGTGGTTGTGGGAGGACGGTCAAGCCACGTCAAGATTTGACTCGAGCAAGGATCGGGGTGAGCCCTTTGAGTTCGAACTCGGCGCCGGGCAGGTGATTGGCGGATGGGACGAAGGCGTTGCGGGTATGCAAGTTGGCGGTACGCGAGTGCTGATCATTCCGCCGGCGCTGGGTTATGGCGCGCGGGGAGCAGGGCGAGTCATTCCACCTCATGCCACATTGAAGTTTGAGGTCGAGCTCCTGGCGGTTTGACGATCAGGGCACCAGCAGGTGCTGTCGGTAGTAGACCAGCTCATCGATGGACTCATGGATGTCAGCCAGGGCCGTGTGGGCCTGCGCCTTTCTGAATCCATCCAGGAGCGCCGGTCGCCAACGCCTGGCCAACTCCTTGAGCGTGCTGACGTCAAGATTGCGGTAGTGGAAGAAGGCCTCCAGGCGGGGCATGGTTCTGGCCAGAAAACGGCGATCCTGACAAATGGTGTTGCCGCACATGGGGCTCTTGCCCTTGGGGACGTAGCGCTGCAAAAACTCAATCACTGCCGCCTCTGCCGCTGCCTCATCGATTGAGGAGGCGCGTACCCGTTCGGTCAATCCGCTCTTGCCGTGGGTGGCCGTATTCCACGCATCCATGCCCTTGAGCAAGGCCTCGCTCTGGTGTATGGCCATCACCGGGCCTTCCACCCTAACTTGTAACTGGGGGTCGGTGACCACCACGGCCACCTCGATGATGCGCTCTGTATCCGGGTTCAGTCCGGTCATTTCCAGATCGATCCACACCAAATTGAGCTCACTCAGAGCCAAGGGGGTGGAGCCAGAGGTGGCGGCAGAAGACTCGATGAGTGACATACGATCAGCCAGTAGGGTTGAGGGGCCAAGAGGCAATGGCCCATTGTCCCTCAGCCCTACACTACGGGCATGAGCATTTCTGCAAACTGGGTGACTTGGGCGTGGGTTGTCGTGCTGGTGGCCGGGTGGGTTACCCGCCTGTGGCTGACCCGGCGACAGGTTCGGTATGTGCATCAGCACCGCCAGGCGGTTCCCGCTGGTTTTGAAACCTCGGTCACCCTGGCCGCCCACCAAAAGGCCGCCGATTACACGGCAGCGAACGCCCGCCTGGGCATGCTGCGTCTGACCTATGCCACGGCCCTGCTGGTGGGCTGGACCTTGCTGGGAGGACTGGACCTGCTGAATCAACTCGTCAGCACCTGGCTAGACCCCGTGGCCCACCCGGTGTGGGGACAGCTGCTGTTGGTGGTGGCTTTTTCAGTGATTAGCGGTGTGCTGGATCTGCCCTTTGAGTGGGCATCCACCTTTGGTGTCGAGCAGCGTTTTGGGTTTAACCGCATGACGGTACGCCTGTGGTTGGCGGACATGCTCAAAGGGGCCTTGGTGGGGCTGGTGGTGGGGCTGCCTTTGGTGGCACTGGTGTTGTGGCTCATGGGAGCTGCAGGGCCCTGGTGGTGGCTGTGGGCCTGGGGTGCCTGGATGGCTTTCAATATCACCCTGTTGGTGGTGTACCCCACACTCATCGCACCTTGGTTCAATAAGTTTGAACCCCTGCAGGATCAGGCGCTGGCCGAGCGCGTGCAAGCGCTGATGCAGCGCTGCGGGTTTGCAGCCAAGGGCCTGTTCGTGATGGATGGCAGCCGCCGCTCGGCTCATGCCAATGCCTACTTCACAGGTCTGGGTGCAGCCAAGCGCGTGGTTTTCTACGACACCTTGCTGGCTCGCCTGACTCCAGGTGAAGTAGAAGCGGTTCTGGCCCATGAGTTGGGGCACTTCAAGCACCGCCACGTGCTCAAGCGCATGGTGAGCCTGTTCTTGATCAGCTTGGCCGCGTTGGCGGCCCTGGGCTGGCTGTCCACACAACCGGCTTTCTATCAGGGGCTGGGGGTGGAGCCTCGGATCATGGCCCCCCATGATGCTGTGGCGCTTTTGCTCTTCATGCTGGTCCTGCCCCAGGTGACGTTCTTCGTGACACCTCTGATGGCCTACTTCTCCCGTCGCCATGAGTTCGAGGCAGACGCCTACGCCAGTTCCCAAGCCAGCGCCAGCGATTTGGGCAGCGCCTTGCTCAAACTGCATGAGGACAACGCCGCCACCTTGACACCCGATCCGCTTTACGTGGGGTTTTATTACTCTCACCCTCCGGCCACTCAACGTCTGGCCGCGCTTCGTGGCGTCTGAGGCCGCGTTGAACGGATGGGTGGTGGCGGCCCACGGCCGTCACGTGGTGGTGCAGACCGATGCCGGTCACACGGTGAGATGCCACCTGCGGGGTCGGCAGCAAGAAGCAGTGGTGGGCGATGAGGTTCGGTGGTTGCCCAGCGGCGATGAGGGAGTCATCGAAACCATCGGGACCCGTCGAAATATCCTGCAGCGACAAGACGCCTGGAAAAGCAAATCCTTTGCAGCCAATGTGGACGCCCTGTTGGTGCTCGTGGCCGTAGATCCGGGATTCAGCGACAGCCTCATTCTTCGGGCACTGATGGCCGCTGCCAGCGCTGGTGTGCCGGCCTGGATGCTGCTGAACAAAACGGATCTGGCAGGAGCGGCTGCAGCTCGTGAGCGGCTGTCCCGGTACCGAGAGCTGAGCGAGCGAATCGAAGAGGTATCGCTGAAGATCGATCCACAGGGCTCACGAAGCCGGCTGGAGTCCCACTTGCAAGGGCGAACCACCCTGGTACTGGGTCCCAGCGGAGCAGGAAAGAGCACCTTGATCAATCTCATGGTGCCCAACGCCGGCGCTCAGGTGGGCGAGCTCTCGGCCGCGTTGCGCAGTGGCAAGCACACCACCACGGCTACCCGCTGGTACGCTTTGCCGGATCCAGCCCCGGCCGGCCGCCATGGCCGGGCCGCTCGCAGCGGCCTGATCGACTCGCCCGGGTTTCAGACCTTTGGCCTGCATCACATCGATGCCCGAGATCTGCCGGGGCTCATGCCGGACTGGCGGCCCCATCTGGGCCATTGCCGCTTTCACAATTGTGTGCACCGCAGCGAGCCCGGCTGTGCCATCCGAAGCGCGGTGGATCAAGGTGTATTGGACCGACAGCGCTATGAGATTTATCACACGCTGCTTGACGAATTGAGCCTGGTAAGGCGCAGCTAGGCTCGGCAGCCTTGCATCAGCCTAGGACATTGGCCAGGCTCAGTAAAGCCACCAACAACATCCACAGCACGACGGAGCGCCACACCAGGCCCACCATGCTCTGAAGATGGGCCATCTGAGGAGGTACTCCGGCGGTAGAGCCTTGCGCCGCTGACTCCATGGGGCCTTGGCCCCCGAGTTGCACCCCGACCGCACCGGCCGCGGCCGCCAAGATGATGCCTTCGTTGGAGTGCTGCCACAGGGTGGCATCCCGGCGCCACCCGTTGACCGCCTCCTCGAAGTTTCCGACCACTGCAAAGCCAAATGCGGTCAGCCGGGCCGGCACATGGTCCACACGGGAGAACATGCGCTGATTCCACTCATGAACCACCTCGTGGCCCAAGCCCTGCGGACTTTGGGTCAGGCGGATCGACCAGCGCAGCGCCGTTTCAGACATACGATAGATCACAGCCCCAGCCGGCCCCAAGCCCAGCGCCGAGAGCACCACAAACCAGAAGAACACGCCCAAGACATGGCGGTGCGCCGCCAACAGAGACTGCTCAATGACCAGGCGCAAGATTTCAGATCGGGGCAACTGGGTGGCATCGACTCCCTGCCACTGGGCCACCAGGCGCCTGGCCTCCAGTTCATCGCCTCGATCGAGCGCATCGCGGATGTCGGTGAAGTGATGACTGAACTGGCGAAATCCGAGGGTGAGGTACAGCACCGCCACATCCAAAGCCAGTGCCAACAACACCCCAAGGTGACTCAGCGCGTGATACAGCCCGGCCAAGACAGCCGCAGGAAGCGCCACCGCGATAAGCCAAACCACCAGGGCATGTCGAGACTTGCCGGCGTTGAAATTCTGGGCCACCCAGCCCATCCAGGTCTGCAGCAAAGGTTGCAGCCGATTGACCCGAGGCAAGGGTTTGACCTGCTCGATGAATAGAGCCAGCAAGACGGCAAAGAAACTCATGGCCGCAAATGATAGCCAGAGTACGCCCGCAGTAGCCGCGAGGTTGGAAAATCAGTGAGACAAGAACGCGTACAGGTTGCGAAGCATGGCCGCTGTGGCGCCCCAGATGAAGTACTCACGCTGTCCGTGGCGCCACGGCATCGAGAGGAACTGGCGCTTCATTGCGTCAAACTCCACCTCATGGCGCTGGTGATGGGCCGGGTTCATCAAGAAGGCCAGCGGCACCTCAAAGGCCTCAGCCACCTCGAAGGCGTCCAGCACCAGTTCGAAGTCGGGACGCACCAGGCCCACCACTGGCGTGACCCGGTAGTGCGTCACGGTGGTGTAAACCGGCAAGGCGCCGATCACCTCCACGTGTCCGGCTGGCAAACCAATTTCCTCTTGAGCCTCACGCAATGCCGTTTGCACCGCGTCGACATCTTGAGCGTCACGACGCCCCCCAGGAAAGCTGATTTGGCCCGCGTGGTCATGCAGATGATCGGTTCTTTGCGTCAGCAAGACATGCAGGCCCTGATCGCGCCTGACCAAAGGCACCAGGACCGATGCCTCTCGGGTGGGTGCATCCTGCCATCGGCCGTCGCCCGCAATCTCGGGGCGCCAATCGGGCGGAGCCTGGGCAAACCGCTGGCGTAGCGCCTGCTCGTGCAGACGCTCGGGCGCTACGCTGGGCAAATGCGTGTCCACTCCCACCACCGCCGCCGCATGGGGGCGTGTGATGCGAGGAACAGTAGGGGATGTCAAAACGACCGAATCCGGGCCGGACTCAGTCGAGCTTGGCCTTGATACGGGCTGACTTGCCGCTGCGCTCACGCAGGAAGTACAGCTTGGCTCGGCGCACGTCGCCGCGGCGCTTGACCTCGATGCTGGCAATGAGCGGGCTGTAGAGCTGAAACGTACGCTCCACCCCTTCGCCACTGGAGATCTTGCGCACGATGAAGCTGGAATTCAGCCCGCGATTGCGTTTGGCAATGACCACGCCCTCGTAGGCCTGGACGCGCTTGCGCGTGCCTTCGACCACGTTAACGTTGACCACCACCGTGTCGCCTGGCGCAAAACTCGGGTGCTTGCGGCCCAAACGGGCCATTTCCTCGGATTCGAGGGTGCGGATCAGGTCCATGAAAACTCCACTTGGCGATCGTGCACGGGGTGATTGTCAAAAGCCGTTGTGGCCCCGCCAGAGGATCGCAAAACCCCACATTATAGCCCGATCGAGCGCAAGAATGCCTCGTCCTCGGCGCTCAGGCGGCCCGCCCGCCGAGCTTGCTCCAACAGGTCTGGACGCCGCTGGGCGCTGATGCGCAAGGACTGCTCTCGACGCCAGCGCTCGATCCTGGCGTGATGGCCTGACAACAAGACTTCGGGCACGCCGCGCCCATTGGGGAGTTTTTCTGGCCGGCTGTAAGTAGGCCCTTCCAGCAACCCCCCCAGCCCTGACGAAAAGCTCTCCTGCTGCGCCGACTCGTCGGTCAACACACCCGCTTGCAGTCTGGCCACAGCATCAAGCACCATGAGCGCGGGCAACTCTCCCCCCGAGAGAATCAGGTCTCCCGCACTGATTTCGTCGGTCACGTACTCGTCGATGACCCGTTGGTCGACCCCCTCGTAGCGGCCGCACAGCAATATCGCGCCGGAACTGCCGGCCAACTGCTCTATCCACGCTTGGTCCAGGCGCCGACCCCCTGGTGTGAAGTGCACCACGGGTACACGCGAGGTTTCCTGGCGTTGGGCCAACGCCGCCTGCAAGGCACGCTGCAAGGGCTGCGCCAACAGGACCATGCCCGGACCACCTCCAAAGGGGCGGTCGTCGACACGGCGGTACGCGTCGTCTGCAAAGTCGCGTAAGGGCCACAGTTGCACATTCAATTGACCGCTGTCGTAAGCCCGACGGGTGATGCCCTGTTCTTGGAAGGGGGCAAACAGGTCGGGAAACAAGGTGATGATGTCAAAACGCACCACGACCACTACCCCTGCGGCACCCAGTCCACCAAGACTCGCCGGTCCGCCAGATCAACATGATCCACATAGGCCTGAACAAACGGGATGAGGGTTTCGTGAGCTTCAGGAAAATCCTCACCCGCATCTGCAGGCCGGATCCGCAAGACGCAGTGGGGCCCGGTTTCGATCAGGCCCACCACTTGACCCAGGCATTGCTGCTGGCGGTTGGACACCGTCAGGCCGATGAGGTCAACCCAATAGAACTCGTCTTTCTCGGGAGTGGGGAAACTGCTGCGCGAGATGAACAAGGCCAAGCCTCGCAAGGCCTGTGCCGCGTCGCGGTCTTCGAGCCCGCGAACCTGGGCCACCACCTCGTCGCGGTGCTCTTTGGCCTGCACGATCTGCAAGCAGAGCGACTCACCCGCAGCCGAGCCCAACAAACCCGGCTTTGCGGGCTTGGCGAACCAGCGTTTGGAGGAAAAAAGGGCCTGGGGCTCTTTGGCAAAGGGCTGCACCCTCACCCAGCCCTTGACGCCCCATGCGCCCAGGATGCGGCCGACTTCAACCGCATCGTCGGGCCAGGGCAGGTCGCTGTCACCCAATCGCGTTCAGTGCCCGTGGTGCCCACTGGCGGCCCAGACGGGCCGCCTCAGGCTGCGGCCACTGCCTTTTTGGCCTCACCCACCAGGCGGGTGACCGTGGGGGACAGCTGCGCGCCCACGCTCGTCCAATGCGCCACACGGTCCAGTGCAATGCGCAAGGGCTGCTCTGCGCCCGCCGCCTTGGGGTTGTAAAACCCCAAACGCTCGATGAAACGGCCGTCGCGCCGATCACGGCGATCCGCCACGACGATGTTGTAAAACGGGCGGCCTTTGGCGCCCCCACGTGCCAGCCTGATCACGACCATGGTGCAAACCTTCAAAAAACTGTCGTTGACCGCCGCTCCAGGAGACACACCGGGCAGGCAATCGAAGATGGCAAGCGCCCTCAAGCACTCGCCACGGCTCGGCGCCGTAGATACGCCCACCGCTTCAACAGCAGGCCGTCGCCGAACCGCGCATTATATAGTGCCCGTTTGATCCACCGGGCCTCACCCGACCATGCCCCCCCAATCCCCCCCACCAACGGGCCCGGCTCACCCGCACGCGGCCGAAATCGCCACCCCAGGCATGGTGCGGCGCTACCGGTCCAAAACCCTGAGCACTTGGCTGGCCGTTCTGGGCGGCACACTGGGCTTGCACCGGTTTTATCTGCACGGACTTGCCGACGTATGGGCCTGGATGCATCTGCCCGTGAGCCTGGTGGGGCTGGCCGGTGTCCTGCGCATGCAAGCCTTTGGCCAGGACGACCCGTGGGCCTGGTTGCTGATCCCGGTGCTTGGGCTGATGATCGCCCAGTCCATGGCCTGCGCCATCGCCTATGCCTTGCGACCAGATGAAGCGTGGGATGCCTTGCGCAACCCAGGACATCCCACTCGCACCACCCGCTGGGGTCCCGTCTTGGGAGCCATCGTCGCCCTGGCCGTCGGGGCCACCGTACTCATGGGCACCATTGCCTTTGGTGGTCAAAAGTTTTTTGAGTGGCAACTGCGCACTCGGCTGTCAACACCAGGTCTGATTCAGGTCAACCAGGCCAGCCCTGCCGCATAGGCCACCGCCGCGATGAAAGCGGAGGCCGGAATGGTGAAGATCCAGGCCCATACGATGTTGCCCGCCACCCCCCAGCGAACCGCTGAGGCACTGCGTACCGACCCGACCCCGACGATGGCGCCCGTGATGGTGTGAGTGGTGGACACCGGCACCCCCAGGCCAGTGGCCAGAAACAGCGTGGCCGCCCCGCCGGTCTCGGCGCAAAACCCGCCCACTGGCTTGAGCTTGGTGATGCGCTGACCCATGGTCTTGACAATGCGCCAGCCACCCATCATCGTGCCCAGACCGATGGCGATGTAGCAACTCCACACCACCCAGCCCGGGGGCTGCCGATCGCTGATGGCCACTTGGCCGGTGGCGATCAGCAAGAGCCAGATGATGCCAATGGTCTTTTGGGCATCATTGCCGCCATGGCCTAGGGAATACAGACCGGCAGACACCAACTGCAGCCGCCGAAACACGTTATCCACCCTCAAAGGTGATGTCCGTCTGCACAACCACGCCACGCCGACCATGAGCAGTGAACCCATCGTGAAGCCCAGCAGTGGAGAAACCAAGATGAACGCGACCGTCTTGAGAATGCCTGAGGCGATGAGAGGCGAGGCCCCCGCCTTGGCGAGAACGGCCCCCACGATTCCCCCTATCAAAGCGTGCGACGAACTTGACGGGATACCGTACCACCATGTGATGATGTTCCAGGTAATAGCCCCCACCAGCGCGCCAAACACCACCACATGGTCGACCACACCTGGCTCCACGATACCCTTGCCCACCGTGGCAGCCACCGAGAGCTGGAAGACGAAGATCGCCACCACGTTGCAGATGCCGGCAAACAAAACGGCTTGCAGCGGCTTGAGTACTCCAGTGGAGACTACCGTGGCAATCGAGTTGGCCGCATCATGAAAGCCGTTCATGAAGTCAAAGGCCAGGGCCAAGGCCACCAAGGCCACGACCACCCAGAATGAGACGGGCACGATCTCCATGATCAAGAATTCTCGAGCACTACACCTTCGATGAGATTGGCCACATCTTCACAGCGATCTGAGATGGATTCCAGAAGTTCGTAAATGGCCTTGAGCTTGATGAGTTCCCGTACATCGGGCTCTTGGCGAAACAGTTGACTCATCGCCGAGCGCATCACACGGTCAGCGTCAGATTCCAGCCGGTCTATCTCTTCACAGGTCTTGAGCGCAGCCTCGGCAACCGATGCGTCGCTCAGGCGCGGCAAAAGGGTCACGGCATGCTGGACGCGCTCACAGCACTTGACACTGATCTCAGCCAGAAGCACCACCTCCTCGGTGATTGTTTGGACGTCGTACAGCGACAAAGTCTCGGTGGCATCTTGGAGCAGGTCGAGCACATCATCCAGGCCGTTGATCAATTGCAATATCTGCTCACGGTCGATGGGCGTGATGAAGGTCTTGTGCAACAGCCGGTTGACCTCTGCGGTGATCCGATCTGCCGCACGCTCCGCACCATCGACCTCTGCGGCGTACTTGGCCCGTAAGGCCAGATCTTTGTAATGGGTCACCAGGGACATGAAGGCGCTCGCGCCTTGACCTATACGCTGGGCATGCTCATTGAAGAGTTCGAAAAAATTGCCCGCACGGGGCAGTAATTTGCCAAAGATCATGCCCATTGACCTGCGGGTTGAACAGAAGTCGCATTCTAGGTGGGCCGATCCTGAGGTCCAGACTCAAGCCCGAAAGATGAAATACACCGCGCCTACCAGGCACAGGGCAGCCCACAGGTAATCCCACTTCAGCGGTTGACCCATCCACAGCACAGCAAAGGGCACAAACACCACCAAAGTGATGACTTCCTGCACCACTTTGAGCTGCGCCAGGTCGACGCCTGCGGCATAGCCGATGCGGTTGGCCGGCACCTGCAGGAGGTACTCAAACAGTGCGATACCCCAACTGACCAGAGCCGCCACCCACCAGGGCTTGGCCGATAAATCACGCAGATGCCCGTACCAGGCAAAGGTCATGAAGACATTGGACGCCACCAGCAACCCAATGGTGGACAGCGGCATCGTGGGGAAAGCCCAGGCACTCATAGGGACCTCACACGGTGAAGAATTTGGTGTCGCGCCTGCTCACGCCAATGATCGAGTGGCCCTCGCAGCGGGATGTGCAAGTCAGGATCAATTTCGGCCAGCGGCTCTAAGACGAAGGCCCTCAAGTGCATGCGCGGATGAGGCAGGGTCAAGTCTGGCGCATTGAGCACCAGGTTGTCATACAACAGTAAGTCCAGATCCAAGGTCCGTGGCGCATTGGGATAGGGTCTCAAGCGTCCGTATTGCTGCTCCAGGGCGAGCAGCTGTTCGAGTAATTGGCGCGCCGACAAAAGCGTATGCACCCGAACAACGGCATTGAAGTAATGAGGGCCCGCTGCGTCTTGCGCAGCGCTGCACCACAGGCTTGAACAGGCGTTTACGCTGATGTGCGTATGGGCTCGCAAGGCCTCAACCGCCTGGACAATCGTCTGCTCGGCCGGGCCGAGATTGGCTCCCAAGCCCACATAGGCCCATTCGGGGCCGGGCGCGCTCACGACGGGGAATGCCCGCCATCGCGCGTCGCAGGCCCCCCCTCTTGTGGCGCTTCGCCTGCGGCAGCCGCAGCCCCAGCAGCTGTGCGGCGACGGCGCCGACGACGCTTGCGCTCGGGAGCGGCGGCCGGATCGTCGGGATGGCTGTGCCCCGATGTGGCGGGTGCTCGCCTGCGCGAGGTGGCAGATGCCGGCGAAGTGCGCACCTGCTGCAGCAGGACCAACCGGTCCTCATCACTGGCCAAGGAAAACTCCTCCCACCAGTCGGCCAGTTCAACCTCGAGTTCTCCCACCTCGGCGCGCAGCCTGAGAAAGTCATAGCCCGCGCGGAACCGGGGTTGATCTACCAAGGCCTGCGCGGCGCTGGGGGTGCGGCGATCAAAGCGCGGCTGCATCATCCAAATGTCGCGCATATCGGCCGCCAACTTGCCACGCCCCGAGATGTCGCCCACCCGCTGTGCAAACACATCGTCGATGGCCTGTTGCAATGCTGGAAATGCCGGTTCTCCGGCAGACTTCAAGCTCGCCCAGCGCTGCTGGACCTCAAACCACAGCAAACAAGCCAGCAAAAAGCTGGGGGCCACCGCACGCCCTTGGGCCACACGCTCGTCCGTGTCTTCCAAGGCACGGCGAATGAACGCCTCTTGTTGGGAAGGACTGGCAGGCGACCCTTCCTCGGCGGGTAAGGCGGCATCGAGTACGGCAAACACGCCGCGATGCAAACCATAGGTGCGCAGAGCCTGGAGACTGGCCAAGGCATGTCCGGTCTGCAACAACTTGACCATCTCATCAAAGAGTCTTGAAGCCGGCACATTGGCCAACAAGGGTGCAAGCTCTCGGATGGGCTTGGCCGTCTTGGGTTCAACCTTGAAGCCCAATTTCGCGGCAAATCGCACCACTCGCAAGATGCGAACCGGATCTTCGCGGTAGCGGGTGGCCGGGTCCCCGATCATGCGCAGCGTTTGTTTGCGCAGGTCAGACAGTCCTTTGTGATAGTCCACCACGATCTGCGTGAGAGGGTCGTAGTACATGGCATTGATGGTGAAATCGCGCCGGGCCGCATCTTCCACCTGGGGCCCCCAGACGTTGTCGCGCAAGATACGCCCGCTGGCATCCACGGCATGCCGTTGGCCCACCAATTGATCTCGCGAGGTGCGCTCATTGCCCTGGACCTGCTGGGCCTCTTGAGCGTCGAGCAGCGCTCGGAAAGTGGACACCTCAATGACCTCGTGGTCTCGTCCTCGGCCAAAGACCACGTGGACGATTCGAAACCGCCTACCGATGATGAAGGCGCGGCGAAAGAGCCCTTTGACCTGTTCGGGGGTGGCATTGGTGGCCACGTCGAAATCCTTGGGCCGGCGACCGACCAATAAGTCGCGGACAGCGCCTCCCACAATGTAGGCCTCAAATCCTGCCTCTTTGAGGGTGCGCACCACCCGTACCGCGTGGTCATCGAGCAGCTGGGGGTCAATGCCGTGCTCCGAAGCGGCCACCTCGACGCGCCGACCCAACGAGGTAGGCCGGGATGATGGAGCAGACTTGCCCATGAGGCGGTCGATGAGCTTGCGGATCATGAAAAAAGCCTTAAGACGGGCCAGCCCCGTTGCTGAGCGATGTCGGCCAGAGCAGCGCTGGGGTTGGTCGCCACGGGATGGGTTGCCCATTCCAACAGCGGCAAATCGTTGATGGAGTCACTGTAGAACGTGACGGAATCGAAGGCGCTGCGGGTCAGCCCCTGCGTGGCCAGCCAGTCTTGCACGCGTTGGACTTTACCGTGCTGAAGCGAGGCCTGCCCTTGAACCCTGCCCGTAGGCCGCCCATCTGGCGCTCGCTCCAACTCGGTGGCCAAGAGCACCTGTACGCCAAACGCCTGTGCGATAGGGCGGGTGATCAGGTCGTTCGTGGCCGTGACCACCGCCAGCTGATCACCCGCGCTGCGGTGCCGCTCAACCAGATCGCGTGCCGCATCCGTCAGGGCTGGAGCGATGATCTGTTGCATGAACTGCGCACAGGCTTGCGAAATCTCTTGCAAGGACCGCTCTCTGAAAGCCGAGGTCGCAAAGTCGATGTAGGCGTGTATGTCCAAACATCCGGCCTGATAGTCACGATAAAACCGATCGTTGGCCCGGGCATGTGCCTGGGGGTCGGCCCAGCCCAGATCGACCATGAATTGACCGAAGGCGTGGTCAGAATCGATGGGCAGCAGGGTCCCGTCGAGATCAAAGAGCGCAAGGTTCACGCTCCCTCCTCTTCACTGAGCATTTGTCGCAGCAGCGGCACCGTGACGGCCCGATGCTGGGACAGGGCAAATTCATCCAGGCGATCCAGCAGCCGCATCAGAAATGACAGATTGCGATCGAGTCGGTGCATCAGGTAGTCCATCACATCGTCAGACAGGAAGATGCCGCGACGGTCAGCTTCTTGCCGCAAGACGCTGCGCGTTTGCGCCTCATCCAAAGGCTCCAGCGCAAACACATGCCCCCAAGCCAGACGCGAGCGCAAGTCCTCTCGCAACGGCAAATCCACGGGCGGATACTGTCCGGCCGCCAACCAGGTAGCGCCATGGGACTGCGCCTGCACGAGCCAGGCGAATGCCGCGTGTTGCGCCTGAGCGTCGAGGGTGTGCACATCATCCAGAATCACAAGCGCCCACCTCGGGTCGTACTCCGGCGCCTCACCCTCAAGGGCCCTGAAATGGCCGACCAGCAAGCCTGCCGCATGGCATGCGTGGGCCACCGCTTGCAACAGGTGGGTCTTGCCGCACCCTGTCGGGCCCCACAGGTAAACCGCCGCTGGCGGGGGACAAGCACTTTGCAAGTGGGCCAAGGCGGCCGCGTTCGAGCCGGGCCGAAATGAGGCCAACGTCGCACCTCGCTGAGGCGCCAGGGACAAAGGAACCTGCCTCATGCCCAGCCGTATCCCCAGATTCAATGCAAACGCCGGCTGCCGGTGCGGCGCCATTGGGCCAAACGCATACGCAGCGCCACCGCGTCCTCAGCATCCTCGCAGTGGGCCAGGTAGGCGCTGATGTCGCGCGCTGCCTCGTCCTCTAGGCCCACTTCAGCCAAAGCCAACCCGCGGTCCCGGCGCTCTTCCCAGGATTCGGGCAGCAAGATCACCAAGCGCTCTTGCACCGCGAGCATCCGGGACCAGTCCTCAGCCGTGCGATGAATCTCTTTGAGATTGCGCAGCAGCCGAGCCAAGATGTCGCGCGCCGAGGCCGTTTGCAAGAACAAGCCCAGGGGCACCTCAAAGTCGCCTACCAAGCCCTGTTGGCGCCGGTAGGGTGCGAGCCGCTCTTCTAAGTCCTCACGCGACAAGGACTGGCCAGAAAACGGGTCGAGGATGACCTCTCCGCGCGGCATTCTCAACTTCACGAGAAAGTGCCCAGGAAAATTGATTCCCCGGGCAGCCAGACCCACCTGAGAGGCCAATTCGATATAGATCAAGGCCAGGGTGATGGGAATGCCACGCCGGGAATTCAGCACTTCATGGACGTAGCTGTTGCGCGCGTCGTAGTAGTCGTTGACGTTGCCCTGAAAGCCCATCTCGTGAAAGAAAAATCGGTTCAAAAACCGCAGACGCTGTAAGGCACTGGCGTCGGCAGGGATGCGCCGCTTCAGTCGCTGGGCCATGGCGTCAACCTGAGTCAAGACGTCAGCCACGTCCAATTGCGGCGTCTCGTCTTGGGCGATGCTGGCTGCCGCCTCGAGCCAAGACAGGATGGGATCCTCCGCCACCAGGCAGGCAAAGTACTGCAGCGGTGTGGGCGACTGCCGCCACTCCTGCGTCATGAGACACCTCGCGAAATAGGCAAAGGGCAGGTCATGCGCGCAGTGTAGGTCCGGTTGGCCGGAAGCTCGATTCGGGCGGGCGCGGGAGGTTACGGGTGGGTGTGGCGCCGTCGCATCAGGGTACGCCAATCGACCCCCAGCACATGCAAGCTCACCAGGTAGAGGGCCGATCCGCCAATCACCAAGGTGGCCAGCGCCATCACGCGCCATCCCGGCCCGGTGTGCGGGGCTGTCCATGCCACCAGCTGCTGCCCGGCGTGCAAGGCAGCGGCCAATACGACACAGCCCGCCACAACTTGCATGGCAAACCGCCACCATCCGGGCTCTGGCCGGTACACCCCCAGCCGCAGCAGGCCACGCAAGAGCAGCCAGGTGTTGGCCAGGGCTGCCAATCCGATGGACAGCGCCAGGGCAGCAAAACCCAGCCACGGCACCAGAGCGAGATTCAACAACTGGGTCAGCACCAGCATCACCACCGCGATGCGCACTGGGGTGCGCAAATCCTGACGGGCGTAGTACCCCGGGGCCAGCACTTTGACCGCGACCAACCCCACCAGCCCAACGCCCCAACCCATCACGGCGCGGACGGTCTGCGAGACATCGTCAGCCGAGAAACGCCCGTAGTGGTAGAGCACTGACACCAGCGCTTCCGGGCAGGCCAGCAGAGCCACCGCGCACGGCGCGGCAAGCAAAAGGACCAGCCTCAACCCCCAATCGAGCATAGCGGAGTACGCCTGGAGATCGCCTCGGGCCTGGGCGGCCGACAACTGCGGCGTGAGCACGACGCCCAGAGCGACGCCCAACAACGCGGTGGGAAACTCCATCAAGCGGTCGGCGTAGGTCAGCCAGGAGACAGCGCCTACGGCCACGTGCGAAGCAATCTGGGTATTGATCAGCAACGACAGCTGCGCCACCGACACGCCCAGCAGGGCTGGCGCCATGTTGCGAAGGACGCGCCCCACACCGGGGTGGTGCCAGGCCTGCCGCACCGCCTGCCAGCTCAATCCCAGACGAGGCACCATGCCCACCCGCCGAAGCGCTGGGGCCTGGATGGCCAACTGCAGCAGCCCGCCGACCATGACACCAGCGGCCACACCGTACAGGGGGGGCACCCCTTGGGTCTCCAGCCAGGGGGAGACCCACCAGGCCGCTGCGATCCAACTCAGATTCAGCAAGACGGGAGTGGCCGCCGGTACGGCAAAGCGCCTCCACGTGTTGAGCACGCCCGCCGCCAACGCCACCATCGACATGCAGGCGATGTAGGGGAACATCCACCTTGTCATGACCACAGCCTCGTCAAAGGCCGCCAGTCCTGAGGCCATCGCCCAGACCCACAGCGGGGCGGCTGCCACCCCCACCGCCACGGTCAACAACAAGATCCAGAACAGCACGGTGGCCACGGCATCCACCAAACGGTGGGTGGCCTCGTCGCCCTGCGCTTCGCGGGTGGCAGCCAACAAAGGAACAAACGCCTGAGAAAACGCACCCTCGGCGAAGAGTCGACGCAGTAAGTTGGGTATGCGAAAAGCGACGTTAAAGGCGTCGGTCAGGGCGCTGGCCCCAAATTGCGCGGCCATGATTTGCTCGCGCACCAAACCCGTGACCCGAGAGGCCAGGGTCAAAAGCGAAACGGTCGAGACCGCCTTGAACAGGTTCATGAGGCCTGGAGACCGCAGTACCTGGAAAAACCGTGGGGCATGGGGCTCAAATTATAGGCAGGCCGAGGCCTCACTGGGGCTCGCCATCCCGGCATGCTATACTCGACAGTCTTTGCCCTGACCAACCCTCGCTTTCGAAGCTCCAGACCATGGCCACTTCCTCCAAAGCCAAAAAGAAGACCGTACGCCTCGCCTCGGGGCGCAAGCGTGCCCGTCAAGACGTGAAGCTCAACGCCCACAACTCGGCCCTACGGTCTCAGTTTCGCACCGTGGTCAAGAACGTCCAGAAGGCGGCAGCCGCAGGTCAAAAGGCCCAGGCCACCACGCTGCTGCAATCAGGTCAGTCGGTCATGGACACCATTGCTGCCAAAGGCATCGTCCACAAGAACAAGGCCGCCCGTCTCAAGAGCCGTCTGGCTGCCAAGATCAAGGCGCTGGCCGCCTGAGTTTGACAATCGGCCGCATGCCGGTTTGGCATGCCCCCACCCAAAACCCGCCACCTGGCGGGTTTTTTGCGTCCGATGCCCGAGGGCTGATCACTCCAAGACCGTGTCAGGCCCTACCTCGATAAGCTGGAGATCGTTGTCCTTGGCGAAATTCATCACGAAATCCCAGGCCATGGGCTCGAGATCACGCAGCGCCTCGTTGATCAGCACACTGCGCGCACCCTGCACCACCTTGGGTACGCAGTACGGTGAATAGCCGATTGCGGCACTGATCCCTCCCACGCCGCCACCGGGCCGAAAACTGGACATCGCACCGGCCAGCCGCTCGGCCCAGTCGCTGGGGCGAAAGGCTTGACCTTCTCGGGTGAGTCCGAGAATGACAAATTGACGGGGTACAGCAGCACTCATGGATTGAAAGGCGAGCGCATTGTGCCCGCAAGATGGGGGCGCCGGACACGGGTGGGCCTAAAATGGGTTGGCTCTTATTCGTCTTTTTTGTCGGAGCGCGCCCATGAATGCCCCCGCCGAGCTCGCCGTCCACGGCCCTATGCCCCACGTGATGAACACCTATGGGCGATTGCCTTTTGCTCTGTCTCATGGGCAGGGCTGCTGGGTATGGGACACCCAAGGACGTCAATACCTCGATGCACTGGCCGGCATCGCGGTCAACACATTGGGGCATGCGCACCCCCGCTTGGTGGCCGCCTTGCGCGATCAGGTGGGCAAACTCATCCATTCCTGCAATTACTACGAAGTGCCCCTGCAGGAGCAATTGGCCGCACGACTGTGTGAGCTTTCGGGGATGAGCAACGTATTTTTTTGCAATTCAGGTTTGGAGGCCAACGAGGCCGCATTGAAAATCGCGCGCAAGTATGGCCATGACCGAGGCATCGCCAAACCCGAGATCATCGTCTACGAAAAGGCCTTCCACGGGCGATCCATCGCCACCTTATCGGCCACCGGCAACCCCAAGATTCAAAAAGGCTTTGAGCCCCTGGTAGAAGGCTTTGTACGCGTGCCCTTGAACGATCTGGCCGCTGTGGAGCAGGTGGCGGCCCAACACCCCAACGTGGTGGCGGTATTTTTGGAGACCATACAGGGCGAAGGCGGCATCCACCCCTCGCGTGTGGAATACCTCCAGGCCCTCAGGAGCCTGTGTGACCGCCAGCAGTGGCTGCTGATGTTGGATGAAGTGCAATGTGGCATCGGCCGCACTGGGAAATGGTTTGCCCACCAATGGGCCCATATCGTCCCCGACGTGATGCCTCTGGCCAAAGGGCTGGGGTCGGGAGTTCCGGTAGGCGCTGTGGTGACCGGACCCCGCGCCCGCGAGGTCTTGGGACCCGGTCATCATGGCACCACTTTCGGTGGCAACCCGCTGGCCATGCGCGCTGGAGTCGAAACCCTGCAGGTGATGATCGACGAGGGGCTTCTGGCCAATGCGCAGCATGTGGGGGCTGCCTTGCAAGACGGCCTGCGTGCAGAACTGTCGCACCTGCCTGGGGTGGTGGATATTCGGGGTCAGGGGCTGATGATGGGGGTGGAGTTGGACCGCCCCTGTGGCGCCTTGCTGGGTCGATGCGCCATGGAGGCTGGGCTGTTGGTCAGCGTCACAGCGGAAAAGGTCATCCGACTCGTGCCCCCATTGATCATGACGCCGCAAGAGGCTCAGCAAGTGGTTGAGCGTCTGTCGGGCGTGGTTCGGGCGTTCTTGACCGAGACAGCCCCATGAGCTCTGCGACCGCCTTTGCGCCACCTGCGCTGCGGCATTTTCTGCAATTCAATGATCTCAGCCGCGAAGAGATCCTGTATGTGCTGGAGCGCGCACGCGTGCTCAAGCGACGTTTCAAGAACTACGAAAAGTATCAGCCGCTGACCGATCGCACCTTGGCCATGATCTTTGAGAAAGCCAGCACCCGAACCCGCGTGAGCTTTGAGGCAGGCATGTATCAAATGGGCGGGTCGGTGGTCAATCTGACCACGGGCGACACCCATTTAGGCCGATCAGAACCCATCGAAGATACCGCCCGTGTGATCAGCCGCATGGTCGATCTGGTCATGATCCGCACTTATGAGCAATCGAAGATCGAAAGCTTTGCGGCACATTCGCGCGTACCGGTCATCAATGGGCTGACCAACGAGTACCACCCTTGCCAAGTTCTGGCGGATATCTTGACCTTCATCGAACACCGCGGCTCAATCGAGAACAAGATCGTGGCCTGGGTGGGAGACGGCAACAACATGGCCAACACCTGGCTGCAAGCCGCTGAACTGCTGGGCTTCAAGATCCACGTGAGTACCCCCAGCGGCTATGAAGTCAACCCCGAAGTGGCGGGAATTCGCAGTGCCGATTGCTACCGAGTCTTCAACCATCCGCTACAAGCCTGCGAAGGTGCGCATCTGGTGACCACCGATGTATGGACGAGCATGGGCTACGAGGCGGAGAACGAAGAACGCCTCAAAGCCTTTGTGGACTGGTGCGTCGATGACGAGATGATGGCAGTTGCCCACCCGCAGGCCGTCTTCATGCACTGCCTGCCTGCCCACCGAGGAGAGGAAGTCACGCCCGAAGTGCTGGACGGGCCTCAATCGGTGGTGTGGGATGAAGCCGAGAACCGCATGCACGCCCAAAAGGCCCTGATGGAGTTCTTGCTCCTGGGGCGTGTGGGCTGACAGGACAGATCAGCCGCGCACGAAAACCGTGACCAGTGGCTGATCGCCAATTTGGCGGCTGCGGTGGCCATGCACCGATGGGTCAAACACACAGCCATCCGGCAGGGTATCGCCTGAGTAGAAGTGCTCGCCCGCGTTGAAACGACGGCAGGTGCCGTCTTGAAGCTCAATTTCCATGCAGCCGGAGATAACGATCAACCACTGCGGTGTGGTGGTGCAATGGAATTCGCTGCGAAACCCCACCGGACTGAAACGCCACTGCAAGGCCTGTGCGGCAAACAACTCTGACAGGCGAGCCGCCGCAGTGCCTTGGTTCAACTCGATGGGCTCTTCTCGAAATCGCGCCCGTCCGTCGCTGTCGGTGTAGAGGATGACGCGCTGTAAGGCGTTCACGCCCGCTCTCCGGGGATAACAGCAGTAACCTCGATTTCCACAAGCGCCCGGTCTTCCATCAGAGCCGTGACCTGCACCGCGGTCATGGCCACGGAGTAGACGCCCACAATGTCGCGATAAACGCGACCAATCTCACGCGCGCGCTGCAAGTAATCCTGCTTGTTCACCAGATACCAAGTCATGCGGGTGATGTGTTCGGGCGCGGCGCCGGCTTGTGCCAGGACATCGCGAACGTTGCTCAGTGCCTGACGCACCTGCTCCACGAGATCGTCGCTCTCAAATTGACACTGCGCGTTCCAGCCAATTTGTCCGGCTACAAACACCTGCAGCCCACTGGCTGCCACACCGTTGGCATAGCCCTTGGGGGCAGCCCACCCTGGAGGCTGAAGCACCTGGACGCGAGATCGATCGGTGATCATGACACCGCGCGCAGGCGAAACCGCTGCAATTTACCCGTCTCGGTTCGAGGCAGCGTGTCACGAAACTCAATGGCGCGCGGGTACTTGTAGGGCGCGATGGTGGCCTTGACGAAGTCCTGCAGGGCCTTGACCATTTGGTCGTCACCGGGGTGCCCGGGTCGAAGCACCACGAAGGCCTTGACGATTTGACCACGCTCAGCATCGGTCACGCCCACCACGCCACACTCGGCGACGGCGGGGTGCAACAGCAAAGCGCTTTCCACCTCAGGGCCTGCGATGTTGTAGCCCCCCGAGATGATCATGTCGTCGGTCCTCGCCTGGTAAACGTACTGGCCTTGTTCGTTGACGCAGTAAGCATCGCCCGTGAGGTTCCACCCTCCCTGTACGTACTGAGCCTGCCGAGGGTCGTCCAAGTACTTGCACCCAGTGGGCCCCTTGATCGCCAAACGACCCACCTGGCCCGGAGCAACGGGTTGTCCGCCATCGTCGAGCAAGGTGGCCTCATAGCCTGGGACGGGCAGCCCGGTCGCACCAGGCTGGGCCTGCGTCTCATCGGCCGAAATAAAGATGTGAAACATCTCAGTCGAGCCAATGCCGTCGATGATCTCTATACCCGTGGATTGCTTCCACAATTGCCGGGTGGCCGCAGGGAGCGCCTCTCCGGCACTCACGCACTTGCGCAGGGAGCGCAGCTGGTCCAGCGCCGTGCCCGAGGCCATGGCACGATAAGAAGTCGGCGCAGTAAACAGCACCGTGGCCTGGAACTTGGCGATAGCCTGGGGCAGTGTTTCTGGCGTGGCTTTCTCAATCAGCACCGAGGCGGCGCCGATGGCCATCGGAAAAATCAACAATCCCCCAAGACCAAAGGTAAACGCCAGGGGCGGGCTGCCAATGAAGATGTCGTCGGGTTGGGCACGCAAGACATGCGGCGGCCAGCACGCACAGGCGGCCATGATGTCGCGGTGAAAGTGCATGGCCGCCTTGGGTTGACCGGTTGTGCCCGAAGTAAATGCCATGAGGCAGATGTCCTCAGCAGCACTGTCGTAGGCAACAAATTGATCCGACTTGGCCGCGCAGGCGGCCTCTAGGTCTGGGTGCGCCAGGCCAGTCGACCCCTCGGGCCGGTTGAAGACCATGCAGTGTTTCAAGAACGAGCTCTGCACCCGTGCAGCCTCAAACTCCTCGAGTAGGCGGGCATCGCACAAAGCGTGGGAAATTTGCGCCTTGTCGATGATGGTGACCAATTCCTTGGCGCGCAACAGCGGCATCGTACCCACCGCGATGCCACCGGCTTTGAATACGGCCAGGAAGCAAGCCGCCAAGGCGGGGGAATTTGCACCGCGCAGCAGTACCCGATTGCCCGGCACCAATCCCAGGTCTTCCACCAGCACCCGGGCCATGCGATTGACCTGGGCCTGGAGTTGCGCATACGACCAGCGCTGACCCTCAGCACCTATGAGCGCGCAGCGCTGACCATCGCCTTGTTGCACGCGGCGATCGAGCAACTCTGCGGCACAGTTCAGCCGTGCCGGGAACTGCAGCCCAGGGCCATTGAACAGGAACTCGGGCAGCTGATCGGGGCTCGGCAGCCGGTCTTTGGCAAAACTGTCAAATGGGTGACCCATGGCGGACGACTTTACAACTAAACTGCGGCCCTTCAAGACCGAAGATTCCCTCACCCATGCCCCAACAGCTGCTGTGGGATATCTCCCCCGCGATCCACTCGCAGTCACCCGTTTTTCCTGGCGATACCCCCTATTCGCAGGGCTGGTCCTGGGAGATCGACGGGCAGTGCCCGGTCAATGTTTGCGCCATCACGCTGAGCCCTCATGTGGGAGCCCACGCCGATGCCCCATTGCACTACGACCCGCAAGGCCTCGCCATCGGGGCGGTCGATCTGCTGCCCTACCTGGGCCCTTGCCGCGTCGTTCACACGTGCAACGCGCATCCCGTGGTCACCTGGAGCCATGTGGAACATGCCCTCAGCACCCCCCAGGTGCCAGCGCGGATTCTCTTTCGTACCCGCCAGCATGCGGCCACCGAGGTCTGGGATCCAGAACTCACGGGCTTGCATCCGCAATTGATCGAGCGTCTGGCCGACTTGGGGGTGATGCTGGTGGGGGTGGACAGCGCCAGCATCGACCCCGCCACCAGCAAGGAGCTGGCAGCCCACCAGGTGCTGCGCCGGCGACAGCTTCGCGTGCTGGAGAACCTGGTGCTCGACGACGTGCCGCCAGGCGACTACGAACTCATCGCGCTGCCTCTTAAACTCCGCGATGCCGATGCTTCACCCGTCAGGGCCGTATTGAGATCATGGAACTGAACACCCGCCAAGCGTGCGAAGCCGCCGATGCCGCGGATCCCTTGGCCCGACTGCGTGAGCAATTTGAAATCCCAACGGGTCTGATTTATCTGGATGGCAATTCGCTGGGCATGCTGCCCAAAGGGGTGAGCGCACGCTTGGATGAGGTGATTCGCCGTCAGTGGGGTCATGATCTCATCAGCAGCTGGAACCGCGCCGGCTGGATGCAATGGCCCCATCAGGTGGGCAACAAGATCGGACAGCTCATCGGGGCGGGCCCCAATGAAGTGGTGGTGGCCGACTCCACCTCGGTCAATGTGTTCAAGGTTTTGAGCGCGGCCTTGTCGCTGGCGCGTCAGCAGCACCCTCACAAGCGGATCATCCTGTCAGAGCGCAGCAACTTTCCCACCGATTTGTACATCGCCCAGTCACTGGCCGACCAGTGGGGCATGCAGCTTCGCTTGTGCGACTCCCCCGAGAACCTGGAAAAGCAACTCGACCATGAGGTGGCTGCACTGATGCTCACGCATGTCAACTATCGCACCGGTCAGATGCACGATCTGTCTGCCATCACGGCAGCGGCACACCAAGTCGGCGCGTTGACTGTTTGGGATCTGGCCCACTCGGCGGGTGCCGTACCCGTCGACCTACACGGTGCCAATGCCGATTTTGCTGTGGGCTGTGGCTACAAATACCTCAACGGCGGTCCTGGGGCACCCGCATTCGTCTGGGTACACCCCCGGCATATCGCCCAATCTGAGCAACCTCTGTCCGGCTGGATTGGGCATGCGCAGCCCTTCGAGTTTGATCCTCAGTACCAGGCAGCCCCCGGGATCGCCCGGTTCTTGTGCGGAACACCCGCCATTTTGTCTCTGGCGGCGCTGGACGTGGGACTCGACACCCTGCTGGCAGCGGCCCCGGCCGGTGGTATGGCCGCCCTGCGCGCCAAGTCGCTGCAATTGACCGACCTGTTCATGCAACAGGTGGCCCGACGCTGTGCTGGGTATGGGCTGTCGTGCATCACGCCCAGTGCGCACGCTGAGCGCGGCAGCCAGGTGTGTTTGACGCATGCCGAAGGTGCCTACGCCATGGTGCAGGCCCTGATCGCGCGTGGCGTGGTGGGAGATTTTCGAGCGCCCAACGTGCTGCGATTTGGGTTTACCCCCGTGAACTTGCGTTTCGTGGAGGTATGGGACGCAGTAGAGCACCTACACGATGTGCTGACTGATCAGGTCTGGCAACAGGACCGCTTCCAGCAACGGGCACGAGTCACATGAGTCAGCCCCAGGGCCACGATGATGGCTGCCCGTTTGGCTATGGGCTGCCCGCCAAGCGTGATGAACCGCCAGACGCCACCCAGGTGCGGGCACCAGACGAGGCCGACTCGGCGATGGTGGATTTTTCCACCGACATGAGTTATGGCGACTACCTGCAGCTAGACGCCATCCTGGGCGCACAGCACCCCCGATCGCAAGACCACAACGAGATGTTGTTCATCATTCAACACCAGACCAGTGAGTTGTGGATGAAATTGCTCTTGCACGAACTGCGCGCTGCAGTGGCCGCAGTCGCATCAAACGAGATGCCCGATGCCTTCAAGATGCTGGCCCGTGTGGGGCGCATCATGGAGCAATTGGTTCACGCCTGGGATGTACTTGCCACCATGACACCGCCTGAGTACAGCGCCGTGCGGGCGCATCTGGCGCGTTCGAGTGGTTTTCAAAGTTGGCAATACCGGTGCATCGAGTTCACCCTGGGCAACAAGAATGCCCTGATGCTGCGACCTCACGAGCACCGCCCGGACATCTTGGCCCAGGTTTCCCAAACCTACGAGTCGCCCTCTTTGTACGACGAGAGCCTGCGCCTGCTGGCGCGGCGGGGATTGCCCATACCGGCTGGCCACCTGCAGCGGGACTGGCGCGATCCGTACAGCGCGAACGACGAGGTGGAGGCTGCCTGGCTGAGCGTCTACCGGCAGCCCAAAGAGCATTGGGAGCTCTACCAGCTGGGCGAGAAGTTGACAGACCTCGAAGATGCCTTTCGTTTGTGGCGGTTTCGGCATCTGACCACCGTGGAGCGTGTGATCGGCTTTAAACGGGGCACTGGCGGCACAAGCGGCGTGGGCTACTTGCGCAAGATGCTGGATGTGGTGTTATTCCCGGAAATCTGGCGGCTGCGCACCCATCTGTAAGGGGTATGCGGCAACGAGGCTGAAACGAGTAGGATCATCACCTTCAAGGCGGTAAATACCATGGACACTCGAACTTCTGAAGCGCGGCTGCGCGTCGAACAACTGCGCGATACGATGCGTGAACACCAGATTCACGCTGTTCTCGTGCCCAGCGCGGACCCACACCTGAGTGAATACCTGCCCCAGCGGTGGCAAGCGCGGGTGTGGCTGTCGGGATTCACGGGCTCGATGGGAACTTTGGCCGTGACGCTGCAAGAGGCCGCCATCTTTGCCGACAGCCGCTACTGGGAGCAAGCCGAGCGGGAACTGCAAGGCAGTGGCATCGCTCTGGTGCGCATCGGCGCCGCCACCGGAACCCAGCATCTGGACTGGCTGGCCGAGCGCCTCACTTCCGGCCAGGTACTGGCAGTCGATGGCCAGGTGTTGTCGTTGATGTCATCCCAGGCGCTTGGCCAGACTTTGGAGCGTCACGGCATCGTCCTGCGCACCGATGTGGATGTGGTCGACACCATCTGGGCAGACCGTCCCAGCCTGCCCGTGGCCCCGGTGTATGAACATCTGCCGCCGTTTGCCTCCCAAACACGCAAGGAGCGCCTGGCGCTCATCCGGCAGGCCATGCAGCGCCACGGCGCGACCCATCATCTCATCAGCACGGTAGATGACATTGCGTGGGTGACCAACCTGCGTGGGGGCGATGTCAGTTACAACCCCGTCTTCTTGGCCCACCTACTGATCGAATCGCAAGGCGCCACCTTGTTTGTGGGACAGGACAAGATCGACCCCCCCTTGGCTTCGCGCTTGTCGGCAGACGGCATCGAGGTCCGACCCTATGAACTGGCCCCTCAGGTCTTGGCGCAACTAGAGTCCTCTTCAACCGTGCTGTTGGATCCCAAGCGTGTCACGCTGGGATTGCGCCAATGCCTCCCGCAGGCGTCCCGGATTGTGGAGGCCATCAATCCCAGTACGCTGCTCAAGAGCCGCAAGTCGGCGGCGGAGGCTGCCCACATCCGAGAAGCCATGGTCGAAGATGGTGCGGCCATGTGCGAGTTCTATGCCTGGTTCGAGGCCGAATTGGCCCGACGCGCGAGCGGCCAGGCGGTAGGCGAGGCCCCCCTAACCGAGTTGACCGTCGATGAGCATCTGAGTGCGGCACGTGCCAGACGCTCGCATTTTGTCGGCCTGAGTTTTCCCACCATTGCGGGCTTCAATGCCAATGGCGCCCTGCCCCACTACCGCGCCACCCCGGAGAGTCACGCCGTGATTGAAGGCAATGGCTTGCTGCTGATCGACTCCGGAGGGCAGTACCGGGGCGGCACCACCGATATCACCCGGGTGTGGCCCATTGGACAGGTCAGCGATGCCATGCGTCGCGATTACACCTTGGTGCTCAAGGGTACGATGAACCTCAGCCGCGCGCGATTCCCGCGAGGCACCCTCAGCCCGATGCTCGATGCTCTGGCGCGGTCACCGCTGTGGGCTCAGGGTGTGGAGTTTGGTCATGGTACGGGCCACGGGGTGGGCTATTTCCTCAACGTGCATGAAGGTCCACAGAGCATCAGCAAGGCCATACCCGACGCCCACATGGCCATGGAGCCGGGGATGATCACCTCCATCGAGCCGGGCGTCTACCGACCCGGTCAGTGGGGCGTACGGATCGAAAATCTGGTGCTCAATGTCTGCGCGCAGGTGCCCGAGGGCACCACCTTTGGCGAGTTTCTGGAGTTTGAGACCCTGACCCTGTGCCCCATTGACACCCGGTGTATCGACCGGGCTTTGCTGCGCGAGGACGAGGTGGCGTGGCTCAACGCCTACCACGCCACCGTGCGCGAGCGCCTATCGCCGCGGGTGACGGGACAAGCCCTCGATTGGCTGCTTCGGCGCACCGAGCCCCTGCGCTGAAACCGCAGCGGTTTGATCCACAATGCGGGGATGAGCCAGACCACCATCTCCCGATTCGCCTTCCCCACTCCCATTGCCTTTGGCGCTGGTGCCCGGCGCCTGGTTGGTCCGCACCTGCTGGAACAGGGAATTAGACGGCCTTTGATCGTGACCGATCGCGCGTTGGCGCGCTTGCCGGTCATGGATGAGTTTCGCAGCCACTTGGCCGATCTGGCGGTGGGCGTCTTTGACGGGGTTTGGGGCAACCCCACCTGCGCCCAAGTCATGGCGGGAGCCGCAGCCTTTCGGGCCCACGGCGCCGATGCCGTCATCGGCTTTGGTGGCGGTGCGGCTTTAGACGTCGCCAAGGTGGTCGGCGTGGCCGCCACGCACGAGGGTCACATCCTGGAGTACGTGTGGGATCACCCGCAGGTGCGAGCCATCGAGCACCCCTTGCCTTACTTCGTGGCGCTGCCCACCACCTCGGGCACAGGATCGGAGGTAGGTAGGTCTGCAGTGATCTCTGAAGATGCCACCCACCACAAGCGGACCGTGTTCAACCCCAAGATCTTGGCGCGCATGGTCTTTGCCGATCCCGAACTGACCTTGGCGCTGCCTGCTGCTATCACCGCCGCCACAGGCATGGATGCCCTGACGCACAACATTGAGAGCTACCTTTCCCCAGCCTATCACCCCTTGTGCGACGGTATTGCACTCGAAGGCCTGCGTGTGGGTGCGGCGGCCTTGGCTACTGCGGTGGCCGAGCCGACGAACCTGAAGGCGCGCAGCGACATGATGATGAGCTCCATGATGGGAGCCATCGCATTTCAAAAGGATCTCGGCTCGGTACACGCCTGCGCTCATGCTTTAGGCGCTGTGTGCGATATGCATCACGGACTGGCCAATGCGCTGATGATCGACACCGTCATGGCCTGGAACTTGGAGGCCGTGCCGGCCAAATTTGATGAGATGGCCCACGTGGTGGGCGCCCAAAGCGGCGCCGACTTTGTCGGCTGGCTGCGTCGGCTCAAACATCGCATTGGGATCAGCGGATCGCTTTCATCTCACGGCGTCACGATCGAGCATCTGCCTCGCCTGGTACCGTTGGCAGCCCAAGACTTCACCGGTGGGACCAATCCGCGCCCCGCAACGGCGCAGGACTACGAGCATTTATTTCGCCAAGCGCTGTGAGTACCGCTTCGTCTGCCCGGCCCCTGCTGATTGGCGTCTCAGCTCGGATTTACTACCCCGGGACTCATGGGGCTCTGCCTGGGGTGTTCACCAAGACACTGCACTACCTGGAGCAGTCGGTGGCCCATTGGATCCTCTCAGGGCACGCCATGGCCGTGATGATTCCGGCGGTTACCCGCGACAGCATCGTCGAGCGCACCGATTTGAACTTGCATGACTACGCTGGCGCCTTGGACGGTCTGGTGCTGCAAGGTGGTAACGATGTGGCGCCGCAGTGCTACGGCGAAGAGCCCTTGGACCCGGCTTGGGCGGGCGATATCGTGCGGGACCGCTATGAGATGGAATTGATTGACGCCTTTGTAAGGGCTGGGAAGCCCGTCTTTGGCGTGTGCCGTGGCATGCAACTGATCAATGTGATGTTTGGAGGCTCTCTGTACCAAGATTTGGCCACGCAGGTGAGCGGCGCGCGCGAGCACCGACAACTGGGTCGCTACGAGCAGCACTTCCATGAGGTCGAGTTGATCAGTGGTTCGCACCTGGCCGGTTTGTACCCTGGCCAGTCTCTGGTCACGACCAACAGCATCCACCACCAAGGCATCAAGCAGCTCGCCCCGGGCTTTGTCATTGAGGCGCGCTGCCCACATGACGGCATTGTCGAGGCCATCCGCCAAGAAGGCCCAGGCTACATCGCGGCCGTACAGTGGCACCCCGAATTCCACCAAACCGGGCATCCACAACACTTCGACGACTCGGCACTGCTTCAAGACTTTCTCGATGCAGCGCGCGCTGTCCGGTCCAAATGAGGTTCATGCCATGAGTACGATGACGGTGATCAACCCCGCTACCGGGCAACGGGCAGGCGAGATGCCCATGGACGACCAGGCCGAAGTCTCCCGCAAGGCCACGGCGGCCCGCCTGGCGCAGCCCGCTTGGGCGCAGTGCTCGCTTGCGCACCGGCAAGAGGTCATGACGGGCTTTCGCCAGGCTGTGGTGGACCAACTCGATGATTTGGCTGCTATCCTGACCACCGAGGTGGGCAAGCCCATCTCCCAGTCGCGCAACGAACTTAACGGACTGCTTGGGCGGCTGGATTTCTTCATCGAGCATGCGCCGGCCGCTTGCAGCGCCCAGACGGTCCACGCCGAGACTGGTTTGCGCGAGATGATTGGCTACGAACCACTTGGGGTTGTGGCCAATATCTCGGCTTGGAACTACCCCTGGTTCGTCGGGTGCAATGTGTTGGTGCCCGCGCTGCTTATGGGTAATGCCGTGCTTTACAAACCGAGTGAATTGGCCTTGTTGACCGGGGAGCGCATCGTTCACTTGTTGCACCAATCAGGCGTGCCCTCAGACGTGCTCCAGCTCATTGTCGGTGACGGTCTCACCGGCGCAACCTTGCTTGCGCAGCCCATTGACGGGCTGTTTTTTACAGGCAGTCACGCCACCGGTGTGAAGATTGCACAAACCTTGGCTCCGCGTCTGGTCAAGCTCCAGCTTGAGTTGGGTGGCAAGGATCCCGCCTACGTGCGTGCTGACGCCAATGCACAGGTGGCCGCCCAAAGCCTGGCAGACGGGGCGATGTACAACACGGGGCAGAGCTGTTGCTCGGTAGAGCGCATTTATGTGCACGCGCAGGTGTATGACGCATTCTTGGCGCATTTTCTGGCCACGGTGGATGGCTTCAAGCAGGGCGATCCGATGCAGCCAGACACCTACATCGGCGCCATCACGCGGCCGGCGCAACTGGATCTGCTCGAACAGCAGGTTCAAGATGCACTGTCTCGCGGCGCAACCTTACGCCGCGGCGGGAATCGTCGCCCCGGACCCGGCAACTGGTTTGAGCCCACGGTACTCACGGAGGTCAATCACACCATGGCGGTGATGCGTGAGGAAAGCTTTGGCCCCATCATCGGCATTCAAAAGGTCATGGATGATGAAGAAGCGTTGAACCTCATGAACGACAGCCGCTATGGCTTGACAGCTGGGGTATACACGGCAGATGAGGATGCCGCCCAACACCTCCTGTCTCGTGTGCGCGCAGGTAGTGCCTATTGGAACTGCTGTGATCGGGTGAGTCCCCGCCTGCCGTGGTCGGGCGTAGGCGACTCCGGTATTGGGCTGACTTTGTCTACCGAAGGCATTCGGACCTTCACCCGACCCAAGGCGTGGCATCTTCGATCGCCTGCATGAGGCTGGCGCTGTTCGACCTGGACCATACGCTGCTCAGTGGTGACAGCGATGTGCTGTGGTGCGAGTTCTTGATGCAAGAAGGCCTGCTGGAGCGGGCCACTTTTGGGCCTCGCAATGCCGCCATGGAGCGGGATTACCAGGCGGGCACGGTCAGTACCGACGCATTTTGCAGTTTTTATGTCTCCACGCTGGCCGGTCGAAGTCCCGAGCAATGGTTGCCCTGGCGCAAGCGGTTTTTGGAGCGCGAGATCATTCCGCGCATTCCCGCTGCAGCCATGCGACAGGTTCGCACCCACCGCGTCGCGGGCGACACGGTGGTCTTGACCACAGCCACCAACCGACTTCTCACGGAACTGACCGCCCAATACCTGGAGATTGAACACCTCATCGCCACCGAGTGTGAACTGGATTCGCAGGGGGTGTGTACCGGACGCACACAGGGCGTGGTGAATATGCGAGAGGGCAAGGTAGAGCGACTACAAGCTTGGTTGGCACAACGGGGAACCCATCTGGCAGAAGTCGACTCGGTCTCCTACAGCGACTCGGTCAACGATGTGCCGCTGCTCTGTGCCACACGCCGAGCGGTTGCGGTGGATCCTGATGCCAAGTTGGCCGCCTTGGCGACTCAGCGGGGGTGGACCGTGCTGCGTTGGCGACCCTAGCGCTCAGCTGCTCAGCGCAGCGCTGATCTGACCCACTATAAAAAAAGCCAAAGCGGCAGCCAGCAGCGCCCAGATGGCCACCACCAGAAAAGCTCCCACCACCAGGCGGGGCAGCCCCTGGGCGCGGCGTCTGCCTTGCAACAGGCACTGACGCCACATGGCCTCGGGCGTCAAACGGATGACCAGCGCCACCCCCAGGGGGATGATGACCAACTCGTCCAACTGCCCCAGCCACGGGATGAAATCAGGAATGAGGTCAACCGGGCTGAGCGCATAGGCCACCACCATGAACGCCACCCATCGGGCCGGGCGTGGAGCTTGAGGGTGCTGAGCCAATTGCCACAGGCCCAGCAACACGCCCGCCAAGCGGGCCAGGTCAAAAAATCGCCACCAGCGTTTGCGCCTCATGAAGACATACTACGCCTCGAGCGCCTGGCCTGTGCAGAGCGCGAGGCGCGCGAGGACTGGGGCTCATCCAAGGCCCTGTGGGCCTGCTGCAAGAGGCGCTCGAGTCGGTCTTGTAGTTTCTCGTTACTCAACCGCTCGCGGAATCGGTCCACCAGGAGGGGCAGCGCAAACGGGCTGGGCGCCTTTAAGTCCACCTCCTGCCACGGACTGCTCCACAAGGTCTGCCAAGACTGGTGCATCCTGCTTAGGTCGATTTCCTGCGACAAGACCTCGTCGCGAGCCTGGCGCAGAAGTTGGTTGTCGGGGTCATATTTTTGAAATACCTCGAAGAATAGCCCCGCAGAGGCCTGCAGCTGACGTGTGCTCGGAGGTGCCCCGGGATAACCGTTGAAAACCAAGCCAGCCACACGCGCAATCTCACGAAAGCGCCGTTGAGACAGTTCGCCTGAATTCAAGCTGTCCCACACCTCTTGCCTCAGGTCTAGAGCGTCGCACACAGTGGCTTGCCGCAAGACCCGCCAATCGAAATCTCGGGCCCCCAGGATCTCCAGCCCATAGTCATTGACACTCAAAGAAAAGGTATTGGGCGATAGGCGCGCCAGTCGCCACGCCATCAGTTGCGCCAAGCCCAGATGCACCTGTCGCCCTGCAAAGGGATAAATAAACAGATGTTGACCCTCGCGCGAGCGGTAGGTCTCGACCAAAACTTCCCCAGGCCGGGGCAGCTGGCTCAATCGGGCTTGGGCCTCCAGCATGGGACGCGCGCACTGCATTTCTGGACCGATGAATTCGCCACGTCCGGCCGCGTGCAGCAAAGACAAAACCTCCTGGGCCAACTCTCCCGAAAGGGCCATCTTGCTGCCTGCCCAGGCCGGCACCACACCTTGAGCCCGCGTGGCCCGTCGAACCCAGGCGGACATTTCTCGAGTCCGCACGAACTCCAACAACCTACCTGCAAACACAAAGGTATCGCCCGGCTTGAGTCTGGCCACGAAGCTCTCCTCTAAGTGGCCCAATATTCCACCGCTGACCCAGCGCACAGTCATGGTGCTGTCGCTGACGATCGTGCCCACCTGCAGGCGGTGACGCATGGCGATTCCCCGATCAGGTACCCGGTAACAGCTGTCCACCCACTGTATGCGGTGGTAGTGTGGATAGGCTTGGAGACTCAGACCCCCACGCTCGCAAAACGCCACCGCCCACTCAAATTCCTGGTTCGTCAGGTCGGCATAGCAGGGGGCACTGCGCACCTCCTCAAGCAAAGAGACAGGCTCAAAACCCCCGCCCATGGCCACAGTCACCAGATGCTGCACCAGCACGTCCATGGGCTTGGCAGGCGAATGCCGAGACTCCACATGGCCCGTCAAGGCTGCTTGCCGGACTGCCGCTGACTCGACGAGCTCCAGGGTATGGGTCGGTACCAAAGTGGCTCGGCTGGTCCGGCCCGGGGCATGGCCGCTGCGGCCTGCACGCTGCAATAAGCGAGCAACTGCCTTGGCGCTACCGATTTGCAACACGCGCTCTACTGGCAAGAAGTCCACGCCCAAGTCCAGGGAAGAGGTGGCCACCACCGCTTTGAGTGTCCCGTCTTTCAGACCGCTCTCTACCCACTGTCGCACCGATTTATCGAGCGATCCATGGTGAAGAGCGATCAGCCCCGCCCAATCGGGGCGTTCCTGCAATATCAGCTGGTACCAGATTTCCGCCTGGGAGCGGACATTGGTGAAGACGATGCATGAGCGACTGTCTTGTATCTCTTGAATGACAGGCTCCAGCATTTGAGCCCCCAGGTGACCCGTCCAGCTGAATCGGCCCGGCTGGGCAGGCAACAGCGTATCGATGTCTATGCGCTTGTTCACGCGCGCCTGTATGAGCAAAGCCTCGTGCGATCCGGTGAGCTGGTAGGCCGCTTCAGACAGATTACCCAGCGTGGCCGACAACCCCCAAATCACCAATTCCGGATTCCAGCGTCTGAGGCGAGCCAGCGCCAATTGCGTTTGGACACCCCGTTTAGACCCCAGCAGTTCGTGCCATTCATCGACGATCACGGTGTGTACCGCACTCAAGTCGGCCTGCGCCTGCTCACGGGTGAGCATCAAGCTGAGGGACTCGGGAGTGGTGACCAAGGCGTGAACCCCTCTACGCTGCTGTTGCGACCTTTGGGCAGCAGATGTGTCACCCGTACGGGACTGAACACGCCAGCTTGGCATCAAGGAGCTCAAGGGCCGCTCCAGGGCGACCACGGTATCGGCTGCGAGAGCCCGCATGGGCGTGATCCACAAGACCTGCAGCCGCACCGGTTGGCTGGCGGGTTGGGCGCGCATCAAGGCTCCCATCCAGACCGCATAGGTCTTGCCGCTGCCCGTGCTGGCATGCAGCAGCCCACTTCTTGTGCTGGCCATCGCCGACCACACCGCCTTTTGGAAGTCGTGAGCCTGCCAGTGCTGGTCCGTAAACCAAGCCTGAATATCCTGTTCGGTGGGAGCCTGTGCCATGAGGAGCGCTTCACCCAGCCTTCATGCTGTGAGAATCCACCCCTCCACGGGGTCGACATCGACCGGTAAGCCATAGTCGGTTTGACCGACGGCCCAAGCAGTCTGCATCAAGCACAACACAGCATCCAGGCGATCCGCGCTGACCTCGTGGGCCAGGGCATCGCGCTGCGCGTGGGTCATTTTCAATCGCACCCCAAAGGGATGACCCTGCTCCAATCGCTCCAGCAGGTCCTTTCGCGCCATCAGTCGGTCTGGGCTGTCTTGGTTTTTATAGGAACGAGGTCCAATGAGTTGGTGAGCCAGTAGGCCGGGATAAGCCTCCAGCGCAATGCGCTGAGGATCGGCCTGATGCAACCTCGGCAAGCTAACGCCCGATTGGAGGAGACGCCACAGCCCTTCGTAGTACATGAACCCCACGGGCACGTATCGGGTCTGCAACGGACTGGTGGAGGTTACCCCCGGCAGACTGGTATCTGCGCGGCGGTGCACCAGTCGATGGCCAGGTGGCCGGCCTTGCCCCCATTGGTCGACCAAGGAGCGAAAATCCATGCGCTGCGGACAGCGCCGACGCAACGACTGTATGACCTGCGCTGCGGTATGCCCCAACTGAAGGTCTTCCACAAAAACTCGGGGCAAGCCCAACGGAAAATCAAAACCGCCCACCCAGGGGCCAGGCTGGGCAATCCAGGCCTCAAAGCTGGCCCAATCGGGCAACGCCTCAACGCCAGCCAACACCACAACATGCCCGTGCATGCGACCACGTGCCACCGTGATGGGCTTTCGGGGGCCGGGTGCGCTGGTGAAGTCAACGCCCCAAAGAACCGACTCGGGTGGTTTTTGATGGACCATGAGCCGCATTGTGACGGTGCAGCCGATTCGGCATTTGGTTACAGTGTGGCCATGTCAACCCATCCCATCCTGGTTCACGCCCTGCGCGGGGGCATCGTGGAGTCCCAGCACCGTGGCGCCGTGGCCATCGTCGATGCGCAAGGTGCGGTCCATACGGCGTGGGGAGACATCGATCGGCCGGTGTTTCCTCGCTCCGCCGTGAAGGTCTTGCAGGCTCTGCCCGTCGTGGAGAGCGGGGCTGCCCAGCATCTGGGCCTCACGGACGAGGAACTCGCGCTGACCTGTGCCTCCCACGGGGGCGAGGAGCGCCATGTGACCACGGCCTTGTCGATGCTGCACAAGGCTGGGGTGGATCTGCACAGCCTGGAATGCGGCACCCAATGGCCCTCTTTTGATGGCGCCACCAAAGCCTTGGCCGCAGCCGGGCGCATGCCCAACGCGTTGAACAATAACTGCTCGGGCAAGCATTCGGGGTTTATCTGTCTGGGCTGCCTGATGGCCCAGGGCCAGGACGTGACAGCCTTCGTCAAGGGCTACATTCAGCCTGACCACCCCATCATGCGCGAGGTGACGGCCTCCTTGGCATCCACCACTGGTTTTGATTTGTCTCAGACTGCGCGCGGCGTGGATGGATGCTCCATCCCCACCTACGCCATTCCCTTGCGACACCTGGCTTTGGCATTTGCGCGCCTGGGTACCGGTGTGGGACTGCGGCCAGGTCAGGCTCGAGCTGCGCTTCGTCTTCGGCAGGCCGTGGCGCGGGCCCCTTTCATGGTGGCGGGTACGGGCCGTATGGACACTCGCCTCATGGAACGCTTAGGTGAGCGGGTGTTTTGCAAAGTGGGCGCCGAAGCGGTCTACTGCGCCTGCCTGCCCGAGCTGGGACTGGGTGTGGCATTGAAAATGGATGACGGCAATAACGCGCGGGCCTGCGAGGTGGTGATGGCCGCCTTGGTCGAGAGGCTCTTGCCGCTGAGTGCCGATGAAGGCGAATTTGTTCGAAGCCTCAGCGACGTGGCCCTGAAAAACTGGAACGGCATCGAGGTGGGCCGATTGCAAGCCACATCGTGGCTTCGCGAGAGCTCCAGCCGATAATCAGTCGCCTTTGCCAATCAACGCCATGGCGCTGTCACCGTCGTTGCCCAGCAGACCCGCTCGGGTGTAGACGCCCAGCTTGTCGCGCGTGTCTTCAATATCCAGCGTCCGAAGTGTCAGCTGGCCGATGCGATCGGCAGGGGTGAAAGCTCCCTGGCCTTTTTCCATGGTCAGACGATCGGGATGGTAGGTCAGGTTAGGACTGACGGTATCCACAATCGACCAGTCGTTGCCTCGCCGCAGCTCCAACGTCACCTCGCCCGTCACCGCACGCGCTACCCAACGCTGAGCCGTTTCGCGCAGCATGAGACTTTGCGGGTCAAACCATCGGCCGTGATACAGCAGCTTGCCCAAGCGCCTGCCGTTGGCACGGTACTGCTCAATCGTGTCTTCATTGTGAATTCCGGTGATCAAGCGCTCATAGGCGATATGCAGCAGCGCCATACCGGGGGCTTCGTAAATGCCGCGACTCTTGGCCTCAATGATGCGGTTTTCAATCTGGTCACACATCCCCAGGCCGTGGCGTCCTCCGATACGGTTGGCCTCTTCAAACATGGCCACCGCATCAACGAAGGTGCGACCGTTCAAGGCTACGGGGATACCCTCTTCAAAACGCACGCTGACGGTCTCGGCTTTGACCACGACATCGTCACGCCAAAAGGCCACGCCCATGATGGGATTGACGATGGTCAGTCCCTTGTTGAGGAACTCCAGGTCCTTGGCCTCGTGCGTCGCGCCCAACATATTGGAGTCTGTCGAGTAGGCTTTTTCAACGCTCATCTTGTAATCGAACCCATGGGCGATGAGGTACTCGCTCATCTCCTTGCGCCCGCCTAACTCGTCAATGAAGCGTTGGTCGAGCCAGGGTTTGTAGATCCGCAGCGCTGGATTGGCCAACAGCCCGTAGCGAAAAAACCGCTCGATGTCGTTGCCCTTGAAGGTACTGCCATCGCCCCAGATGTTCACGCCATCTTCACGCATGGCCACCACCAATGCCGTTCCTGTGACGGCACGGCCCAGCGGCGTGGTGTTGAAGTAGGTGGCCCCACCGGTGCTGATGTGGAATGCTCCGCATTGAATTGCTGCAATGCCCTCAGCCACCAGTTGAGTGCGGCAATCCACCAAACGGGCAATCTCTGCCCCATAGGCCTTGGCTCGCCGGGGAATGTCGTCGTAATCGGTTTCATCGGGCTGGCCCAGATGCGCCGTGTAGGCACACGGGATGGCTCCCTTTTGCCGCATCCAATGGACGGCCGCCGAGGTGTCTAACCCGCCGGAGAAGGCAATGCCCACCCGCTCGCCAGCAGGCAGAGACTGAAGAATGTTATGGCTCATGGTCAACAGATTCCGATCAATCCCCCGATTATCCGCCCAGGAACATCCGGGTATGCTTGGACCCCATGGACCCTACCGCTGCCGAAGTCGCGCCGCCTCAACCGCCGGCTCGCCCCTTTTGCCTGGCAGGTGTCATGGGCTGGCCGGTGCACCACTCGCGCTCACCGATGATCCACAACCACTGGTTGCGTGAGTTGGGCTGGCGGGGGGCCTACGTGCCATTGCCGGTTGAGCCCGACCGGCTGGGCCAAGCCCTCGCGGGGCTGCGGGCGCTGGGTTTTGCTGGGTGCAATCTCACATTGCCGCACAAAGAAGCGGCTATGGCTTGGGTCGATGAGGTGGATCCCGTGGCACGGCGGATGGGGGCTATCAATACGGTGGTGGTTCAAGCCGATGGAGCCTTACTGGGCTTGAACACCGATGCCTTCGGGTTCCATGAAAGCTTGCGGCAAACCTGCGCCACCTGGCGTGCCGATCAGGGTCCGGCGGTGGTGCTCGGTGCCGGAGGTGCTTCGCGAGCGGTGGTGGCCAGCCTGCTCACACACGGCTGCCCCGAGATCAGGCTGCTGAACCGATCATCCGAGCGTGCACGGGCCTTGGCCGGTGACATGGCAGGGCCTATCACCCCGCTGCCCTGGTCCTCGCGCCACGAAGCCTTGGCCGGTGCGACCTTGCTGGTTCAGACCACGAGCCTGGGCATGAGTGGACACGATGCGCTGGAAATAGACCTGCAGGCCCTGCCGCAACATGCCGTGGTGTGCGATATCGTCTACATCCCGATTCGAACCGCTTTGCTCCATCAGGCTCACCAGCGTGGGCTGGTGACCGTAGACGGGCTGGGCATGCTGCTTCATCAGGCCCGAGCTGCCTTTGCGGCCTGGTTCGGCGTTATGCCCACAGCCTCGAGCGCTTTGCGCCAGGCCATCGAGCGCACGCTCTGAGGCGCGGGTTGACACCCCGCCAACATCAGGCGCTGACCACGGCCCCCAGCTGCGCAGCGGCGCGCACTTCAGCACGCACCGCTTCGGTCAAGGAGCTCTTGAGCGCCGAAAATGCGGCTGAGGTCTTGATCGAGTAGTGACGCGGATGGGGCAAGTCCACGGGCTCGCAGACCTTGATGCGGCCAGGCCGTGCGCTCATCACCACCACCGTGCTGCCCATGAAGACGGCTTCGTCAATATCGTGGGTGACAAACAAGACCGTCTTGGCCTGTCGCTCCCACAATTCGAGCAAGAGCTCTTGCATCAACTCTCGGGTTTGATGATCCAATGCGCCGAAAGGCTCATCCATCAGCAGGATGCGGGGGTCGTTGGCCAATGCCCGTGCCAAGGCCGTCCTTTGCTGCATACCGCCTGAGAGCTGCTTGGGGTAGTGGTGCTCAAATCCAGCCAGTCCCACTTGCTGAATGAAACGGTGAGCCGTGTCGAGTTGCTGCTCGCGTGACCAACCTCGCTCGCGCAGCCCGAAGCAGACGTTTTCCAGCACGCTCAGCCAAGGAAAGAGGGTATAGCTTTGAAACACCATGCCCCGGTCGGCACCCGGGCCCCTGACCTGCTGACCCTCCAACAGGACTTGTCCGGCGGTGGGCTGATCCAGCCCCGCCACGATGCGCAGCAAGGTGCTCTTGCCACAACCGCTGGGCCCCAAGATGGTGATGAAATCGTTTTCCATCACCTCCAGGTTGGTGGACTCCAGGGCCAAGGTGGATCCACTGACACTGGAAAACCGGCGCTCCACCCCTTGGATACGCAAAATGGGAGACTGACTCATGGCTTCAACCTCAGCGGCCCAAAGCCGCCCAAGGGAATAGGCGCCGGTTGGCCGCCTTGAACAGGTAGTCGCTCACCAAGCCAATCAATCCGATGACGATGATGCCAAAGATGATCTGGTCGGTGGCCAATAACGCCTGGCTGTCGGTGATCATGTGTCCGATGCCACTGGAAGCCCCGATCAATTCAGCCACGATCACGTAGGTCCAGGCCCATCCCAGCACCATACGCAAGGTCTCTGCGATCTCAGGCGCGGCCCCGGGAATGAGGACGCGCCAAATCAGCGAGCGGTCTCCCACCCCCAGGGTGTAGGCGGCCTCCACCAAATCCCGCCGGGTGTTGCCCACAATCACCGCGATCATCAACACCAACTGGAAAAAGCTCCCAATGAAGATCAGGGCGAGCTTTTGCGCTTCGCCAATGCCGGCCCACAAAATCAGCAGAGGAATGAAGGCGCTGGCGGGCAGGTAGCGCGCAAAGCTCACAAAAGGCTCAAAAAAAGCCTCGATGGGCTTATAGGCCCCCATGGCCACGCCCAAAGGCAGGGCAATCGCCGCGGCAATGATGAAGCCCCCCACCACACGCCACACGGTCATGGCGATATCCCAGCCAAACTCCATCTCGGTGAGCAGGAGGTAGCCGCTTCGCAACATGGTCAGCGGATCGGCCAGGAAGGTCTTGCTGACAAACCCGCCTAGGGTGGCCACAGCCCAGGCCGCCACGAACAAGACGAAGAACGACACGCCAAGGGCCACGCGGGCCCCGGCGGAGACGGGGGTCAGCGGTTTCACGAGGTGGTGCAGCTGTCAGCGCAGAAAACGGGTGTCCGCGAGCTTGCTCAGGTCGGGGACGGCCTTGATGATGCCCGCTTCCAACAGAATTTCGGCGGCCTTCTTGCTGAACGATGCGTGCTCACCGGCGAAGAACTTCAGGTTGGCCTCACGGTCTTGCCAGCGCAAAAACTTCTGGCTGTTCTCAAACTGCTCGCCCGTTTGCTTGACGTCTGCACCCATGATCTCAAAACTCTTCTTGGGTTCAGCCTTGATCATGGCCACTGCATCAAAGTAAGCGTCGGCCAGCGCCTTGGCCGCACGGGGGTTGTCGGCCAGGAACTTAGGCGTGCATCCGAAGGTATCCATGATCATCGGGTAATCCAGCGTGGTGGCAATGATCTTGCCCGCCTCGGGCTTGGCGCGCACGGCACTGAGGAAAGGCTCGTAAGTCATGGCCACATCCACACCAGCCGTGCCCGCAATGATGGCATTGGCGGCCGCCTGGGGCTCGAGATTGACAACCTTGACATCCTTGAGGCTCATGCCGTTTTCACGCAGCATCCACGCGAGCGTGAAGTACGGCGCCGTGCCCGGTGCGCTGGCGGCCACCGTCTTGCCCTTGATGTCCTTGATGCTGTTGATGCCAGGCTTGACCACCATGCCATCAGCCCCGAAGCTCTTGTCGAGTTGGAAGATCTGCGTGGTGGCAACGCCATTGGCGTTCCACACGATCCATGTCTCGACCGTGGTCGCCGCACATTGGATATCGCCCGAGGCGATCGCCAGGTGACGATCCTTTTGGGGGATTTTCTTGATCGAGACGTCCAGGCCGTGCTTCTTGAACAGTCCGGCTTCCTTGGCCAAGGTCAGTGGGGCAAACCCAGTCCAGCCTGAAATGCCAATGGACAACTTGGTTTCCTGGGCAGCAACGCCCCAAGACGCGGCGCCCAGCGCCAAAGCCGCCAGCACGGGAACAAGCTTTTTCATGAGAAGTACTCCTGAGTCGAAATCAAGGGGTCTGAATTGCCACTGCGGCCGGCCACGGGACCGGGCGAGGGCCCGCAAAAGTTTCAAGAGCCGAGCATAGCAACCCTGGCTGAAGATGAGGCATCGGCAGCCCTTCCGTGGGGGTATCTGCAGCTAATGACAAACCCTAGGATTGGCCGATGACGGGTAGAGAAAGCGCAGCATTCCCTCCACGCGCGATGCCCAACTGGCCTCGTCGTGGCCGCCTTGCTCATCCTCGATGTAGGCCAGGGAGCCAGCATCCCAGCCTGCCAAACGCAACGACGCATACAAGCGTCGGGCGGCGGTCAGGCCGTCCTGGCCCTCTTGGTGGCCCATGTCCAGCCACAAACGGGCCCGCGGTGTGGCGGCATGAGGCATACGCTGAGCTTCTCTTTGTGCCCACGCATCGTCCCACCACAGAGAAGGCGAGACCACCAGCGCTGCACCGAAGACGTCACTGCGCTGCCAGGCCAGCCACAGCGACACCAAGCCGCCCAGGGAAGATCCCCCCACGGAGGTGCTGGCGCGCTCCGGTCGGGTTCGGTAGCGTGCATCGATCAGGGGCTTGAGCTCGTCGGTCAGGAATTTGCCGTAGGCTGCAGCGCCACCTCCCACAGCTTGGGGGTGAGCCGAGCCGGTTCGCTGCGCAGGCCAGGTCACACGTGTGGGGGTGTAGTCGTCGATACGACTGGCCACACTGTCCACCGCCACAATGATCGGGGCATCAATGACGCAGGCCAGCGCCAGTCGTTGCGCCGTTTCATCGAACATCCATTCGCCACCTGCCGACTCACCGTCGAAAACATTTTGGCCATCGTGCAGGTAAAGCACCGGAAAGCGTCGCTCGGGCTGCAGGCGATAGGCAGGCGGCAACCAGACCTGCACCTGACGCCTGGCCACGAACTGCGAATCCACGAATCCCAGGCGCTCAATGTGCCCCACCCGCGTCCACTCGGCCGCTGCGGGTACCGCCCCAAACGCACGCTCCAGCGCCGCGGTACCGCGTAAGTTCATGGTGTGATTGCGCCCCTGCTCCCAGCCTTGGTTCGGTGACTGACCAGGCCGCTCGATGCGAAACTTGTACTGGACGGGTTGGCCTCCATAAGGCACCCGCTCGAAAGTGATGTCGACGTGGTACCACCCCGAGCCGACCGCACGGGCTAGCAAAGACCTGGCCCACGACAGCGGCGCATGGCTGCCCCGAACCCCCACGGTGTCGCGCTGGGGATCAAAGTCACCCGCCGCAATGGATGCGCGCATGTCGATGCGAACGGGAATGGTGAGGGTCGCTTGGGCCAGCGCACACCACCCGAGACCCCACACGGCCCAGAAAATCTTCAGGCAGGTACCCACAGGGCGGGTAGGTCGGGCAAGGCGTTGAAGGTTTGAGACAGCGCGCCTTGTCGAACCAGAGCGCTGGCCGCTTCGATGTCGGGAGCCAGGTAGCGATCAACCGGCATAGGGTCCACGTGCTCGCGCAAGATGCGATGCGCTTGTTCCAATGGCGCGCTGCTGCGCAAAGGACGCAAGAATTCGATGCCCTGCGCCGCTGCCAGCCATTCGATACCCAGGATATGCGCCACGTTGTCGATCATGGCTTGCAACCTGCGTGCCGCAAAGGTGGCCATGCTCACGTGGTCTTCTTGGTTGGCGCTGGTGGGCAGGGAGTCCACACTGGCCGGATGCGCCAGCGACTTGTTCTCACTGGCCAAGGCCGCAGCGGTAACATGCGCGATCATGAATCCGCTGTTCAGCCCTGCATCAGCGCTTAAAAACGGCGGCAATTGCGACACATGGGCATCGATGAGCATGGCAATTCGCCGCTCGGCGATGGCGCCGACTTCGGCGATGGCCACGGCCATCGCATCTGCCGCCAGCGCCACGGGCTCCGCGTGGAAATTTCCACCGCTGACGAGTTGGCCCTCATCGGCGAAGACCAGTGGATTGTCGGTCACGGCATTGGCCTCTCTGAGCAAGACCAAGGCCGCGTGACGCAGCTGATCGAGGCATGCACCCACCACCTGGGGCTGACATCTGAGGCAATAGGGGTCCTGAACCCGGTCATCACCTTCTCGATGGGAGGATCGGATGGCGCTTCCATCCAGTAGCTTGCGGTAGTAGTGGGCCACATCCATCTGGCCGGGCTGTCCCCGCAGTGCATGAATGCGCGGATCGAACGGACCGTCGCTGCCCCGCGCCGCATCGACTGTCAGCGCGCCGATGACCAAGGCCGACTCGAGCACAGGTTCGAAGCTGAACAAGGCGTGCAGCGCCAGGGCCGTGGACACTTGAGTGCCGTTGATCAGGGCCAGTCCCTCCTTGGGCTCCAGATGCAGAGGGGCCAAGCCCTTTTCAGCCAAGACCGCCGAGGCACTTTGCCGCTGCCCCTGCACCCAGCACTCGCCCTCACCCATCAGGGCAAGCGTGAGGTGCGCCAGCGGGGCCAAGTCCCCTGAGGCGCCCACGGAACCCTGAGATGGGATCCAGGGCACCACGCCAGCGTTATAAGCCGCAATGAGCGCTTGCACAACAACCGGTCTTACGCCGGAATAGCCACGCGCCAAACTGGATGCTTTCAAGGCGAGGATCAGCCGCACCACGGCCGCAGGCAAAGGGCTGCCCACACCCACGCAGTGCGACCGAATCAGGCGCTGCTGCAGCGCCTGCAGATCGGCTTGTTCAATCCGCGTGCTGGCCAACTTGCCAAATCCGGTGTTCACACCGTATACCGCTGCGCCGCCCGAGGCCGCAGTGCGCACGGCGGCAGCACCCGCTTGGATAGGCCCTATCGCCTGCGGATCCAAATGCAACGACACCTCACCCGTGTGCAGCCGCTGCAAGTCCTCTAGCTGCAAGTGGCCCGGCCGTAACATCATGGGCAAGGGCTCACGGCGACTGATGGGTTGAGGAGGCGTTGCGCTGCCGGTCAATCAACGCTCGGCCGCGTGCACCATGGGCAAATCCAAACCCTGCGCGTGCGCGCACTCAATGGCATCGGCGTAGCCGGCATCGGCATGCCGCATCACACCCGTGGCCGGGTCATTCCACAACACCCTTTTTATGCGCTGCGCGGCCTCTGGCGACCCGTCGCACACGATGACCACACCTGCGTGTTGGGAGTAGCCCATGCCCACTCCACCGCCATGGTGCAGACTGACCCACGTTGCGCCTCCTGCCGTGTTGAGCAAAGCGTTGAGCAGCGGCCAATCCGACACGGCATCAGAGCCGTCGCGCATGGATTCCGTCTCGCGGTTGGGGCTGGCCACCGAGCCGCTGTCCAGGTGGTCCCGACCGATGACCACAGGCGCTTTGAGCTCACCGCGCTGGACCATCTCGTTGAACGCCAGACCGGCGCGATGACGCTCACCCAGGCCGATCCAGCAAATCCGAGCGGGTAGGCCTTGAAAAGCAATTCGCTCGCCCGCCATGTCCAGCCACCGGTGCAAGTGCTTATCTTGCGGGAAGAGCTCCTTCATCTTGGCGTCGGTCTTGCGAATGTCCTGCGGATCACCCGACAGGGCGACCCAGCGAAACGGTCCCTTGCCTCGGCAAAACAAGGGGCGGATGTAGGCCGGCACAAAGCCCGGAAACTCAAATGCATTGGAGACGCCAGCGTCGAAAGCCACCTGGCGGATGTTGTTGCCGTAGTCCACCGTGGGGATCCCCATCGCCTGGAAATCCAAAAGGGCTCTCACATGGGTGGCGCAACTGCGCGCTGCGGCCTGGCGCAGCGCGGCGTGCTGAGCATCATCGGCTCGGGCTGCCTGCCACTGCGCCAACGTCCAGCCGGCGGGCAAATAGCCATTGACCAAATCGTGCGCGGAGGTCTGGTCGGTGACCAGGTCAGGACGTAAGCCCCCCTCGCGCGCCTGACGAACCAGCTGGGGCAATATTTCTGCAGCATTGCCCAGCAGCGCCACCGAAATCGCCTTCTTTTGAGCAGAGTAGGTCCGCATCCGCTGCAAGGCGTCCTCCAGGTCGCGGGCCTGTTCATCCACGTAGCGGGTCTTCAGCCGAAAATCAATCCGGCTTTGCTGACATTCGATGGTCAGGGAACTCGCCCCCGCGAATGTGGCGGCCAAAGGTTGAGCGCCCCCCATCCCGCCCAAGCCAGCGGTGAGGATCCATCGGCCGGACAGGTCACCCCCGAAGTGCTGACGCCCTGCTTCGACGAAGGTCTCATACGTACCCTGGATGATCCCTTGGCTGCCGATATAAATCCAGGATCCGGCCGTCATTTGGCCGTACATCATCAAGCCCTTGCGATCCAGCTCATCAAAGTGCTCCCAGTGGGCCCACTTCGGTACCAGGTTCGAGTTGGCAATCAACACTCGCGGCGCGTCCGGGTGGGTGCGGAATACCCCCACTGGCTTGCCACTTTGGATGAGGAGCGACTCATCGGGTTGAAGGCGCCTTAACGCGGACAAGATAGCCTCAAACGATTCCCAATTGCGCGCTGCCTTGCCAATGCCTCCGTACACCACCAAAGCGTCCGGATTCTCTGCCACCTCGGGGTCCAGGTTGTTTTGAATCATCCGGTAGGCCGCTTCGATCAGCCAATTGGCGCAGGACAACTCGGCACCCCGAGGAGCCCGAACCGGGCGGGGCTGGGCGATTTGGTGCAAAGGAGACAGGTCGGTCATGGCAAGCACTCCAAGGTCGGCCGCATGGGGGCCGTCGCGACATGATATCGGGCTTGACCCAACTTGTCTAGACAAGTAGAGTGGTGGCATGTCCATCCCTCACGCCCACGCTGAGCCGGTTCCCGCACGGCGCCGCGCGGGATCCTCGGCGCCCTTTCAGCGGGTCAAGGCCTACCTGAAGTCACACTTGGCCCGGGGTCACTGGGCGGCAGGCGATCTCATGCCCTCAGAGGCCGAGTTGGTCCAGCGGTTTCAGGTCAGCCGCATGACCGTCAGCCGCGCCTTGCGCGAGTTGCAGTCAGAAGGGCTGATCCATCGTGTCCAAGGCGTTGGGACCTTCGCCTCGTCATTGCACAAGGTGTCCAGTTCTTTGACCTTGCGCGACGTGCAAGAGGAGATCGAAACCCGTGGACACCGCCACCACGCCCAGGTACACCTCCAACAGCAAGAGCGCGCGAGTGCCGCGCTGGCCCGCGATCTGGGACTCCCGGTGGGCAGCCCCGTCTTTCACTCCCTGATTGTGCACTTTGAAGATGGCCGACCCTTGCAATGTGAGGATCGCTTTGTCAACCCCGTATGCGCCCCCGGATATCTTCAAGCCGATTTCTCATGCACGACTCCAACGCACTATCTGTTTGAACATACCGACCTGTGGAGCGCCCGCTACGCGATTGAGGCGGCCTGCCCCACCCCGCGAGAGGCGCAACTGCTCGGTATCGCCCGGCAAGAGCCCTGTTTGATCGTCGTGCGCAGGACCTTCACACGCGAGCATCCCATCACCGTGGCCCGCTTGGTCTACCCAGGCTCTCGCTATCAGCTGCAAGGGGCCTTTGAGCCATGAGCTCTCAGGCCGTGCAACGGGTTCGACTGGCCGATTGCCCCGCTGTGGCCTGGAAAAACGGCGGGGGGCTGACCCGTGAGTTGCTGACCTGGGCTGCCACGCCGCGCACCCCCTTGGCTCAAGGCTCGCAGGACTGGGACCTGCGGGTGAGCGTGGCCGACATTGAGCGGGACGGACCGTTTTCCACCTTCGCTGGCATTGATCGGGGGTTTGCGGTTGTTCAGGGCGCGGGCGTGCAGCTGGCCATGGGCAATGCCCCACAGGGTCATACCGCTGATGTGAGGGCAGTGTCCTGTGCGGATGAGGCCATAGAGTTCAGCGGTGAACTGAGTGTGTATTGCCGATTGCAAAACGGCCCCACGCGTGACCTCAATTTCATGGTCAGACGCGAGCGGGGTCGGCTGCACATGCGGCGGGCGCGCTCTGGCAGCTCTTGGGGATCTGGATTTCGCTGGTGGGCCATCTTTTGCTGGGACGAGGGGCGTCTGGAGTGGCCCGACCAAAGCCTGGACACACCGCAAGCCAGCTTGCTGTGGTGGGCCGACAAGGCTCCTATGTCTTGCAGCCCCACCTGGCACAGTCAGGGTCTGGCGTACTGGATGGGATGGGAGCCCCGATGACCACAACCCCTCACAACGACGACGCTCTGATTTGGCGCCATGCCCATGTGTTTGCTCTGGACACGCCAGGACAGTGGGGTGAACAGCGCGATGCGGCCATCGTGACCCAAGGAGGGCGCATTGTGTGGATGGGACCTGATGGGCGTTGGCCAGAGCGGTTTGGCCGCAGCCCTGAGCACGATGTGCAAGGCGCCTTGCTCACACCGGGCCTGATCGATCCGCACACCCATCTCGTTTATGCGGGCCAGCGAGCGCACGAATTTGAGCTGCGACTGGAAGGCGCCTCCTACGAGGACATTGCGCGCGCCGGCGGTGGCATCCGGTCGACCGTCTCGGCGACGCGCGCGGCCGATGAAGCCACTTTGCTGCGGCTGGCCGTCAAGCGCGCCCGGCATTGGATCGCGCAAGGTGTGACCACCTTAGAAATCAAATCCGGCTATGGGCTGAGCCCAGAACACGAGGCGCGCTGCCTCCGGGTGGCACGTCGATTGGCTGATGTGCTGCCACTGGAAGTGCGAACCACCTCCTTGGGCGCACATGCGCTTGCGCCGGAATTTGCCGACCGACCGGATGACTACATTGACGAGGTCTGCTCTTGGCTACCCGCGCAAAAACAAGCCGGTCTGGTGGACGCAGTGGATGTGTTTTGTGACCGTATCGGCTTCACGCCTGCCCAGACCGAGCGCGTCCTGGTCGCCGCGCAAGCTTTGAACTTGCCAGTCAAGCTGCACGCGGAACAACTGAGCAACCAAGAAGGCGCCGCACTGGCGGCGCGGTTTGGCGCCTTGAGTTGTGATCATCTGGAACACCTGAGTGACGCCGGAATTGCCGCCATGGCGCGCAGCGGCACCGTGGCGGTGCTGCTTCCAGCCGCCTACTACTTCTTGCGCGACACCCAACTGCCACCCATCGAAGGCTTGCGTCGCGCCGGTGTTCCCATGGCCCTGGCCACAGACCACAACCCGGGGTCCGCACCCGGTTACTCGTTGCTGCTCATGCTCAATATGGCGTGTACCTTGTTTCGCCTCACACCCTTGGAAGCGTGGCAAGGCATCACGGTGCACGCAGCCCGTGCCCTGGGGTTGAATGACCGTGGGCGCCTGGCAGCAGGATGCCGAGCCGATATGGCAGTGTGGGATGCGGACCATCCTCGTGAGCTGGCCTATCAATTTGGTCACAATCCGTGTCTGTACAGCGTCTTGGCCGGACAGCGCCGGAGTCTTCTCCCATGAGCTTTACCTTGATTCCAGGCACCACCCCGCTGCTGGTGAGCATGCCGCATGTGGGCACCGAAATTCCACCTCCCTTGCGCCTGCGCTTGGTTCCCCGGGCACTGGAAGCCGAGGATACCGATTGGTTCTTGGACCGGCTGTACGGATTCGTGACCGCTCTGGGCGCCGGTCTCATCGTGCCCAATGAGAGTCGCTATGTGATCGACTTGAATCGGCCGCGCGAAAACCTGCCCATGTATCCCGGGCGAAACAACACCGAGTTGTGCCCCACCCGGTTCTTCACTGGCGAGGACCTGTATCTGCCAGAACAGGCTCCCACCCAAGCGGAGGTGGAGCAGCGCGTGCAAGCGTATTGGATGCCCTACCACCAAGCTCTCGAAGACGAACTCGCACGCCTCAAGAGGCTTCACGGGCATGCGGTACTGTTTGATGCGCACAGTATCAAGGGTGAGTTGCCCTGGCTGTTTGAGGGTCGTCTGCCCGACATGAACTTGGGCACGGTAGACGGCCACAGTTGCGCGCCCTCGCTACGCGAGGCCCTGGCTGAGATCTTCAGCTCACAAGCCCGCTACAGCCATGTGGTGGATGGCCGCTTCAAAGGGGGATACATCACCCGGCGTTACGGACGCCCGCATGAAGGCCTACATGCCGTGCAATTGGAGATGTGCTGGGGCTCGTACATGGACGAGACAGCTCCCTACCAGTGGCATGAGGCCAAAGCGCAGGAGGTGAGGCCGCTGCTGACTCGATTGATCCAGACGCTGGCAAGCTGGAGACCCACTTGAGCGCACGTGTACTGTGGGCCCCCTGGGCCTGGTGGGATGGCCGATGGCATGAGCGGGTCAGGCTGGAGATTACCGACCAGGGCCAGTTTGGATCGATCGAGTCGAACTGTCCTTGTCCGCCGCAAGCCGAGCGGCTGCCCGGGCCGGTGCTCCCGGGCGTGGTCAACGCCCACAGTCATGCCTTTCAGCGCTGCATCGCTGCCTGGACGCAGGAGCGGCACGCTGACCAGGACGATTTCTGGAGCTGGCGCGATCGGATGTACCGGGTAGCGCTCCAGATCAGTCCACAAGCCCTGTACAGCGTCGCCGCACAGTTGTACGCCGAGATGCTTGAAGGCGGCTATACCCACGTGTGCGAGTTTCATTACCTGCACCACCAACCCGGGGGGCAACCCTACGACGATGTGCTGTGCATGAGTCATGCCCTGATCAAAGCAGCGCAAGACGTTGGTATCGGACTGACCATGCTGCCGGTGCTGTATGAACGGGCTGGTTTCTCACAGTCGGCTTTGCGCCCCGACCAACGACGCTTTGGCAGCCAGGTAGACCAGATTCTGGAAATGGCGCGTACGTTGAGCCAATCGTGCTCCACCACTCAACGCGTGGGGCTGGCCTTGCACTCCCTGCGCGCCTGTATGCCCGAGTCCATACAGACCATCCACAAGGCGGTGAGTGAGGAAGCATGGCCCATCCATATCCACGTGGCTGAGCAGGTCGCCGAGGTTCAAGACTGCCTGGCAAGTACCGGAATGCGACCCATCGAGTGGCTCACCCGGCAGGTTGGGCTGGACTCACGCTGGCATTTGGTACATGCCACCCACACCGTAGCCGCCGAGATTGAAGCTGTTGCACGGCAAGGCGCTGGCATCGTGGTGTGTCCGACAACGGAGGCCGATTTGGGCGATGGCGTGTGTGATCTGCCTTCGTGGCTGCAGGCCGGAGTTTCCATCTCAGTGGGGTCAGACAGCCACGTGTGCCGCAACGGCCTGCTGGAACTGCGCTGGCTCGAATATGGCCAGCGACTGGCCCTGCACCGCCGTAATGTGGCGGCGCACCCGACCAGCGGGATGAGCTCCACAGCCCAAAACCTGTGGCAGCGCATTCAAGCAGCCGCGCCAGCGCCAGCTGGATTGAGCTGTTGGGGCCTACGCCCCGGCGCCCGGGCCGACTGGCTGGTGGTAGACCCCCTCTCCCCGGGTCTGCTTGGCGTACCTGGTGCGCGCACGCTTGAGGCGCTGATGTTTGCCTGTGACCTGCCCCGCTTTATCCAAGTGGGTGTCGCCGGCAAGACGGTGGTCAATCAAGGGCGGCACATCCTAGCTGACTCTCTGGCCGAGGCCTACGGACAGGCCGTGGCCAGTTTGAGCGCAGACTAAGGGTAAGTTGCCCAAAACTCCTTGAGCGCGCCGATAAAGCGCTGTTCTTGCTCGAAAAAGGGAATGGCACCGGAGTCGAACACGCCGACGGACCACCCGGGCAAGTGCTGAACGGCTTGGACTTGGCGATAGTCGGTGAAGTCCCCGCGAACGCCGTGGCTCACCCACACGGGCTGCTGCAGTTGGGTGTAGACGCTCAAAATGTCGCGGCTGAACAGAGCACCACTGAGAAAGTAAAGCGGCGCCCAATGCGCACCCGGCGCCTGGGCGGCCTGAACGCCATCTCGCCACAACTGCTCATCGATTTGCTCACGTCCAAATGTGCGCCTCAGGAAATAGCGAATCACCGAGGGCCGGGTCAGTGCCCAGAAGGCTCTGCGCCCCAGACCTCCCCAGCGCAGCAGCTTGATCATGCCCGGCACTTCCGCTGTGGACCCTGCAGCCCCTGTTCGGGGTTGAGCGCCTTGAAACCCCGTAGGACTGACCAAGGCCAGGCGCCCCCAATCCCGGGGCTGTTGGGTCGCCGCTCGGGCCAGAAATTCACAACTTAACGACAACGCCAGAGCGTCGAGCGTACCGGCCTCATGCTGCGCGCGAATCCGCTCGCCTACAGCCTGTAGCGCATCGGTCATGAGTGCCACCGTATACGGACGGTCACTCCTGTCGGATCTGCCAAATCCCGGCAAGTCAATGGCATAGACGGTTCGACAGCCCTGCAGCGCTTCAAAGAGGGGCCGAACTTCAGCGGCCGAGGCCACGGCATTGACGCTGTGCAATAGCAGTAGCGCAGGCCCTTGTCCGGCTCGATAAACCCGCAGGCGGCCCGCCGAGGTCATCCAGTCTTCGGCAGGCGCTTGCAGACTCTCGAACGGCATGCGATTTTCAGACAACATCGCCCAAGACTACCTGATTTGGCACTCCAGTGCCGCAGCTTCGCCATTCGCCCTGCATCCCATCTGTGTGCCTGCTCAAGGTCAACACCCGCTGTTAGCGCCATGCTCAGGGCTTGCACTGTGCAGCCCTCCACAACTCAGCCACGAAAGGACAGCAATGGATACCTCTACACGTCCCGCTCTCACATCAAACGGTGCCCACGGCGTGGGCGACAGCTTGCGCCATATGGTCGATGAGATCGATCATTTCCTCAAGTCGGCGGCGGCCAGCGGAGATCAGCGGCTCGATGCCGTTCGAGAAAAGCTTGCCCATCAGGTACGCGAAATGAGGTCTCAACTCGATGAGCTCAACGAGGCCACCGTCGAGCGTGTCAAGCGCGCCGCCATGAAAGCCGATCAGACAGTTCAAGCTCATCCCTACAGCGCTATGGGTGTGGCAGCCGCAGCCGGTTTGCTCATCGGATTCCTGGCCGCGCGCCGTTGATCGGTTGGTCGGTGATACTGGCGGCGTCTGTGTTCAGACGGTGGCTCCAACACGCATCGCAAACAGCCGCTACCGTCGTCGAGCTGGCAGCTGCCTATTTGCAAGCGCGGCAGCGTCAGCTGTTGCAGTGGTGGTGGCAGGCCAGCCTGGCTCTGGTGGCCTTGATCCTCGGCCTGGCCTTGGCCCTTGCCGCCTTGCTGTGGAGTGTGCCCCCCGATCAAAGAGTCGTCTGGGCCGCTGGATTGGCGTTGGTGTTTTTTGTTGTGGCCGCGGTGCTCATTGCGCGGTGCCTGCGAACCCTGCATCCTCAGCGCGCCGGGCCGGCCTCTCACTGATCATCTCTAGGCATCGGAGGTTGCCGATACGGTGCCCGTAGAGCTGGGCAGAAGCGAGTGCAAGGTGAGAATCGAATCGGCTTCGTGCAAGAGCTTGTCATGGCGCCACCGCAGGATCCGCGGAAAGCGCAGTGCCCAGCCACTTCGGTGACGGGCACTGCGCTGCATCGCCTCAAAGCCGAGTTCGAAAACCAACTGGGGCTTGACGCTTCGCACCGGACCAAACTTCTCGACCGTGGTCTGCCTGATGATCTTGTCGAGTCGAGTGATCTCCGCTTGGGTCAGGCCCGAATAGGCTTTGGCCAGGCTGACCAGTTGCAATGCGCCGGCTACGGGCGGCTGTCGCCGCGCAATGGCCTCGGCCACCTCCTGCGCTTCCTGTAGGTCGGCGGGAGGCCGGCTCCATACCGCGAAGGTGTAGTCGGTATAAAGACCCGCACGCTTGCCGTGCCCCGCCTGCGCGTACATCAAGACGGCATCCACGGTGTAGGGCTCCAACTTCCACTTCAGCCACCCTGCGAGTCCCGCGCCCTGCTCTTTACGTCGCCCAATGCCGTAAGGCGATTGACGGTGCTTGAGCATCAGGCCCTCAACGCCTCGGTTTCGAGCCTGCGTGCGCCATTGGCTGCAGGCCTGCCAAGATGACGCAATGAGTTGGTCGGCCACACGGATGCCCCGTGCGTCAGCCAGGCTCTCCAACCGAGATCGCCGCTGTTGCTGAGGGAGGCCGCGGCAGTCCACGCCTTCTTCTTCCAGCAGGTCGTAGGCCACAAAGCAAACCGGGATCTGCTGCAAGATCTTGGGAGTGAGCCTCTGACGTGTAATGCGCTGCTGCAACTGCTGAAAGGGCAGCGGCCGGTCCGACCCGTCGGGCCACGCCAGCAGTTCGCCATCCAGCACCGTTCCATCTGGCCAGCCGGCAGCGGCTTGGCTCACCTCCGGAAAACGTGGTGTGACGAGCTCTTCGCCTCGTGTCCAAATCCAACACTGGCCCTGGCGTCTGATCACCTGAGCCCGTATTCCGTCGTACTTCCACTCCACCATCCACTGCCCAACCTCACCTAAGGCGCCTTCGTGACCATCGGGGGTCTGCAGCTCCCAGGGGTGCGCCAGAAAGAAGGGGTAGGGCTGGCTGCCCAGGTCATGCGGCGATGATGCCGATCCCACAGGAGCCATCAGGTCGGCATAGTGCTGTGCCGTGGGTTGAAAACGCTTATCGGTCCACCCCATGAGGCGCTGTGCTATCAGGCCGGACTCCAGCCCGCTGACTTGAGCCACAGCCCGCTGAACCAGCAGTCGGCTCACTCCCACACGAAAGCCGCCGGCGATGAGCTTGATGAAGAGCAACCGCCCGCGCACGTCCAACGCTTTCCAGGCGGTCTCAATACGACGATCCTGCAACTCCGGGTCGAGTAAGCGCAGACCCAAGATTCGTTGCTCTACCCACTGGGCCAATCCTTCGTTGTCTTCCATGCCACCGTCCGACCCATGCGGTTCGGTCTTCAGCGGATCGGCATGAGCAGGCCAGACCACCAGGGCAATGGTCTCCGCCAGGTCTCCCACACGTTCGTAGCATGCCTCGAACAGCCAGGGCGCCATACCTGAAACCCGGCAGGCCAGCTCTCTTAAGCGGCGGGTGGTCACCAGCCGCTGCGGACGTCCTCCACACAGGAAGTACACCGCCCAGGCTGCATCGGCTGCCTGAGCATGCCTGAAGTAGTCGACCAGCAGCTGGACCTTGGCGGTCGTTGAGGTGGTGCCGTCTAAATCATCGAAGAGCTGGGCAAAGCGGCGCATGGGTCGATCATGCCTGCTTAACTTGGGACAGGTGTTGCTCATCATCCGACTCTCCATAGTCGAACTGCGTGACCAATCCATGCGCATGGAGCCCTCGCTCTCGAAGCACCTGCACCAAGGCAGCCTCGTGCCCGTGGGTGACCACCACACGGGTGGCCTCAGTGGCCTCAATGGCGCGTTGCAGCCCCGGCCAATCGGCGTGGTCGCTCAGGACAAACCCACGATCTACCCCTTGACGACGACGCGCTGCACGCAATTGCATCCAGCCACTGACCCAAGCATCGCGATGCTCGCGCCATCGCAACGGCCAGCTCGTGCGCTGTGCCGCTGGCGGCAACAGCAGCAGGGTGTTGACGGCATCAGGGTCCGCCAGCACCTGCGACATGGGTCGGGTGGCCGGTAGGCGGTACCCCGCCTGGCGGTAGATTTCGTTCAATGGCTCGATGGAGGGGTGTACAGCGATCGGGCCGATATCCGTGGACAACCCTTGTAAAACCCGCTGCGCCTTGCCCAGTCCGTAGGCATAGACCACACAGGGACGTCCGGCCTTCGCCTGAGCCTGCCACCAATCGTTGATCTGCCTGAAGACCTCCTCCTGGGCAGGCCAGCGATACACGGGCAGGCCGAAGGTGCTCTCGGTGATGAAGCAATCACACCGTTGAGGTTCAAAGGGTACACAGGTACGGTTGGTATCGCCCGCTGCGCTGACATGGTAATCACCCGACACCACCCAGACCTGACCCTGCACGGCGATTCGAACCTGCGCAGACCCCAAAACATGCCCAGCCGGGTGAAGACTGATCTCGGCTTGCCCCACCCGCAAGGGCTGTGCGTAGGGCAATCCTTGTGCGGAAATGGGGCCCAGTCGCGTATGCAAGATGGGCACACCATCTTCCTGAGCCAGGTAATGGGCGTGTCCGCGTCGAGCGTGATCAGCGTGTCCATGGGTGATGACGGCCCGCTCCACGGGGCGCCATGGGTCAATGTAAAAGTCGCCGGCCGGGCAGTACAGGCCCTGGGGCCTGAGCACCACCAGATCGTCGTCCTCTTGGGTGACACGGATTGCGGTAGGGGTGGGTGGTGAATGACTCACGGACAGAGGCATGTGCTTTCAGTAACGGCTGTTCATTCCCGCCAGTCGCAGATAGGTATTGGCCACCGAGGCGACCAACCAGCGCATGAGACGCGCACGCCACCCAGCAGGCACAGACGGAGCACTGACCTCTAACGATTGCCCGAAAGCATGGTCGAGTTGGGCAGACAAATCGGCGACGAACGGCTCATGCTGAACCACTACATTGGCCTCCAAGTTCAGCCAAAGTGACAGGGGGTCGATATTGGAACTGCCCACAGTGGCCCAGTTGTGATCGACCACCGCCACCTTGGCATGCAAGAAGGCAGGGGTGTATTCAAAGACTCGGATTCCGCGCGAGAGCATCTCGTCGTACAAGACCCGAGCGGCCAGGGCAGCAAAACGGTAATCGATCTTGCCTTGCATCAGCAACCTGATACGCACACCACGCTCAGCTGCGCGTCGCAAGGCGCGCCGAAAAGCTCGACCTGGGTAGAAATACGGGCAAGCCAAATCGATTCGCGTTCGGGCACGGGTAATCGCCTCGATATAAGTTCTCTCAATGGCGCGACGCTGTCGTACGTTATCGCGCACGACCAGTGCCAGGTGTACCGCTTCGTGAAGTCGAGAGCGCCCCGGGGACCCGACGGGTCCTGCGGCGGGCGTTGTGCGCAGTTCACGCAACCTTTGCAAGGTTCGCGCCACAGGCTGCGGTCCGCGTGCCAAGTCGACAATTTCCCCTCGCCAATCGCGGCCCCAAGCCGCACGGGTCCACAGCCCCTGCGCCACTTGTTGCACTTGCGCCACCAAGGAGCCGTGGAGTTGGACGGCGAAATCCAAACGCGGTTGATCGACCCAGCCGTGGGCTTGATCAAAACGGTCATCAATGATGTTGATTCCCCCTATGAACGCCGTGTGTCCATCCACTGCCATCAACTTGTGGTGCATACGCCGAAGCTGGGCGGGCTGCAACCACGCCCACCAGCGGTCTAGAGGCCGAAAGACCTCTAACTGCACGCCCGTGCCGGCCCACCATTGCCTGAGGGTGCCCAAGGTGAGGTTGGAGCCGAAGCCGTCTACCAGCACCTTGACCACAACGCCACGTTGTGCAGCCTGTGCCAATGCCTGTGCTACAGCTCGGCTCGTGGCGTCATCGCTGAAAATATAAGTAGCCAACCAAGCTTCACGCTGCGCATGCGCCAACGCCTCGCACATGGCGGCAAACAGCTCCTGTCCTCCGGCCAGCAGGCGTACACGGTGTCCATCTGAGAATTCCATGGGCATCAGCGCTGCGATGTGGGGACCGCCGAGCACACAAACTCCATCACCAAGGGAAGATGGTCCGACATCCGGGCCCATGGGATTCCTCGGGGGACCCAAGTACTCACACATTCCAGGCCCCTCGCATACATGCGATCCAGCGCAAACACCGGCGCTACCGCAGGAAAGGTGGGAGGTTTGTTCAAGCCCGCAGAAAGCCCAGATGCAGGAGACCGCGCGCGCTGCAACCCAATTTGCGCCATGGCGGGGTCCAGGCGTTCGGCCCAATCATTAAAGTCACCAGCCACCAAGACCGGCTCGTGCGGTGGCACTTCTTTTTCCAGCAAGACTGCCAGACGCTGAACCTGTCGAACACGACTGGCATGTACCAAACCAAAGTGGACTACCACCATATGGAGGCACTGGCCCTGCCACTGCACCGGTACGTGCAAGAGTCCGCGCTGCTCAAAGCGGTGGTCACTGACATCGTGATGCCCCACCTCCCCTATGGGAAGTCGAGAAAGCAAGGCGTTGCCGTGCTCACCATGCCGCGTGATCGCGTTGGTGCGGTAGGCAGTCAGGTAACCCGTAGGCGCCAAATACTCGGCCTGTCCTTGCTGGGGCCACAGGTGCGGCCCCTGGGCAAACCGGCGCGCCTCCCGGTGATGAAAAAGGCGCACCTCTTGAAGAGCCACCAGGTCGGCTGACAGCATCTCAATGCCACCCTTGAGATTGTGGATCTCCAGACGCTTGCGAGGCCCCAGACCTCGAACGCCCTTGTGGATGTTGTAGGACGCCACGCGCAAGCGATCTGTGCCCTGAAAAGGAGTGCTCACATGCAATCGTGGGCGGTGCAGCATGGCCAGGCAATTAATCCCAGGGCAAAGCGTCAGTCTGTAAGACTACCTGAATCAGAAGGCTCGATGAAGTGTGGCAGCTGCAAAATAGCCTGCGCATTGCTCGGAGAAAAACAGCGGTCAGCGGCTTCGCGCCAGGGCAACCACCGGTATTGCAAATGCTCGCGAGGGTTGAGCCGCACGGGCGTGTGGGGAGGCACTTGCAGACCGAAAACGTGCTCGGTATTGCGGGTCACCCCTGGCGCATACCGATGGCGCCATACGGGGTAAATATCGTACTCATTGCGTAAGCCCCAAGGCCGCAACCGATCAGCTGGTAGTCCTGCCGTCCCCACCTGTATGCCGGTTTCTTCGGCCACCTCACGCACAGCTGTGACCAGCAGGTCTTCGTGCTGCTCGTCTTTGGATCCCGTCACACTTTGCCAGAACCCCGGTCGATCGGCGCGCTCGATGAGCAGGACCTCCATCCCGGCGGTGTAGATCACCACCAGGACGGATTCGGGAATCTTGTAAGGTTTCAGGCCGCAACCTTGGGATTGCGCAGCCGGATATGCAATTCCCGCAATTGGGGCTCATCGACCATGCTCGGTGCTCCGGTCAGCAGGCACTGCGCTCGTTGAGTCTTGGGAAAGGCGATGACGTCGCGAATGGAGTCCGCCCCTGCCATCAATGTGGCGATGCGGTCCAGGCCAAAGGCCAAGCCCCCGTGAGGTGGCGCTCCGTACTGAAGGGCGTCGAGCAAGAAACCAAACTTCACCCGAGCTTCATCAGGGGAGATATTGAGCGCCGAAAACACCTTGCTTTGCACCTCGGCACGGTGGATTCGAACCGATCCGCCGCCAATCTCCCAACCGTTGAGCACCATATCGTAGGCTTTGGCTACGCACGCTCCAGGATCCGTGTCCATGAGGTTTTCGTGTCCATCCTTGGGCGCCGTGAAGGGGTGATGAACCGCCACCCACCGATTGGCTTCCTCATCATGCTCAAACATGGGGAAATCCACCACCCACAGCGGAGCCCAGTGGTCTTCAAACAGGCCGTGTGACCGCCCGAACTCGCTGTGCCCGACCTTGACCCGCAACGCTCCCATGGCGTCGTTGACGACTTTGGCCTTGTCGGCTCCGAAGAACAGCAGGTCTCCAGCCTGGGCTTGGGAGCGCTGCAAGATCTGCTGCAAGGCTGCGTCGTGCAGATTTTTGACTATAGGACTTTGCAGTCCATCGCGCCCTTGAGAGAGATCGTTGACCTTGATCCAGGCCAATCCCTTGGCACCATAAATCTTGACGAACTCGGTGTAGCTGTCGATCTCTCCGCGGGAGAGCTCGCCGCCGCCGGGCACACGCAAGGCCACCACGCGACCCCCTGGCGCATTGGCAGGGCCTGAAAATACCTTGAAGTCCACATCGCGCATCACTTCGGTCAGCTCCGTGAACTCGAGCTTCACGCGCAGATCGGGCTTGTCAGATCCGAAGCGCCGCATGGCCTCGGCATAGGTCATGACCGGGTAATCGGGCAGCGTCACCCCCAATGCGCGCTCGAACACGGTACGCACCATGGACTCGGTGATGGCGCGGATCTCGTGCTCGTCGAGGAATGAGGTTTCAATATCAATCTGCGTGAATTCCGGTTGCCGGTCGGCTCGCAAATCCTCGTCACGAAAACATTTGGTGATCTGGTAGTAACGATCGAATCCAGCCACCATGAGCAATTGCTTGAACAACTGGGGGCTCTGGGGCAACGCAAAAAACATCCCATCGTGGACCCGGCTGGGGACGAGGTAGTCGCGGGCTCCCTCAGGCGTACTCTTGGTCAGCATGGGCGTCTCAATGTCGATGAAACCCTGCTCATCCAAGAACTTGCGCACCTCGATCGCGACGCGGTAGCGCAACATGAGATTTTTTTGCATCACCGGGCGGCGCAAATCGAGGACGCGGTGCGTCAGACGAACCGTCTCCGACAGGTTTTCATCGTCGAGCTGAAATGGGGGAGTGACGCTGGGATTGAGGACTTCGAGTTCGTGGGCGAGAACCTCGACTTGCCCACTGGTGAGATTGAGGTTCTCCGTGCCGGCAGGGCGTTGGCGAACCTTGCCCACCACCTTCAAACAAAATTCATTGCGAACGCTCTCGGCGGCCTTGAACATCTCCGGTCGGTCGGGATCACAGACGATCTGTACCAAACCCTCGCGGTCGCGTAGGTCCACAAAGATAACGCCGCCATGGTCACGGCGTCGGTGAGCCCAGCCCATCAGAGTCACAGTTTGTCCCATCAGCGATTCGCTGACCATTCCACAGTAAGTGGTTCTCATTTGAAATCTCCCGTCATGGTTCTGTCGCGTGGATACCGGGGGCCTACGGCCCTGGCTGGCCACGTTGTGGGGGCGGGTGTGGGGTCATGGTCTTGACCCTCCGGGCCGATCGCCGTGCCTGCGGCGTCAGCCCCGCGGATTGGGGTCGGCCTCCCCCGGGCGGTCCGGGGGCGCTAGCCCAACAGGGGCGGGAGGAGGCGCCACCACACCCATGGAGATGATGTGCTTGAGCGCCTGATCCACGCTCATGCCCAGGGGCCGTACGCGATCACGGGGCATCATCAGAAAAAAGCCCGATGTGGGATTGGGGGTGGTTGGCACGTACACACTGACATGCTCGCCATTGAGATGCGCCGCCACCTCGACCGCCGGCTTGCCTGTTACGAACGCGATGGTCCATGAATCGGCGTGGGGATACTGGACCAGCACCGCTTCACGAAAGGCATTGCCGCTGGTCGAAAACAAGGTGTCTGATACCTGCTTGACCGAACTGTAAATCGACTTGACGATGGGGATGCGATTGAGCAGCGCGTCCCATCGCTCCAAGACCCAGCGGCCAAAGAAGTTGGTCACCAAGACCCCAGTGAGTACCATGACCAAGGCCAAGACAATCACACTCAAACCCGGCACCTGGGGCAAGAACTTCAACAGCGGCAGGGCCGAGGGAGGCAAGACGGTCGAGGCGCCAGCGAGCAGGCTGGCAAATAGGCTGTCGGTCATGCCCAGCAGCCAGGAAATGACCCACACCGTAATGGCCAGCGGCAGCCAGGCGAGCAACCCAGCCAACAGGTATCTCTTCAAGCCACCACGCGCCATGTCACTCACGCACTGGCCTTGGCAGCGGGCGCTGCAGCCACACTCGGACTTGCCGCGGCAGCCGGCGCGCTCGCAGCAGGAGCGGGGGCAGCAGCGGGCGCCGCTTCGCCCGTGGGAGCCGGTGCAGCCGGGGCAGCCTCACCCGGCGCGGGTGCGGCGGCCTCGGGTTTGCGCCCCTGGCCTTCTCGAAAATCGGTCACATACCACCCCGAGCCCTTGAGCTGGAAGCCCGCTGCCGTCACCTGCTTGGAAAAAGCCGGGGCCGAACAGGCTGGGCATACGGTCAGCAGCGGGTCCGAGAGCTTTTGCAGCACATCTCGGCTGTGGCCACATTGGTTGCAGCGGTAGGCGTAGATTGGCATGGCGGTTTGAGAGGCGGAAAGCCCAACGGGCAGTCGTCGGGAAAAACCCGACATTATAGGTTGGCCCCTCCGATTTCGCCCGAAGCTACCTCAATCGGGCGTGGGGCTGGGTAATCCCATGCGCCACGCCCCCCGTGCCAGGTATCAAGGCGCGCGATGATGGGCCAGGATGTGCTCGACCGAGTGGCCCTTGTTGCCGATGATGGTGGGTGACAAAGAACCCAGAATCATGCCCAAGGCGGAGGCAGCCAAGCCAATCAAATTGGCGGGAACCATGGCGTCGGGAGCGGTGATGGTGGCGGTGAGCCAGCTGCCCAAGCCCAGTACCACCGAGAACCACGCGCCCTGCGTGTTGGCACGTTTCCAGTAGGCCCCCGCCACCAGGGGAACAAAAGCGCCGCACAGGGTGACGTTGTAGGCGTTTTGCACCATCTCGTACATGGTGCTCTTGCTGTTAAGCGCAAACAAAAGCGCGCCCAGAGAAAACACCACCAGCACCAGGCGCAGGGTCATCAGCATTTGGCGGTCGCTCATATGGGGCACGAAGGGCCGAAGCACGTTTTCCGTGAACGTGGCCGTGGGTGCCAGCAAGGCGCCGCTGGCCGTGGACAAAATAGCCGAGAGCAAGGCGCCAAAAAACAGAATCTGTGCCCAAAGCGGCATCTTGCCCAAGACCAGATCGGGCAAGATCCGCTGAATTTCACGCGCATCTTCAGACTCAAACAACTTGGCCACCGAAGCGTCAGACATCAACGCGGAATAGGCAATGAACATCGGCACAAATGCAAAGACGAAATACACCAGGGCCCCAATGATGGTGCCGCGAACGGCCGTGTCTTCATTCTTGGCACTGGTCATGCGCTGAAACACGTCTTGCTGGGGGATCGATCCAAAGGCAAAGGCGAAAAACGCCCCGGCCATGGCCCACCACCCGGCCGCATCCTTGTTAAAGTCAAAGAGGATCAGCTTTCCTTCGGCCGCCGCTGAGGAGATGACCTGGGAGGCCCCTCCGGCCAGATCGCCCACCAACCAGGCCACAGCCGTCAGACCCACCAAGATGACGACGGTTTGCACCAAATCGGTGAAGGCTACCGACCACATGCCGCCAAAGATGGTGTAGACGATGACCACACCAGCGCCCAGCAAGATGGCAGTATTCAAATCAATGGCCCCACCCGAGAGCACATAAATCACCAGGCCCAGGGCCGTGAGCTGAGCGGATGTCCAACCGAGGTAGGACAACACGATCGCGATGCTGGTCACCACCTCCACGCCCTTGCCGTACCGGTGCTTGTAGAAGTCTCCGATGGTCAGCAAATTCATTCGGTAGAACATGCGTGCAAAAAGCAACGCCGCCAGGACCAGGCACACCGAGGCCCCAAAGGGGTCGCCGGCCACCTCAGACAAGCCGTCTTTGGTGAAGGTCGCGGAAACCGAGAGTACCGTCTCGGCACCAAACCAGGTGGCGAACACCGTTGCCACGTTCATGTACAGCGGCAAGCTACGCCCGGCCACCAGGTAATCTTTGGCGCCGTGCACCCGGCGTGCCGCCAACAGCCCGATGGCAATCGTCACCAGCAAATAGGCCACCACAAAAGAGATCAGCATGGCGCAGGCTCCCGCGTTGAAGATCAGCTCAAAGTGTAGCCAAGCAGCGCACCGCTTCAGCCAACTGCCAAAAAGACCCTCGTCATGACCAGCCCGATCAAGAATCCGAGGGCACCCCACACCAGCGCCTGCAGAAGACGGTTGGTGCGCCGCTGCTCGGCCAAGAGTGCGGCTTGGCTGGCCAGTAACTCGGCATGCGCTTGAGCCGTGGCGCCCCTAGACAGCGCCTGATGGGCCAATCGGGGCAACTCGGGCAGCAAATGCGCGTAGCGCGGCGCCTCGGACCGAAACCGCTCCAGCCAAGCCCGCCACCCCACCTGTTCGTTCATCCACCGCTCCAAAAAGGGCTTGGCCGTCGTCCACAGGTCGAGGTCAGGATCCAGCTGCCGGCCCAGACCCTCAATATTGAGCAGGGTCTTTTGAAGCAGGACCAACTGCGGCTGAATCTCCACATTGAATCGCCGAGACGCCTGAAACAGCCGCATCAGCACCTGACCCAAGGAAATGTCCTTGAGCGGACGTTCAAATTGGGGTTCACACACAGCCCGAATAGCACTCTCGAGCGCATCAACTCTCGTCTGAGGCGGGACCCAGCCCGATTCCACGTGCAGTTCTGCCACCCGCTTGTAGTCCCGCCGGAAAAAGGCCACAAAGTTTTGCGCCAAGTACTGCTTGTCGCGCTCGGTCAGGGTACCGATGATGCCGAAGTCCAACGCGATGTAGCGGCCGAAGGTGGCCGGGTCCGTGCTGACCTGAATATTCCCAGGGTGCATGTCAGCATGAAAAAAGCCGTCCCGAAAGACCTGGGTGAAAAAAATGGTCACCCCATCGCGTGCCAGCTTCTTGAAGTCGATACCCGCCTCGCGCAACCGCTGAATTTGCCCAATGGGTACCCCATCCATGCGCTCCATGACGATAACGGTGGGGCGGCACAGGTCCCAGATCATCTCGGGAACCATGACCAAGCCCAGTGATTGCATATTGCGCCGCAACTGCGTGGCGTTGGCGGCCTCTCGAACCAAGTCGAGTTCATCGTGCAAATACATGTCGAACTCGGCGACTACCTCCCGGGGTTTCAGACGACGCCCATCCAGGCTCACACGCTCGACCCACCGTGCCAGCGTGTGCATCCACTCCAAATCGCCCTCAATCACCTCCAACATGCCGGGGCGCAAGACCTTCACCGCCACCTCGCGGCCCGGAGATCCATCGGGCATGCGCAATTGGGCGAAGTGCACCTGCGCAATGGAGGCGCTGGCCACCGGTTGGACGTCAAACCGGGTGAACAACTCGTCCAGCGGGCGGCCCAGCGCCTTTTCGACCATGGCAGCGGCCTGTTGGGCGGCAAAGGCAGGCACACGGTCTTGCAATTTGGCCAATTCATCGGCCACCTCCACCGTCAGGAGGTCTCGACGGGTCGACAACACCTGGCCAAACTTCACGAAGATAGGACCCAAGGCCTCCAGAGCCTGGCGCAGGCGCACTGCGCGCGATGCGCTGCGTTGGGCGCTCGAGCCCAGCACGCGGGTCAGCCAGCGGGCCCATGGCTTTCGCACACCGCTAAGGGCGATCTCGAAGAGACCCAAGCGCCAGCAGATCGTCAGGATTTGGACCAGGCGGACGACTCGCCTCACGATGCCCCTCCGCCGGGGCGAAAACGCAACACGGCGTCGCGCACAGCCGTGGCCCACACCTGCAAGGCCTGAGCCGGACCTGGGCCGATGGCACGCTCCAGGTCTGCCGTGACATCCCAGCGCAGATGGGTCATCAGCCATTGCACATCAGCGGCCAGGCGAGCATCACCTTGCACCTGAACAGCTGGCGTTTGGCCCGACAGGACCGACCAGGCCAGCTCAACCGGTGCGGAGCCGTCCACCGTCACCAATAAGTCCGGCGACGACACCTGGGCGGCATCGAGCCACTCCAACAATCCGGCCGGCGTGATCCCAAACGCCACGTCCGGCGGGGCGGGCAGGAAACCAGGCAGTGGCACACACCGCACCACCAGAATTCGCCCCGCATGGGGTTGCAGACGCTGCGTCGCCGCGGCCTCGCCGGCCAAGATGTGGTTGAGCAGCAAGGTGAGTCGCGGCATGGCGACCGCCATCCAGCTCCAGGGGTCCAGTGACGAAGCGAAGGTCATGACCGCATTGTAGGGAGGCCGCTGCGGTTGACGCTGCGCAGCAGGCGCCTTGCGGCAGCGCAATGGGTCTTGGGCCAGGTTGGGCCAAGGTACATCTATGGCGCACAGATCCTGGGCAGTGGGGGTGGCCCTGCTGTTGGTGGGGACACCCGCATGGGCCCAAACCCAACCCCCATCGTCATTTTCGGCCGATGCTGCCGTGGGCGTGGCGCGCGAATTCAATGCCATGCGCTACAGCGACCAGCAGTGGAACGGCCAGGCTGCTACTGAAGACACCGTGCGCAGTATTTGGTTGGCAGTTCAAGGCCAATATGCAGGCAGCCGGCACCGCCTCGAGGTGGACGCACGCTGGTCCGCCCATCGCTACCACCTCCAACCCGACCTGGACCACGATGAACATTTGGCCAAAGCGCTGTGGCAGTGGCAGCCCCTGCGCGCGCTGTGGACCGAATGGTCAGTCGGCAGCAGCCGGCGACGCGCTCTGCCCTCTTGGGGGGCCTCCCGACCCACCCCGTCTTGGGAGACGCGCGACGACTTCATGGCCCTGCTACGCTGGGGAGCGGCCGATCGCCAACATGTTGACCTCACCGCATCGGCGCGCGATGTAGGCGACGGCACTGGAGCAAGCGCCGCATCGGCTTACACACAGGAGTCCGTGGCAGCGGTGTGGCGATCTGCCCCTCGCCAGGTCTTGCAAGGCTCGTGGGGCCTAAGGGGAATTCGAGGTCGCCAGACCGAAATCGCCGGGCCTGGACAAGCAAGAGAGCGCTACCGCGGTGAGGATCTGCAGGCTCAGGGATCGTGGTGGATCAGCGGGGTAGAAGGCGCCCAGCGGTTGGAGGCGGCTTGGGGGTACGGTCGCGTGCGATACGAACGCCAGGAAGAGCGCTCGCTCCAGGGCCACTTTGGCCGCCTGACATGGCGCTGGCAACCTCAGCGATACTGGCAGGCCCAGCTCTTTGCCGAGCAAGTGCCCGGGTTCGACGTGCAAGCCTCGCCTGCGGTTCTCGGTGAGGCCAGCGGCGAATTGGCCGTGGCCACCCGTTGGACGCGGACCACCCGCGCGCAGCTGATGTGGCACGCGAGCGCCAGTCTGACGGCCCAGGCGCAGCTTGCCGAAGTCTCACGATCGCGCGCGACCGCGGGCGGGGATGCCCTTTGGTGGACGGAGTATGGGCACCTGGCGGCCCTAGGGGCACAGTGGCGCGCCAATGGCCGAGACTCGCAGCCTTACCTGCGCTGTGACTACACGCGGCAACGATGGTCCATACCGGCCCAACCGTCCAACCGCATGCGGTGGCACAGCCTGGGCTGCCGCTTGGGGATCGCTCTAAAATAGAAAGGAGTTGATTTCAGTGGGGCCCCATGTCATCTGTTGCCATCCAGCCCGTCATCATGGCCGGCGGCTCGGGCACCCGCCTGTGGCCCCTGTCGCGGGCCTTGTATCCCAAACAATTCCTGGTCCTGAGCGGCCAGACAACGCTATTCCAACAAGCCGTAGAGCGGTTACAACGCATTGAGGTAGCCCCTCACGCCGTGCAGCCCGCCTTGGTGGTGGGCAATGAAGACCATCGCTTCTTGGTTCTGGACCAGCTGCGTGAACAAGGGTTGCCGTCTCAGGCCTTGCTATTGGAGCCCCAGGGGCGCAATACGGCGCCGGCGCTGACTCTGGCAGCCTTGCAGGCCACAGCCGGTCAGGGTGACCCGGTTTTGGTGGTCACCCCTGCTGATCAGACGATCACCGATGAGTCAGCGTTTCAAAAGGCCCTCACGCTGGCCATTGGAGAGGCACAAAGCGGAAGCATCGTCATTCTGGGTGTGCCCCCTGATCGACCAGAGACCGGGTATGGCTACATCCGCACCGTCAAGACGGCATCAGAGGGCGTAGCCAGCGTTGAGCGGTTTGTGGAAAAGCCCGACGAACCCACGGCGACTCGCTACCTCCAAGAAGGCGGCTATTACTGGAACGCGGGCATCTTCGTGCTGCGCGCTAGCGTTTGGCTCGCGGCATTGCAGCGTTTTCGACCTGACATCGCCACGGCCTGCGAGGAAGCCTGGGCTTCGCGTGTTCAAGATGGCGTCTTCGTACGACCGAACCGGGACGCCTTTGCAGCTGTTCCAAGCGAGTCGGTGGACTACGCCGTGATGGAGAAGTGCCCCGGTACCGATATCGCCGTTCGGATGGTGACCTTGGATGCCGGCTGGAGCGATCTGGGTGCTTGGGAAGCGGTGTGGCAAGTGGCCCCCAAGGATGCTCACGGCAATGCCGCCATGGGAGATGCGCTGATTGCTGACAGCCACGGCACCTTGGTACACGCCACGCACCGTCTGGTCAGCGTCGTGGGATTGCGCGATGTCGTGGTGGTGGAAACGCCCGATGCCGTCTTGGTGGCTGATCGGCAAAAAAGCCAAGACGTGAAAAAAATCGTCCAGCAGCTGGGTAGCGAACAGCGCGGCGAGCAAGCCCTGCACCGCAAGGTGCATCGCCCCTGGGGGTGGTACGACAGCATCGACAGTGGGCCACGCTTTCAAGTCAAGCGCATCATGGTCAAGCCGGGAGCAGCGCTAAGCCTGCAAATGCACCACCACCGCGCCGAGCACTGGATCGTGGTCAAAGGAACGGCCGAAGTCACCGTGGGCGACAAGGTCGTACTGATCTCCGAGAACCAAAGCACTTACATCCCATTGGGCGAGACCCACCGTCTGCGAAATCCAGGCAAAGTGCCCCTGGAAATCATCGAGGTGCAGTCCGGCAGCTACCTGGGCGAGGACGATATCGTTCGCTATGAAGACACTTACGGCAGAGGCTGAGCGCTCATGACCATTTTGGTAACCGGCGGTGCCGGCTTCATCGGCAGCAACTTCGTCTTGGAGTGGTTGGCTGATGCCGCGACTCGGGGTGAGCCTGTGGTCAACCTGGACGCCCTGACCTACGCCGGGAACCTACACAACCTGGACAGTTTGCGCTCAGATGCTCGCCACGTATTTGTGCAAGGGGAGATCGGCAATGCGTCGCTGGTGGGCCAGCTGCTCAACGAGCACCGCCCACGCGCCATCGTGCACTTTGCCGCGGAGAGCCATGTGGATCGCAGT
>CAYNSW010000006.1:1772-29796 GCA_964400135.1 uncultured Rubrivivax sp. | reverse complement strand
TTTCATTCACACCAACGTTCAAGGAACGTTCACCCTCCTGGAGGCGGCGCGCGCCTATTGGCAGACGCTGCCCGAGCCGCAGCGCGAGGAGTTTCGATTTCTTCATGTCTCTACCGACGAGGTCTACGGGTCGTTAGGCCCGCAGGATGCGGCTTTCACCGAAGACCATCCTTACGAGCCCAACAGCCCCTACTCGGCCAGCAAGGCCGCCAGCGATCACTTGGTGCGCGCATGGCACCACACCTACGGTCTGCCGGTACTCACCACCAATTGTTCGAATAACTACGGGCCCTACCACTTCCCGGAAAAACTCATCCCCTTGATGATCGTCAATGCGTTGGCGCTCAGGCCACTGCCGGTGTACGGGGACGGGCAGCAAATTCGCGACTGGCTTTACGTAGCCGATCATTGCAGCGGCATCCGTGCCGTCCTGGCCCGCGGTCGGACAGGACAGACCTACAACATTGGCGGCTGGAACGAAAAGCCGAACCTGGAGATCGTACGCACCATCTGCGCGCTGCTCGACGAGATGCAGCCCGATCCGGAAGGTACCTACGCCAGACTGATCACTTTCGTCAAAGATAGACCGGGACATGATCGCCGCTACGCGATTGACGCGCGCAAGATTGAGCGGGAGTTGGGGTGGCGACCGGCCGAGACTTTCGATACCGGCATTCGCAAGACGGTCCGCTGGTATCTGGACCACGGCGAGTGGGTACAGCAGGTGCAAAGTGGTGCTTACCGGGAATGGGTGGCCCAACAGTACGAGGCTGCCTGATCGGCTCGCTTGCGCATGAAAATCTTGCTGCTGGGCCAATCGGGCCAACTTGGCTGGGAGCTACAACGGGCACTGGCTCCACTGGGTGAGGTGATCGCACCGGCTCGTGAGGATGGCGCGGACTTGTCGAACCCCCCCATGCTTGCCGGCTTGCTGGACGCCAGCCAGCCTCAAGTGATCGTCAATGCAGCGGCCTACACGGCTGTCGACCGGGCCGAGATGCCTCAGGAGCAGGCCCTGTGCATGACGGTGAATGCCCAATCGCCGACGGCTCTGGCGCAATGGGCCAGTCAACGCCCCTGCCTGCTGGTGCACTTCAGCAGCGACTATGTCTACGACGGCTCGGGCTCACATGCACGCGGGGAGGACACGGCCCCGAGGCCCTTGAGTGTGTACGGCCACAGCAAGGCACAAGCCGATCAAGCCATAGCCCAGAGCGGCTGCCGGCACCTGATTTTGCGCACCAGCTGGGTCTACAGTGCTCGTGGCAGTAATTTTGCCAAGACCATGCTGCGGCTGGCAGGTGAGCGCGACAGTCTGCGCGTAATCAACGACCAGTGGGGGGCCCCAACCGGCGCCGATCTTTTGGCCGACCTCAGCGCCCACATGATCCGTGCGGCCTGGGCGCAACCCCAGCTGGATGGTCTGTACCACGCCGCCGCTTCGGGATATACAAGCTGGCATGGGTATGCGCGACATGTCCTGAGCTACGCCCAGGGCCGGGGACATGCGTTCAAGACGCCACCCGAACGCATACAGGCCGTCCCCACTTCAGAATATCCGACCGCGGCCGTACGCCCCCTGAACTCGCGGCTGGAGACGGACAAGTTGCAGCGGGCCTTCGGTCTGCGTCTGCCGGCATGGCAAGCGGGGGTTGAGCGCATGCTCGAGGAGATCTTATGACCACACGCAAGGGCATCATCTTGGCTGGCGGATCGGGCACCCGCTTACACCCCGCAACGCTGGCCATGAGCAAACAGCTCCTGCCGGTGTACGACAAACCCATGGTGTACTACCCGCTCAGCACGCTGATGCTTGCCGGCATTCGCGACATCCTGATCATCAGCACGCCTCAGGATACGCCCCGGTTTGAGCATCTCTTGGGTCACGGTGGCCAGTGGGGGCTGAACCTGAGTTATTGCGTGCAACCACGCCCCGATGGCCTGGCCCAGGCCTTCATTTTGGGACGCGACTTTGTGGGTGGATCTCCCAGCGCTTTGGTATTGGGCGACAACATTTTCTACGGCCATGACCTGCAGCCCATGTTGCAGCGGGCGGCAACGAGGGCGCAGGGTGCTACTGTCTTTGCGTACCACGTTCAAGATCCCGAGCGCTATGGCGTGGTGGCCTTTGACCAAAACAGGCGTGCGGTGTCGATTGAGGAAAAGCCGTCCAAACCCCAGAGCAATTACGCCGTGACCGGTCTTTATTTCTATGATCAACAGGTTTGCGATATCGCGGCGTCCATCGAGCCAAGTGCGCGTGGTGAGCTGGAAATTACAGAAGTCAATGCGCGCTACCTGCGGCAACAACAACTGAGTGTGGAGATCATGGGTCGGGGCTATGCGTGGCTGGACACCGGTACCCACGACAGCCTCATGGAGGCTGGACAGTTCATCGCCACGCTCGAGAAACGCCAGGGCCTGAAAGTGGCCTGCCCCGAGGAAATCGCCTTTCGAAGCGGCTGGATAGATGCCGCGGCGCTTGAACGGCAAGCGCAACCCATGTTGAAAAACGGCTACGGTCAGTACCTGATGAAGGTACTGCGCGAGCAGGTGTTTTGATGAAACTGTCTCCAACCCGGATCCCCGAGGTGGTCGTCCTCGAGCCTACTGTGTTTGCCGATGAGCGTGGCTGGTTCATGGAAACCTATCACGAGCAGAAATTTCGCCAAGGTTTGGCGCAATTGGGGCTGCCCGCTCCTGGGGCCTTTGTTCAGGACAACCACTCCAGTTCGGCTCGGGGGGTGTTACGCGGCCTGCACTACCAGAAACATCCGCGGGCGCAGGGTAAGTTGGTTCGGGTCGTGCGCGGGTCAGCCTGGGATGTGGCTGTGGATATCCGCAGGCGCTCGACCACCTTCGGCCAGTGGGTGGGGGTTGAGCTCAGCGCCGACAACCGGCGGCAGTTGTGGATTCCTCCCGGATTTGCTCACGGCTTTATGGCCTTGGCAGACGACACGGAGTTTTTGTACAAGACCACCGATCTGTATGACAAGGCCAGTGAGCGCGCCATTCGATGGAACGATCCTGAACTGGGTATTGCCTGGCCCACACAGTGGGGCCTGCCGCGGGTCAACGACAAGGATGCCCAAGCCGCCCCCTGGGCGCAGGCTGACCTGGAAGATTAAAACAGGCTCTCGCGCACGTAGATGACGTCATGAGGATTGAGCCGGTCTTGCAGCTGCGGCTGCAGCTCTTGACTTGCCGGCGTGCCCGAGCCTCGGTGAAGACGCAGCCCGCGCTCCGTGCCACGCACCGTCAGACCCCCTGCGGCCGCTAAGGCCTGCATGACCGTCATGCCGCGCTCTAGCCGCAGCGCGCCAGGCCGCTGAACCTCTCCGTAGACATAGACAGAAGCAGCCCGCTCCACCCACACCACATCACCTGGGTGCATCAACGGGTCAGCGCCGTCGTCTGCCCCCTTGGCGCTGCCCGAGACCAATGCAGAGGCCAGCAATACATGCAGATCCACCGCCTGACGGAAGGATCTGCCCTGCCGCTGCCCCGAGATGATGACCACTTCAGAGCCATCGGGAGAGACCCCCCCTGCCATGGCCATGACATCGGTCAGCCGAAGAGCCGCGCCGTCCAAAGCAAACCGGCCGGGGCGCTGCACCCGACCCAGCACACTGACTTGGCGCATGGGCGAGTGCACCCTCCAGACCTGCACCTGCGGCTGGCGCAGGTATTGCCCCGACCGCAATCCTTCAGCCAGGACCTGTTCAGCTTGGGTCGGGGTGAGCCCCTGTAGCTTCACGCGGCCCAGCAGCGGCATGGGGATCTCGCCGGCTTCGGACAATCGCCACTCACCGCTGAGGTCAGGCTGCTGGTACACCTGGATTCGCACCACATCGGCGGCCACCAACTCATCGGGTGGTGGCAGCGGCGGCTGCGCCCAAGCGAGTAGAAACCACCCCCACAGCCCCCAACATACCGCCACACGTCGCACCATGCGCCAGCCCTCTCGTCTAGAGGGCGTATCGTCGCACTATGCGCTACCTCGGGTATTGAAGCTGCGCAATGGGCCGGTAGGAGCACCGCCGTGCGCTACGCGCTAGCATTTGATGCCCACATGCAGCGCCACCACCCCTGCGCTCAGGTTGTGCACGTCCACATGCCCAAATCCGACCTGCTTCATCATGGCCTTCAGCGTAGATTGGTCGGGGTGCATGCGAATGGACTCGGCCAGGTACTGATAGCTCTGACGGTCTCCCGCCACCCATTGCCCTAATCGGGGCAGTACGTTGAAAGAGTACCAGTCGTAGGCCTTTTGCAGGACAGGTGCGACCTTGGAAAATTCCAGCACCAGCAGACGACCTCCCGGCCGTAGCACGCGGCACATCTGAGCCAAGGCACGGTCTTTGTGGGTCATATTGCGCAGACCAAAAGCCACAACGACCAAATCGAATGATTCGTCGGCAAATGGCAGCGACTCCGCATCGCACACCGCACTGGGCAGTACACAGCCCTCATCGACCAGGCGGTCCCTTCCGGTTCGCAACATGGCTTCGTTGATGTCCGTGTGCACCACCAGACCTTGCGGCCCCACTTGCCGGGACAAAGCCCGCGTCAGGTCTCCCGTTCCTGCGGCGATATCGAGCACCCGCTGACCCGGTTGGGCCTGCGCTACCGCCACGGCGTAGGCCTTCCAGGCCCGGTGCAGGCCCAAAGACATGAGATCGTTCATCAGGTCATATCGAGCGGCCACAGAGTCAAAGACGCCGCGCACTTTGTGCGCCTTCTCGGCCTCGTCTACCTGCTGAAATCCAAAGTCAGTTTGAGCCATGCCCAACAGTATCACGCGTTAGGAAATCAGTGGTGAGAACAGGCGCCGCCCGTACTGGCGGCCATCGGCGCATCCCGATCCACACCCGCCTGGGCCAAGCGATCCAAATAAGCCTGCCAGTAGGTCTGCTGCTTGGATCCCAGCTCATAGAGATAGCTCCAGCTGAAGATACCCGAGTCGTGGCCATCGCTGAAGGTGGGCTGTAGGGCGTAGTGACCCACTGGCTCCACATGCTCAATCCCCACTTCTCGCTTGCCAGTTTGCAACACCTCCTGCCCGGGTCCGTGACCTTGGACCTCCGCAGAAGGCGAGTACACCCTCAACAGCTCAAAAGGGATGCGAAACGACTGCCCATCATCAAACCCCACTTCCAAGGTTCGTGATGTCTGGTGCAAGGTCACATTGACCGGCTGTGCTGACTTCTGGCTCATGATCAAACCAATACCCTTTCGATACCCCCCTGGTTGGCCCGCGCCACGTAGTCCTCTAGCCAAGTGGGGCCCAGGATCTGACGCGCCATCTCGACCACGATGTAGTCGGCCTGCAACAAGCCGCTGTCGAGGTCTTGCCCAAACCGACTCAGGCCCTGCAAACAGCTCGGACAGCTGGTCAGGATCTTGATGTCGCTTTGGGCGCCGACGCCAGGCACGGCCCGCAGGGCCTGCTCACCGGCGCGCAGCTCTTGCTCCTTTCGATAACGGACCTGAGTGCTGATGTCCGGTCGGGTGACCCCCAGTGTGCCGCTTTCTCCGCAGCACCGATCGCTGCGTAAGACGGTCGTGCCCACCAGGCCACTGACTGTCTTAAGCGGATCTTGCTGCTTCATCGGACTGTGACACGGATCATGGTACAGGTAGGCCGCCTGGTCGGAGTGGCTCAGGCGAATGCCGCGCTCGAGAAGGTACTCGTGTATGTCGATGATTCGGCATCCGGGGAAGATGTCTTCAAAACGGTAGCCTTGCAACTGGTCGAAGCACGTGCCGCAAGAGACCACCACGGTCTGAATGTCAAGGTAGTTGAGGGTATTGGCAACACGGTGAAACAACACGCGGTTGTCGGTGATGATCTTCTCTGCACGATCAAATTGGCCAGCACCGCGCTGCGGATATCCGCAGCACAGATAACCCGGGGGCAATACCGTCTGAACCCCCGCATGCCACAGCATGGCTTGCGTGGCCAAGCCGACCTGGCTGAACAGGCGCTCACTGCCGCAGCCCGGGAAATAAAACACCGCTTCGGAGTCCGCCGCTGCCACCTCAGGGTTTCGGATGATGGGCACGTAAGCAGCATCTTCGATATCCAGCAAGGCACGCGCGGTGCGCTTGGGCAGACCCGCTGGCATCTTCTTGTTCACGAAGTGGATGACCTGCTCGCGCACGGGGGGTCGGCCCAGAGTCGATGGCGGCTGCGCTGTTTGCGCGCGCGCTGCCGGGCGCATCAAGTCGTGAACGAGCCGCTGAACCTTGAACCCCACATCCACCATCGCCGTTCGCATGGCCTTGATCGTGTGAGGCTGTGTGGCATTGAGAAACGCCATGGCAGCCGCCTGCGCCGGGTTGAAACGCTTCTTGCCCATCTTGCGCAACAGATTGCGCATGTTCATGGTGACATCACCAAAGTCAATGTTGACCGGGCAAGGAGACTCGCACTTGTGACACACCGTGCAATGGTCCGCCACATCCTCAAAATCTTCCCAGTGCTTCACGCTGACCCCCCGGCGGGTTTGCTCTTCATAGAGAAACGCCTCGATGAGCAAGGAGGTGGCCAAAATCTTGTTTCGCGGGCTGTAGAGCAAGTTGGCTCGCGGCACGTGGGTGGCGCAAACGGGCTTGCACTTGCCACAACGCAAGCAGTCCTTGATGCTGCTGCTGATATTGCCGATATCGCTTTGTTGCATGATCAGCGACTCGTGCCCCATCAAGCCAAAGCTTGGCGTGTAGGCGGCGCTCAGATCTCCCGCCCAAGTATGGGCAACCTCGGCGGAGGCGGCCTGCTCGGCAGCGCTTGGCCTGAGCAACTTGCCGCGGTTGAAATGCCCATGCGGATCCACGCGCTCCTTGTACTGGGCAAACCCCCGCAACTCCTCGTCGGTGAGGAAGGCCAACTTGGTGATCCCAATCCCGTGTTCGCCTGATATGACCCCGCCCAGGCTGCGGGCCAGCGACATGATCCGCCCCACCGCTTCATGGGCGGTTTGCAGCATGGCGTAGTTGTCGCTGTTCACCGGGATGTTGGTGTGCACATTGCCGTCGCCCGCGTGCATGTGCAGTGCGATCCAGACACGGCCCTTGAGCACCTGACGGTGGATATCCCGACACGCCTGCACAATGGGCTCAAAGGCCGCACCCCCAAACAGGCTTTGCAAGGGCTTGAGTACCTGCGTCTTCCATGACGCACGCCACCGCCAGTCTTGCAACAGGGCAAAACAGGTTTCTCCGCTTTCGGCTTGAACCGTGTCCAGACCTTCCAGCCAGGCTGCCCACAAGGCGCGGACATCCCGCAAGAGCGCAAGGGCCTGCTGCACGCGGTCTTCCAGCAACTCCGCGCCCGGAATATCACCGGCATCATCGCTTCGCCCGAGTGGCAGGTGGCCCTTTTCAAAAAAGGCTGTCAAAGCGTCGATCAGTTCGAGCTTGTTGCGCAGCGACAGCTCCACATTGATCCGCTCAATGCCTTCGGTGTACTCCCCCATGCGCTCTAAGGGAATCACCACATCTTCGTTGATCTTGAAGGCGTTGGTGTGACGCGCGATCGCGGCAGTGCGCTTCCGATCAAGCCAGAACTTCTTGCGCGCGTCTGCGCTGACAGCCACAAATCCTTCGCCCTGTCGGCTGTTGGCGATGCGCACGATGTGGCTGGCCGCCTCAGCGACCGCATCGGGGTCATCGCCCACGATGTCCCCTACCAAGACCATTTTGGGCAAGCCGCTGGATGTGAGAGCTCCCCGCTTGCTCTTGGTGGCCACCGCCTTGAGGTAGCGGTCATCGAGGTGTTCCAGCCCAGCCAGGATGGCCCCGCCTTCCCGGCGGGCCTGCTCGAACATGTAGTCTTTGATCTCCACGATGCTGGGGACAGCATCTTTGGGGCTGCCAAAAAACTCCAGGCACACGGTGCGCACGTGAGCGGGCATACGATGCAACACCCATCGGGCGCTGGTGATCAGGCCATCACAGCCTTCTTTTTGGACGCCAGGTAACCCACAGAGGAATTTGTCTGTGACGTCCTTGCCCAGGCCCTCTTTTCGAAATGCCGACCCAGGAATGTCCAGCCGCTCGGTACGTTCGAGCACCTCGCCCAACTCGTCCCAATAACGCAACTCAAAGCTGGCTACCGCAGCGTCGTGGATCTTGCCCAGGTTGTGATTCAAGCGCACCACGTCCAGCCACTTGCCCTGCGGCGTGACCATACGCCAAGAAACCAAATTGTCTAACGCCGTCCCCCACAGGACGGCCTTCTTGCCACCTGCGTTCATGGCGATGTTGCCGCCAATGCAGCTGGCTTCGGCTGAGGTGGGGTCCACGGCAAAGACCAGCCCCGCCCGATCGGCCACATCGGCCACGCGCTGCGTGACCACCCCCGCCTCGCTGAACACCGTGGGGACTTGGGCTTCCAGGCCGGGCAGTTGGACCCACTCCACCGCGCCCAGCTTTTCGAGCTTTTCGGTGTTGATCACTGCACTCTTCCAAGTCAGCGGTAACGCACCGCCGGTGTAGCCGGTTCCCCCGCCACGGGGCACGATGGTCAGGCCCAAGTCGATGCACCCGCGAACCAGTGACGCCATCTCCTTTTCGCTGTCCGGCGTGAGCACGACAAAGGGGTACTCCACCCGCCAATCGGTGGCATCGGTGACGTGCGAAACCCGGCTGAGCCCATCGAACTTGATGTTGTCCTTGGCGGTACGGCGCCCCAGGACACGCAAAGTGGCGCGGCGCAGGCGCTGTACCTCGTCAAAATGCCGCGCAAACCGGTCTACCGCCTGGCCTGCCGCCGACAACAATTCGCCCACCAGAAGGTCGCGCTGTCCATCGGAATGGGGGGTCCTCCTGCGCTCTACTTCGCCCAAGCGGTGATGCAGGGCCTCGATGAGCAGGGCCCGACGCCGAGGGTTATCCAGCAGATCGTCTTCCAGGTAGGGGTTGCGCTGCACCACCCAGATGTCGCCCAGAACCTCGTAGAGCATACGCGCCGAGCGGCCTGTGCGCCGCTCCTGACGCAATTTGACCAACAAGTCCCAGGCGCGAGCACCCAGCAGCCGCTGTACGATCTCGCGATCTGACAAGGAGGTGTAGTTGTAGGGAATTTCCCGCCAGCGCGGTGCCTCATCGGGCGCGACGGCCGGCGATGGGGCAGCGTGAAGGGGCAGCGCAGCGTTCATGCAAATCCTAGGGAAACCCCCAGATGCTACCGCAGTGCAACAAATCCCGTCACCCCAAGGTCATCGACTGCGGTCATACTTGCGGGTTGGAAATTTTTCGCGACTCCGCGACCCTTGCAATCACAGGAGAACACGATGAAATCGAAGATTCGTATGCTGGCCATTGCGGCCGTGGCTGCCTGCGCACTGCCCGCCCAGGCCCAGGTGGAAATCCAATGGTGGCATTCCATGGGTGGAGCCCTGGGCGAGTGGGTCAACGATCTGGCCACTGACTTCAACAACTCCCAAAAAGAGTACAAGGTCGTCACGACTTTTAAGGGCAGCTATCCCGAGTCGATGACGGCCGCCATTGCGGCTCACCGTGCCGGCAATGCCCCGCACATCCTGCAAGTGTTTGAAGTGGGTACCGCAACGATGATGGCCAGCAAGGGCGCCATTGTTCCGGTTGCCGAGATGATGAAGGCCTCCGGCCTGAAGTTTGATCCGAATGCCTACATTGGGGCTGTCTCGGGTTATTACACCGCACCCAATGGTCAGATGCTGAGCTTTCCCTTCAACAGCTCCACCACCATCTTCTATTACAACAAGGACGCGTTCAAGGCGGCTGGGCTGGATCCCGAAAAGGCCCCATCGACCTGGCCAGAAGTGGCGCTGGCGGCGGCCAAACTGAAGGCCAGCGGTCACAAGTGTCCCTTCACCACCAGCTGGCAGAGCTGGACGCAGCTGGAGAGTTTCTCAGCCTGGCACAACGTGGAATTTGCCACCAAGCGTAATGGCTTCAACGGCATGGATTCGCGCTTGGCGATCAACTCCCCCTTGCATGTACGCCACATTGAGAACCTGGCGAATATGGCCAAGCAAGGCCTGTTTGTTTACAAGGGCCGGAACAACACGGCTGATGCCACGTTCCCCTCGGGAGAGTGCGCCATGTTCACGGGCTCGTCTGCGTTGTATGGCAGCGCCAAGGCCAACGCGAAGTTCGCCTTCGGCATGGCGCCCCTGCCTTACTATCCCGATGTGACCGGAGCCCCCCAAAATACGGTGATCGGGGGCGCCAGCTTGTGGGTCATGGCCGGCAAGAAGCCCGCCGAGTACAAGGGAGTGGCGACGTTCTTCAACCACCTGTCCAGCCCTGCAGTTCAGGCGGCCAGTCACCAGCGCACGGGTTACCTGCCCATCACGATGGCGTCTTTCAAGATGACCGAAGACAGCGGGTTTTACAAGAAGAACCCGGGAACCGATGTGGCCACCAACCAGATGATCAAGAAGGTCACCGACAAGTCTCGGGGTATCCGCCTGGGCAACTTCGTACAGGTGCGCACCATCATCGACGAGGAACTCGAGCAGGTGTGGGCGGGCAAGAAGTCCGCCAAGGAAGGGCTCGACGCTGCCGTCCAACGCGGCAATGAGCAACTCGAACGCTTCCAAAAGGCCAACAAGGGTTAACTCAGGCCTCCCAGTCTGGCGGTCAAGCGCGCCGCCAGACTGGCCCTCACGCCGTGACCATCGAAAAGCGAGTTAGGTTCCACAGCCGCTGGTTGCCCTGGGCGCTGATGGCGCCGCAGTTGCTCATCATCGGTGTGTTTTTCTTTTGGCCCGCCGGCCAGGCGCTGATCCAGTCGCTGCAGATGCAAGATGCCTTTGGCAGCAGCACCGAGTGGGTTGGTCTGGATAATTTTTCTCGTTTGCTGGCAGATCCAACGTATCTGGCCTCATTCAAGACGACGGCGGTGTTTTCCTTGCTGGTGGCCAGCGTGGGCATCACGGTGTCGCTCGTACTGGCCATCTTTGCCGACAGAGTCATCCGAGGTGCCTTGGTCTACAAGACGCTGCTGATTTGGCCCTACGCGGTAGCGCCTGCTGTTGCGGGCGTGCTGTGGCTGTTCATGTTTGCTCCCAGCATTGGCGTGGTCGCATGGGCCTTGCGCCAAGCCGGCTGGGAGTGGAATCACCTGCTCAATGGCAATCAGGCGATGATCCTCATCGTGCTGGCTGCCGTGTGGAAGCAGATCTCCTACAACTTCTTGTTCTTCCTGGCTGGCCTGCAGTCGATCCCGCGCTCGCTGATTGAGGCAGCGGCCATTGACGGGGCAGGTCCCTGGCGGCGATTTTGGACCATCGTGTTTCCGCTGCTATCGCCCACCACATTCTTCCTGTTGGTGATCAACATCGTGTACGCGTTTTTTGACACCTTTGGCATCATTGACGCAGCCACAGAAGGCGGCCCCGGTAAGGAGACGGCCATCTTGGTCTACAAGGTCTACTACGACGGTTTCAAGGCGCTGGACCTGGGGTCCTCGGCCGCACAGTCGGTCATCCTCATGGCCATCGTGATCGGCCTGACGGTCATTCAGTTTCGCTTTGTGGAACGCCGGGTCAATTACTGAGGTCGCCCCATGATTGAACGTCGACCCGTCCTGGACTTTGTCTCCCATGCCATCTTGCTACTGGGGGTGGCGCTGGTGGCCTTTCCCGTCTATTTGACCTTCATCGCATCCACCCACGAGGCCAGCGCCATCGTCCAAGCCCCCATGCCCCTGTGGCCCGGTGAGCGGATGGCCCAGAACTATTGGGCCGTGCTGACGGGCAGCGAGCACGGGCCTGGTGCCCGGGTTGCTGTGGGCTCCATGATGTGGGTCAGCCTGGTGTCGGCCCTGGTCATCTCCACCGGAAAGATCATCATCTCCTTGCTGTCAGCATTTGCCATCGTCTACTTCCGGTTTCCGTTTCGGATGTTTTGCTTCTGGGCGATCTTTCTGACCCTCATGCTGCCTGTGGAGGTGCGGATCTTCCCCACCTATCAAGTCGTATCCGACCTGAAACTGCTCAACAGCTACGCGGGGCTGACCATTCCCTTGATTGCCTCGGCTACCGCCACGTTTTTGTTCAGGCAATTCTTCATGACCGTTCCCGATGAGCTGGTAGAGGCTGCGCGCGTAGACGGTGCCGGCCCGTTGCGATTTTTCAAGGATGTGCTCATCCCCCTGTCTGGCACCAGCATTGCGGCCTTGTTTGTCATTCAATTCATCTACGGATGGAACCAGTATCTGTGGCCGCTGTTGGTCACCACCGACGAGTCTATGTACCCAGTGGTCATTGGCATCAAGCGCATGATCAGCGGAGGCGACTCCGCTCAGCAATGGAATCTGGTCATGGCCACCGCGATGCTGGCCATGGTGCCCCCTGCGGTAGTGGTCATCTTCATGCAAAAGTGGTTCATCAAGGGCCTGGTGGACACCGAAAAGTAGCGCAGCGCAACACTCAGGACAAAAAGTCATGGCATCGATCTCACTGCGTCGAATCGAAAAGGTGTACGGACAAGGCTCGAAAGGCAATCGGGTGCTCCACGGCGTGGACGCCGAAATTGCCGATGGTGAATTCATCGTCATCGTGGGACCTTCGGGATGCGGCAAGAGCACACTCTTGCGCATGGTGGCCGGTTTGGAGGAAATTACCGCTGGCGAGATCGCCATCGGCTCTCGCGTTGTCAATCAGCTGGAGCCCGCTGAACGCGACATCGCGATGGTGTTCCAAAATTACGCCCTGTATCCGCACATGAGCGTGTACGAGAACATGGCGTATGGGCTCAAGATTGCCAAGGTTCCCAAGCAGGAAATTGACCGCCGCGTGAACAAAGCTGCCGGCATACTGGAGCTAGGCGATCTTCTACAGCGCAAGCCACGGCAGTTGTCTGGAGGACAGCGTCAGCGTGTGGCCATGGGACGAGCCATTGTCAGACAACCCCAGGTATTTTTGTTTGATGAGCCATTGTCCAATCTGGATGCCAAGTTGAGAGCACAAACGCGACTGGAAATCCAAAAGTTGCACCGCGAGCTCGGAGTGACCTCGCTGTTTGTCACCCACGATCAAGTCGAAGCCATGACCTTGGCGCAGCGCATGATTGTCATGAACGCTGGCCGCATTGAGCAGATGGGCACCCCCGAGGAGGTCTACCACCAACCCGCTTCCACTTTTGTCGCCAGCTTTATTGGCTCGCCGCCCATGAACCTGATCACCGGTCGCGTGCAGGGACGGCATCTGGCGTGTGCCGGCATCAACCTGGAGTTGGCTGTTGCTCCCCCGTTCGAAGGCCCTGTGCAGCTGGGCGTGCGCCCGGAGCACCTGCAGTTGAGCGCTGACTCGGGATGGCCTTTGCAGGTAGAGGTTTTGGAAATGCTGGGGGCCGAGAGGCTGATACACGGACGGTTGGGCCAGTCAGCCTTCACCTTGCGTCTGGACGCCACCCAGCCCGCTCCCACAGCAGGCAGTACGGTGCACGTGGTGGCGGCGCCACAGCAATGGCACTGGTTTGACCCCGCCACCGGCAAACGCCTGACATGAGCAGGCCCGAGCTGCCCCACTGGCCCTATCCGTTGTGGATTGCTCACCGGGGAGCGGGCAAGCTGGCTCCTGAGAACACCTTGGCGGCCTTTCGCCTGGGTGGGCAGTATGGCTTTCGTGCTTTCGAGTGCGATGTCAAGCTCAGCGCCGATGACATCCCCTTTTTGATGCACGACGCCACGCTGGAGCGCACGACCTCCCAATACGGGGCTGCAGCCGAGTGGCGTTGGTCTGACCTGTCGCGCTTGGACGCGGGCAGTTGGCACAGTCGGATGTACGCTGGTGAGCCGCCCGCCAGTTTGCAGGCCCTGGCCCAGATGTTACGACGCAACGAATGGCTGCTGGATTTGGAAATCAAACCCTCACCTGGGCGGGAGCGGTACACCGGTGAAGTGGTAGGCCAAGAAGTACTGCGGCTGTGGCACGGCGCTGCTGTGCCTCCCCTTTTCACCTCGTTTCGCCCTGAGGCGCTGGAGGGTGCGCGAACCACCGCTTCCCAGATTCCGCGGGGCTTGCTGCTGGATACCTTGTGGAGCGGCTGGATGGCGTGTGCGCAAGCGCTGGACTGCCAAGCAGTCGTGACCCATTACTCACTGATGTCAGCCGAGCTTGTCCGCACGTTGCATGCAGCCGGGATGAGAGCGCTCGTGTACACCGTCAATGACGAGTCCGTGGCACAGTGGCTCCTGGGGATCGGGATCGACGGCATCGTCACCGACGCGGTAGACCGGTTTTCTCCCGTCTGATCAGGGCACCACTGGCGTCACGGCAGCCTCAGCGCCCAAGGCGGTGGGGTCTTCCTCAGCAGCAGGCAATTGGCGCAAGTCCCGGATCCGATCCACCCGCCAGGCCACCATGGCTACGGCCAAGGCACCGACTCCTGCAAATCCCAAAGCGGCCCTGAGGTCTACGTGCTCGCCGAGCCAACCACCAATCAATGCGCCCGGCCCTGCGGGCACCAGGATGAGCCAGCGCATCGTACTGGTCATACGTCCCAGCAGAGGCGCCGGAGTGGCGGCCTGGCGAATAGACAAGAAGTTGATGAAGATAAGTACGGCCCCCATACCAAAACACAACAGCATCAGTGCAAAGACGCCCACACCGAAAACGCCGGCGGGGGCCAAGCTACACAGCAGCCAGCCGGCGCCCGTGACCGCCACACCCAAGACGGCACAGGGGCCAGGGCCGATGCGGGTTGACAGACGCCGGCCCCAGATACTGGCCGCCACCGTCCCGATGCCCAGGGCCACAAAACTCAAGCCCACATCTTGCTCGCTCATCTTGAGCGTGCGCGTGGCAAACAAGATTTGCACCACCACGGCTGCGTGGTGACACAACTGCCAGGCACCCACCATGGTGGCCATGGCCACCAACAGTGGGGTGTCCCGCACAAAGCGCAACCCAACTTTCAAGTCGTTCATGAACCGGGCATGCGGCCGTACGCTGAGGACTTCGCGAATGCGCAAACCTCTGAGAATCAACACGGATACCAAAAGGGCCATGGCATCAAGTACCAGAGCCAATGGAGCCCCCACGGCCTTGATCAGGGCTCCAGCCAAGCCCGGTCCGGCCACATCGGCGCCCGAACTGGCCAACGCGTTCTTGGCGTGCGCCTCTACGAGCCGTTCGCGCGACACCACTTGGGTCAAGACGATTTGGGAGGCCGATCCCGCTACCACGTGCACGGTGCCCATGACAAACACCACCGTGTACATCCACCCCATACCCAGCCACCCCATCCACCATGCCACCGGGACAGACGCCAAGATCAGTGCCAGCAACGCTTCTCCCACGATGTACACGGGTAACTTGCGGACACGATCCAACCACACGCCCGCGGGCAATGAAAGCAAAACAAAGGGTGCGATTCCACAAGCGGTCATCCAACCCATCTGAGTCGGGGAAGCCTGCAACAAGACGGCGGCAGTCAAGGGCAGTGCCAGCATGCTGATCTGCCCCCCCACCGAGCTGATCAAGATCGAGGCGAACAATCGCCGGTACAGGGCGTCACGCAAGAGGTCATCTGGCGGCAGGCTGAACCTGCCGCGCAACGCCAACCACCTTTGCTGGACCGCCGCGCGATACTTCATGAGTCCGAAAGGCAATCAGCTCCGGTAGTCAGCATTGATGCTCACATAGTCGTGAGACAGATCACAAGTCCAGACACTGGCTTGGGCGGATCCGCGGTGCAGGCCCACCCTGACGGTCAGCTCTGGCTTCTTCATCACACGCTGACCGTCTTCTTCCCGGTACTCGGGGTGACGTCCACCTTGCGTGGCCACGTGGACCTCATCCAGGTACAGGTCAATGAGAGAGGCATCCAGATCCTCAATCCCAGCGTAACCCACCGCCGCCAAGATCCGCCCCAGATTGGGGTCGCTGGCGAAAAATGCGGTTTTGACCAGAGGCGAGTGCGCGATCGCATAGGCCACCTGCTTGCATTCAGCCGGCGTTCGCCCGCCCTCTACCTGCACGGTGATGAATTTGGTCGCCCCCTCGCCATCACGCACGATGGCATGGGCCAGCGCCAGGCTCACCTCGATAACGCATCGTTTGAGGTCTTGGGCACCGGGATCATCCCAATTGGTGATGACCGCATGACCGCTTTGTCCGGTGGCCATCAGAACGAAAGAGTCGTTGGTGGAGGTGTCGCCATCGATCGTGATCCGATTAAAGCTCTCGTCAGCTGCCTCACGCACCAAGGCCTGCAAAGCGGTCTGGGCAATGGCGGCATCGGTGGCGACAAACCCCAGCATGGTGGCCATATTCGGCCGGATCATTCCGGCGCCTTTGGCGATACCGGTGACGGTGACGGTCTTACCACCCACCACACACTGCGCGCAGGCCGCCTTGGCCACTGTGTCGGTGGTCATAATGCCTTCTGCCGCCAAGGGCCACGCTTGTGATTGCATTTGACCCAAGGCCACAGGGAGGCCCTTCACAATGCGCTCCACGGGCAAAGGCTCCATGATCACGCCCGTAGAAAAGGGCAGGATCTGCTGGGGTTGCAGGTTCATCAGTGCCGCGGCGGCCTGGCAAGTCTTGCGGGCCCGGGCCAATCCCTCTGGACCGGTTCCTGCATTGGCATTGCCGGTATTGATCACCAGCGCCCGGATAGGTTCAGAACCTTTCAAATGCTCCATGCAGACCTGCACGGGGGCGGCGCAAAATCGATTCTTCGTGAACACTCCTGCCACGGTAGTACCCGGGCTCAGTTCCATGACCACCAGGTCGCGCCGGTTCGCTTTGCGAACACCCGCCATGGCTGTGCCGATGCGCACCCCCGAAATGGGCAGGATCTTCGTGGGATCGGGTGGGTTCAGATTCACGGGCATGGTCACACTCACTACGGGGGATGCAGCGACGCACTGCACCGCAGAGTTTACCTAGCCCTTCACGGCCCTAGGCCAATTTGCCGTGGCAGTGCTTGTACTTCTTGCCACTGCCACAGGGGCAGGGATCATTGCGACCGGTACGAGAAAAGTCCGCAGGTGCCGTTTTCTCATCGGACTCTTGGCTGACACTGCCATCCTCATTGGGGTGGGTATAGGTCACGTGGCTGACCTGCCCGGCGCGCTCCTCCATGGCCTCGGCAGCGGCCACCACTTCTTCCTGGTTTTGCACACGCACCGTCATGAGGGTGCGGGTGACCTCCATCTTGACCACATCGAGCAGCTGGGCGAACAGCTCAAAAGCCTCTCGCTTGTATTCTTGCTTGGGATTTTTCTGGGCATACCCACGCAGGTGGATACCCTGGCGAAGATAGTCCAACGCCGCGAGATGTTCACGCCAATGACCATCAATAGCCTGCAAGAGCACCATACGCATGAAGGGCGTGAACTGTTCGACACCGATCAGGTCCAGCTTGGCCTGAAATTGTTCGTGAGCGGCTTGCACCACCTTTTCAACAATTTCCTCATCCGTGATGGATTCGCTGTTTTGGACATCCGTGACCAGGTCAAGAGGCAGCTGCCACTCTTCGCGCAGCGTTTTTTCCAATGCAGGCAAATCCCACTGCTCTTCCATGCTTTGGTCGGGCACAAAAGTACGCACAACATCGGTCATGGCACTTCGACGCAGATTGGCAATCTGAGCGTCCAATCGCTCAGCTTCCAAAATTTCATTTCGTTGCTGGTAGATCACCTTGCGCTGGTCGTTGGAAACGTCGTCGTACTCCAGCAACTGCTTGCGGACATCAAAGTTACGGGCTTCAACTTTGCGCTGTGCCCCTTCGATACTGCGCGTGACAATTCCAGCCTCAATTGCCTCGCCCTCAGGCATCTTCAGCCGATCCATGATGGCCCTGACCCGATCGCCAGCAAAGATGCGCATCAGCGGATCTTCTAGACTCAGGTAAAAACGGCTTGAGCCCGGGTCACCCTGCCGGCCCGAACGACCTCGCAGCTGATTGTCGATGCGCCGGCTTTCATGGCGCTCGGTGGCGATGATCCTCAGCCCCCCCAACGATTTGACCCGATCGTGGAGATCTTGCCACTCATCGCGCAGCGCCTGGGCGCGCTGCGACTTTTGATCCTCGCTCAGGGCCTCATCGGCCAACAAAAACTGAATTTGCTTCTCGACATTGCCTCCCAGCACAATGTCGGTTCCCCGGCCTGCCATATTGGTGGCAATGGTGATCATGCCCGGCCGGCCGGCCTGGGCAACGATCTCAGCCTCCTTGGCGTGCTGCTTGGCATTGAGCACCTGGTGAGCCAATCCCGCTCGAGTCAACAAATCGGACACCAACTCGGAGTTTTCGATCGAAGTGGTCCCTACCAAGACGGGTTGGCCCCGGCCGTGACACTCTCGAATATCGCCTATCACGGCGTTGTACTTCTCGCCCGCGGTCTTGTAGATCAGATCGAGTTCATCTTGCCTGACGGTGGGCTTGTTGGGCGGTATCACCACTGTTTCCAGCCCGTAAATCTCCTGAAACTCGTACGCTTCGGTGTCTGCAGTCCCGGTCATCCCTGACAGCTTGGGGTACAGCCGAAAATAATTCTGAAAGGTGACTGAGGCCAGCGTCTGATTTTCACTCTGGATGGAAACGCCCTCTTTGGCCTCCACCGCCTGGTGCAGACCATCACTCCAGCGTCGACCTGTCATCAAACGCCCGGTGAACTCGTCGACGATGATGACCTCGCCGTCTTGAACCACATAGTGCTGATCGCGGTGGTACAGGTGATGGGCCCGAAGTGCGGCGTACACATGGTGCATCAAGGTGATGTTGGCGGGGTCGTACAGGCTCGCGCCCTCAACCAGCAACCCCGCTTTGAGAAGCAATTGCTCCGCATTTTCATGTCCCACCTCGGTCAGAAACACTTGGTGCGACTTTTCATCTACCGTGAAGTCTCCCGGCTCGATGACGCCTTCTCCGGTACGGGGATCGGCCTCGCCGATTTGGCGCTTGAGCTGCGGCACCACTGCGTTGATGCGCAGATACATCTCGGTGTGGTCCTCAGCCTGGCCGCTGATGATCAACGGGGTGCGGGCTTCGTCAATCAGAATCGAGTCGACTTCGTCAACGATGGCGTAGTGTTGCCCGCGGGCCATCACACGTTCTGACACCTCGTAGACCATGTTGTCACGCAGGTAGTCAAAGCCAAATTCATTGTTGGTACCGTAGGTGACATCGGCAGCAAAGGCCGCTTGCTTTTCTGCACGATCCATGCCCGGAACGTTCACGCCCACACTCAGGCCTAAAAACCCGTAGAGCTGCCCCATCCACTCGGCGTCGCGTCGCGCCAGGTAATCGTTCACCGTGACCACGTGCACGCCCTGGCCGGCCAGGGCATTCAGATACACGGGCAAAGTGGCCACAAGGGTCTTGCCCTCGCCCGTGCGCATCTCAGCGATCTTGCCTTGATGCAGGGCCATCCCTCCAATCAGCTGCACGTCAAAGTGGCGCATTTTCAGCGTGCGCTTGCCCGCTTCACGCACAACCGCAAAGGCCTCAACCAGCAAGTCGTCCAAGCTTTGACCCTGCTTCAGGCGGTCACGGAATTCATCGGTCTTGGCGCGCAGCTGGACATCGTCCAGAGTGCTGAAGTGATCCTCCAGCGCATTGATCTGCTGTACCGTCTTGCGGTACATCTTGAGCAGACGATCGTTGCGACTGCCGAAAATCTGGGTCAGAACGTTAGGCCACATGCGCAAAAGGGTGGGTCTTAAAAGCGGAAAAAACCGCTCATCCTAACACCCGCGCTCCTGTGGCCGCGTCTGCACCGGGCTTGCCCGGGCCAGCCGAGATGTCAAGGTCGGGTGGCGCGGGCCGCTTGTCTGGGCATGCCGGCAGACTGTCCTGCAGCCAAAAACCGCGCGGGGTCCTGCGGAACTCCATCCACCAAGACCTCAAAGTGCAGGTGCGGCCCGGTGGAGCGGCCCGAATTGCCCACCTGGGCGACTACTTGGCCCCGCCTGACAATATCCCCCCGCCTGACGGCAGTGCTCGCCAAATGGGCATACAAGGTCGACAGGCCACGACCATGGTCGAGTTCGACGGTCAACCCGTACTGAGGATGCACGTCTGCGGCTACCACCACTCCGCCTGCAGCGGCCTTGACAGGGGTTCCCGGATCGGCCGGAAAATCCAGCCCACTGTGCAGCGCCATGCGCTGCGTAAACGGATCCAGGCGCACACCAAAGCCCGAGCCGATGGGCCCGTCTACGGGGGAGGAATTGGGCACCATGAGCGCCGTCAGACGAGCCTCCAGCAGCCGCGACTCAATCAGCGTGAAGATGTCAGCGTGCTGGTCGGTGGTTTGGTCCAATTTGTCCACCAGTTGCTGCAGCTGTTCCAGGCTGGGGCTGTCCAGCGGCAGGTACAGACCCCCTTGCGCACCCGATGCCTTGCGGTCTCGGGCCCCGCCCGTGTCCGGCACGAGGCCTCGGCGCAGAGGCTGCAGCTCCTCGGGCTTCATCCCCGCCAGTCCCGAAACGCGGTCTCCCACCGCTTCGAGCTTGAACAGCTTGGCCTGCATCTCACCTACCTTGCGCGCCATGGCCTCCAAGTTCTCCCGCATGAAGCGGTCGCGCTGGGCGATCTCGTCGCGAACGACCAAACGCACGATGTGGCTGACCACCGGCCAACCCTCGCGAGCTGCTTTGAGGAATATGAAGTGGTAGACCGTGCCCGAAAATATCAACAGCAACAGTACCAACGCGCCAAAGGCCGCGCCCAGATGCCAACCCCGAAAGGTCAGCACCCGCGTGCTGGCAACTGAGCCGTGCGTGATCATGACTTGCATGGCCTGCCTCCAGGTTCACTGCAAAGCTGCAGTGTAAGCACCTCGGGGCCGCGACGTATCCGGTGCGATACTCGACACTGAAATGGATGTCTTGCAGTACCCTTGGCACGAGCCTCCAGAGCCAGGACGGGCCCGCGAAGTGTCGCCCGGGGTCATGTGGATGCGCATGCCCATGCCATCCGCGCTCAACCACATCAATGTATGGGCCGTGCGCGATCAGACCCCCAATGGTCAGCCGGGGTGGTGCGTGGTGGACACCGGGATGTTCACCCCACAGACGGTAGCGGCATGGGAGCAGTTGCTAGAGCCCCAAGGGGATCTGCAAGGTCTGCCGGTCCTGAGGGTCCTGGTGACGCACATGCACCCCGATCACGTGGGCATGGCCGGATGGTTGACCCGCCGCTTTGGGGTCAGTTTGTGGATGAGTCGCCTGGAGTATTTGCACTGTCGTGTCCTGGTCAATGACACGGGCCGCCCGGTGCCTGCTGAGGGTGTGGAGTTTTACCAACGGGCCGGCTGGAATCGGGAACACCTGGCAGCCTACGAGCGTCGCTTTGGCGCATTCGGCCGCGCTATCGACCGGCTGCCCGAGAACTTTTGCCGGCTGCGCGACGGGCAAGTGCTGCGCATGGCCGAGATGTCTTTTGAGGTGGTGATCGGCCAAGGCCACTCCCCCGAGCACGCCTGCCTGTATGACCGTCAGCGCGGTGTCTTCATTTCGGGTGACCAGGTCCTGCCCAAGATCTCATCGAATGTATCGGTTTACCCCACCGAGCCCCAGGCAGATCCTCTGAGCGAGTGGTTACATTCGATCGCAAGACTGCGGCATGAGATTGAGCCTGATGTTCTCGTCCTGCCCGCTCACAACCTGCCGTTTCGTGGTCTTCACCATCGCCTGGACGCCCTGGCAGCCGGGACTCACCAGGCCTTGAAGCAACTGCTGAGTGCTTTACAGGCGCCTTGCCGCGTGATCGATGTATTTGGTGCGCTGTTTGCACGCCCCATCACCGACGCCCACCTCTGGAGCCTGGCCACAGGAGAGAGCCTGGCCCATTTGAATCACCTGCTGGCGCAGCACAAAATCCATACCTGGGTAGATGAGCACGGTGTGGCCTGGTATTGCGCCCATTCCCGTCGGACGCCCTCCTCCGTATGATTGGCACATGGCAGTTCGAGAAATTTTGAAAATGGGCGATGCGCGCCTGCTGCGCGTCGCCGCGCCGGTGCGCACCTTTGACACGCCCGAATTGCACGCGCTGATTCAAGACCTGCACGACACCATGGCGCACGCCCGTGGGGCTGGCTTGGCCGCGCCCCAAATAGGAGAGGACCTGCAGGTGGTCATTTTTGGCTTCGAGCGCAACCCTCGTTATCCGCAAGCCCCAGCCGTTCCGGCCACAGTCTTGATCAATCCAGTCATCACCCCCTTGGGCGATGAGGAAGAAGAGGGCTGGGAAGGCTGCCTGTCGGTGCCCGGATTGCGTGGCGTGGTGCCGCGCTGGCAGCGGATCGCTTACCGTGGGTTTGACGCGCATGGCCGGCCTATTGAGCGTGAGGCCGAAGGTTTTCATGCCCGTGTGGTGCAGCATGAGTGCGACCACCTCGTGGGCCGGCTCTACCCGACTCGAATGCGCGACCTGACCCGCCTGGGTTATACAAGCGTGCTGTTTCCGGATGTACAAGACCTCGCGGATGACTGAGGCGCCGACCGCTGCGGTGTCTGTTACCCCATGGTCAACAGCCGGGCTGCTGCACGTTGCGCATGCTCTGGATCATCTTTTCTTGCTCATCTTTGCCACGGCCGTCGGGTCTATGGCCCAGGACTTCGGTCGTGCGCAGTGGCAAGACCTCATGCCCTTCGGTGTTGGAGCCTTCATCCTGTTCGGCCTGGGATCGCTGCCTGCGGGCCGACTGGGAGACCTGTGGGGCCGGCGACCCATGATGGTGGTGTTCTTTTTTGGCATGGGAGCCAGCGCACTGCTGGTTGCCCTGACTCAGACCGTGTGGCAGCTGGCCGCCGCGCTGACCTTATTGGGAGCTTTTGCCTCGATTTATCACCCTGTGGGCATTCCCATGCTGTTGCAACACAGCCTGCGCCCCGGGCTGGCAGTAGGCGTGAACGGATTGGCTGGAAATCTCGGGGTGGCTGCAGCAGCTGCGTTGACTGGCCTGCTGGTGTCGACCTGGGGCTGGCGTTGGGCATTTGCCGTGCCTGGATTGACCATCTTGATCCTGGGCGCCTGGTTCTACCGCGTGTGCCCACCCGAAACCGAAGCCCCGGTGCGACGTCAGACGCCTTCACGGGTGACGCTGGGCCCAGCTGATCTGGCGAGGCTGCTGCTCGTGATGACTGTTGCGGCGGCCAGCAGCAGCGTGATCTTTAACGTCACCACCAATGGCAATGCCCAGCTGCTCAATGAGCGGTTTGCAGGAGTGCTGGATGACCCCGCCACGTTGGGGCTGCTGCTCGGACTCCTGTATGCGGTGGCCTCGCTGGCCCAGTTGGTGGTGGGGCAGCTGATCGATCGGATGGCCCTGCGTCCACTTTATCTGGGCGTCGCCTTCGCGCAGGTCCCTCTATTGTTATGGGCCTCGTATGCACAAGGCTGGTGGCTCTATGCCGCATTGGTCAGCGCCACACTGTTCATGTTCGGAGCCGTACCCTTCACCGATACCATGATCGTGCGGTATGTGGATGACGCGCGCCGATCACGTGTGGCCGGTTTACGCCTGGCCATCTCCCTGACCATCAGCTCCTGCGCTTTGTGGGCACTCGGGCCTTTTGTCAAATCTTGGGGATTTGGCACCTTGCTGCAGGTCATGGCCGGCTTTGCCGCACTGACCGCAGCAGCGGTGTGGTGGTTGCCTCAGGAACCCGCCAGAGCCCCAAGCGCCGCGGCATCAGGCTGAAGCGTGAACAATCCGCGCATCGAATTCGCACGCAAATTGCGCCGCGCGATGTTGAACGCTGGCTGGCCTGATCAGCCGGCGGTGTTGATGCGAGAGTTCAACAAGGCGCACTTTGGACGCCCCATGACCTTACACGGTGTGCGCCGTTGGCTGGTTGGCGAGACCTGGCCACGCGGTGCCAAGCTGGCCACCCTGATTCAAGTCTTGGGCGTCAGTGCGGCCGACCTGGGTGTACCCGCTCCACCGCAACCCGTTGCATCAGCCATGCCATCAACCAAATTGGATCCCCAGGCCATAGGCTATAGCGTCGGCGAGATGGCGCAGGCCATGATGCATTTGAGCGTATCGCAACGCCGTGTCTTGCGAGATCTCATCATGGTCATGCTGCAAAGTCAGCATCAGGAGATCGCACATGAATAGCGACGATCCAGAAACACTCAGGCCGCTCAAGGGCGTTCGTGTGGTGGAGTTTTGCCAAATTGCCGCAGGTCCGTATTGCGGCATGCTGCTGGCTGATTTTGGTGCCGATGTCATCAAGGTGGAGCCCCCTGAGGGCGATGCCATGCGTACCTGGCCTCCCCTGAATCACGGCTACAGCGAAAACTTTGCCAGCCTCAACCGCGGCAAACGGTCCATCGCACTCGACCTGAAGACGCCTCAGGATCTGGAGGTGGCCAGACGCTTGGTGGGGCAGGCTGACGTCTTGGTGGAAAACAACCGACCCGGTGTGATGCAGCGCCTAGGGCTCGGTTGGGACTGGTTTGCCCAACACCAGCCTCAACTCGTGTACTGTTCCATCTCGGCTTTCGGGCAGACCGGCCCGCGCAGTGCCGACGGAGGATTTGACGTCACCGTGCAGGCCATCAGCGGGCTGATGAGTGTGACAGGCGAGCCTCAGGGGGGGCCGGTCAAAGCCGGCGTACCCGTCAGCGATTTCGCCTCTGGGCTGTACGGGGCATTTGCCATCGCCAGCGTGCTGCTGCGGGTGCGCCAGGGTGGTCCAGGTGCTCATATCGATGTGCCCATGATGGGCGCTTCTCTGGGAATTTCCGCCTTGCAAACCAGCGAATACTTCGGGACGGGGCAAGCGCCTCGCAAGATGGGCTCCGCCCATCCGCGCAACGCGCCCTATCGCGCCTTTGCTGCGTCCGATGGGTGGTTTGTGGTGGCAGCAGGTAACAACCGCCTGTGGGCCAGCGTTTGTGAGGTAGTGGGTCTGCCTGAGCTGCGGGAGGACCCGCGGTTTTTACAGCCTGCCGATCGCGCTCGGCACCAAGATGCGCTCAAAGCGTTGTTGGACCCCGTATTCTTGCGGCAACCCGTCTCGCACTGGCTGTCGGCGTTTCAGGCAGTCGGTGTTCCGCACGCGCCCATCCAAGACTACGCCCAGGCCTTGGAGGACGAGCAAACCACCTACCTCGAGTTGGTACAGCCCCAGACCTTACCCAACGCACAGACCACGCGAACGGTCGTCTCGCCAATTCGCATGAACGGCCAGCGCCTGCCTGTGCGTACCACCCCTCCCGCTCTGAACGGACATGGCACTGCACTGCGCGAACAGGGCTGGGGTGAAAATGGGGCTTAGCCATATGGCACCAGCGCCCTTTTGTACCTGGGACAACTCCTACGCCAGAGAACTGGCGACATTTTGTATTCCTTGGCAGCCTAAGCCCGTCGCCCAGCCCCGATTGCTGCACTTCAATCGGCCTTTGGCAGATGAGCTGGGCTGGCCAGTTCAGGCTCCAGCCGGTGGGACGGATGGCTCCGCGAGCTGGGCTGACTACCTGAGCGGCAACGTCTTGTTGCCCGGCGCTCAGCCGGTGGCTCAAGCCTACGCAGGTCACCAATTTGGAGGCTTCTCGCCGCAATTAGGCGACGGACGTGCACTCTTGCTGGGCGAGGTCATGGATACCCGGGGGCGGCGACGCGATGTGGCGTTCAAGGGCTCTGGTCCCACACCTTTTTCGCGCCGTGGGGATGGCAAGGCTGCCGTGGGGCCGATGCTGCGAGAACTCCTCATGGGAGAAGCCATGCACGCCCTAGGCATTCCCACTACCCGCGCACTGGCCGTGGTGGCCACTGGCGAGCCGGTCTATCGAGAGCAAGTGCTGCCAGGAGCCGTGCTCACGCGCGTGGCTGACAGCCACCTACGGGTGGGCACCTTTCAGTATGTGGCGGCCCATCATGGTGAAGCAGAGGTAAGGCAATTGGCCGATTACGCCATCGAACGTCACGATCCCGACTTGCCCCCGACCCCGGATCGGTACTGGCAATTCTTGCATCGTGTGTCCCAAAGGCAGGCCCAATTGATAGCGCAATGGCTGAACGTCGGGTTCATCCATGGTGTCATGAATTCCGACAACATGACCATCTCCGGGCAGACGATTGACTATGGGCCTTGCGCCTTCATGGAAGCGTACGATCCCCAGGCTGTCTTCAGCTCGATCGACCACCAGGGGCGCTACGCCTATGCCAACCAAGGCCCTATCGCCCAATGGAACTTGGCTCGCCTGGCTGAAACCTTGCTGCCCTTGCTGAGCCCAGAACCCCAAGAGGCCATGGCGCTGGCCCACAAGGTACTGAACGAATTTGAGCAGAGCTTGGAGCAAGCGCTTCTTCAGGGGCAACGCCGCAAGATGGGGTGGTTAACTCTTGCAGACCACGACCTGCGCGGGTCTGATGAGGTTGACCGGGCCCTGGTGCAGGCATGGTTAAACCTGCTGGCGTCTCAGCAGGTGGACTTCACGCTGGCGTGGCGCCATCTGGGCGAGGCTGCCCTCACGCCACACCCCCCCGCCTTGTTGAGCTTGTTTCGCGAGCCCGAGCCCGTTTGTGCCTGGCTGGTCCAGTGGCATGAGCGAGTGCTTCGCGAGCCGCCTGGTCAGGAGCGCACGCCGCCAGAGCGTCAACAATCGATGAACAGCGTCAACCCGCAGCTCATTGCGCGCAATCATCTGGTAGAGGAAGCCCTGCAGGCCGCCAGCGACGATGCCGACCTTGTGCCGTTAGAGAGATTGCTTCAAGCCCTGCGCGACCCGTGGGCGAGCCGCCCCCACCACGATCGCTTGATTCAGGCCGCACCCCCCGAGGTCACCGCCGCCTATCAGACGTTTTGCGGAACGTAGGGTGGGTGTTGGTGGTGCCGACTATCCGAATCGAACGGATGACCTCCCGCTTACAAGGCGGATGCTCTACCAGCTGAGCTAAGTCGGCTCTCCAGCAACATTGTAGAAGCCACAGCCAGAGGCCCAAGCGGCCTCAGGCGGCGGCGCTACTTCACGCGCTTGAGTGCTGGGCGCCCCCCTGGGCTGGGGGACGGTGGCGGCTCGGGTGGGGTGTCCGCTGGCGCGGCAGACGGCTCCACACTGGCCAGGCGCAACCCGGGAGAGGCGGTCGGCATGCTACCCGGGGGCTGCTCAGTGCCCTGCAAGATGGTGTCGGACTCGCCAGCGGTGCTGCCCGATGCTTGGGGAACCGGGAATGCCATGCCCTGCCCGTTTTCGCGCGCATAAATGGCAATCACGTGATCCACGGGAACCAAGATGTCCCGCGCCACGCCGCCAAATCGGGCCTTGAACTCGATGAACTCATTGCCCAAGCTCAAGGCGCTGGTGGCGTCGTGGCTCACGTTGAGCACAATCTCACCGTTCTTGACATACTCTTGCGGCACCTTCACCTGATCATCCACGTACACCGCCAAAAAAGGCGTGAACCCGTGGTCGGTACACCATTCGTGCAGAGCCCGAATCAGGTACGGGCGCGTGGAGACACCTTGGGTGTCGGGGCCGGCAAATGTGGACACGGCCTGAGTCCTTACTTGCGCATCACCTTTTCCGAAGGGGTCAGCGCCTCAATGTAGGCGGGCCGAGAAAAGATGCGCTCAGCGTACTTCAGCAAAGGTGCCGCATTCTTGGACAACTCAATTCCGTAGTAGTCCAGACGCCACAGCAACGGGGCTATGGCCACGTCCAACATGGAAAAGTCGTCGCCCAGCATGTACTTGTTCTTCACAAAGATGGGGGACAACTGCGTCAATCGATCTCGGATCTGCTCTCGACCCTTTTCCAGCTGACGCTCGGTGCCCTTGGCCCCTCGGCCTTCAAGTAAATTGACATGGGCAAACAGCTCTTTTTCGAAATTAAAGAGAAACAACCTCACCCTGGCCCGAGCCACCGGATCGCCCGGCATGAGTTGGGGATGCGGAAAGCGCTCGTCAATGTACTCATTGATGATGTGCGACTCGTACAAGATGAGATCGCGCTCCACCAGGATGGGCACCTCGTTGTACGGATTCATCAGCGCGATGTCCTCTGACTTGGCAAACAAGTCCACATCGCGAATCTCAAAGTCCATGCCCTTTTCAAA
>CAYNSW010000006.1:0-1762 GCA_964400135.1 uncultured Rubrivivax sp. | reverse complement strand
GGACAAAGCGGCAACGGTGCGAGTAAGGGCAGGTGGTGCCCGAATAGAGGACCATCATGGCGGGAAGCGCCTTTTCAGAGAAGAGTTATTTGACGTCTTTCCAATACGCCGCATTCAGGCGCCAGGCAATGACGGTGAACAAGGATAGGAAAATGAGGACCCACACACCCAGGCGGTAACGGTCGTTTTGGACCGGCTCGCCCATCCACTGCAAGAAGGCCACCAAATCGGCGACCGCTGCATTGAACTGGTCTGGCGACATCGTGCCCGCAGAAATTGGCTGCAAACCCTTGAACACGTGGGTTACCTTGGCGGGATCTTTAGGGTCCTGGATGTCCGTAAACACCGCACGTTGTGGCCCTTGCAATTCCCACAGGGGATTGGGCATGCCCACGTTGGGGAATGCCGCGTTGTTCCATCCTGTGGCCCGGGTGTCGTCGCGGTAGTAGGTTCTCAAATAGGTGTAGAGGTAGTCGGCGCCCGTTCCTTTTCCGGCAGCCGAGCGCGAACGCGCAATGACCGTCAGGTCAGGCGGTACGGCGCCAAACCACTCTTTGGCATCCTTGGCGCTGAGCGCCACTTGCATGGTGTCGCCGACCTTGGCGCCCGTGAACACCAGGTTGTCCTTGATCTGCTCCTCGGTCAAGCCGATATCGCGCATGCGGTTGTAGCGCATGAAGGAAGCCGCATGACAGTTCAGGCAGTAGTTCACAAACAGCTTGGCCCCGTTTTGCAACGCCGCCAGGTCTGTGGTGCGCTCAGTGGGGAAGCGATCCCACTCGATGCCCTCGGAGGCGGCCTGCGCCGTACCCAGGGACAGCGCCGCCAGCAAGGAGAGGATGAGTTTCTTCATGGTGATGCGGTCCTGCAATTTCAGTGCGACTGGAAAGTCACCCGATCGGGTACGGGCGAAAACTCGCCCATGCGACTCCACCAGGGCATCAGCAGGAAAAAGGCGAAGTAGAAAATGGTGCCCACCTGAGAGATCAGCGTACCGACGTCTGAGGGTGGCTTGATGCCCAAATAGCCCAACACCACAAACACGACGACGAATATGCCGTAGAGGTATCTGTGCCACGAAGGGCGATAACGGATCGACTTGACCGGGCTGTAATCCAACCAGGGAAGGAAAAACAAAATGATGACCGCACCGCCCATGACCACGACACCCCAGAACTTGGCGTCAAAGGTTTTGAGCAGCACGATAGCCACCGCCGCACCCAGCAATACGGCGCCCTTGACCACTGCCGACATCCCCACGCGGAAGGTCGCGCCAATGGCCCCCAGGGCCACCAAAACGGCAATCACGTTCACCATCGGGTCTGTGGTCGCGCGCAGCATCGAGTAGTAGGGCGTGAAGTACCACACCGGCGCGATGTGGGCCGGCGTCTTCATCGGGTCAGCCGGGATGAAGTTGTTGTACTCCAAAAAGTACCCGCCCAATTCAGGGGCAAAGAAGATCACCGCCGAGAACAAGAGGAGGAATACTGACACGCCCAAGATGTCGTGCACGGTGTAGTAGGGGTGGAACGGAATTCCGTCTAGCGGCCTACCGGCCTCGTCCTTCTTGGCCTTGATCTCCACGCCATCGGGGTTGTTGGAGCCGACCTCGTGCAGCGCGATGATGTGCGCGGCCACCAGGCCCAGCAACACAAGGGGAACGGCAATCACGTGGAAGCTGAAGAAGCGGTTGAGCGTCGCATCACCCACCACGTAGTCACCCCGGATCAGCAGCGCCAGATCCGGACCGAGGAAGGGGACG
>CAYNSW010000005.1:0-113112 GCA_964400135.1 uncultured Rubrivivax sp. | reverse complement strand
GTCCTGGCGGTTCGAGACGACGCCATCATGGCCACCGGCAGGACCGACTACCCCAATCAGGTGAATAACGTCCTGTGCTTTCCCTACATCTTTCGAGGTGCCTTGGATTGCGGCGCCACGACGATCAACGACGCGATGGAGATCGCGGCGGTGCACGCGATTGCCGAGTTGGCGCAAGCCGAGCAAAGCGAGGTGGTGGCCTCGGCGTATTCGGGTGCCACGCTGAGCTTTGGCCCTGAATACCTCATCCCCAAGCCCTTTGACCCGCGGCTGATGATGCGCATCGCACCGGCGGTGGCCGAAGCGGCTGCCCGCTCGGGTGTTGCCCGGCGGCCCATTGCCGATGTGGATGCCTACCGAGACAAGTTGCAAACCTTGGTTTACGCCTCGGGGACCACCATGAAGCCGATCTTTGCGGTGGCCAAGCGAGCCTCCCGCAAGAACGTCGCGTTTGCTGAGGGCGAAGACCGGCGAGTGCTGCGGGCCGCACAGGTGGTGGTGGACGAGGGCCTGGCCAGGCCCTGGTTGGTGGGACGCGCCTCACAGATTGCCTACCGCATCGAGAAACTGGGCCTGCGGCTGCAAGTTGGCAAGGACGTGGAGGTCATCAATATCGACGATGACCCCCGGTACCGCGACTACTGGCAGACCTACCACCGCCTGACCGAGCGCAAGGGAGTGACCGAGCAATTTGCCAAGATCGAGATGCGACGCCGCCTGACCCTGGTGGGCTCGATGTTGCTGCACAAGGGCGAGGTGGATGCCATGATTTGCGGCACTTGGGGGTCTCCCGCCATGCACCTGCAGCACATTGATCAGGTCATTGGCTTGCGTCCAGGTGTGAACACCTATGCGTGCATGAATGGACTCATCCTGCCGGGACGACAGGTGTTTCTGGTGGACACCCACATCAATCACGATCCGCACGCCCAACAGCTGGCCGAGATCACGGTACTGGCGGCCGAAGAGATGCGTCGCTTGGGCATTCAGCCGAAGGCCGCGCTGCTGTCACACAGCAACTTTGGCAGCAGCAATCAGCCTTCGGCCCTGAAGATGCGCGAGACGCTGGAGCTGGTCAGACAGCGCGCACCTTGGCTGGAAATCGACGGCGAGATGCATGGGGACGCCGCTTTGGATGCAGCGCAGCGCCAGGAAACCATGCCGCGCAGCACCCTCACGGGCGAGGCCAATTTGCTGGTACTTCCCAATATCGATGCGGCCAATATCTCGTACAACCTGCTCAAGACAGCGGCTGGCGGCGGCATTGCGGTGGGGCCCATCTTGTTGGGGGCGGCCAAGCCCGTGCATATCTTGACCTCCTCGGCCACGGTTCGCCGCATTGTCAATATGGCGGCCCTGGCGGTGGCCGATGCGAATGCCACTCGCTAAAAAGTCCTGGTAAATCAACAACTAAATAAATAGTGAGTGATCACTGCTACTAGCTGGTCACCAAATTACTGGGAATTAACCACTTGAGGTTTTGAGCGCCCTGGGCTACACTGGCGCCTTGTCTTGAGGGTTTTCCCGTGAGTTGCCGAAGATCCATCGGGTCTGCCGCAAAAAAGTTAGGGCTAGCTTTCGCCCTGAGTGTTGCTGTATGCGGGGCTGCGGCCCTAACTACAGCTGAGGGGGCGTCGGCAATTCCGCAGGTGTCTTGGGGGGCTTTGCCCCCTCAGGCGCAGGCAACGCATAGGCTGATCCTCGAGGGAGGGCCATTTCCCTACCCGCACAAGGACGGGTCGGTGTTTGGCAATAGAGAAAAATTGCTGCCGGTACAGCCCAGGGGCTACTACCGGGAGTACACGGTCAAGACTCCGGGTTCGCGCGACCGTGGTGCCCGCCGCTTGGTATGCGGGGGCATGCAGACAACGAAGCCGGAAGTGTGTTTTTACACCTCGGACCACTACGCCTCGTTTCAGCGTGTGGTGCAGTGATTCGAGGCGCAGGATTTTCTCAGGCTCTACTGGAGGACGGCGACCATGTTGTTGCAGACCATCCGCCCCAACATCGTTCAATCGATCCGGGCCTACCGGATCGACGACCTGATGCGCGCAGCGCAAGCGGCGGGCCACCATTTTCTTTACGCCAATGTGTCGCAGGCCCAGAGCAAGCAAGAGGTCCTGGAGGGCATTGCGCAAGCGTTTACGTTTCCCACCCACTTCGGCAAGAATTTGGATGCGCTGTATGACTGCATGACCGATCTGGTCCACAAGTCGGGGGCTCAGCCAGGTTTTGTGGTGGTGCTGGATCAGTTGCCTGACAACCCGCGCTTTGACCGCGAAGCGCGCGAGCAGTTGCTCGATGTGTTCCGTGATGCAGCCGATTTCTGGGCAGAGCGACGAATACCGTTTAGATGTTTTTATTCTTTTCGGTAGCCCGCTCCCAGCAAATCGGGTCATGGGAGCGGGCGACGGAGACGGCCCAAATCGATGCCAGCGCTGCCGTAGCGCCCAAGGCAAGCCCTAAGGTGGTACCGGCTAAGACCGGCGCCAACCCCAGTTTCGGCATGAATCTGCCCATGATGAGCAGCGCCTTTGACACGGCAGCCTGGCTCAACGCGGCCTGATTGGTAAATCAAATCAGGCCGCTGACGCCTGAAGCTCCAAGGCCAGTTGCAGGTACTGCTGCACACTGACTTCTTGGGCGCGCCTTTGCAGGTCAAATGCCGTGTCTGCCACACCGCGCTGCTGCAACCACGGCCCCAGAGTGTGACGCAGCAGCTTGCGCCGCTGTGAGAAGGCCACCGCGACCACTTCCGACAGCAGCGCCTCGTCAACGGGCTCGGGTCGGGTTCGGGGCGTGAGCCTCACGACCGCAGAATTCACCGCAGGAGGCGGATCAAACGCCTCGGGCGGTACGTTCATGAGCATCTCGATGTCCCAGCGCCACTGCAGCATGACACTCAAGCGCCCGTAGGCTGAGTCCCCCGCAGGTGCCGCCATGCGCTGAACCACCTCTTTTTGCAACATGAAGTGCATGTCTTGTACACAGCGCCACGCCTGATCCAGGTGGAACAATATGGGCGTGGAAATGTTGTAGGGCAGGTTGCCCACCACGCGAAGCGGGCCGGCCAGCTGTGTGCATAGCGCAGCAAAATCCACCGTCAACACATCAGCGCACACCACCTGCAAGGCGGGGTTGCCTTGCTGTTGCAAAGCGCGGGCCAGATCACGATCGAGCTCAATGGCCGTCAAGCGGGCCCCCAGCTCCAACAGGCGATGCGTCAATGCGCCCGGCCCGGGCCCGATTTCTACCAGGGCTTGGCCTGCTTGTGGATCGATGTGGCGGACCAGCTCACCCAGTACCGCATCATCGATCAGAAAGTGCTGACCAAAGCGTTTGCGTGGCGTGTGCTTCACGCCGGATACCTCACAAGGGGGGCTCTCGCATCTCAATGTAGGCACGAGAGCGCAGGTCACGAACCCACTCGGCGTAGGCCGGATCAAACTTTTGCTCGCGCAGTGCATTGCGCGCTTGCTCTCGTAACTGCTTGGGGTCCACATCAACCTGCCGACGCTCGAGTACCTGCACCAGGTGCACCCCAAAGCGAGAGGTCACGGGGGCGGACAAACCTCCCACCTCGAGCTGGTTCATCGCCTCTTCAAACTCGGGCACCATCGTGCCAGGCGAGGCCCAGCCCAGGTCTCCACCTTGGGACGCTGAGCCGTCCTCAGAGAACTGCCGCGCCAGATCTTCAAACGTGGCGCTTCGGTTGTCTATGCTGCGACGGTAGCCTTCGAGGCGGGCCCTGGCCTGATCCAGACTCAGTCGTTGAGAGGGTCGCAACAGGATATGGCGTACCCTGGTCTGGGTGACTTTGGTGCCAACCCCATCTGCGCGCGCAATGACCTTGAGCACATGAAAGCCCGCACCGCTGCGTACGAGGGAGGCAGTGAACTGTCCCGGCTGAAGTTGTCGAGTGTTCTCGATGAACAGATCCGGATACCGAGACGCTGGGCGCATGCCCATTTCGCCGCCGCGCTGGCGGTTGCCATCTTCCGACACCTCGCGGGCCACCTGCTCAAAGGCTGCGCCGGCACGCAGGCGCTCGAGCGCCGCCTCGGCCCGAGCGCGTCGGGCCTGCACTTCGCTCGCGCTGGCCCCTTCAGGTACGCTCACCAGGATTTGGGCCAGGTTGACCCCTCGATCGGCCTGAAGCGCGCGCGCCTGTTGCTGCAAGAAGTTATCGACCTCGGCCTCCGTAATCCGGATGCGAGGCAGCACGTCGCGCTCTCGTGTGCGCTCCACCATGAGCTGCTCGCGCAAATTGATACGGAATCGGTCAAAGTCCGTCCCCTCGCCGCGAAGGCGCGCGCGCAAGCCGTCCACCGAGAGCTGGTTTTGCGCCGCAATGCCTTGCAAGGTGCGATCCAATTCGGCGTCGTCAATGCGCACCCCCGTTTCCCTGGCGTGGGTGAGGATGACCCGCTCTTCGATCAACGCCTCGGTGATCTGCCGCCTGAGCTCCTGCTCCTCGGGCAAGGGGATTTTTTGGCGAGTGGCCTCGTCTCGGGCGCGCTGGGCGCGCAAGGACACCTCGACGGCGGTGACCAGTTCTTGGTTGATGATGGCCACAATGTGATCGCCGCTGCGCACTGCCGATCGGTCTGCGGCGCGGCTCGCCGCGCGTTGGGCGGTGTCGGGCTGGCCCTGTGCCATGACGGCCGCAGCAGTGCAAGCTGCCAGTAGCGCCAAGGCAGTGCGGGTCAAGCGCGCGGGGCTCTGGCGAGCACCCCAATGGAGGAAAAAGTCTGTCATTCGCGATCCGGTTGGCCTGCGCGGTCGGCGCGCAGGAGTTGGTAGCCAGGAATATTGTCCTTCAAGACGCGCAGCGGGTTGGAACCCAAGCGGGACAGCCCCACCAATTCCAATTGCAGCATCAATCGCGTGGTGGCCTCGGCCCGCCCCGTGGACAGCCGCTCAGCCACGATACGCGCAATCCAACAGCCGGCGTCAAACTCCAGCCCGGCCAGGGAGTCCGTGATGCGGCGCTCGGCCGCGCTGTAGTGAATGCGACCGACTCCATAGAGCCGACCCTGACAGCCGGTCGGGACGGACGCCGAACCAGGGGATAAGGGATCTGGCCCCAGCCGCGTGATGGGCCACTGCCAGCCCAACTCCACTTGCTCACTGGCATTGCGCACGTAGCGGTAGGTCAGGCTAATGGTGCGGTAGTCGCCTGGGGTGTAGCGGGTGGACAGCACCGTTCGAACGGGCCGCTGGATGTCGGCGTTGTAGCGGATGATGGCGTCCAGGTTCCAAGACGACACCACACTCGTCGAGCCCGTGAGCATGAGATCTGAAAAGCGCCGTGTGAACGGGGTGCCTTCCGGGGTGATGAGCTGGTCGGCAAATTGGAGGCGCTGCACCAGGCCCAAGCGAAGCCACTCGGCCCCCGAACGCTCTTCGATCAGCCGGGAGGTCAGACCCATGTCCAAATGGTGGGCATCCGAGACGCGATCGACACCCGAAAAGGCGTTGGTGGAAAACAGCGAGCTCACGCTGAAGTCACGCCCCGCGGCGTCGAACATGAGCCGAGAGTCCTGGGTCCGGTAAGGGGTTTGCACGTACAAGAGCCGGGGCTCCAGGGTCTGCAGCCACGCGCGGCCGAACCACTGGGTGGGTCGATCCAACACGAGACCAGCGTCCACGCTGAAGGTGGGTATGGCGCGGCTGGACCGTTCGGACTCTGAGGGGCGCAGCGGGTTGTCCAAGTCGTAGGCGGCCACATTGAAAGACCAGCGAGGGACCACAAAGCCCGCCGAACTGCGCCAGGGCCGCGCAATATGACCCACCGCATGCCAGCGCAGCCCGGTAGGCTGGCCGTCGGGTCGCCCACCCCGCTGCCCCGGCAAGCTGAAGCGGTTGACCTCGCTCTCTAAGGCGATGTCCCAGGAGGCGTCTTGCCACTGGAGCTGCATGCCCACCTGAGGGCTGCGCTGATAAGGCGCAGTCAAGGGGGCCTCTGCAGACTGCAGCAGCTGCCAAGTGAGCGCACGGGCATAGACGGCTGCCTGGGCGGCACCCAGGGAAAACCGCTGTTCCAGCTGTGCGCGCAGGGGGAGCAAGCGGGGCGTGAACGCGGCGGTGGTGCGGGGAAAGTCTTTCCACCAATCGTCATCGGATACGCGCTCGGAGTGCAGCTCGTAGTAGGCCGCGGCCTGCGGGTGGTGGGACCAGGCCCAGGTGCCCTCATGCTGCATACGCAGGGCATGGCGCGAACGCGAGGCCACCTGATCGGCCGGCAGCCACTGGGCCAGCCACTGACCCGACCAGGTCGGCTCCAGATATCGCAGCTCGGCGTCCATGCCTGCCCCACGCCGGGTGGCCAAACGGGGCGTGAAGGTCATGTCGCGGTTGGCCGCCCAGTTCCAGTAGTAGGGCACCGCCAGGTCTAAACCACTGCGGCTGTCCAAGTTGACCTGTGGCGGCAACCACCCCGATTTGCGCGCGTCACTGGTGGGAAAACTCAGCCGGGGCCAGGCCAAGATCGTGTGCCCGAGAAACCGCAGTTGTGCGGCATGGGCCACACCTTCTTGGCGATCCCAATCGATGTCGATGCGTTGCGCCTGGAGTGTCCAAGCGGGCTCCCGCGGGCCTTGGCGATCGCATCCGGTGTAGGTCACCTCGTGAGCTGCCAGCCGGCGTTGTCCCAAGAAATCGATGCGCTGAGCCTGCCCGCCCGTGCCAGTTCGGTCAAAGTCAAAGTGCAGTTCCCAGAAGCTGCCCACAAAGCGTTCGATCTCGAGCTCCAGCCGTTTGCCCCGATACCGGACCCCTTCGCGGGAGACCGATACGCGGCCCGTGGCGGTGGCCCGGTCTTGCGGTACCAAATAGTCCAGCGCATCTGCCCTGAGCTCCAAGGCGCCACGCTGCACCTGCACATCGCCTCGGGCTTGCGCCATGGCCTCAGGTTGACAAGTCAGTTGCTGGGCCGAAATGATGGTGGGCACGGGAGCTGCGCCCGATGGCGTTTGGGCCATTACCTGCAGCGCAAGCACCGCAAGCACTGCGGCAACCCCTATGGGCAGGCGCAAAAGTGCCGCCCTGGGTCTGCCAGGGGTGGCGCGAGGATACCCAGGAACTACAGGCATAGGACAACCGCTTTGTAGAATCGATTATCCATGAGCCCCCTTGTGTCGCAGGCCTCTTTTGCCGGGCCCTCTGAAGATCCGCGTCAAGCGCCTGGGGAGGTGAAGTGGGCCGACACGGCGCGACGTGAGGCCTTCTACGCGTGGCTTGACCCCTTGGTGCGGCCTTGGGGGCTGGAGCCACACACCTTGAGACTGGCCTCGGCCGATGCCAGCTTTCGGCGATATTTGCGTGTGAGTGCGTCACCGCGCAGCCTGATCATCATGGATGCCCCCCCTGGGCATGAGGACTTGGCTGCCTTCGTTCGCGTGGCCGCCCTCATCGAGCGGGCAGGACTGATGGGGCCGCGGGTCCTCAGCCACGACCCCACGCAGGGCTTTGCGCTGCTTACCGATTTGGGAGACGAGCTGCTGCTGGAGGTGTTGCGCCAGGCCACACCCGAGCGTGCCCACGCCCTGATGCTCCAGGGCCTGTCCACCCTGGTGGACTGGCAGTGCAAGGTGCCCGCCGAGGGCATGGGGGCCTGGGGTGCCACCCAGTGGCAGAGTGAACTGTCGCTGTTTGAAACCTGGTGCGTACAACGCGAATACCAGCACCACTGGGATGCGAAGCAGGCCGCGCAGTGGCAGCGCGTGTGCGCCTTGCTGGTGGACTCGGCTGCGGCGCAGCCCATGGTGGCGGTGCACCGGGATTGGATGCCCCGCAACCTCATGCTGTGCGGCGCCGAGCTGGGCATCTTGGACTTTCAAGACGCGGCGTCCGGGCCCATCACCTACGATGTGGTGTCGTGGCTGCGCGATGCCTTCATCACCTGGGAAGAATCGCAAGAACTCGACTGGGCCGTGCGGTACTGGCAGCGCGCACGTGAGGCCGGATTGCCCGTGGAGCGCGATTTTTCAGAGTTCTGGCGGCAGCTCGAGTGGATGGGGCTGCAACGGCACTTGCGCATCCTGGGCGTGTTTTGCCGACTCAAACACCGCGATGGCAAGCCCCAGTACGCCCAAGACCTGCCGCGCTTTTTTGGCTATGCCACACGGGTGGCGATGCGCTACCGCGATCTGCACCCGTTGTTGCCCCTGCTCGAGCCGCTGTCAGGCGCCAGCGTGCAATCGGGCTATACCTTTTAGGCGCTGAAGAGTGCCTCAGTGCCCGTCGGGCATGGCCGCGATGACCTGCGCCACCGCCGCCGTCAAGCGCTTGCCGTAAGGCACATGCAGAAATTCGTTGGGCCCGTGGGCGTTGCTCTTGGGGCCCAAAACGCCACACACCATCATCTGCGCTTGGGGAAAGCCTTGCTGCAGCATGCTCATCAGCGGAATGGTCCCGCCTTGTCCAATGTAGCCCACTGGAGCACCAAAATGGGCCGCTGAGGCCTGGTTGAGGGCCCGCTCAAGCCAAGGGGCCAGTTCGGGGGCGTTCCACCCCGTGGCTCCCAAGCCGTCGGCGCGCCCGTCTGGGTGGAAGGTGACCTTGGCGTTGTACGGCGCGTTGTCTTCGAGCAAGGCCTTGAGCTTCACACTGGCTTCGTGGGCATTGACCAGAGGAGGTGTGCGCAAGCTCAGCTTGAAGGCGGTGTAGGGACGCAAGACATTGCCCGCTTGGTCTAGGCTGGGGAAACCCTCTGCGCCCGTAACGCTGAGCGTGGGTCGCCAGGTCCGGTTGAGCAAGGCCTGCACAGGGTCATCGGTGGTGGGCAGGGCCAGTGCGCCATCGGCACCGCAAGCCCAGGGGAACCGTTTCCACACCTCCTGGCCCAAGATGGCGGCAGTCGCCTGGGCCTGCTCGATGCGCGAAGCAGGGATGTCGCAGTGAAATACTCCTGGCAACAGTCGTCCGGTGGCGCTGTCTTCCAGGCGGTCCAACACGTGGCGCAAGATACGAAAGCTCGATGGCACCAGGCCGCTGGCATCTCCCGAGTGAATCCCCTCGGTGAGGATTTCCACCTTGAGAACGCCGCTGACCATTCCGCGCAAGGAGGTGGTGAGCCACAACTGGTCGTAATTGCCTGCCCCCGAGTCCAAGCACACCACCAAGGCCACATCCCCTAGGCGAGGAGCCAGGGCATCGATGTAGGCGGGCAAGTCCACAGAGCCGCTTTCCTCACAGGTCTCGATCAAACCGACGCAGCGCGGGCGGGCAATGCCTTGCTGGTCTAAAGAGGCCAAGGCCGTCAAGGCGGCGTACACCGCATAGCCGTCATCGGCCCCGCCGCGCCCATAGAGCTTGCCGTCCTCGTACTTGGGCGTCCAGGGGCCCAAGTCGTGGCGCCAGCCGTTGAACTCGGGCTGCTTGTCCAGGTGGCCGTACAGCAGCACCGTCTGCTGGCTACCGGATCGGGTGGCGGGCACGTCAAAAAAGATCACCGGTGTTCGGCCGGGGATTCGCACCACCTCCAAGGTCAAGCCCGCGAGGCCCTGTTGCTCCACCCAGGCGGCCGCGTCACGAACCACGCGATCCAAATAGCCATGGTCTGCCCATTGAGCGTCGAACATGGGACTCTTGGCGGGAATGGCGATGTAGTCTTGGAGTGCCGGCACGATCTGCTCATCCCAAGCACGATTGGCAAATGCCCCCAGGGCGTCGGTCTGGTGTTGCGCCAGGGCAGCCAGTGGATCTGGTGCGTTCATGAGGCCTCCTTAACGGGCATAGGCTTTGACAGATCAGGCGGCCAAAGCAGTAAACAACGGATCTTGCGGGGAGCGTGGGCGATAGGCCGAAACCTTGCGGGCTATGGCGGCGATGTGCTCAGGGGTCGTACCGCAGCACCCCCCGGCAATATTGAGTAAGCCCCCACGCGCGAAGTCCTCCAGCAGGCTGCTGGTGACCTCCGCCGTCTCATCAAATCCCGTCTCGCTCATGGGGTTGGGCAGGCCGGCGTTGGGGTAGCAACTGATGAAGGTGTCGGCAGCCAGCTTGGAGAGCTCTTCAATGTAGGGACGCATAAGCGCTGCGCCCAGTGCACAGTTCAGGCCTACCGCGACGGGGCGGGCATGCCGTACGGAGTACCAAAATGCGCCTACGGTCTGGCCCGAGAGGATGCGGCCTGAGGCATCGGTGACCGTACCACTGATGATGACGGGCAGCCGCTCACCAGTGGATTCCATCAACTCATCCAGCGCGAACAAGGCGGCTTTGGCATTGAGGGTGTCGAAAATCGTCTCGACCAAGAAGAGGTCACAGCCGCCTTGCAGCAGCCCTTGGGCCTGCTCCAAATAAGCCGCGCGCAGCTGTTCAAACGTGATGTTGCGGGCGCCCGGATCATTGACATCGGGGCTGATGCTGGCAGTTCGAGGCGTAGGCCCCAGTGCGCCCGCTACAAAGCGCGGTGACTCGGGCGTGCTGAAATGATCTGCAGCTTGCCGGGCCACACGGGCCGCCGCGATGTTCATCTCCAGGGCCCAATCACCCAGCAGGTAGTCGTCTTGGGCGACGCTTGTCGCACCAAAGGAGTTGGTCTCGATGATGTCAGCGCCTGCGCGCAAATAGTCTTCGTGGATGGACTGAATGAGCGCGGGCTGGGTCAAAACCAACAAATCGTTGTTGCCCTTGAGGTCTTTGGGGTGCTGGGCCCAGCGCTGCCCCCGAAAGTCGGCCTCGCTCAATCGATGCTGCTGAATCATGGTGCCCATGGCGCCATCGATGATGACTATGCGCTGCCGCAGCAAGGGCAGCAAGGCAGCCCCGCGCGTGTAGCGCGGACCTCGCGGGCCAGCCTCGGCAGGTGAGAACGCACTGGAATTCGTCATGGGTGCATTGTAGGCAGCTCGCGGCTCAGTCGGCGGCTTCCCAGCGGACCACCCCCGCGGGGGGCGGCCACCTCCAAACCACCCGCTGCAGGCGATGTTCTGCTTGGGCGTTGAGCCAAACCTCTACACCAACATCGTAGTCTTGAGCAGGTGCTCGCTCCCACACCGATAGGCCCGTAACCCCAGCACCTCCCGCACGCAGAACAAAGCGCCATGGCACGACCCGGCCGTCCCACTGGGCGACTGCCAGCGTCACGCCATCTCCAGATTGCCAGGCACTGGCTCGCCCACGCACCAGCGAGAGGAATTGGACCAGCCAACTGAGTCGATCTTGCACGCCGGCGACCATGCGCTCGCGGTGCGTCGAAGTAGAGGCGCTCACCCAGCCTGAGACGCGCTCTACATTGATGGCGCGCCGCGCCTTGTCCTGCCGGCTTTCCACGAGGCGCTCGGGCAACAGCCCCAAAGCGCCGACTTCACCTTGGCTGTGCCAGACCAACGGACCGGACGGCGATCCTGATTCGCTCCATCGCAGGTCGTAGCGCAGGCCCTGCTGCTGGGTGATCTCGAATTGCAAGGTCGCGTGAGAAAGGCCCTGAGCGCGGTGAACCGAAAAGTCCCACTGAAATGGGGCAGGCAGCACCAGCGGGCTGGCCATAGGCTCGTTTGGCGGTGCTGCAGCAGCGGGCACGGCAGCAAAAGCGGCTGGAAGTGGCTCCAGGGCGTCAAGCGGCCCCGCATCTTCACCCAGTGGGCCGCGCAAAGGCGCAGGCAAGGGCGTATGCATCGAGGCCCCGTTTTCATCGACGCGGGGGGAGTTTGAGATCGAACTCCCGCCAGGATCTAGGGCCACCCACACCAGGGTAGGGCTGGCAGTAAGGGGGGTACGCCAGTTGATGCACAAGACCGCCAGGTGAACCAGCACCACCGCGAGGGCCACAGTAGGCCCGCGGTGGCGTGGCATTGGGGCAACTGAGCCCCAGGGGCTGGGTCGGGACACCGCACAATACTGCGCTGAAAATCTGTGGAGTCCACCCCCCCATGAAGCTTGCCACCTATAAGGATGGGTCGCGTGACGGACAACTTGTGGTTGTGTCGCGCGACTTGAGCACCGCGCACTTTGCCCATGGCATCGCCCAGCGACTGCAACAGGTTCTAGACGATTGGAATTTTCTCAGTCCGGGCCTAGAAGACCTGTACGCCACGCTCAACGATGGCAAGGCCCGGCATGCGTTTGCGTTCGACCCGCGTCAGTGCATGGCCCCCCTGCCCCGGGCCTACCAGTGGGCAGACGGCTCGGCTTATCTCAATCATGTGGAACTGGTCAGGCGTGCCCGTGGTGCGCAGGTACCGGATACGTTTTATCAAGACCCTTTGATGTACCAAGGTGGGTCAGATGACTTTTTAGGGCCTACCGATCCAGCGCGATTTGCAAGCACGAAGTGGGGCATCGATTTTGAATCGGAGGTGGCCGTCATCACGGGCGATGTGCCAATGGGTGCCACGCCAGCGCAGGCCCTTGACGGCGTGAGGTTGTTGATGTTGGCCAACGACTGGAGTTTGCGCGAGCTGATTCCCGCCGAACTGGCCAAGGGCTTTGGCTTTGTCCAAAGCAAACCGGCGACCGCCTTCAGCCCCGTGGCCGTGACACCCGATGAACTGTCGCAGGCCTGGCACGACGGGCGCGTTCACCTGCCGCTGGAGTCGGTCTGGAACGGCCAGCGGGTGGGGCTGTGCGAGGCCGGTCCTGAGATGACCTTTCACTTCGGGCAACTCATCGCCCACCTGTGTAAGACACGCCAAGTGCGCGCGGGCTCAATCGTGGGCTCGGGTACGGTGAGCAATCAAGACTGGAGCCGCGGCTACTCGTGTATCGCGGAAAAGCGCGCCATCGAGACCATTGAATCGGGCAAACCCATCACCGCTTACATGCAATTTGGTGACACGATCCGCATCGAGATGAAGACCGACCAGGGCCTGAGTGTGTTTGGCGCCATAGAGCAGACTGTGACCGCCATGGCCTGAGTCGGCTGGGCAGAACCCCTGACCTGAGGTTTTTCCTGAGTGGCAAGGCAGGCCAAACGTTTCATCATGAGGAGGACTTGAGGCGGGTACGCGCCCAGGGTGCTGGAGGACTCATGATCGATTTGTTGGTGGCCGACGACCACGCGGCGGTGAGGGGGGCGTTGGTTCACCTGCTCAATGCGCAAAGCGATATGCGGGTGGTGGCCGAGGCGCATACGGCACAGCAGGCCCGCGATCTTCTGGTTCGCGCTCGCGCCAAGGTCGCAGTGGTCGACTTGGAAATGCCCGGCAGTGATGGCGCCGATTGGGTGGCCCGCCTGTGCCGAGAGCGCCCCTTGGTGCGGGTGTTGGTGCTGTCCATGCATACCGAGCCCACGCTGGTGAGACAGGCTCTGCGAGCTGGGGCCCGGGGCTATGTGGCCAAGACCAGCGCATGTCCGGTCTTGCTGCATGCCATCCGCGAGGTGGCTCGAGGCGAGACATTTGTCGATCCGCTGCTGCGCGATGCGCCGCCATCGGCCTGGGGACAGCCGTCGATGGTGAAGTTATCACGGCGCGAGCGGGAGGTGCTGGAATTGCTGTGTCAAGGTGTCCGCCAAAGCGATATTGCGATGCAGTTGAATGTCAGCACCAAGACGGTGTGCACGCACAAGACACGCGTCATGACCAAACTTGGGGCCAAAAACAATATGGAACTGTTGCGCGCGGTCATGCGGCTGCAAACGCCCCTGCCGCGGGCCCTTCAAGAAAACGCTATTGGATAGGCATAATCAGACCCAGCATCATGGCCACGCAATCCCCCCCGCCGTTCACGCAGTTTGTCCCTGGATTTGAGTTCTTCGAGGGGCTCATGAAATCCGGCAGTGCGGCTTCGGCACCCATGGCGCAGTGGTTGTCGCCCACCCTGGACCCCAAGGCCCTGGATGAGCGCATCGAGCAGCTCAAGACGGTGCAGTTCTGGCTGGAACAAAACACCCGGATGCTTCAAGCCTCCATCCAGGCCTTGGAGGTGCAGCGTATGACCTTGGCCACGCTGGAGTCGATGAATGTCCCCGTCTCGCAATGGGCACAGGCTTTTTCAGCGCCGTCAGGCCCAGCAGCAGCGACCCAACCCAGCCCGTCGAAGCCAACAAACAGCACGGCCGCCCCTGCCGTTGATCCGCTGCAGTGGTGGTCTGCGCTGACCCAACAGTTCAGCACCTTGGCCTCACAGGCCTTGGCCGGTACACGCCCCTCCACTTCGGCCAAAACGGCCCCACCACCGCCGGCGCGGAAAAAAACTTCTTCATCCGCGGGGACGGCCCGACGGCGTTCTGCTACCTGAAGTCAAGAATGAATTGACCCCATGAGTGCCCGGGGCTGTGCCTGGGTGTGGCGCGCGGCACGTTAAAGTCTTGCTCTTGCTTTGAACTGCAGTGCAGCTGCCTTTGGTCTTATGAATGCCCCCCAAAAATGGCCGGCCTCTGCCGAGCAAGCGCCTGAATGGCCCCACGCCCGTCTGCCCCCGTCTGAGGTCATTGCGGCATTACAAGCCGTACTGCCCGAACACGCCTTGCTTTGGAGCAGCGAAGACACCACGCCCTATGAATGCGACGGCTTGACCGCCTACCGTCAACGCCCCTTGGCCGTTGCCTTGCCCGAAACCGAAGCCCAGGTGGCTGCAGTGCTAAAGGTCTGCCACGGCCTGGGCGTGCCAGTGGTAGCACGCGGTGCCGGAACAGGGCTGTCAGGCGGTGCCATGCCTCACGCCCAAGGCGTGACCTTGTCTTTGGCCAAGTTCAACCGAATCGTCCAGGTGGACCCCGTGGGCCGTACGGCCACGGTTCAGTGTGGGGTGCGCAATCTGGCCATCAGTGAAGCCGCAGCGGCATGGGGCCTGTACTACGCCCCAGACCCCAGCAGCCAGATCGCCTGCACGATTGGTGGCAATGTGGCGGAAAACTCCGGCGGGGTTCATTGCTTGAAATACGGCTTGACGCTACACAATGTACTGGGCGTGCGGGGCTTCACGGCCGAAGGAGAGCCGCTACAGCTGGGCGGTAAATGCCTGGATTCCCCGGGGCTCGATCTGCTCAGCGTGGTAGTGGGCAGCGAGGGGATGCTGGCAGTGGTGACCGAGGTGTGTGTGAAGTTGATTCCCCGCCCGCCAGTGGCACGTTGCATCATGGCCAGTTTCGATGACATCCGAATGGCCGGTAATGCCGTGGCCGCCATCATCGCCGCCGGGATCATCCCTGCCGGGCTGGAGATGATGGACAAGCCCATGATTGCTGCGGTAGAGGACTTCGTACATGCGGGCTACGACCTGAATGCTCAAGCCATCTTGCTGTGCGAAAGCGACGGCACGAGCGAAGAGGTGACAGAGGAAATCTGGCGCATGCAAGAGGTGTTGACTGCGCAGGGGTGTACCCGTTTGGAGATCAGCAAAGACGAGGCGCAGCGCTTGAAGTTTTGGAGCGGTCGCAAGAATGCCTTCCCGGCCAGCGGCCGCATCAGCCCCGACTACATGTGCATGGACTCGACCATTCCGCGCAAGCGCCTGGCTGATATCTTGTTGGCCATCGCCGAGATGGAACAGCGCTACGGCTTGCGCTGTGCGAATGTCTTTCACGCAGGAGACGGGAATTTGCATCCCCTGATCCTGTTTGATGCCAACGACCCCGATCAGCTTGCTCGGTGTGAACTCTTTGGTGCTGACATTCTGGAGACCAGTGTTCGCATGGGAGGAACCGTGACGGGAGAACACGGCGTGGGGGTGGAAAAACTCAATTCCATGTGCGTGCAGTTCTCTGCCGAAGAGCGCGAGCAGATGATGGCCTTGAAGGCCGCGTTTGACCCCAGGAGGCTGCTCAACCCGGGCAAGGTGGTACCCACGCTGCAGCGTTGTGCCGAATACGGAAAGATGCATGTTCGCGGCGGGCTCCTGCCTCACCCCGAGCTGCCCCGGTTTTAACAGGTTGGGGCTCAGGTGCAAGACTCAGCTCTTGATCGGGTGGTTCAACAGGTTCGGGAAGCGACCCAAGCACGCTGTGCAGTGCAAATAGTCGGGCATGGCACCAAGTCCTTTTACGGCAACGCGCAAGAAGCGGCCGTGCTGAGCACCGAAGAGTTGCGCGGCATCACCGCCTATGAGCCCAGTGAGCTGGTGGTGAGCGTTCGCGCCGGCACGCCACTGCACGAGTTGGAGGCCGCGCTGGCCGAGCACGGTCAGTGGCTGGCCTTTGAGCCCCCCCGCTTGGGCCACTCGGCCGATCGCTGCGGAACCGTGGGCGGCATGGTGGCCAGCGGGCTGTCAGGACCCGGGCGCGCACAAGCCGGCGCCGTGCGTGATTTTGTGCTGGGCTGTACCGTGGTCAACGGCCGCGCTCAAGTGCTGCACTTTGGTGGGCAGGTGATGAAAAATGTTGCCGGATACGATGTGTCGCGCCTGATGTCCGGCTCCTTGGGGATCTTGGGCGTCATCAGCGAAGTCTCGCTGAAGGTCCTGCCCCAGCCCGTGGCGACAGCCACCTTGCGCCAGACCGCTTCACAGGCCGAGGCGCTGGAACGCATGAATGCCTGGGGCGGGCAGCCCTGGCCCATTTCCGCAACGGCATGGTGGGATGAGACCCTGGTGGTGAGGCTGTCGGGCGCGCGCGCTGCCGTGCAAGACGCCTGTGAGCGCTTGGGGGGCGAGTTGGTAGACCCGGAGCTGGCCCGAGGTTTCTGGCAAGGATTGCGGGATCACCGCGATGAGTACTTTGTGGCCACGCACGCCCGGGTGCAGCAAGGCGAGCGCTTATGGCGACTGTCTGTGCCGTCCACATGCCCGCCCTTGGATCTGCCGGGCGACACCTTGATCGAGTGGGGTGGTGCGCAGCGCTGGCTGTGTTCGGATGCGCCGGTGCAGAAGGTACGCGAGGCGGCGCGATCGGCGGGGGGCCACGCCTGCGTATTTCGCGGGGCCACACCGGCCGATGGCGTCTTCGCGCCTTTGCCTGCGGCCTTGCACACCATCCATCGTCAACTCAAGGCCGCGTTTGATCCTGAGGGAATCTTCAACCCGGGTCGGCTGTATCCGGACCTGTGAGCGAGCCTGCGTCATGCAAACCCACCTGGCCACTGAATTTCAATCGACGCTTGAGGGGCAGCAAGCTGAATCCATCTTGCGCAAGTGCGTGCACTGCGGCTTTTGTACCGCCACTTGCCCCACCTACCAACTGCTGGGCGATGAGTTGGACGGCCCGCGGGGCCGCATCTACCTGATCAAGCAGGTGCTCGAGGGCTCGCCTGTCACGCACACAACGCAACAGCATTTGGACCGCTGCCTGACCTGCCGCAACTGTGAGACCACCTGCCCCAGTGGCGTGGAATATGGACGGCTGGTGGATATTGGCCGTCACATCGTCGAGTCCCGCGTCCAGCGGCCGCTGGGCGAGCGGTTCAAGCGCTGGCTACTTCGCGAAGGACTGACTTCCAGCGGTTTTTCAACGGCCCTGCGCATCGGGCGTTGGGTGCGGCCGCTGCTGCCTTCGGTTTTACGCAGCAAAGTGCCCGCATCCAGCAGCCCCCGGGCCAAGTTGTGGCCCCAGCGAGAGCATTCACGAAAAGTCTTGATGCTGATGGGATGCGTGCAGCCGGCGCTCATGCCCAATGTCAACAGTGCCACGGCGCGTGTACTCGATCTGGCAGGTATCCAGACCCTGGTGGCCGATGGTGCGGGATGCTGCGGTGCACTGCGCACGCACTTGGCCGATACCGAGGGGGGGCTACAAGACATGCGCCGCAATATCGACGCGTGGTGGCCCTTGGTAGAGGGGCTGACCTCGGCAGGGAAAGTGGAAGCATTGGTGATGAATGCCAGCGGCTGTGGCGTCACCGTCAAGCAATATGCACAGGCGCTCGCACACGACCCGCAGTATGCCCATAAGGCCCAGCGCATCAGCGCTCTGACGCGAGACATCAGCGAAGTGGTTGATGAGCTCCTGCCCGCACTCAAGGCCCGTTTGCGTGGCACCCGCAGCTTGAAGGTGCAACGGGTGGCTTATCACCCGCCCTGTACCTTGCAGCACGGCCAGCAATTGCGAGGGGGTGTAGAAGGCATACTCAGATCGTTGGGGCTTGAGGTGATGCTGCCGGCACATGAATCCCATTTGTGTTGCGGCTCGGCGGGCACGTACAGCGTCTTGCAGCCCCAGCTGTCTGAACAGCTGCGTGAGCGCAAGCTGTCGCACCTTCAGCCTCTGCAAGCACAGGTCATTGTCTCGGGTAATGTGGGGTGCATTCAGCATCTGCAAGGCGGCACCTCCACGCCCGTGCGTCACTGGATCGAGGTGCTTGACGAGGCGCTGGCTTGAGACTGTCTTTTGGCCTCGACGGGCTCAGCGTGCTCTGACGGCCAGGACCACCCCCAGAACCAGCAGACCCGCTGCGGCCCAGGTCAGGGGATCTGGCCACTGCTGACGCAGAACCCACGCATAGGCCAACGCCGCCAGGGTCTCAAAGACGATGAGCTGGCCCAAGACACTGGGCCGTAACCGTCGGCTGGCTTCGTTCCAGCACAAGGTGCCAACCCAAGACGCCAGTAAGCCGACCACGAGCATCAAGATGACAAAGCGTTGCGGATGCGGGCCCCAAGGCGTTTGCCAGGCGGGATCATGGCGCATGAAGCCCACCCACAGCCCCCCATAGGCGATCAAGGCCAAGGGCAACGTGGCCAGGCCTTGCGCCGTGGCCCAGGCGCGCGCGCTGCGGTGGGGGTGTGCCTTTAGCCAAGCGGCATTGCGCAAGGGATACCAGGTCCAACAGGCCACGGCACACAGGGCCAGCACGATCCCCTGCGTGTGGCGCCACACGGTGTGGGTGTCGGCCGCTTGCCAGCGCGCCACTTCGGTGTGGTTGACCAAGAGCAGGCCCGCTGCCATCAACCCCAAAGACGGACCCAAGCGGCGCCACGGCCGCGCAGATAGCTCTGGTTCTGAGTCTCGTCGCTCGAACGCATAAGCGGTCAGCGCAATGACCACTGGCAAGGTGCCGATGATCATCGTCGGCACAGGAGCGCCCGAACGTTGTATGGCCGCCGCCAGAAACAGGTAGTACAAGAGATTGCCCACTACCGACAGCTTGAGTGCCTCTATCCAGTCATGTGGGCTCAACTCGGCCAGGTGACGCCGGTCGGCCCAAGCCAGTGGCAGGGCGATCAGGCCAAAGGCCACGTATCGGCCAGCCGAGAGCAGCGCTGCAGGATAGTCGCTCAACAGTACCGGCGTGATGAATACCAGGCCCCACATGAGGCCCGCCAGGCCGGCCAAGAAGACGCCCGCGGTCACAGCCGGTTCAGGCGCGGGACTCGGGTGGGCACAACGACTCAGGCGCCAGGCACCGGCCAGGCACGCGAGGGAGGGCGCATCAGCTCAAAGGCGCGCGCCAATCGCAGCACGCCCAGGTCATCATGACGGCGCCCTGCGATTTGCAATCCGATGGGGCTGCCATTGCTCAGGTAACCACAATTGACACTGGCCGCAGGTTGCTCGCTCATGTTGAACGGCAGCGTGAAGGGAATGTGTTCAAACGGTCTTTGTGGATCGTTGATCGGACTGGCCCACTGGGCGGGGTAGTGGGGCACCGGGTTGACCGGCGAGAGCACAAAATCAAACCGCTGGGTCGCCGATACGGCCGCCTCTCGCAAAGCGGCCATCTGGCTGTAGCCGTGGAATACCTGAGCTGCCGTCAGGTCGGCTGCCGTGGCCACCCACTGTCGGATGTAGGGCAGGACCTTGGCCTGCCGCGTTGGTGGCAGCGCATTCATGTCCAGATACGAGCGCATCCTCCAAAACCGGTCCAGGCCCTCAATCATCTCGCGGGTGGTAAACGGAGCCAATGGCTCCACGATGGCACCGGCCGCCTCGAAAAGACCTGCTGCCGCTTGTACCGCGGCCACTGTTTGCGCGTCCGGTCTCAAGCCCCAGCCTGGATCGGTCTGCAGTCCCAGGCGCAATCCCCGAACCTCGCAGCGCAGGTCTGTCCAATCGATGGGCTGCCAAGGCAGGCTTGTGGTGTCGCGCCAGTCGGGCCGGGTCAACACACTCATCATCAATGCCGCATCGGTTACGGTGCGCGTCATGGGTCCAGCCACACGACCCGCATAGGGTGGCTTGATCGGAATGCGCCCCAAGCTGGGCTTCAGGCCGAAGATCCCGCACAAACCTGCGGGCAGGCGAATGGACCCGCCAATGTCAGTGCCCAAGTGCAGCGGGCCGTAGCCTGCGGCAGCTGCGGCAGCCGCTCCTGCGCTGCTGCCCCCGGGGTTGTGGTCCAAGTTCCAAGGGTTGCGCGACAAGGGATGGAAACTCGACAAGCCGGAGGTGAGCATGCCGTAGTCAGGCATGGTGGTCTTGCCCAAAATGACACAGCCGGCCTCACGCAGCCGCGCCGAGGGAGGCGCATCTTCCAGTGCGGGAATCAACTCGGTGGCGGCGGTACCTGCCGGCACGGGCACGCCTCGGGTGGCCGTGTTCTCCTTGATGGTCACGGGCACGCCATCGAGCACCGAGAACGGCCTACCCTGGCGCCAACGGTGCTCGCTGAGTCGTGCAGCTTCCAACGCAGACTGTGCATCCAACGCATAGGTGGCGCACAGTCGCGGCTCCCACGCCGCGATGTGGTCCAAAACCGCCTGGGTGACCTCTACTGGGGAGAGCCTCGCGCGGCGGTAAGCCTCACTGAGCTCCTGGGCACTCAGGTCGTGCAGGGCACTCACGACGACGGCAGCTCAGCTTGCGGCTGTCCAGCGCACTGTGGCCATGTCGTTGGCTGCAATGGGTGAGCTGCTCCACAAACCCTTGAGTCCCTTGCGATACACCGCCACCTGCGCCGGGTTCCAGATCCAGGCATTGACCGCATCTTCGGCCAACTGTGTCTGGATGTCCTTCCACAACCGGGCGCGCTCCTTTGCGTTGGTCGTGGCCGCCAAGGTCGAGACCAGGCCGCGGAATTTGGCGTTGTCGTAGCCGAAGTAGTAAGCAGGGTCGGCGTAGGCCGTGGCGTAATCGAGGGGTTCGACGTGATTGATGATCGTCAGATCGAAGTTGCCTTTAAACGGCCCGCTCAACCACTGGGCCCACTCCACATTCTCGATTTTGGTGTTGATCCCCACCTTGGCCAGCTGAGCGGCAATGATTTCGCCCCCTTTGCGCGCATACTGAGGCGGCGGAAGTGTGAGCGTGAGGTTCAGTGGGGCGCTCAGGCCCGCCTCGCGCAAGAGGGCCTTGGCCTTTTCCGGATCAAATGGATAGCGCCCCGTCAGATCGACATAACCAGCATCTGTGGGCGCGAAGTGGCTGCCAATGGGGCGGCCCAAGCCTTCTTGAGCCCCGGCAATGAACGCCTGGCGGTCGATAGCGTGCGAGATGGCGCGGCGCACGCGAACATCATCCAAAGGCTTCTTGCGGTTGTTCATCGCCAAAATGCCTTTGCCCGCCGTGCTGCCAATTTCAACCGTGAAACGCGCGTCCGACTGGAATTGCTTGAGCGCCTGCAAGGCACCAAAGCGCGGCATGCCGTCGATGTCGCCAGCCAGTAGTGCTGCCACCTGCGCCGAGGGGTCGTTGATGAAGCGAAAGGTCACCCGCTTCAGCTCGACCTTGCTCGCGTCTCGGAAAGAATCGGACTTCACCAGCGTCACCGATGAGCCCTTGGTCCAGGAGTCGAACTTAAATGGCCCCGTACCCACCGGCCGGCTGGCCGCTTGTGCCGCGGTGTTGGGGTGCAAGATGACGGCCGTGTTCTCGCCCAGGCGAAAGGGCAATGTGGCATCGGCATTGTTCAAGGTGAGGATGACGGTCAGCGGATCCTCGGCTGTGACGCTGGCAATATTGTCGAAAACGGCCTTCTTGGCCTTGTTGGTGCTGTTGGGCGCTTTGGCGCGGTCAAAGCTGAATTTGACCGCCGCCGAGTCCAAAGGCGAACCGTCAGAGAACTTGATGCCCTTGCGAAGCTTGAAGGTGTAGCTCTTGCCATCGGGCGCCACGGCCCAAGACTGAGCCAAAAGCGGCGTGACCGCTCCGTCCACACCGATACGCGTGAGCCCCTCGAAAATGTTGTAGTGCACGATCTCGCCAATGGCCGCCGCTGGTGCGATGGTGGGGTCCAGCCCGGGGGGCTCCAGCACCATGGCCAAGACCACGCTGTCCTTGCGTGCAGCCTGAGCATGGGACCATGCTCCCGTCAGCGGGGCGGCGGCCAATAGAGCATTGAGGTGGCGGCGTGAAACATTCATGGGCATCTCCTGGGCATATTCATGAGGCAATTGGCTGGTCATTGTGCGCCAGACCGGCTGTGGCGTCGATGGTGGGATTCCCCCAGTTTTGCAGCCCTTAGGGGCGCGGCGTCATGGCGGGAACGGCTGCCAGCAGCCGTTGGGTATAGGGGTGCTGAGGGTGCGCAAACAGCGTCTGCGGCTGGCCTTGTTCCACGATGCGACCTGATTGCAGCACCACCACCTCATCGCAGACCAGATCCACCACGCTCAGGTCATGGCTGATAAACAGATAGGTCACACCAAACTGATCCTGCAGGTCCTGCATCAGGTTCAAGACCTGGGCCTGCACCGACACGTCCAGCGCGCTCACGGGCTCGTCGGCCACGATCAGCCGCGGTCGCGTGATCAGAGCGCGTGCGATGGCGATGCGCTGTCTCTGACCACCGGAAAACTCGTGCGGGTATTTGTGTAAATCCTCAGACCGCAAACCCACCGCTTCCATCACTTCAGCGGCTTGTCGATGCTGCTGTTGCCAGCCAATGCTCGGCCGTGTGGTCAGGGGTTCGCATACCGTTTGCATGATGGTGCGGCGCGGGTCCAGCGAGCCGTAGGGGTCTTGAAACACCATCTGCATGTGAATACGCCAACGCCGCAGCTCTAGGGGGCTCAGGGTGTTGAGGTCTTGCCCGTCAAACAAGACCTGCCCAGTGGTGGGCCGCTCCAAGGCCAAGACCAACCGGGCCAAGGTGCTCTTGCCGGACCCCGACTCGCCCACAATGCCCAGACTGCGACCAGCTTGGAGCGTCAGGCTCACACCATCGAGCGCCTGCACTTGGCCGGGGGCCGACCACAGGTGTTCGCGCGGCAAGCGGTAGGCCTTGGACACCTGCCGCAGCTCCAGCAACGGATGACTCACGCCACCTCCTGTGGCTCAACGACACGCACGCAGCGGGCCTCGTGGCCGGGGTGTGCCCGGCGCAGCAACGGATGCTCGCCTCGGCACTGCGCCTGCGCGTGCGGGCAACGCGGCTCAAAAGCGCAGCCCGGGGGCAGGTCCGCCAGGTCGGGCACGCGACCGGCGATGGTGTGTAAGCGCGTGCCGCGGGGCAGCCCCAGACGAGGTCGTGCGGCAAACAACCCGCGCGTGTAGGGGTGGGACAGATGTTCAAACACCGTACGTGTCGGACCCGCCTCCACCACCTCGCCGGCATACATCACCAGCATCTGCTGCACAGTTTGCGCCATCACCCCCAGGTCGTGACTGATAAGCAGCAGCCCCATGCCCTCTTGCTCCACCAGTTCAGAGATCAGATCCAAAACCTCTTTTTGGATGGTGACGTCCAAGGCGGTGGTGGGCTCATCGGCCACCAGCAGTTGCGGCGAGCAGGCCAGTGCTGTGGCGATGACCACCCGCTGACGCTGGCCCCCCGAGAGCTGATGGGGGTAAGCGTCGAGGCGCTGCGAGGCCTGGGGCAACTTCACACGCTCCAGCAACGCCAGCGCCCGGCGGCGCGCGCTGGCGGCATCCAAACCCTGATGCAACCGTAACCCCTCAGCAATTTGACGGCCTACCGTGTGCAAGGGATTGAGTGCCGTCATCGGCTCCTGAAACACCATGGCCATACGGCGGCCGCGCCACTGACACCATGCAGACTCGCTCAAGCCCACCAGCTCTTGCTGATCCAGGCGGATCGAGCCGCTGACCTGTGCGCCTTCGGGCAACAAGCCCATGATGGCCAACGCGGTCATGGACTTGCCACAGCCCGACTCCCCAATGAGCCCCACGGTCTGGCCAACGTCGACGTCAAAACTGACGTGGCGCAACACCGGCACCCGTCCACGCGCCGTTGGCAGGCTGACGCATAAGTCGCGCACTTGCAGCAAGCTCATGGGGGCACAGTCTAGCCAAGGACAGGATTGCGCTGCCGCAAGGGGGCTCGCACAGCTTGAGGCAGGCTCACGCCCATGCCTTGGCCCCACCAGGTCCACCCCGGCAGTGCCGCTCGCTTGGGAGCACACCCTGACGAGCGGGGCGTGAACTTTTGCGTCTACTCGGCAGATGCGCAGCTCATTGAGTTGCTCCTGTATGCGCACGTGGACGACGAGAGCGCCGCACAGGTTGTACGCCTTCAGGGCCCGGCCCATCGCACCTGGCACTACTGGCACGCCTACGTGGAAGGGCTGCAAGCGGGTCAGCTGTACGCATTTCGGGCCCACGGCAGCTTTGAGCCCGCTCGCGGCCTGCGCTTTGATGCGGGCAAGGTATTGTTGGACCCGTATGGCCGCGCAGTGGCGCAGCCGATACGACGCAGCCGAGCCGCGGCCATTGGGCCTGGGGCCAACGATGCACAGGCCTACAAGAGTATGGTCGCTCGGCATGGGGGCTATGACTGGGAAGGCGATCAGCCGCTTCGCCGGCCTTTTGCCCAGACGGTCATCTACGAACTGCACGTGCGCGGCTTCACCCGTGACCCCAGCGCCCAGGCGGGCGACCCTTGGGCCGGCACGTTTGCCGGTCTGACGCGCAAGATCGATTACCTAAGCGGGCTGGGCATCACCGCGGTGGAGTTGATGCCGGTATTTCAGTTCGACACACAAGATGCACCGCCCGGGCGCACCAACTACTGGGGCTATATGCCCGTGTCCTTTTTTGCGCCACACCTGGACTACGGTTCTCGGGCTCAGCCACAAGCCGTCATCGATGAGTTCAAGGACATGGTCAAGGCACTGCACCGTCATGGCATTGAGGTCATCTTGGATGTGGTCTTCAATCACACCGCCGAGGGGGGCGCCCAAGGACCAACGATGAGCTTGCGGGGGTTGGACAACGCCTCGTACTACCTCATGGAGCCCGGTGGGCGCTATGCCGATTACTCGGGGTGCGGCAATACGCTTAACGCCAATGCCTCGGTGGTGCGCCGATTGATCTTGGACAGTCTGCGCTATTGGGTTCAGGAGATGCACGTAGACGGCTTTCGATTTGATCTGGCCTCGGTGCTCTCGCGCGACGCTCAGGGACAACCGCGCACCGATGCGGCGATCTTGGCTGACATCGAGTCCGATCCGGTATTGGCGGGCACCAAGCTGATAGCCGAGGCCTGGGACGCTGCCGGCTTGAACCAGGTGGGGCGATTTGTGGGGGGGCGGTGGAAGGAATGGAATGGGCACTTTCGTGACAGCGTGCGGCGCTTTTGGCGTGCCGACGATCACCAGGCTCAGGTCCTGGCGCAACGGCTTCTAGGCAGCCCCGATCTGTATGCCCAACAACCCCACGAGCCCGATCGGGGCATCAACTTCATTACCAGCCACGACGGGTTTACCTTGCAAGATCTCGTGTCGTTCAATGCCAAACACAACGAAGCCAACGGTGAGGACAACCGTGACGGGGCCGCCGACGAGTTGAGCTGGAATTGCGGCATCGAAGGCCCCAGCCAGGCCGAAGAGGTGGTGCACCTGCGGCAGCAGCAGGTCAAGAACTTTCTGTGCGCCACTCTCTTGGCGGTGGGTACCCCCATGATGCTCATGGGCGACGAGATGGGCAGGTCTCAAGGGGGCAATAACAACGCGTACTGCCACGACAGCACGTTGAGTTGGCTGGACTGGACACTCTTGCAGCGCCACGGCGGGTTGCATCGGTTTGTTCGCGGGCTGCTGCGTTTGCGCCAGTTTCGAGACGCCTTTGCGGGCCCACACCCCACCTCACTGTCAGCTCTCATGAGCCGGTTGAACCCGCAGCGCCACGGGCTGCGCTGCGGCATCCCCGATGACGAAGGCGGCAACCATCATCTGGCCCTGAGTCTGAGCAATCTGCGCGGTGACTTGCAGATGTACTGGGCCCTCAACGCTGCGCAGCGGGTGCTGACATTTGAGCTGCCCAACCTGCCTTCAGGTCTCACGACGGGCTGGCGCCGCGTAGTGGATACGGCCCGGGTCTCGCCCGAAGACTGCGTGGACTTTGAAGAGGCCACTGCGACGCCGTCTGGATTTGTACAGGTGCAGCCACACAGTGCCGTTGTGTTCTTGGCCAGCCTAGCCCCGCCTACAGGCGTCCTGGATCTTGAGCGTTCGTGATCGGCTCAGCGCTGCCGCGCCAACTTGGGGTCCAAGAGGTCGCGCAATCCATCGCCCATGAGGTTCAGGCCCAACACGCTGAGCATGATGGCCACGCCGGGATACACAGCCAACATGGGTGCTTGAAACATCTGCGTTTGCGCTTCATTGAGCATGCGGCCCCAACTGGGCTGGGGCGGCTGGGTGCCCAGACCCAGATAGCTTAGGGCGGCCTCAGCCAGAATGGCCGTCGCAAAGGAGATGGTGGCCTGCACAATCAGGACACTGGCAATGTTGGGCAGCACATGGTCCCAGGTGATGCGCCAAGGCCCCTTGCCGGCCACGCGAGCGGCCAGTACGAACTCGCGGGCCCAAACGGCGTTGGCTGCGCCTCGGCTGATACGGGCAAACACTGGGATGTTGAAGATCCCGATGGCCACAATGCTCATGACCAAGCCCGGCCCGTAGATCGCCGTGAGCATGATGGCCGACAGCAGCGCGGGGAACGCAAAGGTAAAGTCACTCGCGCGCATGATGATCTCTTCTGTCCAACCCCGTCGCGCGGCAGCCAGGCAGCCCAGGAAAACACCTGCAACCAGCCCAATGCCCACCGCGATCACCCCCACCACAATGGAGTTTTGTGCGCCAACCAATATCTGTGAGGCGATATCGCGGCCCAAGCTGTCAGTGCCCAGCCAGTGAGCGGCCGAGGGCGATTGCAGTTTGGCCGGAATGTTGATTTCGGTGGCTGGGTAGGGCGACCAAACCAAAGACAGCAGCGCCATGCCCACCAAGACCAGGGACAACAGCCCGCCCACCATGAAGCTCTTGTGGCGCCGCATGCGCACCCACACGCCGTCGCCGCTCACGCATCCCCCCTGCGCAGTCGCGGGTCGACCCAGGCGTACAGCACATCGACCACAAAGTTAACCACGACCACAATCGCGGCCAGCAGCATGACCACATCGCGCACCACCACCAGATCGCGGTTGCTGATGGCCTGAAATACGAGCCGTCCAATGCCAGGCAACACGAAGACGTTTTCGATGACGATAGTGCCCGTGATGAGATTGGCAAACTGCAAGCCCATGATGGTAAGCACCGGGATCATGGCGTTGCGCAGAACGTGTCGCCAAAGCGCCTGGCGTTGACTCAGGCCCTTGGCCCGAGCCGTGCGGACAAAGTCCTCCCGCAAGACCTCCAAAACGGCTGAGCGGGTCACGCGCGAGAGGATGGCTGCCTGAACCAGCGCCAAGGCTATAGCCGGAAGCGTGAGCGCCAACAGCCCTGCACCCAGTCCGCCGCCCTCGTCATCCGACCAGCCGGGAAACCCGCCGGCACTGACCCATTGCAACTTCACGGCAAACAGCAAGATGAGCAATATGGCAAACCAAAAATTGGGCAGGGCGATGCCCAGCTGGCTGGCTGCCATGACGCCCACATCGGCCATGCGGTTGTGCCGGGAGGCGGCATACACCCCCGTGCTGATAGCCAGCACTACCGTCATCAGCATGGCCATCACCGCCAGTGGCAACGTCACCCGCATGCGCTCCACAATGAGCTCGGCTGTGGGGGTGTCGTAGCTGATGCTGCGCGCGGTCTGCCCCTGCAGCAAATCGCCGACCCATTGGCCGTAGCGCTCCAGCGCGGGGCGATCGAGTCCTAGCTTGGCTTGCAACGCTGCCAATGACTCGGGGGTGGCGGTATCACCCAAAATGACCTCGGCCGCATTGCCTGGCAACAGTTCGAGAACACCAAAGACAACCACGGAAGCCACAGCCAAGGTGGCGGCCAAGGCTGCCAAGCGTCTGAACAGATACCATGCCATGGCGGTCTATCATGCCCGAAACTTTGGAGAGCGCATGTCTGACACCACGCCCCTGAGCTTGCCCTTTGATGCATCACAGGCCTACATCGCCGGGCGCTGGCAAGGCGCTGTGTCGGGTCAGACATTGGTGTTAACCAACCCCTCGGATGGCTCGGTGCTGGCCCACATTGCCCGCTGTGGTGCTACCGATGTAGATCGCGCTGTCGTCTTTGCCCAACGCGCCTTGGAAGACACGGCCCCTGGCGCCTGGGGCACGCTCAGCGCTGCACAACGGGGGCGCCTGCTGGGGCACTTGAGCCGGCGCATCGAAGAGCAGGCTGATGAGCTCGCCTACCTCGAAGCACTGGATGTGGGCAAGCCGCTCAAGCAAGGTCGGGCCGATGCCTTGGCCTTGGCCCGGTACTTGGAGTTCTATGCCGGGGCCGCTGACAAAGTTCACGGGCAGACCATCCCCTTTGCCAACGGGTACACCGCACTGACCCTGCGTGAGCCCCATGGGGTGACCGCGCACATCGTGCCGTGGAACTACCCCATGCAAATCATTGGCCGCAGCGTGGGCGCTGCCTTGGCCATGGGCAACGCCTGTGTGCTCAAGCCAGCTGAACAGGCGTGCTTGACTGCTTTGGCTTTTGCACGCACGGCCCAAGAAGTCGGGCTACCACCTGGTGCTTTGCAGGTGGTGACCGGCTTGGGCGAGGAGGCGGGGGCCGCGCTGGCGGCCCATCCAGGCGTGCGCCACATTTCCTTTACCGGCTCGGTGGCCGTAGGAGCATTGATTCAAAGCGCCGCAGCCCGCCACGCGGTGCCGGTGACCTTGGAGCTGGGAGGCAAAAGCCCGCAGATTGTGTTTGCGGATGCCGACTTGGAGGCAGCTCTGCCGTTTTTGGTCAATGCAGGCATTCAAAACGCCGGTCAAACCTGCTCAGCTGCCAGTCGCATTTTGGTTGAGCGCCCGATCTTTGACGAAGTGGCTGCGCGCATGAAGCAGCGCTATTTGGATCTGCGAGTGGGGCCTGCCTGGGACGACCCCGACGTGGGGCCCGTGATCACGGCTGAGCAGCAGCGCAACATCCTGGGCCACTTGGACAGGGCCCAGCGCAATGGCGTGAGCGTTGCCGCGCAAACACCCCTCGGTGCGCAATTGCCAGCAGGCGGGCACTACGTAGCCCCCACCTTGTTGGCGGATGTGCCCCCTGAGCATGCAGTGGCCCAGGAAGAGATCTTCGGGCCGGTCCAGGCCCTCATGCCCTTTGACGGGGAAGCCCAGGCGCTGCAGTTGGCCAATGGGACTGCATTTGGCCTGGTGGCCGGTGTGTGGACTCGCGATGGCAGTCGCGCCATGCGCATGGCCCGAAGGCTGCAATGCGGCCAAGTCTTTATCAACAATTACGGCGCAGGAGGGGGAATTGAGCTGCCCTTTGGTGGCGTCAAACACTCCGGCCACGGGCGCGAAAAGGGCTTTGAGGCGCTATACGGGTTTTCGGTGGTCAAGACGGTGGCCATCAAACACGACTGACGGGGATCAACCCGACATCAATTGACATTCCAGGAGCATCCCTTATGAGACTACAAGGCGAAGTGGCGGTGGTCACCGGTGGTGGGTCAGGCTTTGGCGCTGGCATTGTTCGCAAGTTTGTGGCCGAGGGGGCCCGCGTGGTGGTGGCCGATGTACGACTGCAGGCCGCACAGGAGGTGGCCCAGGCTTTAGGCCCCCAGGCGGTAGCCGTTCAGGCCGATGTGTCTCAGGCAGCCGATGTGCACGCCATGCTCCAAGCCGCCTACACCCACTTTGGCGATCTCAGTATCTTGGTCAACAACGCCGGTATCGGCCATCTGCCCCAAGCCCTGGAAGAAGTGTCGGAGTCGCAGTGGGACCTTCTGGCAGCAGTGAACATGAAGTCGATATTCCTGGCCATGCGCGAGGTCGTGCCCTTGTTCAAGGCCCGCGGGGGTGGCGTGGTGCTCAACATGGCCAGTACCGCTGGGGTCAGTCCACGCCCGCGCTTGGCTTGGTACAACGCCACCAAAGGCTGGGTGATCACCGCCACACGGGCATGTGCCGTCGAGCTGGCTCCCAGTGGGATTCGCGTGAACGCGCTCAATCCGGTGGCCGGAGAAACGCCCTTGCTCAAGACCTTCATGGGCGAAGATACGCCTGAAGTACGGGCCAAGTTTTTGTCGTCGATTCCCCTGGGGCGGTTCTCAACGCCCGAGGACTTGGGCAACGCCGCTTGCTTCTTGTGCAGTCAAGAAGCCAGCATGATCACGGGCGTGTGCATGGAGGTCGATGGAGGCCGATGTATCTGATGGGCCCCAGAACAACCCGGACTGCGCCAGCAAGCGCTCGGCACATCCAGGGCGAGATGCCATGACTCAGCGCATGACCTGGGCCAAGGCCTGAGCAGTGGCCGCCACATTGTGGTGGTTCAATCCTGTCAGACACAGACGGCCCGAACGCACCAGATAAACAGCAAATTCGTCGCGGAGTCGATCCACCTGCTCAGCGCTCAGGCCTGTGTAGGTGAACATGCCTCGCTGCACAATGATGAACTCCACCGATCGGTTGGGGCATAACTCATGCAAGGCCGCATACAAGGCCTGGCGCATTTGCACGATGCGCGAGCGCATGCCCGCCACATCTTTTTCCCAGGCGCTTCGCAGTGCTGGCTGAGACAGCACACGACTGACAATGCCAGCCGCATGCAACGCCGGGCTGGAGTAGATACGCCGGATGATGGCCTTGAATTGGCCCAGCGCCAGCTGGGCCTGCTGCTGGTCGGGACACACGACGCTCAGGGCACCTGCGCGCTCACCGTACACGCTCATACTCTTTGAAAATGAGTTGGCCACCAAAAACGTGGCCCCGCGCTGCGCCAAGGCGCGCACGGCGTAGGCGTCCTCCTCCAATCCCTCGCCGTAGCCTTGGTAGGCCAGGTCTACAAAGGCCAGCAGGTTGCGACGCAAGACGATGTCGATGACCTGGTCCCATTGCTGGACCGTCAGGTCAACCCCAGTGGGGTTGTGGCAGCAGCCATGCAAGAGGACAACCGAGCGCTCTGCCAGCTCAGACAAGGCCTCACACATGGCCTCAAAGCGAACACCGCCACTGTCCTTGTCGTAGTAAGGGTAGGTATGCACACGCAGGCCAGCGGCCTCAAACACCGCGCGGTGGTTGTCCCAGGTGGGGTCACTCACCCACAGATCACTGTGGGCAAACCACCGCTTGACAAACTCGGCGCCCACACGCAGTCCGCCACTGGAGCCTACCGTTTGAATGGTGCACACCCGCTGCTGGCGCAAAGCCTCGTGGTGGCGGCCCAAGAGCAGCTCTGCCACGGCCTGGCGCATGGCGGGGTCTCCCTCCATGGGCAAATAGGGCTTGGGCTCAGCCTGGGCCAGCATCTGCGCCTCGGCCTGACGCACACAGTCAAAGATGGGGACGCGACCGTCTTCGTCAAAGTAAATGCCGACGCTCAAATTGACTTTGTGCGATCGGCTGTCTTGTTGATAGGCCTCATTCAGGCTGAGGATCGGGTCGCCCGCATAAGGCTCCAAATGGCTCAGCGAGATCATGGCGAGGCTTCCAAGGCTCGTTCGATGTCGGATATCAGGGACTGCGGCCGATCGGTCGGGGCATATCGCTTGAGCACCTGACCGTTTCGCCCCACCAAGAATTTGGTGAAGTTCCACTTGATGGCCTGCGTGCCCAGCACGCCCGGCGCCTGGGCCTTGAGCCATTGCCACAGGGGGTGTGCCGAGGGCCCGTTCACCTCCACCTTGGCCATCATGGGAAAACTCACGCCGTAGCGGCTGTGGCAAAACTGCGCAATCTGCTCATTGCTGCCGGCATCTTGGGCGCCAAATTGGTTGCACGGAAACCCCAGCACCGTCAGGCCACGGTCGTGGAAGTGATCCCAGAGCTCCTGCAAGCCCGCCAGTTGGGGCGTAAATCCGCAGGCGCTGGCAGTGTTTACCAGCAACAGCACCTGCGAGCGAAAGTCACGAAGGTGAACCGGCTGCCCATCGATGGACAGGGCCTCAAAGTCAAATGCGGTGGTGGAGCTCATATGCGGATGTTAGCGCTGAGTACGCCTTGTCACCGCCAGGCGGCGAGCAGCGATGCGCTCAGGATCAATGCGCCACCCACGAGCAAGGACGGCGTGAGGACCTGCGCGCCCAAGGCCACGGCCGACGCCCCCGCAAAGACGACTTCGGCCACCATGATCACCGCCGTGGCGTTGGCCGGCACTCGGGCGGCGCCGTACTGCAAGGCTTGGTTGCTGCCCCAGGCCAAAACGGCCAACAAAATACAGGGCAATCCCCATTGGGCCCAATGGGGCCATGGGTTGCCCACCCCAGCAGCGGGCCCCGCCCACCAGGCCACCGCGGCGGAGACCAACACACCGCCGACAAACATGGCCAACAAACGGGCTTGGGCAGACTGATGCGCCTCTCGGCGAAGCAGCACATTGTTCAGCGCAAAAGAAAATCCACCCAAAACACCCAGCCAGTCAGACAAGCTGTGAGGTACCGGCCAGGCCCGCGTATCTTCTGGAGACAGCACCACCAAAGCCCCACCCAGCGCCAATGCCAGCCGCAGGGCTGCCAGCGGGGTCAAAGGCTCGCGCAACAGCCAGCGGGCCAACAACACAGCCCACAAGGGCATCAGATAAAACAGGAGCACCACCCGCAAGACCTCGCCCACGGTCACGGCCCAGTTGAAGGCCGCATTGGTAGTGCCCGCGGCCAGGACAATCCAGGCCAGCTGGGGGCGACTGAACAGTTCGCGCCAGATGCGCGGGCGCCACAGCGACATGGCCAACACAACCCATGCATAAATCACCACCGTCGCCCACAGCGGATGTAAACCGAGCTCGGCCAGCTTGCGAAACGGCCACCAGACCAGGCCCCAGGCCGCCGCATTGAGCAAGAGCGCCGCTGTGGGGCGTAAGGCCGATCGATCGAGCACCGCTGCGTCGTGGGTCAGTGCGGGTCGGCGCGTGCGACCGCGAGCAGTCGCTCAACCTCATCGCGGTGGTGCACCGTGTTGTGCCGGTGCCAGCGCCCGATCACATACATCGTCGAGGCCACCACCAAACCAAAAATGGCAATCGCGCCAAAAGCAGACAAGCCCCAGCCCGTCAGCCCGGTATACAGCGCCCCCAGACCCAAAATACAAGCCTGCTCGTTGAAGTTTTGTACCGCAATGGAGCGTCCTGCCCCCATGAGGTTGTGGCCACGGTGCTGCAACAAGGCATTCATGGGTACCACCAAGAAGCCCCCCAATGCCCCCAAGGCCATCAAAAAGGGAGCTGCCACCCACACATTGCTGATGGCGTTCATGGCAATGACGAGTAGGCCCATGGCCACGCCCAGCGGTATGACGCGGGTGGCCCGGTCTAACTGCATGGTCATGGAGGCCACTACCGCGCCCACGGCTGTGCCTATGGCGACCACCCCCACCAAGGAAGACGCCTGCGTGGTGCCATACCCCAGAGCGGCGGCTGCCCAGGCCAAGACGATGTAGCGTAAATTTCCGCTGACTCCCCAAAACAACGTCGTGGTGGCCAGCGAGATTTGGCCCAGCTTGTCCTTCCACAACCGCGCGTTGCACTGGCTGAAGTCGCCCACCAAGCGCATGGGGTTGGGGTCGAGAGCCTGAAGCGCTGCGCCCGTGCGCGGGATGTACAGGTTGAATAACGCCGCAACAGCGTACACCGCCACCAGCGTGAGGATGGCCGCCTCAGCCGGGGTGTCCACCTCGGTATCCCATCCGGGCAGGTCAAGGCCCAAAAGCAGCGACGACACCTTGACGCCCACCAACTGTCCCCCAAGCAAGACGCCCAAGATGATCGAAGCGATGGTCAGCCCTTCAATCCAGCCGTTGGCCTTGACCAGCTGTGAAGGTGGCAGCAGTTCGGTGAGGATGCCGTACTTGGCGGGCGAATATGCCGCCGCACCCAGGCCCACAACGGCATACGCAAGCAAGGGATGCACGCCCCCGAGCATCATCAGGCAGCCCACCACCTTGATGGTGTTGGAGATGAACATCACCCGACCCTTGGGGACGGCATCGGCAAAAGCGCCCACGAAGGGGGCCAGCACCACGTAAAAGAGGGCAAACATGGGCACCAAAGCGGCGCGGTGCCATTCGGGCGCATGGGCCTGTCGCAGCAACTCCACCGCGGCCACAAACAAGGCGTTATCGGCCAGCGAGCTGAAAAACTGCGCCGACATGATGGTTGAAAATCCCTTTTTCATCGGGGGCGGATGAGGCGCTGCGCACGCTCCTGTGTGGGCCACGCTGCCTGCTAACTCCTGTGGTGGTGGTGAGGCGCCGAGGTTATAGCATGCGGGGGTCGCGCCTCCCGGGTGATGAAACCCTGCGCGGCCCAAGGAGTTGACGTGCCCCGCCCGATAGAAGCCCTGATCCACCCTGATGCACTGGCTCACAACCTGACCGTGGTCAGGCAACACACGCCTCATGCCCGCGTGTGGGCGGTGCTCAAAGCCAACGCCTATGGACACGGTCTGGCCTGGGCTTATGAGGCATTGCGCGGGGCCGATGGCTTTGCCGTGCTGGAGGTGGGTGAGGCCATCAGCCTGCGCCAAATGGGCTGGCGTGGGCCGGTGTTGCTGCTGGAGGGGTGCTTTGAGGCCCGAGACTTGGAAGCGTGCTCGAGCTGGTCACTTTGGCATGTGGTGCACTGCGAGGAGCAAATCGATTGGCTCAGCCGCCACAAGACGGAGCACCCCCACCATGTGCATCTGAAGATCAATACGGGCATGAACCGGCTGGGCTTTGCCAGTGCGCAGGCGCGAAGCGCTTGGGCACGACTGCAAGCCCTGCCCCAGGTTGAGGACATCACCCTCATGACCCACTTCGCCACGGCCGATGATGGGCGCGGCGTAGCCGATCAGATGCGCCTGTTCGAATCCGTCACGCGCGACCTGCCCGGCTCGCGTTGCCTGTCCAACAGTGCCGCCATCTTGCGTCACCCGCAGCTGGGCACTGACTGGGTGCGCAGCGGGATCATGAGTTATGGCCACTCGCCCGACTACCCGTTGCACTCGGCAGCCCAATGGGGACTGCGGCCCGCCATGACACTGCGCACGCGCTTGATTGCGACCCAAGCGCTGCAGCCCGGTGATACCGTGGGCTACGGAAGTACCTTTTGTGCACCACATGCCATGCGCATCGGAATAGCCGCATGCGGCTATGCAGACGGCTACCCGCGTGCATGCGCCACCGGCACGCCAGTATTGGTGGCGGGCCAGCGCACACGCACGGTAGGGCGCGTGTCCATGGACATGCTGGCGGTGGATCTGAGCGCACTGGCGCCAGGCGATCCCGCGCCTGGCGTGGGCAGTGAGGTCACGCTTTGGGGGTATGGCCCTGGTGGGGCCGTGCTGGCCGCTGACGAGGTCGCGCACGCCGGCGCGACCATTGCCTACGAATTGACCTGCGCGGTGGCCGCGCGCGTGCCCAAGCGCTTGGCCAGCGGGGGGCCCAGCGAATAGACGTACTGGCAGGCCCCAGCGACAATAGTCCCATGGCTGCACGAGAAAAAACGGTCTACGCCTGCCGCGAGTGTGGCGGCACCACCGCCAAATGGCTGGGCAAGTGCCCGCTGTGTGAGGCCTGGAATACGCTCGAGGAGACCACAGCGCCCAGCAGCGCAAGTTCACGCCATCGGTTTGAGGGCTTGTCGCCCTTGCAGTCGGTGACCACGCTCAGCCAAATCGAGGCCAGCGACCTGGGCCGCACGCCCACTGGCCTGGAAGAGCTAGACCGTGTTCTGGGCGGTGGCATCGTCGACGGGGCGGTGGTACTGATTGGCGGCGATCCGGGCATTGGCAAGAGCACGCTGTTGCTGCAGGCCCTTGATGCCCTATCGCGTCAAGTCAGCGTCTTGTATGTGACTGGCGAGGAAAGCGCTGCCCAAGTGGCCTTGCGTGCACGCCGCCTGGGACTCGACGGGCAAGGCGTACGCGTGCTGGCAGAAATTGCACTGGAAAAGATTTTGGCCACGCTGCAGGCGCAGCGTCCTCACCTGTGCGTAATCGACTCGATTCAGACGCTGTATTCCGACCAGCTGACCTCGGCACCGGGTTCGGTGGCGCAGGTACGCGAATGCGCTGCCCAACTGACGCGCGCAGCCAAGGGCAGTGGCTGCGCTGTGATTTTGGTGGGCCATGTAACCAAAGAGGGGGCCTTGGCAGGGCCCCGTGTACTGGAGCACATGGTCGATGCGGTCCTGTATTTCGAAGGCGACACCCATTCGAGTTTTCGGGTCGTGCGCGCTATCAAAAACCGGTTTGGCGCCGTCAATGAGATCGGTGTGTTTGCCATGACCGAGCGAGGCCTTCGAGGGGTAAGCAACCCCAGTGCCTTGTTCTTGTCAACCCATTCTCAACCCGTGGCGGGCTCGTGTGTGATGGTGACCCTAGAAGGTTCTCGACCCTTGCTGGTGGAGCTGCAAGCCCTGGTGGACGCCGGGGGCGCCAGCCCACGTCGCTTATCGGTGGGTCTGGATCGAGACCGATTGGCCATGCTGTTGGCCGTGGTGCACCGCCACGCGGGGGTGAACTGCGCCGACCAAGACGTCTTCGTCAACGCTGTGGGCGGTGTTCGCATTGCAGAGCCGGCCGCTGACCTGGCTGTGGTGCTGGCCATTCAAAGCAGCCTGAGAAATCGCGCATTACCACGTGGCTTCGTTGCGTTTGGCGAGATCGGATTGGCAGGAGAAGTGCGGCCTGCGCCACGCGGCCAAGAACGTTTGCGAGAAGCGGCCAAGCTGGGCTTTGAAGTGGCCCTGGTGCCCAAGGCCAACGCCCCCAAGAAGGCCCCCGAGGGTTTGCAGATCCATGCGGTGGAGCGTGTGGAGCAGGCCCTGGACATCGTTCGCAGCTTGTAGGCGCAGCATGGCCGTGTGGTTCGGGTGGCTGATGACGGGCGTTGCCTTTGTCTTGGGCTGGTGGCAGTGGCGCTGGCCAGGCGTCGCACTGGTTTTCACCGTGGTGGTCTTTTGGCTGTTGCTGCAATTCAGTCAAGCCCTTCGGGCGCTTCGGTTCGCCAGCGCACGACCGGTGGGGCATGTGGACAGCGCCGTGATGCTGCATGCGCGGCTGCACAAGGGCATGCGGTTGACCCATGTGCTTCGCCACAGCAAGAGCCTGGGGCGCCGGGTGAGTGAAGAGCCCGAGGTCTTTTCGTGGGCAGATGAGGCCGGCGATGAGGTTCGCATCACACTGGGGCACGGGCGGTTGACCCATTGGGAGTTGATTCGTCATCAGCCAAAGGAGGCGGGCCATGTCCACTGAATCGGTTTCAGCATCGCGCGTGCTGCTGATCACCGGAGCTTCTCGGGGCATTGGTGCAGCCACGGCGGTGCAGGCGGCACAAAACGGCTGGGATGTGGCCGTCAATTGCGTGCGAGATACCCAGGCCGCCGAAGCGGTGGCCCAGCAGGTGCGGGCTTGCGGGCGGCGGGCCATGGTGGTGCAAGCCGATGTTTCGCAAGAAGACCACGTGCTGCGCATGTTTGACGAGGTTGACCGCAACTTGGGGCGGTTGGGCGGGCTGGTCAACAACGCAGCCATCGTGGATGTGACTCAACGGGTAGACGAGATGTCCGCTTGGCGATTGCAACGCATGTTCGCCATCAATGTGGTGGGGTCGTTCTTGTGTGCGCGCGAAGCCGTGCGCCGTCTGAGCCTTCAACACGGTGGCAAAGGAGGGGTCATTGTCAACCTCAGCTCTGCCGCGGCGCGATTGGGCTCGCCAGCACAGTATGTGGACTACGCCGCATCCAAAGGTGCCATTGACACTTTCACATTGGGCTTGGCGCGCGAGGTCGCCGGTGAGGGCATACGCGTCAACGCGGTTCGTCCAGGCATCATCGACACGGACATTCATGCCAGCAGCGGCGCAGCCGATGTGGTGCAGCGCATGGGGCCGGGGTTGCCCATGAGGCGGGCCGGTCGAGCTGAGGAGGTGGCCGCGGCGGTGGTGTGGCTGCTGTCAGCACAAAGCAGTTACACCACGGGGGCGGTACTGGATGTCAGCGGAGGGCGGTGAGGCTGGCGCTCAAGGGCGCACGGTCTTGCGCGGACATCGGCTCGAGCCATGACAGCAGTGCCCCTTGTGCCTCCCACGAGTCGCTTGTCCACTCCAAGCCGGATTGAGCGCGCCAGCCCTTGCGGATGTCCTCCTGGGTGATGCGCTCCACCACCACGGTCGAGACCTGGGAGAGCACGCCCAGCTTGAGCGCCGCCACGTAGCTCAGGTCTATGACGCGCTCAAAGACGAACGGCCCCCGGTCGTTGATACGCACCACCACCTGCCGCCCGTTGGCCGGATTGCGCACCACCGCATAACTGGGTATCGGCATGGTGCGGTGGGCTGCCGTCATGGCAAACATGTCATAGATTTCACCACTGGACGTCGGGCGGCCGTGGTATTTGGTGCCGTACCAAGAGGCCAGCCCACGCTCGCGCAGGGGCAAGTCTTGGGTCATGGGGACAATGCGCCGACCGCCCACCTCGTAGGGCTGGTTGGGACCGCCGGCGCGGATGCGCTCCAGGCGTGGGGTCGCATCGGGGGTGCGTTCCAGGCCCGCGGGCACCCGTTGCGGGGGGCCATCTCGAGTAGGTGGGCTGGCGCAGCCCCCCACGGTCAAGAGGCCCGCTGTCAGCGCCCAGAACACGAGGCGATTCCGACGCGATGGTGCTTGGAACATGGCGTGTGGTGGAAGTGGGGCTGGCGCGACCGGCAAGAATCGAACTTGCGACGCGGCCTTCGGAGGGCCGCATGATATCCACTTCACCACGGTCGCCCCACAGCGTCAATTCTATCTCTCGGCCCCCCGTCTTATAATGAAGGGCTTCGCCGCACCGACTGTCTCGCCTGTTCAGGCGGCCGGTTTTGAAGGCGCCCAACAGAGGAACCCATGAGCGATTCGCACGATCACGACGCCCACGAGGGCCCGATCAAGACCCCCCGACAGCTGATTTGGACGGTTGTGGCCGCTTTTGTGGTGCCCGTGATCATCATCATCTTGTTGGTCAATTACGTGGCCCGTGGCGACAAGCCGGCCGCTGGCACCTCCGCCCTCCAAGCCGAAGCGGTCGCCAAGCGGATTGCGCCAGTGGGTCGCGTGGAAATCAAGGACACCTCGGATCCTGCGACATTCAAGACAGGCGAGCAGGTCTACCAAGCCGCGTGTGGTGCCTGTCACGGTGTGGGTGCCGCCGGCGCACCCAAGCTGGGCGATGCGGCGGCTTGGTCGGCCCGCCTGAAAACAGGCTATGAGGCCTTGTTGAATTCAGCACTCAAGGGCAAGGGCGCCATGGGAGCCCAAGGTGGTGGTGATTACGCCGACTTGGAAATCGCGCGCGCTGTGGTCTATATGGCCAATCGGTCGGGCGGCAAGTTGGCTGAGCCCCCAACACCTGCAGCGCCAGCAGCCCAGAAATAGCCTTCAGGTCGTCCGCGGCCTGGGCTTGGCCACAAAGCCAAACCGCTCGGGCATGTGCTCGTATCGCATTTCCTGAAGGGGCCACAGGCCACTTTCGATGGCTGTGCTGGCCAGCCCGACGTCCAGTGAGTGGACGATGCCAAAACAGTTCAGGCCTGGTGCGGCCGTGGCTTGAACGAACAAACGACCCGCCTCGTCGAGCCAAGCGCCCGCAAACTCACCCTCCAGCCCGGTGTGCGTGGTCAGTGTCCAAGCCGGTGCCGCGCCGCCTACCCGCCACACATAGGGCGCGGCCTCAAGCTCCACATACACACGCTGAGGTCCGTTTTGAAAGTAGGCCGCGCCTGCGCTGTCTTGCGCATAGTTGCGGTGAATGAACGCCAGCAGCTTGTCGTGCTCGATACGGCTGCCCTTGTGTTGGGGAAATGAACCGGCAGCCTGCACACGCTCATCTCGCATATACCAGTGTCCTCGCGCGTCAAGCGCCAGCCAGCCGTAACAGTGCGGCACATCGGGCCACTTGCGCAAAGCCGCCAACACAATCTCGTCCATGGTCCGAAGCCTACCCGCAAGTGGTGCTGACGTGCTCGGCCAGCCATTGCACCACCGCCTGTGGCATGTCCATCACATGGCCTGGCGGGTGGCCCTGGGCAAACCCGCAATGGCCGCCGGTGCGGGGTTGCCACAAGCTCACCCAGGGGCTGACTTCGGCTGGCCCGGGCAAGTGTTGAGAGGGATAAAACGGGTCGTTGGTGGCATTGAGTATCAAGGTGGGCAGGCGCAGGCGCTGAAGATGCGGTCGCGCGGCGGCGCGACGCCAATAGTCCGCCGTCCCGCGAAAGCCATGCAACGGCGCCGTGAACACGTCGTCAAACTCATACAGGGTGCGCGCGCCCAGCAACCTGTGCAGGTCAAACAGTCCCGGGTACTGATGCCACTTTTGGACTGCGCGAGGCTTCATGGTGCGCAGGAAATGGCGGGCGTACAGCCACCGGTTGACGCCGCTGTCTATGGCCTGGCCACAGGCGCTCAAATCCAGCGGGGCGCTGACGGCAGCAATGGCCTGAACCATCTGGCAGGCCTGTTGTCCCGCCTCTTGTGCCCAACGCAGCAAGGCGTTGGCCCCCAGAGAGACGCCCACCGCCACCGAAGGCCCTGGGTGCGCGGATGCCATGCGCTTGAGGATCCAGTCGATCTCCTCGTAGTCCCCGCTGTGATAGGCACGCGGGGCCCGGTTGATCGAGCCCGAACAGCCACGAAAGTGCACGACCGCGTAGTCCCAGCCCCGGTTGGCGGCAATCGCTGCAAATGCGCGCGCATAGGGGCTGGCCGAAGAACCCTCGAGCCCGTGAAAGAGCACCAACTGGATCCGCGAGGGTCCAGGGGCAGGTGCCGCCACGACGTCCACGTCAATGAAGTCGCCATCTGGGCTGTCCCATCGCTGCCGCCGATAGGCGGGCATGGCGCCGCAATAAGACCACCAGGTGGGCCAAATGGTTTGCGCGTGGCCGCCGGGCAACCACCAGGCGCCGCGCCAGTTGCGCATGGCTCAGTGCAGTGTCGAGGGCGACTCGCCCACCGACTGCGCCACGTCTTGGGGCGCGCCCACCGCCCCAGGGCTGGCGTGATGGGCCACCATGCGCCAGCCGCGCGCAGTCTTCAAATAGACATTGGTGGCCAGTACCCATGCCGTACGAGGCCCCTGCTCGGTTTGGATGGATACGCGCTCGGCCAGGTGGTGCACAGCGCAGCCGGCGCCGTGAACTCGGTGCACCTGATCGGGGACTACCGGAATGGGGCCGTTGGCGAAAATCGACTCGAAGCTCTCGCGAATGGCCGCCGGGCCAATGACCCGCGGGCCACCCGGGTGCACACACACCACCTCTTCATCATCGGCCCACACCGCCATGAGCATGTCCAGATCGCCCTGCTGCAAGGCCTCATAAAACTGTTGCTCGATGTCGTCGGCGGAGGACAGCAAAGCAGCTGCCGGGGGTTTGGCTCTGGGCATGGCAAGGCTGGCTGAGCGCAGCGCCCGTTGGGCGTCGCTTCTAATGCCCCGAGGCCAACACCTGCCCGGCTTGCAGACGGTAGGTGGTGCCGCAATAGGGGCAACGCCCCTGACCCTCGTGGGTCAAGTCGATGAATACCCGCGGATGGTGCGACCACAGCGGCATCTTGGGGTGCGGGCAAGCCACCACACCAGGGCCTTGAAGGTCTTGGGCAGTCAGCTCTACCGGGGCCGCAGATGAAGTCTTCATCGTCAGCCCCTCACCGCACTGAGCCAGTGGGCGTACTTGGGATTGCGCCCGTTGACGATATCAAAAAAAGCCGTCTGGATTTTCTCGGTCAGGGGGCCGCGAGCACCTGAGCCGATGACGATACGGTCCAACTCGCGGATGGGGGTCACCTCGGCAGCCGTGCCCGTGAAAAATGCCTCATCACAGATGTAGACCTCATCGCGGGTGATGCGCTTTTCCACCAGGCGCAGGCCCAGATCGGCACAAATGGCAAAGATGGTGTCACGGGTAATGCCGTTGAGCGCGCCCGCGGACAGATCGGGGGTGTAGACCACACCTTTTTTGATGATGAAGATATTCTCACCGGCGCCCTCGGCCACAAAGCCGGCAGCATCGAGCAGCAGCGCCTCGTCGTATCCCTCGTCGGTGGCCTCCATATTGGCCAAGATGGAGTTGTTGCTCACCGCCTTGGCTTGGGTCATGGTGATGTTGACGTGGTGGCGCGTGTAACTGGACGTCTTGACGCGAATGCCGCGCTGCAGCCCTTCTTCGCCCAGATAGGCCCCCCAGGGCCAGGCCGCAATCATCAGGTGAATGGAGTTGCCCTTGGGGCTCACGCCGAGCTTGGCGTCCCCAATCCAGGTCAGCGGGCGAAGATAGCAACTCTCCAGTGCGTTGACGCGCACCACCTCTTGCTGGGCTTGCATGACCTGCTCAAGCGAAAAGGGGATGTTCATGCGCAAGATCTTGGCGCTGTTGAACAGCCGCTCGGTGTGCTCGCGTAAGCGAAAAATCGCCGTGCCTGAGGCCGTCTTGTAGGCGCGCACACCCTCGAAGGCGCCGCACCCGTAGTGCAGGGTATGGGTCAAGACGTGAATCTTGGCATCGCGCCACTCCACCAGGCGGCCGTCCATCCAGATCTTGCCATCGCGGTCGGACATTGACATGGGGCACCTCAAAGACGTTGGGACAGGAATGCGAAGATTTTAGACCCCACGGCACGGCGGCCTAGTGCGCGGCGGCTGCATGAGGTCGGATCCCTCGTTATAGTCTGCGCTTCGGTGGGTCTAGTTTACGGAGGTCAAACGATGAAACGTCGCGACGTACTGGTGGCTGCGGGTGCTGCAGCCTGGGCAGCTGGTCAGGCCTACGGGCAATCCCTGGAAAAGCCCAAAATGACCATTGCCGTGGGCGGCAAGAACTTGCTGTACTACCTGCCCCTGACCATTGCCGAGCAAAAGGGCTTTTTCAAGGCTGAGGGGCTGGATGTCACCATAGTGGACTTTGCCGGTGGCGCGCGCGCGCTACAGGCCGTGGTGGGCGGAAGCGCCGATGTGGTCTCGGGCGCCTTTGAGCACACGGTGAACATGCAGTCCAAGGGACAGCGCATGCGCGCCTTTGTATTACAAGGACGCGCGCCGCAGATCGTCTTGGGCGTCAACCCCAAGACCATGCCCAACTACAAGAGTGCCGCAGACCTTAAGGGCAAAAAAGTGGGCGTGACGGCCCCGGGCTCGTCAACCAATGTGATGGTCAACTTCTTTCTGGCCAAGGCTGGCTTGAAGCCCACCGATGTCAGCATCATCGGTGTGGGTGCTGCGCAAGGGGCGGTGGCCGCCATGCGGTCAGGCCAGATCGATGCCATCAGCAATCTCGATCCGGTGATCACCTTGCTCCAGCGCTCAGGGGATCTGAAGATCATCTCGGATACTCGCGTGGTGGCCGAGGCCGACAAGGTGTTTGGCGGCCCAATGCCCGCTGCCTGCCTGTATGCGCCCCAGGCCTTTTTGGACAAGCATCCGCAAACGACCCAAGCACTCACCCACGCCATCGTGCGCGCTAACCGCTGGATTCAAGCAGCGGGGCCCAGCGAGATCATCAACGCCGTACCCGAGAGCTTTTTGTTGGGCGATCGGGCGGTGTACATCGATGCATTCCTGGCAGCCAAGGGTGCCTTGTCGGCCGATGGTCTGTTTCCGGAAAAAGGTCCCCAAACCGCCTTTCAGGCGTTGGCCAGTGTTGACCCGGCCTTGGCCAAGGCGCAGTTGGACTTGTCGGCGGTGTACACCAACGACTTTGTCAAGCGTTCATTGGCCAAGTATCCCAAGGGCTGAGCCCACGCATTGGTGTCTGCCATGTCCCCTGCGGCGGTTGCGGCGCTGGCACTGACGGAGGTTTCGTGTACCTTCGTCAGCAAGGACGATCCTGCTCAACGCTACACCGCGGTCAGCCAAGTGACGCTGCACGTGGGCGAGGGCGAGTTTGTGTCGGTTGTGGGACCCACGGGCTGTGGCAAGAGCACTTTGCTCAACGTTGGTGCAGGTTTGCTCAGCCCCAGCACCGGGTCGGTCAGCGTCTTTGGCCAGGCTCTGGAGGGCATCAACACCCGAGCAGGCTATATGTTCCAAGCCGATAGCCTCATGCCGTGGCGCACCGCCTTGGGCAACGTCATGGCAGGCCTGGAGTTTCGCGGCCTCAGTCCAATGCAGGCGCGAGAGGCTGCTGAGGGATGGCTCAAGCGTGTGGGATTGGGCGGCTTTGGTGATCGCTATCCCCACCAGCTGTCTGGCGGAATGCGCAAACGCACCAGCCTGGCGCAAACCTTGGCTTTGGACCCCGACATCATCTTGATGGACGAGCCTTTTTCGGCGCTGGACATCCAGACTCGCCAGCTCATGGAAAACGAAGTCTTGGCCCTGTGGGCGCAAAAGAAGAAGGCTGTGTTGTTCATCACCCACGACCTAGATGAGGCCATCGCCATGAGCGATCGCGTGGTGGTGCTCTCAGCCGGTCCTGCCTCTCACCCGATTGGCGAGTTTCACATCGACCTGCCCCGCCCCCGCGATGTGGCCGAGGTGCGCACCGAGCCACGTTTTATCGAATTGCACAACGCCATTTGGGCGGTCTTGCGAGAAGAGGTTCTCAAAGGCTATGCCCAGCAGCTCAAGGGGCCGGCCTCATGAGGTCGGCAAGCCGCCATGTGGGCACTGATTAAGCCGCGTCCCAGCACCTTGCGTTGGTGGCAAGCCGGTCTGCTGGTGGCCGTGATCGCCTTTTGGCATGTCATGACCGCACCCGGCGTGGTGCCTCCTTTCATGTTTGATAACGACCGGCAGGCGGCCTTCTTCTTCGGCGAACCTGCCAAGGTGGCGGGACGAATCTGGACCTGGTTTGTGGTGGATGCCGATATTTACCGCCACTTGGGCATCACCTTGTTGGAGACGATGCTGGCCTTTGGCATCGGGTCGGTCATGGGGTTGGGTGCCGGATTGTGGCTGGCCTTGCAGCCCATGGCCAGCGCCATCTTGGAGCCCTACGTCAAGGCCATGAACTCCATGCCGCGCATCATCTTGGCCCCGATCTTCGCCGTCTGGTTTGGCCTGGGTATTGGGAGCAAAGTTGCCCTGGGTGTGACGCTGGTGTTTTTCATCGTCTTTTTCAATGTCTACCAAGGCGTCAAGGAGGTCAGCCCGGTGGTGCTGGCCAATGCCCGCATGCTTGGAGCCAGCCCCAAGCAGCTGCTGCGGCATGTGTATCTGCCCAGCGCCACCAGCTGGGTGTTTTCCAGTCTGCACACCAGCGTCGGGCTGGCGTTTGTGGGGGCGGTGGTGGGCGAGTACCTGGGCTCCAGCCAGGGCGTGGGCTACCTGATCTTGCAGGCCGAGGGCACGTTTGACATCAATACGGTGATGGCAGGCATCGTGGTGCTCACCGCCTTTGCGCTCGCGCTGGACGATGTGGTGGGGCGTATTGAAAAGCGGCTGATGAAGTGGCAACCTCGAACAGCCGAAACAGAAAAACTCTGAGGCCCGCAGCGCATGGGCTCACAGCCCCATGACCTGCCGCAAGAACATCACCGTGGTCAAGAACTGATAGTCGGCATTTTCCCGGCGCGCAAAGCCATGGCCCTCGTTGTCGGCACGCAAGTACCACACCGGCGTGCCATTGGCCCTAACAGCGCGCACGATCTGCTCGGCCTCGGTGTAAGGAACACGCGGATCGTTCTTGCCGTGAATCACCAACAGGGGTTTGGTAATGCGGTGCGCATGCGTCAGTGGCGAGATGCTGTGTAAAAAGGCGCGCATGGCTGGGTCGCGTTCATCGCCATACTCCACACGGCGCAAGTCGCGACGGTAACTCTCGGTGTTTTGCAAGAAGCTCACAAAGTGCGAAATGCCCACCACATTGACGGCCCCGGCGATGCGGTGGCCATAGTGCACGGCCACGGCCAGGCTCATGTAGCCACCGTAGCTGCCCCCGGTGACCACCACCCGGTCGGCATCCAAGTCGGGTTGTTGGGCAATCCAGTCAAGCAGCGCGCCGATGTCTCGCACCGAGTCTTCTCGCAATCGACCGTTGTCCAGCGCCAAGAAAGTCTTGCCATAGCCACTGGATCCGCGCACATTGGGCGCAATCACGACCATGCCCAGCGCTTGCACCAGATAGTTTGTCCTTCCCGCAAAGCCTTGCCGGGCTTGGGCCTCGGGGCCCCCATGAATGTTGATCAACACCGGGCGTCGTCCAGAAAATCCGGGCCCGGGGCGATAGACAATTCCGGAGATGACGCGTCCGTCAAAGCTGCGCCAGCGGATGATGTCTTGAGCCGCACCCGGCGGCAATCGGCTGGGCGTGGCCCCGGCATTCCACGCGTGCAAGCGACCATCTCGCAGGTCCAGGCTGTAGAGCTGGCCAGGAGAGCTGGCGCCGTTGATCGAAAAGGCGAGCTCGGGCCACTGCCGATGGAACACGGCGCGGGTGACACTGCCCTCAGGCAAGGGCGGTAGCGCCACCTGTTGGCCACTGTCGGTGTGCAAGACGCGCAACTCATCGCGGCCGTCACGGTTCACCCGCAAGGCCAAATAGCGGCCGTCAAATGACGGCTGCACACTGTCAACATCCCAACCCAAGTCTGGCGCCAGGCGATCCAACCGCTGGGTCTGCAGATCCAAGCGCATGAGCTCGGTGAACTCGCCTGCACGGTCGCTGAGCACCCACAGCGCCAAGCCGTCGGGCGTAAAGGCCACGGGTCGGTGGGTGGCTGGTGCATGGGTTGGGTCTGCGGGCAATATTTGACGAAGCTGGGCGCTGGCCAGGTCCATCAACACCACTTGAGACTCGTTGGCGGAGATGAACCTTTGTAGAGCCAACTGCCGATCGTCGGGTGAAACGGCCGCCACGATCCAGCCGGTACCTGGCAGCTCGGCCAAGCGCTTGGGGTTGTGCGGCTGCAGTGGGTCCATCAGCATCAGACGCGTGGTGGGCGAGTCGCGATCCTGCGCTCGGCTGCTGCGGTCCAAGGGCACCGAGCTGTAGACCAGGGCGCTTTGACGGTTCAACCACACGCCAAATTGGTGTCTGCGCTCAGGATCGGTGAGCAAGGTCATCTGCTGCGATGGCAAGTCCAGTCGCAGCAACTGATAGGCCTCATCGCCTTGGCGTGCGCGCACCACCACGGCGTAACGGCCGTTTTGGGGCTCATAGTAGGCAGATGCCAAGGGCTCGGTGCTGGGTACGAGCAGCTCGGGCTGGGCCTGCGGCGATGCCACACGCCACAGCAGACTCACATTGCGGTTGGCGGGGCGGCGTGAGACCAGCAATTCCCGGCGGGTGGGGTGCCACCCCACCAGGGCGGTGCTGTCAAAACGCAAATAGGGTGAAATCTGCGCTTGTAAGCTTGGGGGGATGGGTGGGATGCCCTCGATGTGCAGAGCCGGCGGCGGTGTGACGGCAGCCGCTGCACCGAGGGGCTCCCCCTGCTGCGGCGCGAGCGTGCTGGCACATCCGCCAAGCAGCACGGCCAAGCCAGCGCCAACGACAGCCCTTGTGAACTGAACACGCCACCCGATCCCGACTTTTCGTTGCACCGTTACTTCCCGTGAGTGGGTCCATTACCGCTGTTGCCCGGCCACAATCCCCTGCCCGCCGCAGCAGCACTGCGGGGAAGCCCGGCTTGGTCAAGCCCGCAGTCGTGCCACACTGCGCATGGGGCTCTGTGTGGGGCCCATTACCCTGCAAAAAAGGATTTTCGATGTACGACTACATCCGCCGCCTTTCCCTCAAACAGGCCTCCATTGAGGTGCCTGTATTCTTGCTGGCCTTACTCATTGCCGAGCTGTTCTACAAGTTTCGCAGCTTCTTGCTGGAGACGGGCGCGTTCTTGCTGACATGGTTCATCCTCAGCGCCGTGGTGTCCACCGTGCGATCGATGATGCAACGCCCCAGCGATCAGATCCAGTCCTGATCAGGCACCCAGCACCTCGACGCCTGCGGCCCGCAAGGCCGCGTTGACTTTGGGCACGTCGCGTTGTGTGCACACGGCCAGTCGCTTGAGTTGCACATCCACGCTGGCCATGATCTCGTCGGAAACTTGCCGGGCTTGCGTGGTGGGCGCCTCGTCGGCAATGGCCACCACACTGATCAGGTCCACCAGCGTGTCGTTGAGCCCCGCTTCGTGCCGCAGCACATCGCGGGGGGATTCGCGCTTGACATCCACCAGCTTGGCCTCGATGGAGGCCAGCTCGTCGCGCAGCCTTTGGGTGCTGGCGGCCAGGCCTTTGGGGCCAGACGTTTCACGAGCACCCAGGGCGTTGAGTTGACGCTTCAACCGGCGGATGCGGTTAACGCCCTCATTGAGCTGTGACCACTTGGCGTACAGGCGTTGGAGCAGAGCCGACTGCTGATCAAAGGCGCGTTGCGTGACCTTCAGACGCGGGTCCTTCAAGACGCTGAACTGCACTGTCTGCGTCTTGCCCCCTGCTTGGAGCTCAACCGTGTATCGGCCAGGCGCCACCAAGGGGCCCGCCAAGTCTTCGCTTTCTTCGGCCAGCGGCTTGTTGCGTCGCTCCATCAGGCTCAAGTCCAGTCGGGTCGGGCCTTGGTGGCGCAGGTCCCAGACCAGCCGGTTCAGGCCCCCTCGCGTCGTTGGGCGCTTGGCCGCGGCCAATTGGGTGTCATCGCTGGCCAGCTGCCGCACGGTGTGGCCCTGCGCATCGCTTACCGTCAGGCGCACTGCGCCTTCAAATCCTGCGGGCAGCCAGTAGTAGAGCAGCGCGCCTTGAGGGGCGCCCTCGCCGACATCCAAGTGCACACGCCGCGTCAGGCCGTCGGGCCCAAGCACCGCCTCGGTACCCCCGCCGATACCAAAGGCCGGGCCATAGCTGATTCCCTTCTTGCCGTGGCTGGAGCCCGCGCTCCATGTCAGCCGCGTGCGTACCGCATCGCGCGGTGCGAACAGCTGGACACTGCGGCTGTTGACGAAGACCTGCCGCAAGGCCGACAGGTCATCGAGAATCCAAAAAGAGCGCCCGTGTGTGGCGGCCACCAAGTCGCCGTGCTTGATCTTCAAATCGTACACGGGCGCTACGGGCAAGCCTGCGCCCATTCGGTGCCATTTGCGCCCGTCATCGAAACTGAAGAAGATGCCCGTCTCGGTGCCCACAAACAACAGCCCCTCGCGCACGGGGTCAGCCCGGATGACCCGGGTGATTTCGTTGGCAGGCAGATTGCCCGTGATCGACTGCCATGTCTTGCCCCCGTCTCGGGTGCGAAACAAGTAGGGCCGATAGTCGGCCAGTTTGTAGCGCGTGGCGCTGACGTACACCGTGTTGGCGTCATGGGCGCTGATCTCCACGCAGCCCACATAGGCCAACTCAGGCATGCCCCGCGGGGTGACCTGCGTCCAGGTGCGCCCGTCGTTTCGGGTGACATGCACCAGACCATCATCGGTGCTGGCCCAGATCTCGCCGGGTCGGTGCACAGAGGGCACCACACTGGCGCAGGTGGCATGCACTTCCGCGCCGGCCGTGTCGTGCGTGAGGGGGCCGCCCGAATGACCCTGGCGGCTGGGATCGTTCAAGCTGAGGTCGGGCGAGATGCATTCCCAGCTCGAGCCTTCATCTCGGGTGCGGAAGATGCGGTTGCCTCCAGCGTACAAGGTCTTGGGGTCGTGAGGGGAAAATACGAGAGGAAATGTCCAGGCGAAGCGATACTTCAAGTCCTTGGGGGCAATGCCCGTGGACTCTTCAGGCCAGACGTTGACCAGGCGGATTTGGCGGGTGCGGTGATCGTAGCGCTGTAAAGCCCCCGCCCCTCCGGGGCTGGACCCCACGGCACCGCAGTACACGATGTTGGGGTCTTCGGGATGCACGGCGATGAAGCCGCTCTCACCAGTTCCCGGGTAGGTGCATTCACCCAAGGTAATGGAGCCCCACTCTGACGCACTGGGCACCGAGATAGAGGTGTTGTCTTGCTGAGTGCCGTAGACGCGATAGGGGAATTGATTGTCGACATCCAGGCGGTAAAACTGCGCCGTGCACTGGTTGTAGATTGAAGACCAGGTGGCCCCTGCGTTGAACGAAACGCAGGCCCCGCCGTCGTTGCCTTCGATCATGCGGCTTGGATGGCGCGGATCGATCCACAAATCGTGATTGTCACCATGGGGGGTGGTCACTTCGGTATACGACACACCGCCGTCAGTGGACTTCCACATTTGCAGGTTGGTCACGTACACCGTGTCGGCGTGGCCGGGGTCAGCAAAGACATGGGTGTAGTACCACGGGCGGTGCATCAAGTCCCGGTGGCTGCTCGTTTGCACCCAATTGGCGCCAAAGTCATCGCTTCGGTACATGCCCGTTTTCTCGCCCTCGGCCTCGACCAGCGCATACACACGCCCGCTTCGAGCGGCCGAGGCACTCACGCCGTGTTTGCCCAACAAGCCCCCCGGTAGGCCGCCTCTCCCGGACAACGGCTCCCAGGTGTCACCTCCGTCCATTGAGCGCCACAGGCCACTGCCCTCTCCGCCGCTATTGAGGTGCCAAAAGCTGCGTCGCGCTCGCCAAAACGCCGCATACAGGATGCGCGGGTTGTTGGGGTCCATGCTCAGATCCACTGCCCCTGCGTTCGGGCCGCGATAGAGAATCTTTTGCCAAGTCTTGCCCCCATCGCGTGAGCGGAACACACCACGCTCGGCATTGGACCCAAAAGCATCTCCCAGCGCGGCCACGTACACGAGGTCCGGGTCCTGCGGGTGAACGCATATGCGACCGATGTGGTGCGAATTTTTCAGCCCCAAGTGTTGCCAGGTCTGGCCCGCATCGGTAGACCGGTACATGCCATCGCCGTAGGAGACGTCTATGCGAATGGTCGTCTCCCCGGTGCCGGCGTAAATCACATTGCCATCCGAGGGGGCCACGGCCAGCGCGCCGATGGTGGCGCTGGTCAAATGGCCATCAGAGATGCAGCGCCAGTACACGCCACCGTCAACGGTCTTCCACACGCCGCCGGCACAGGCACCAAAGTAAAAGGTCATGGGCGCTCGAGGGTCCCCCGCCACAGCCACCACCCGCCCGCCGCGGGGAGGTCCGATACAGCGCCACTTCAGGCCGTTGAGCAATGCCGGGTCGGTTGTCGGGGGCGTGGTGGGCACAGCGGACTCCTTGCGTTGGCCCACCTGGCAAATTCGAGGGGGCAGGAACTGATGTCTGAGGGATTGTAGGCAGGGCTCACGCACGGTTCACCACAGGTTTGCCCGTAAGGGGCCGAACGAGTCCGCGGGCCCGCGCTGCCCACCCGTTGGGCGGTTCGGCCTCGCTACACTCACTGTGCCGGCATCAGCACCCTGGACAACCGATTTGTGGAGGAAAACCGATGAAACACCTTGAAGTCAAACCACGGCGCTTTTGGGGTCTGGGCTTGCGCAGTCTGCTGCTGCAAAGCCTGGCACTGTGTGTTGGCATGAGCGCAGCGGATGCCGCCTTGGCGCAGGCTTGGCCAAGCAAGCCGATCTCCATGATCGTGCCCTTTCCTCCCGGAGGGGTTGCCGATACGGTGGCCAGGCCGGTAGCCGAAGCCCTGTCCAAGGAGCTGGGCCAAAGCGTGATCGTTGAAAATCGACTGGGCGCTGGCGGGGCTGTGGGAATGGCTGCAGCCGCGCGTGCGGGTGCCGATGGGCACACGGTGCTCATGACGCTGTCTTCCATCTCCATCCTGCCCGAAGCCGACCGCATTCTGGGACGCAAGCCGTCTTTCACTCTCGATCAATTCAAACCCATTGCTCGCTTTACGGCTGACCCCACGGTCTTGGTGGTACGCGCCGATGCGCCTTGGAAGTCGTTGGCAGAGTTCATCAAAGACCTGCAAAGCAAACCGGGCAAGTTCAACTATGGCAGCTCAGGCAATTACGGCACGATGCATGTGCCCATGGAAATGCTCAAGGCCCAGGCACGCTTTTCTATGACCCACATTCCCTACACCGGTGCCGGGCCGGCCGTCTTGGCGCTGTTGGCGGGTCAGGTGGATGCGGTCTCGACCGGCCCCGCCTCGGTGGTGCAGCACATACGCTCGGGCAAGTTGCGCGCACTGGCCCATTGGGGAGACAAGCCGCTGCAAGCCCTGCCCGAAGTCCCCAGCCTTAAACAGTCGGGCTTCCCCGTTCAGTTTGCGCAGTGGTCTGCCCTGTTTGTCCCCTCTGCAACACCGCCCGAAGTGATCTCGCGATTGCGCGCGGCAGCGCGCAAGGCCGCCTCAGACCCCGGCGTCATTCAGACCATCGGCAAAGCAGGAAGCCCCGTGGAGTATTTGGACGCAGCAGAGTTTCAAACCTACTGGGACGCCGATGCCCGGGCCATGGTCGAGGTCGTCAAGTCCATCGGTCGCGTGGAGTGATCGCCCAGGCCCCGCTCTACTGCGCCGTGGGCATGGCGAATTCCGGCCCCTTGGGCGCGCTGTCGGGCCAGCGCTGCATGACCGACTTTTGACGCGTGTAAAACCGCACGCCTTCTTCGCCGTAGGCGTGCATATCGCCAAACAGGCTGCGCTTCCACCCACCAAAGCCGTGCCAGGCCATGGGCACGGGAATCGGTACATTGATGCCCACCATGCCCACCTGGATGCGGCGGGCGAATTCACGCGCTACACCGCCATCTGAGGTGAAGCAGGCGACGCCATTGCCAAACTCGTGTTCGTTGATGAGTTGCACAGCCTGTGCGAGGTCTTGGACGCGCACACACGCCAACACCGGTCCAAAAATTTCTTCTCGGTACAGACGCATGTGGGGCTTCACATGGTCAAAGAGCGTGCCCCCGGTGAAGAAGCCCGCAGGATGCGAGGCCACCCGCACACCGCGCCCGTCGACCACCAGCTGCGCGCCTTCTTCCACGCCCTGGGTGATGCAGTGTTCGATGCGGTCGCGCGCCTGTGCGGTCACGATGGGGCCCATCTCGCTGGCTGCATCCATGCCGTGGCCGATCTTCAAGGCGCGTGTGCGCTGCTCGAGCAAAGGCATGATGCGGTCGGCCATATCGCCCACGAGTACAGCCACCGAGATGGCCATGCAGCGCTCGCCTGCCGAGCCAAAGGCGCTGCCAATGAGGGCGTCCACGCTTTGCTGCAAGTCGGCGTCGGGCATGACCACCATGTGGTTCTTGGCCCCGCCCAGTGCCTGCACACGCTTGCCGTGATGAGCAGCCGTCTCGTACAGATACTGGGCGATGGGCGTGGACCCCACAAACGACAGGGCCTTGACATCAGGGTGTGACAGCAAGGCGTCGACGGCCACCTTGTCGCCCTGCACCACATTGAAAACGCCAGCGGGCAAGCCCGCCTGGGTCAGTAAGTCGGCCATGAACAAAGACGGCGAGGGGTCGCGCTCACTGGGCTTGAGAATGAACGCGTTGCCACAGGCCAGGGCCACGGGGAACATCCAGCACGGCACCATGCACGGGAAATTGAAGGGGGTGATGCCAGCGACGACGCCCAAGGGTTGCCGCCAGGTCCAGTTGTCGATGCCCGTGGAGACTTGGTCGGTGAAGTCGCCCTTGAGCAACTGCGGGATACCGCAAGCAAATTCGATGATGTCAATGCCACGCGTGACCTCACCTTGAGCGTCTGAGTACACTTTGCCGTGCTCGGCGGTGATCATGGCCGCCAGGGTGTCGCGGTGGGTCTCCATCAAGGACAAGAACTTGTTGAGGATGCGCGCGCGTCGAATAGGCGGCATCTCGCCCCACGCGGGCTGCGCGCGGCGCGCCGATTCCACCGCCGCATTCACGTCCTCGGGCAAGGCCAGGCACACCTGTCGGGCCACCTCGCCGGTGGCGGGGTTGAAGACATCCTGACGGCGCGCCCGGTCATTGACCCGCGCAGCGCCATCTACCCAGTGGCCGATGAGCGTATTGGAGACGAAGGCGGCAGGAGCTCCCATAGCGGTAACCTCGTTCAGGGTGATCAATCGCATGCAAGGCGCCCAGTCTAGTGCCTCCTCCCGGTGGGCGCGCGGCCGTCCGATGAAAGACAATGGGTCATGCCCGCACCGCATTTTCCGCCGGCCGACCCCTCTTTGGCGCAACGTCTAGACGACCTGCTGGCCCAGGTGGGTGCGCCCTGGCAAGCCCTGGAGGCCAGCGCAGCCGATGGCTACCTGTGTGGCGTGTTGCTACAGCCGCAACCCGTGCCTCAGGCGCAGTGGTTGCCCGGCCTGCTCGACGTGCAGGGGCTGCCGCTGCCCGAGGACGCGGCGTCTGTGGACTTGTTTGAGCGAATTGCCCGGCTGGCCTCGCAACGCCACGCCCAATTGGATGCGGCCATCGCCGCGAGGCAGTGGTTTGACCCCTGGGTGTTTGAGCTCGACGAGGACGAGCCACCCCTGTTGCCGCACGCCCTGGTACAGCCCTGGGTGGCGGGCTTGAGTTGGGCCTTGGAGAGGTTTCCGGGCCTGCTGGCCCTGGAGGACCCCCACATCATTGAGCCGCTGGCCGTCTTGTACGCTGCCTTTGACCCCGAAGATTTGGAAGATGCACAAGATCTGCTGGAGGTGATCGAATCCTTGGCACCCCCCTCAGACCTGAGCGAGGCGGTGGAGGATCTGGTTCGCAGTGTGTTGCTGCTGGCCGACGTCTCCAGACCGCGCCCGACAACGCCTGGGCGCAGCAACCCCACCGCCAGGCGCACAGGCCAAAAGACCAAACGGTTCAAAAACTGAACCGTCAGTCATCTTCTGGGCGGGGCCGCGTAGAATCGGGACCCATGGTCAAGGGTGCGTTTCGAGAGCAGATGCTGCGGGTGCGTGAAGACGCCATCATCAGCGCCGTCAACCGCCTTTTGGCTGAAAAAGGTTTTGACCTGATGACGGTGGACGAAGTGGCCGCCGAGGTCGGGATTGCCAAGGCCAGTCTGTACAAACACTTTGCCTCCAAAGAGGCCCTGGCCGCCGCGGCCATGGTACGCGTTCTGGAGCAAGCGCTCACTGTGGTTCAGGAGGAGGCGTCGAATGGGGGAGGCCCCATGGCGCGGCTGCGTGCCGTGGCCCGCTGGGCCCTGCGCATGCAGTTGAGCCAGCAGATGCCCACGCTGCCCTCGCAAAACTCGACGCTACGCGCCGAGCTGATGCAAAACCAGCGCTATCTGGACCTCATCATGCAAGTAAGCGAGCACTTGGGCGGGTGGATTGTTCAGGCGCAGCAGCTGGGCCAGATCGATGCGCAACTGCCGCCCGAGTTGGTGCTCTACACGATCTATGCGAGAGCGTGTGACCCCGTGCCGGCCGTGTTGAAGACGGCGGGCCGCTTCGACGACGAACAAATCGTGGAGTGGGTCCTGACCACCTGCTTTGGGGGGTTGGCCGCTCGAGCCAACCAGGTACGGGCCGCGGCTTAGCGAATCAGGAGAACGGGCACCGAGGTTTGTGCCAGCACCTTGGTGGCCACCGAGCCGAGAATGAGGTTGCCCAGCGCGGCATGCCCATGCGAGCCCATCATCACCAGATCGTATTTTTTGAGCTGGGCCAGCTTCACGATGGTCTGCGCCGGTGAGCCCGTCTTGGTCATGAACTCGGCCTGAATATCGGCATGCCGGGCAAAAAATGCGCGGATGGGCTTGAGTACCTTTTCAGCCTCGCTGTCGTAGTACGCCTGCAAGGTGGCCTTGTCGACCGCAGAGGCCACCCGCGAGGGCATGGCCCCCACCACATGAAGCAAGGTGTAGCGGTGCAGGCCACCGAGCCACTCATCGTGCGCGGTCAGGTACGCCAACATGCGCTTGGTGTAGTCGCTGCCATCCACCGGTACCAAAATGTTCATCTCTTGCTCCTGTCCCCACGCCGGGGCGTTGGGGTCACACGCTTTGTGCCACCCGCAGCCGATTATGCGGGCCTCTGGTGGGGCCCAGGTTTGCCCCTGATCAAATGATGCCGCGGCCTGGCTAGCTTCGGGCAGCAGGGCCCGAGCCCAAGCGTTGGCCCAGCTGTTGCCGGGTGCTGGGCAACTGCGCGGGCAGGCGGTGCGCCAACTGCGTGAACAATTCGTCGTGCAGCTTGAGCTCTTCGTGCCAAGCCTGGGGCTCGATGGTCATGACACCGTCGAACGCCTGACGACTGAAGCTCAGGCCGTCCCAGCGCAAGTCTTCATAGCCCGGGCTGTGGCCCAAGGCATGCTCTTGGGCTCGGGCTTTGCCGTCCACCCGGCCCAGCATCCACTCCAACACGCGCATGTTTTCGCCATACCCGGGCCAGATGAACTTACCGTCGGCTCCCTTGCGAAACCAGTTGACGCAAAAGATTTTGGGCAAGGTAGCGCCCGATCGCTGCAAGCGCTCGCCCAGGTCGAGCCAGTGGGCGAAATAGTCCGACATGTTGTAGCCCATGAAGGGCAGCATGGCAAAGGGGTCTCGTCGCACCACGCCTTGCGCGCCAGCGGCAGCGGCTGTGGTTTCGCTGCCCATAGTCGCCGCCATGTAGACGCCCTCGACCCAATTGCGCGCCTCGGTGACCAGCGGCACGGTGGTGGAGCGACGCCCACCGAAGATGAACGCATCCAAGGGCACCCCCTCGGGTGAGTCCCAGTGGGCATCCAACACGGGATTGTTGGTGGCCGCCACGGTAAAGCGCGCATTGGGATGAGCCGCCTTGGCGCCCGTGGCGCGGGCCATCTGCGGCGTCCAGTCGCGGCCCTGCCAGTCGATGAGGTGCGCGGGCGGCTCGTCGGTCATGCCCTCCCACCAGACGTCGCCGTCGTCGGTGAGCGCCACATTGGTGAAGATGACATCGCGCTTTAAAGACGCCATGCAGTTGGGATTGGTCTTGTGATTGGTGCCTGGCGCCACCCCGAAATAGCCGGCCTCGGGGTTGATGGCGTGCAGCCGGCCGCTGGCATCTGGCTTGATCCAGGCGATGTCATCGCCAATGGTGCTGACTTGCCAGCCTTCAAAACCTGCGGGCGGCACGAGCATGGCGAAGTTGGTCTTGCCGCAGGCGCTGGGAAAGGCGGCCGCCACGTGGTACTTGCGCCCTTGGGGTGAGGTCACGCCCAAGACGAGCATGTGCTCGGCCAACCAGCCCTGCTCTTTACCCATTGACGAGGCAATGCGCAGGGCAAAACACTTCTTGCCCAGCAAGGCGTTGCCCCCATAGCCCGAGCCATAGCTCCAGATTTCTCGGGTGGCCGGGTAATGCACGATGTACTTGGTGGCGTTGCACGGCCAGGGCACATCTTGTTGACCGGGGGCCAAGGGGGCGCCCACGGAGTGCACGCAGGGCACAAATTCACCATCGGTACCCAATACGTCATACACCGCACGGCCCATGCGCGTCATCGTGCGCATGCTCACCGCCACATAGGCGCTGTCGGTCAGCTCGACCCCAATGTGCGCAATGGGGGAGCCCAAAGGGCCCATCGAAAAGGGCACCACGTACAAGGTCCGGCCTCGCATGCATCCGGCAAACAGGGCTTGCGAGCCGGTTTGCAATTTTTCTCGCATCTGCTCAGGGGCCACCCAGTGATTCGTGGGCCCGGCGTCCTCTTGCTTGTCGGTGCAGATGAAGGTGCGGTCTTCCACGCGCGCCACATCACTGGGGTCGCTCAGCGCCAAGAAGCTGTTGGGGCGCAGCGCCGGGTTCAAGCGGCGCATGGTTTGGGCCGCCACCAACCGTTCGCAAAGGCTGTCGTACTCCTGCTGCGACCCATCGCACCAATGGATGTGCTTTGGTTGGGTCAGGGCGGCGATTTCGGCCACCCAGGCCAGCAAGCGGGGATGACCAACGTAGGCGGGGGCCTTCCAATCAAGACCGGGCGTGACGGGGCTGTTCATAAGGAAATCCAAGGCTCGGGCAGTCAATGTAATCACTCGGTAACTGCCTGAACAGGGCTAACTATGCAAAATATTCATAAGTTGATGATTGAGAGCAGGCCCCGGCCCAACAGAAAAAACAGGGTAAAGGCAGGCGTTTGATGGGGCTTGTGCCCGGCCCACCGGGCACAGGCCTGCTTTGGTGCCATGATGGGAATCGCAGGGCGGCAGGGTCGCACCTGCTTCACCGGTACCCCACGAGGATTCTCATGCGTTCAAACGTGCACCGAAGCTGGGTCGCTCGCGCTCGCCGCGCGCCCAACCCATTGCGTGACTCGGCCTGGGTGGCGCTGTTCGCCTCTGTGGTCTTGGCGGCTGCCGCCGTGACGGCAAGTACACCCTCGAGGGCCTCGACGTCCACGGCATCGGGAGGCAGCGGGCCAGCGTCTTCTGCGGGGTGCCCCGCCTTGTTGCAGCACACCCTGCCGCGATTGCAGGATGAGAAGCCGCAGTCACTGTGTCAGTACGCGGGCAAGGTCTTGCTCATGGTCAATACCGCCAGCTACTGCGGGTTCACCTCCCAATACGAAGGCCTGGAGGCCTTGCATGCCAAGTACGCCTCGCGCGGACTGGTGGTGTTGGGCTTTCCGTCCAACGACTTCGGGCAACAAGAGCCGGGCTCCAATGCCCAGATCGCCGAGTTCTGCAGCAACACGTTTGGCGTGAAATTTCCCATGTTTGCCAAGATGTCCGTCACCGGGGCCCAGGCCCACCCGCTGTACGCCTCACTGGCCCAGGCCACTGGGCGCAAGCCCATGTGGAATTTTCACAAGTACTTGGTAGACCGTCAGGGCAAGCCCGTGGCCAGCTACAGCAGCCTCACCGGGCCCACCAACTCCAGCCTGGTCGCCGCCATTGAAAAGGCTCTGGCCCAGCCCTAGCGGGCCGACTCGCTGGCCAGGGCGGGGTAGTCGGTGTACCCCGCCTCGCCACCCCCGTACAAGGTCTTGGTGTCCAAGGCATTCCACGGCGCCCCCTCTTGGATGCGCCGTGTCAGGTCGGGATTGGCGATGAAAGGGCGGCCAAAGGCCACCAGGTCCGCCTGCCCGTGTTCAACCGCCTGACGCGCCATGGGGGCGGTGTAGCCGTTATTGACCATCCACGGGGCGCCGCACCGCTGGCGCAGCCGCTCGAAGTCAAAAGAAGCGAAGTCTCGGGCTCCGCCCGTTTGGCCCTCTACCACGTGCACATAGGCCAATTGCAGCGGGGCCAGTTGTGCGCCCACATGGTCATACAACGCCTGAGCCTGGGTGTCGGGCGCGGCGTCATTCGAGGGCGTGACCGGCGACAGGCGCACGCCTGTGCGGCCCGAGCCGATGGCCTGCGAGACCGCACGCAAGACTTCCAAGAGCAAGCGGCTGCGCCCGGCAAAGTCGCCGCCGTACCCGTCGGTGCGATCGTTGATGGTGTCACGCAGGAATTGATCCAGGAGATAACCGTTGGCTGCGTGGATTTCCACCCCATCAAATCCCGCCTCACGGGCGTTGACGGCACTGCGCCGGTAGTGCTCGACGATGCCAGGCAACTCGTCGGTGCGCAGAGCCCTGGGCGGTGAGCACGGGGCAAAGCCACCGGCAATGAAGGTCTTGGTGGTGGCTGCACGCGCGGTGCAGGACACGGGGCTTGCGCCGTCGGGCTGCAAACTCGTGTGCGATATGCGGCCCACGTGCCAAAGCTGGGCCACGATACGCCCACCTTGGGCATGGACAGCCTGCGTCACCTGCTTCCAGCCGGCCACTTGTTGGGCCGTGTGCAAGCCTGGGGTGTCCAGATAGCCTTGCCCCTCAGCGCAAATCTGCGTGGCCTCGGAGACGATGAGCGCGGCGCCTGTTTGGGGGTTGCCACGCTGTGCGTAATAGCGCGCCATCAGGGCGGTGGGCACCTGCCCAGGGCCAGCGCGGTTGCGGGTCAGCGGCGCCATCACGATGCGGTGGGCCAAGTCGATCTGGCCGATGCGAATGGGATCCATTAACGTACTCATGGGCCAAGCCTACCGCATACAGCGCCTGCGCGGGCTTGCGCAAGCGATACAGTCTGAGAATGCTCGCCTACCGACACGCCTTTCATGCCGGCAACCATGCCGATGTCCTCAAGCACCTGGTGCTGCTACTGGTGTTGCAGCACCTTTTGCAAAAGGAAAAGGGGCTTCGCTACATCGACACCCACGCCGGCGCGGGGGGATACTCGTTGCACAGCAGCTACGCACGCAAGAAGTCGGAGTACGCCCAGGGTATTGCCCGGCTGTGGGCACTGCGCGAGCGCTCGCAAGACGAGGCGCCCGCGCCAGTGTCCACCTACTTGAATCTGGTGCAGACGTTCAACGGCGCGTCCGAGTTGCGCCAGTACCCCGGCTCGCCCGCCTTGGTGCAGGCCTTGTTGCGCGAGCAAGATGAGATGCATCTGATGGAGATGCACCCCACGGATCACCGCATCCTGGCCAGCTGGCTGCGCACCACAGGGGCGGGGTCGGTTGCGATGGGAGACGGCTTTGAGCTGCTCAAGGCCAAGCTGCCTCCGCCAACCCGACGCGCCTTGGTGCTGATGGACCCCAGCTACGAGCTGGAGCGCGACTATGCCCGGGTGGTGCAAAGCCTGCGCGATGCACTGCAGCGCTTTTCCGCAGCGTGTTGCGTGGTCTGGTACCCGCAGGTCGGCCGCGTCGAGTCCGCGCAACTTCCCCGCCGACTCAAAGCGCTGGCCCCCAAGGGCTGGGTGCATGCCCGATTGAGCGTGCAATCGCCAAACGCCGAGGGCTTTGGCCTGCAAGGCAGTGGCGTGGTCATCATCAACCCGCCACACACACTGCACGCTCAGCTGCAAGGGCTGCTGCCATGGCTGCGCGATCAGCTGGCCCAACACGACCAGGCCAGCTGGCTGCTGGAACAGCACGCCGCCTAGTGCCCGCCACGCAAGGAGGTCTTGACCCGAGGCCGGACATCTGCCACACCCAGGAGCTCAGGCCGGACCGCGCTGCCGATCTTGCGCAAACCGTGCGCTGAACGCGTCAAAGGTTTGCGCATCGAGCGCATCGCGCACCTCTTGCATGAGCTGCAAGTAGTAGTGCAGGTTGTGGATGCTCGCCAGCATGGGGCCCAGCATCTCGCCGCAGCGGTCCAGGTGGTGCAAGTAGGCACGGCTGAAGCCACCACTGACCGATCCATCGGCTCGGGTATGGCCGCAACAGGTGTAACAGGTACAGGTCTCGTCCAGCGGCCGAGGGTCCGTCTTGTGGCGTGCATTGCGGATCTTGAGGTCGCCAAACCGCGTGAAGAGGTGGCCGTTGCGGGCGTTGCGCGTGGGCATGACGCAGTCAAACAAATCCACCCCGTGCTGAACGCCAAAAACCAAGTCTTCTGGCGTGCCCACCCCCATGAGGTATCGGGGCTTGTCGGCCGGAAGATGCTGCGGTGTGGAGGCCGTCAGGCGCAGCATGTCTTCCTTGGGCTCACCCACACTCACACCGCCAATGGCGTAGCCTGGCAACTTGAGTTCGGCCAGTTGTTGAGCCGACTCCAAGCGCAGGTTTTCGTACATGCCCCCTTGAACAATGCCAAACAGGGCGTTGGGGTTTTGCAATCGCGCCAATTCCTCCTGACAGCGATGCGCCCAGCGCAGGCTCAAGGCCATGGAGGTGCGGGCTTGGGCCTCGGTGGTGATGTGTCCGGCCGTCTGGTAAGGCGTGCATTCGTCAAACTGCATCACGATGTCGGAGTTGAGCACTGTTTGGATCTGCATGCTCACTTCGGGCGTCAAAAAGAGCTTCTCACCACTGACCGGTGAGGCAAATCGCACCCCTTCTTCGCTGATCTTGCGGCCTTTGCCATCTGCACCCGACAAACTCCAGACCTGAAACCCACCGCTGTCGGTGAGGATGGGCTTGTGCCAGCGCTCAAATCCGTGCAGACCGCCAAAGCCACGCAAGACGTCCAGCCCCGGACGCAGCCACAGGTGAAAGGTATTGCCCAAGATGATTTGCGCGCCCATGGACTCCAGACTGTGGGGCGTCACCCCTTTGACTGTGCCGTAGGTACCCACCGGCATGAAGATGGGCGTTTGCACCACGCCGTGGTTCAGTCGCAGGCGCCCCCGGCGGGCCTGGCCTTGCGTGCGGAGGATTTCAAATTCAAGCATGGGCAGCACCCGGTGAGGACTGACGCGTCAGCAACATGGCATCTCCATAGCTGAAGAACCGGTAGCGGCGATCGATAGCGTAACGGTAAAGCGCCATGATGTGCTCGTGGCCCGCAAAGGCACTCACCAGCATCATCAAGGTGCTGCGCGGTAGGTGAAAGTTGGTGATGAGGCCATCGACCACGCGAAACTCGAAGCCCGGGGTGATGAAGATATCGGTATCGCCAGCGCCAGGCTGCAGGCTCCCATCAGGTGCTACCGCCGACTCCAGGGCGCGCAAGGTGGTGGTGCCCGCAGCCCACACCCGACCGCCCGCAGCGCGGGTGTTGGCGATGGCGTGTACGGTTTGCTCGTTGAGCTCAAACCATTCGCTGTGCATGCGGTGGTCACGCAGCTTTTCGCTTCGCACGGGCTGGAATGTCCCGGCTCCCACGTGGAGCGTGACGTACGCGCGGCGCACACCCTTGGCCTCCAAGGCTTGCAAGACCGCTTCGTCAAAGTGCAGCGACGCCGTGGGTGCGGCCACCGCGCCGGGTCGGCGGGCGAAGACCGTTTGGTAGCGACGCTCGTCGTCGATGGAGTCGGCGTGCTGGATGTAGGGTGGCAAAGGCACGTGGCCACAGACCTGCAGCAGCGTGAAGGGATCGTCGGGAAAGCGCAAATGAAACAAGGAACCATCGGGCCCACACCGGCCCAACACCTGTGCCTCAAAGCTCTGCCCGCCAGGGCCCTGGAATCGGATGACGCCACCGCTGGGAGGCGACTTGCTGGCCCGAATGTGCGCCCACACCTCATGGCGCTGCAGCACACGCTCGACCAGTGCCTCAACGGCCCCCCCTGTGGCTTTGTGTCCATACAGTCTGGCCTTGATCACCTGGGTGTCGTTGAACACCAGCAAGTCACCACTGGACAACAGGCCGGGTAAGTCGGAAAAGATGAGGTCTTGCAGTTTCGGACCTCGTCCATCGAGCAGGCGAGAGCTGCTGCGTTGCGCCACCGGGTGCTGGGCAATCAGCTGCTGCGGCAGCTCGAAATCGAAGTCGGCACTGGTCCAGTCGCGATCGACCCCGGGCTGACCGGCCGGGGTCAGCGCGAACGGAGCCGAAGCGGTAGAAGCGGGTGAGTAGGTCATCGCAGGCTTGACCGGCCTGTGGCACAGGGGTGCATTGTTTCATGACTGGCAGTGCACAATGAAGCGCATGGCTGCATCAACGTCTGCCCTCAAGGCCTTGCACAAGATGGGGCTGCGGCGCGATATGGATTTGGCCTTGCACCTGCCACTGCGCTACGAAGACGAAACTCGCCTCACGCCCATGGAGCAGCTGCATCCGGGGCAAGCTTTTCAGTGCGAAGGCACCGTCAGCGACTGCCGCATTGAATCGCGACCGCGCCGTCAGCTGGTGGCACATTTGCGCGACGGCACGGCAGAGCTGGTACTGCGGTTTGTGAACTTCTACCCCTCGCATCAAAAGACCTTGAGCGTGGGGGCGCGGGTTCGGGTTCGCGGCGAGGTGCGCAGCGGCTTTTGGGGGCCGGAGATGGTCCACCCCACCGTGCGTGCGGTGCAACCCGACACACCGCTGCCAACTTGCTTGAGCGCCGTCTACCCCACCACGGCCCAACTGCCGCAGGCCTATTTGCGCAAAGCCATCGGCAGCGCCCTGGAGCGGTTGCGCTTGGAGGAAGTGCTGCCAGCGTCTTGTGTGCCTGCAGGCCTGCCGAGCTTGCGCGAGTCTTTGTGGGCGTTGCACCGGCCGCCGCCCGGCGTGGACATGGCCCACCTCGAAGACCGCACACATCCGGCCTGGCAGCGGCTGAAGTTTGAAGAGTTGCTGGCGCAGCAAATCGCCCAAGCCCAAGCGCGCGAGCAACGTGCCTTGCTGCGCTCGCCAGCCTTGCGCGGCCAGGCCGCACCGCAACCGAGCTTGGTACAGGGCCTGCGACAGGTCCTGCCTTTTGCCCTGACGGGCGCGCAGCAACGGGTCGTGGCGCAAATCGAGACCGACCTGGCGCGAGAGCAGCCCATGAACCGTCTGCTTCAAGGCGACGTGGGCTCCGGCAAGACGGTGGTGGCCGCCATGGCGGCTGCGCGGGCCGTAGACAGCGGCTGGCAATGTGCGCTCATGGCACCTACCGAAATCTTGGCCGAGCAGCACTTTGCCAAGTTGGTGCAGTGGCTACAGCCCCTGGGTGTTGAGGTGGCCTGGCTCAGCGGCAGCCGCAAGGGCAAGGCACGGGCGTGTGCGCTGGCGGCGGTGGCCGAGGGCCGCGCCCATCTGGTGGTGGGTACGCACGCGGTGATACAAGCCGATGTGGCCTTTGCGCGCTTGGGTTTGGCCATCGTCGACGAGCAACACCGCTTTGGCGTGGCGCAGCGCCTGGCCCTGCGCCACAAACCCGAAGGCGCCGACTTGGAGCCTCATTTGCTGATGATGAGTGCCACGCCGATTCCTCGCACATTGGCCATGACCTACTTTGCCGATCTGGATGTGAGCACCCTAGACGAGTTGCCCCCGGGACGCTCACCCGTGGTGACCAAGGTCTTTGACCATGGACGGCGCGATGCGGTCATGGCACGGATTCGACAGGCCGTGGATCAGGGTCAGCAGGTGTACTGGGTATGCCCCTTGATCGAGGAGTCGGAGGCCGTCGACCTGCAAAACGCCACCGATACACATGCGCAGCTCAGCGCTGCCTTGCCGGGGCATGCCGTGGGCCTGCTGCACGGGCGTTTGCCTGCCGCGCAGAAAGCCCAGGTCATGGCGCAGTTTGCGGCCGGCCAACTGGCCGCCTTGGTGGCCACCACGGTCATCGAGGTGGGCGTGGATGTGCCCAATGCCAGCTTGATGGTCATTGAGCATGCCGAGCGCTTTGGCCTGGCTCAGCTGCATCAGCTGCGTGGCCGCGTGGGCCGCGGCAGCGCGGCCAGTACCTGCGTGCTGCTGTACAGCCCCCCCCTGTCAGCGGCTGGCCAAGCCAGGCTGAAGGCCATGGCGCAAACGGTCGACGGGTTCGAGATCGCCAGAAGGGATTTGGAAATTCGCGGTCCGGGCGAGTTCTTGGGAGCACAGCAAAGCGGCGATGCCCTGCTGCGCTTTGCCGACCTGTCTGACGATCAGGGGCTGCTCGATGCGGCCCGCGGCGCTGCGGTGACACTCATGCGCTCACACAGCCGTGCGGCCCAAGCCCACGTGGACCGGTGGCTGGGGCCGCGTACGGAGTTTCTCAAGGCTTGATCGCTCAGGGAGCCAGCAAGGCGCCGTCTGATTGGACCCACAAGCTCCATTGCCAAGCGGCCTGGGCCAGGGGGTCGGTGCCGGCCTGCTCGGCTACCGCGCGCAGCGTTTGGCGGGCAGCGTCTTTGCGTCCCACCATCCACTGCGCCAGGCCCAGTTGCAAACGCGCCTCCAACGGTCGGCGCAGTCCGCCTTTGGCCAAGCCTTGCTCGATCAGACGCACAGCCGAGTCCATTTGCGCCGCAGCAGACTGGGGGCTCAGCGCGCAAACCTGCGACCACCCCAGGTTCACCAAGGCATCGCCAGATGCGGCGGTGCGGGCTGCGGCCTCGGCAGCGGCCCGATCGTTCTGATCGGCCTGGGCCGCACGGCGCGCCTGATCGCGCATACGCTGGTGCTCCGCTGCCCGCGGGCCCTGCCCCAGCAAGCCGCGCGCAAACCCCTCCTCGGCCACCAGCAGCGCCTCGGCCGGCTGCCCCAGGCGCAAGGCAGAGCCCACCAGCGCCTCCAGCGTGTCGACGTCGTTCATCCCCCCAGTGGCCCGCAGCAGGCGATAAAACATCACCAGCACGCGCTCGTTGTCACCCGCCCGCAGGGCGCCCTCGGCGATGAGGGCGCGCCAGTTATCAGGCCGTGGAAACTGTTTGACCAGGCGCTCCAGGGTGGGAATGGCCTGGGCGGCATCGTGTTTGCGCTGCAGCTGCCACAACAAGCGCCACTGAGATTCCGACACCGGACGACCTTCGCGCTCGGCTGCGGCCACCGCGGCGCTCAGGGCCTTGAGGGCACCCGGCTCATCGGACAATGACAGCAGGGCCTGCACGCGCATGAGCAAGACCGACGGATTGGCGCCGCCCAGCTCCAGGTAGCGCTGCGACCAGCGGGCCACGCGGGGGTGGTCCTTTTCCCGATATGCAAACGACACGACCGCCTCCAGCAGCCCAGGCTCGTCGGACGCAGAAACCTGTCCGGTTTGTAAGGCTTTGTCCAAGGCATCGACCACCACCGCCACCTGCCCCAACAGCTGGGCAGCCGCCGCGCGGGTTCGCTGCAAGACCATCGTCTCTTGTGGCGTGGGACCGGGCAAGGCAGCGGCCTGGGTCAGCCGCTGCAAAGCCTCTTGGGCCTGTCCAGCGCGCAACAGTTCCTGGGCGGCGTTGATCGGATCAGCAAATTCGGGGCGCAATACAGTGGGAGCCACCTCGGTCGACGCTGGGGCACTGGCGCGCGAGGCGCCCACCTGTATCGGCGCTTGGGCATGGGCAGCCAAACAGACAAACCCCGCACTCAGCCCCAGTGCCATGCGGACCAGGCGGGTGAATTTCAAGAAATGGGTGGAGGCCATGGAATGAACGGTTCCTTCTGACAAACAGGTCTATCGACACGCGCAGCAGCATACCCGCTGCGGCGGCGGCTGGGACACAATACGACATGACCCTCACCGAGTTGCGCTATATCGTGGCCGTGGCGCGTGAGCGCCACTTTGGCCGTGCGGCAGAGGCTTGCTTTGTCTCCCAGCCCACGCTGAGCGTGGCCATCAAGAAACTGGAAGACGAGTTGGAGGTCAAGATCTTCGAGCGGGGAGGCAGCGAAGTGAGCGTGACCGCCCTGGGCGAGGACATCGTACGCCAAGCGCAAGTGGTCATCGAGCAAGCCCAGGCCGTCAAAGAGATTGCCAAGAGTGGCAAAGACCCCCTGTCGGGTCCGCTGCGGTTGGGCATCATCTACACCATCGGGCCGTATCTGCTGCCCGATTTGGTTCGCCAGGCCATCGAGCGCACGCCTCAGATGCCCTTGGTGCTGCAGGAAAATTTCACGGTCAAGTTGCTGGAAATGCTGCGCACCGGCGAAATCGACTGCGCCATCTTGGCCGAGCCCTTCTCGGACTCTGGTCTGGCCGTGGCCCCGCTGTACGACGAGCCGTTTTGGGTCGCCGTTCCGCGGCACCACCGTCTGGCTCAACTCGAACACATCAGCATGCAGTCGCTCAAGCGCGAGACCATGCTTTTGTTGGGCGCGGGGCATTGCTTTCGCGATCAGGTGCTGGAGGTGTGTCCCGAGTCAGCGCGGTTTTCCTCCAACGCCGAGGGCATCCGCAAGAGCTTCGAGGGTTCGTCATTGGAGACCATCAAGCACATGGTGGCCTCGGGCATGGGCATTACCGTGGTCCCCCGGCTAAGCGTCTCGTCCAGCGCAGCGGGCTTGGTGGAGTACATCCCGTTTGAAGACCCCGCGCCCAGCCGTCGCGTCGTGTTGGCCTGGCGACGCAGCTTCACACGGTATGAGGCCATTGCCGCGCTGCGCAATGCCGTCATGGCCTGCAAGCTAGAGGGCGTTCAGCGACTCAACGATGTACCGCTGAAGTCGGCTTGATCCCCGGCTGTGCCCCGTGTCTTCAGGCCTTGGACATCCAGTCGGCCATGGCGCGGGTGTACTCGTCGCCCTGATGGGCGCCCTCGCGCACGCCAAGACGATCGACCTCGTTGCGGTTTTGGCTGAGCTTGAACTTGCCCTGCACCCGATCGATGGGGATTTCAACACCCACAATGGCGCCCAGCATGGCGTCGATGTAGTCTGCGGGAGCATCGGCCACGGCCCAGGGCTGTGCCCGGCTGGCCTCGTGATGGTCGGTCAACCGTTTGACCAGCTCGAGCAAGGCCGGCTTGTCATGAATGAATCGGGGCGTTCCATAAGCGTGCACCACCGCATAGTTCCAGGTGGGCACGACCTTGCCGTGTTCCCGTTTGCTGGGGTACCAACTGGGGGTCACATAGGCCTGGGGGCCCTGAAAGATGAACACTCCCGCGCTAGGCGGGGCTTTCCACAAGGGATTGGCTCGCGCCAAATGTCCCACCAAGGTGCCGTGCTCGCCTCGCGAGGCGTCCAAGTGCAGCGGCACGTGGTTGACCTCATAGTCGCCTTGGATCTGGGTGACCCAAGTGGCCAGCGGATGCGCGCGCATCAGCGCGTGCAGCTGCGCCAAGTCAGTCGCTTCAAAGTGCGCCGGTAAGTACATGGCCGCGATGATACGGGCTGGCGCGGGACGAAGCCTGGGGCGTGAATGGGCCGGATAATCGGGACATGTCTGAATTGACCCTTGAAGTGAAGCGGCGACGCACGTTTGCCATCATCTCCCACCCCGATGCGGGCAAGACCACGCTGACGGAAAAGCTGCTGCTGTTTTCGGGTGCCATCCAAATCGCCGGATCGGTCAAGGCGCGAAAGGCGACGCGTCACGCCACCTCCGATTGGATGGAAATTGAAAAGCAGCGCGGCATCTCGGTGGCCTCTTCGGTCATGCAAATGGAATACCGCGATTGCGTGATCAATTTGCTGGACACGCCGGGACACCAAGACTTCTCCGAGGACACCTACCGGGTGCTCACCGCCGTGGATGCCGCGCTCATGGTCATTGATGCGGCCAACGGGGTAGAGCCTCAAACGCGGCGTTTGCTGCAGGTGTGCCGCGCGCGAAACACCCCCATCCTGACCTTTGTCAACAAGATGGATCGGGAAGTCAAGGCGCCGCTGGACCTGTTTGATGAAATCGAAAAAGAGCTGGGCATGAGCGTAGTGCCCTTCACCTGGCCGGTGGGCATGGCCAAGTTTTTTGGCGGCGTGCTGGATCTGCGACAAGACCAGATGCGCGTCTTCACCCCAGGTGAAGATCGCGTGGCCGGAACCGAGGAGGTCATCCACGGGCTGCACGATGCGCAGTTGGCTCAGCGATTTGGCCAGGCCTACGAGCACGCCAAGGGCGAAGTTGAGTTGGTCCGTGAGGCGTCCCCTGCTTTTGACAACGATGCATTCTTGAGCGGGCGGCAAACGCCCATGTTTTTCGGCTCGGCCATCAACAATTTTGGTGTGCAAGAGGTGCTCGATGCCTTGGTGGAGTTGGCTCCGGCCCCTGCGGCACGGCCCGCCTTGCAGCGCGTGGTGGCCCCTGAGGAGAAGAAGTTTTCTGGGGTGGTCTTCAAGATTCAGGCCAATATGGATCCTGCACATCGAGACCGTATTGCCTTTGTGCGGGTGACCAGTGGGCGCTTTGAACGCGGCATGCGGCTGAAGGTAGTGCGCAGCGGCAAGGAATTGCGGCCCAACACCGTGGTGACTTTCATGAGTCAAAAGCGCGAGTTGCTGGAGGTGGCGTACGCCGGGGACATCATTGGCATTCCCAATCACGGGGTCTTGCAGTTGGGCGACACGCTCACCGAAGGCGAGGCCTTGCAGTTCACAGGCCTGCCGTTTTTTGCGCCCGAGATGTTTCGCACGGTGGAGGTGGCCGACCCACTCAAGACCAAGCAGCTGCGCACAGGGCTGACGCAGCTGGGCGAGGAGGGGGCCATACAGGTGTTTCGCCCAGCAGCGGGCTCCGTGCTCATGCTGGGCGCGGTGGGCCAGCTGCAGTTTGAGGTGGTGGCGCATCGCTTGGAGCATGAGTACGGCTGCAAGGCGCGCATCGCCCCTGCACGCTACAACGTGGCGCGTTGGGTCACTTGCTCGGCTGCGCACGGCGCAGACAAAGAGTTGCAGCGTTTCATCGACCACAACGCCCATCGCGTGGCATTTGATGCAGTAGACGCCCCCACGGTGTTGCTGGAGTATGCGGGCGAGCTGCGGGCCATGCAGGACAACTGGCCCAAGATCGAGTTTCATGCGTTGCGCGAGCACGCCGGGCTGGTGTTTCAACAAAAGCTTGACGCGTGAACACGCTGCGCCGGTATCTGGATCTGATCCGTTGGGACCGCCCGGCCGGCTGGCTGCTGTTGTTGTGGCCCTCGCTGAGCGCCTTATGGATGGCCGCGCAGGGTTTTCCGGGCCTGCACCTGCTGGGGGTGTTTGTGGCAGGGACCATCCTCATGCGCAGCGCGGGCTGCTGTATCAACGATGTGGCCGATCGGGAATTTGACCGACACGTCAAGCGCACGGCCCATCGGCCCGTCACCTCGGGCGCCGTCTCCGTGCGTGAAGCATTGCTGGTGGGCGCGGGACTCGCCTTGCTGGCCTTTGGTCTCGTGCTGACCACCAACCCACCCACCGTGGCGCTGTCCTTTGGGGGACTGGTCATCACCTTGCTCTACCCCTACGCCAAGCGTTATGTGTCCATGCCCCAAGCGGTCTTGGGTCTGGCCTTCAGCTTCGGGATCCCGATGGCCTTTTCGGCTGTGCGCGGGCAGGCGATGGGCTGGTCCCAGGCGTGGGGCGATGCCGCGCCGCCCGTGGCCTGGGCCTTGCTCGTGTCCAACTTCTTTTGGGTGCTGGCCTACGACACACAGTACGCCATGGTGGACCGCGATGACGATCTCAAAATTGGCATGAAGACCGCAGCCATTACCTTGGGGCATCACGATGTGTTGGCGGTCATGGTCTTTTACGGGCTGCACCTGGGCACCTGGGCAGCGTTGGGGCATGCCCTGGGGCTGGGGCCGATTTTCTTGATGGGCGTGGCGGGCGCGGCAGCTCAAGCGGTGTGGCACTTCTTCCTCATTCGGCGCCGTACTCGCCAGGGGTGCTTTGCGGCCTTCCGGCACAACCACTGGCTGGGGGCCACCTTGTTCGCGGGCACGGCCATCGACTTGGCGTGGCGTTGAGCCGGGGCATTGGGGTAAACCTGACCCGCCCCCCTGAGGCGAGATGGTGCACCATAGGCGGCTTTGCTTCCAACCACTTGGAGTTGAACTCATGAAGGCATCTGGACTCGTACGCTTGCTCAGCGCTGCTGCGGCGGTGGCCACTATCGGCTTGGCAGGCACGGCTGTGCAGGCTCAGCAGTTTTTTCGTATCGGCACGGGCGGCACGGCCGGCACCTATTACCCCGTGGGGGGCATGATTGCCAACACGGTGAGCCAGCCGGGCAAGCTCTCGGCCACGGCGCAAGCCAGCGCCGGTTCGGTGGCCAATGTCAATGCCGTGGCCGCTGGGCAACTGGAATCGGGATTTTCCCAAGCCGACGTGGCCACCTGGGCCTTCACGGGCAAGGGCGTATGGGAGGGCAAGCCAGCGGTCAGTGGATTGCGCCTGATCGCCAATTTGTACCCAGAAAGCGTGCACATCGTGGCGCGCAAAGGCTCGGGCATCAAATCGGTCGCCGACCTCAAGGGCAAGCGCGTAGCGCTTGATGAGCCGGGCTCTGGCACGCTGATCAACGCGCGCAGCATCCTGGCGGCCTACGGACTGAAGGACTCGGACCTGCGCCCGGAATACATCAAGCCCAACCAGGCCGGAGACAAGCTCAAGGACGGCTCTTTGGACGCGTTCTTTTTCACGGGTGGGTGGCCTGCCGGGGCCATCGCGGAGTTGGCCTCCTCGGGCGCTGGCATTGAGTTGGTGGCCATTGACGGCCCCCAGGCCGATGCAATCCGCAAGGCCTCCAGCTTCTTTGCGCCGGACACGATTCCGGCTGAAACCTACAAAGGCGTGGGCGCCGTCAAGACGCTGGCCGTGGGCGCGCAGTGGGTCACCAGCGACAAGGTCGATGCCAACCTGGTCTACGAGATCGTCAAGTCGCTGTATTCCGACGCCGGCCAAAAAGCCATGGGTGCGGGTCATGCCAAAGGCAAGTTCATCACCAAAGACAATGCCGTTCAAGGCGCGGGCATTCCGTTTCACCCCGGCGCGGCCCGCTTCTACAAGGAAATCGGCGTACTGAAGTAAGCTGCGGCCGCCCGTTGCGGCTGCACATCCAGCGGGCGGCCACCGTGCCGCCCGTTGTCTTTGTCTTCTCCATATGAACACCACCCCGCCTTCTACGCCTACGCCTGCTGCGCTGCCCGACGACACCCAGCTGCAAGCGCTGGAGCGTAAGTTCGACCCTGAAATGCGCTTTCGGCCCATGGGGGTGGGAGCCACCACCTTGGTGGGGGGCTTGCTGATCGCACTGTCGCTGTTTCATTACTACACCGCCGGCTTTGGGCTGCTCCAAGAGGTCACGCACCGCGGGGTGCACCTGGCTTTTGTGCTGGGCCTGATCTTCTTGGTGTTTCCGCATCGCAGCGCGCTGCTGGAGCAGCCTGTGGTCTCGTCCTGGTGGCGTCCGGGTGGGCTGCCCTGGTGGGATTGGGTCTTGGCTGTTGCGGTGGCCATGTCGGTGCTCTACATCCCGTGGATCTTTCACGATCTGATGTTCCGCGTGGGCAACCCTTTGCCGGTGGACGTGGTCATGGGCTCGGTGCTCATCGCCGCCTTGCTCGAAGCCACGCGACGCAGCATGGGCTGGCCCCTGCCGGTGATTGCGCTGTCCTTCATGGCCTATGCCCTGTGGGGTCCGGCCTTTCCTGGCCTGCTCAAACACGCGGGGTCAAGTTGGAGCCAGCTCATCAGCCACCAGTACCTCACCAGCCAGGGCATCTATGGCGTGGCCGTGGGGGTGGTGGCCACCTATGTATTTCACTTCGTGCTCTTTGGTGTCTTGGCCACGAGAATTGGGCTTGGACAGCTGTTCTTGGATGTGGCCTCGGCAGTCGCGGGTCGCTACGCAGGCGGTCCAGCCAAGGTCAGCGTCTTCGGATCGGCGATGTTCGGCATGCTCTCGGGCTCGTCGGTGGCTAACGCCGTCACGGTGGGATCGCTGACCATACCGGCCATGATTCGCGTGGGATATCGACGCGAATTCGCTGGGGCGGTAGAGGCTGCCGCGTCAACGGGCGGGCAGATCACCCCGCCGGTGCTGGGTGCGGCTGCATTCTTGATGATTGAGTTTCTCTCGGTTCCCTACCAGACGATCATTGCAGCGGCCGCCGTGCCGGCGTTCTTGCATTTCTTCGGGGTCTTCATGCAGGTGCACTTCGAGGCCAAGCGATACGGACTGCGCGGACTTACCCCTGACGAAATGCCCCGCCTGCGCGAGTCGTTTGCGCAGCGCTGGCCCACGCTGATCCCGCTGGCCCTGCTCATCACCATCTTGGTCTCGGGTCGCACGCCCTATCTGGCGGCCTTTGCCGGCATCACCTCTTGTGCCATCGTGGGGCTGACCACGCGGGTGGGCGGCAATACGCTGCGGCACTGGTCGCTGTTGATCGCATTGCATGTCGTCTTGGGTGTGGTGGTCTTTGGCGGCCTGCCCAGCGAAGCGCTCAAGGTGGGGGTGTTCATGGCTGGCGCGGTGGTCGGCGGGGTATTGCTCAAGGTCTTGGGCGTGCAAGGTCGCATCGGCCTGCCGGTGCTCATCGAGAGCCTGGGCACTGGGGCCAAGTACGCCTTGGCCGTGGGTGCTGCCGCCGCCACGGTGGGCATCGTCATTGGCGTGGTCACGCTCACGGGCGTGGGCTTCAAGCTCAGCACCATCATCACCGGCGCAGCACAGGCCGTCGCTGGCGGCGTGGGCGGTTGGTTGCCCGCCTCTTGGGTAGAGCCCAAGACCTTGACCCTGCTGGTGGCCCTGATCATGACGGGGCTGGTGTGCATCTTGTTGGGCTGCGGTATTCCCACCACGGCCAACTACATCATCATGGTCACCGTAGCGGCGCCCACCCTGACCCTGCTGGGTGTGGAGCCGCTGGTCGCGCACTTTTTCGTGTTCTATTACGGTGTGCTGGCCGACATCACCCCGCCGGTGGCGCTGGCCGCTTATGCGGCTGCCGGCATGGCGGGCAGCGACCCTTTCAAAACCGGCAATACCGCGTTTCGCCTGGGGCTGGCCAAGGCGCTCGTGCCCTTTGTCTTTGTGTTCTCCCCCAGCTTACTGCTGGTGGCCAAGGGCTTCACACCGCAAGACTTCGTGATCACCTTCGTGGGTTGCGTGTTGGGCATCACTTTGCTGGCGGCGGCGTTGTCGCGCTTTTTCCTGGTGGAGATGAGCCGCGCCGAGCAAGGCCTGTGCGTGATCGCCGCCTTGCTGATGATTGCCCCGGGGCTGCTGCCCACCCTTTTGGGCCTGGTGTTGTGCCTGCCCATGGTCTTGCGCCATGTCGTGGCGCACAGGCGCAGCTCGCTCGGGTGATGCGCTGGCACACGGCCGGGCGCTGCCAGTGAACAGCTTGCACCCACACCCGGCCCGAGGCGCAGGAGATGCCCTGGTCATTGCCTGCGGCGTCGTGGCAGCAGCACATGTGGGCAAATTGCCCACGGCCTTGCCTGCATTGCGCGACGAATTCGCTTTGAGCCTGCTGCAATCGGGGTTCTTACTGTCGTTGGTGCAGGCCGCCACCATGGTGCTGGCCTTGAGCGTGGGGCTGGTCGTGGACCGTACGGGCCTGCGCAAGGCCTTGGGCGGTGGGTTGCTGCTGCTCGCGCTGGCCAGTGCTGCAGGCGCGTGGGGGTCTTCCGCCGGCGCCTTGATGTTGGGGCGCGCTGCCGAGGGGTTGGGTTTTTTGCTGGTGACGCTATCGGCACCCACACTGGTGCGTGATCTGGTCAGACCGGATCAGCTGAAGGCTCGCCTCGGGGTGTGGGGCGCGTTCATGCCCGCGGGAACTGCTCTGGCCCTTGTGGGCGGGCCTTGGGTGATGGGTGTTGTGGGGTGGCGGGGCTGGTGGGCGCTGCTGGCCGTGGTGGCGCTGCTCATGGCCGTGTGGGTGGTGCGCCGTCTGGGGCTTGCGGATCCGCCCAAGCCCACACCGGTGCACGGTTCCTCGGGAGTGGGTCCACTGCGCGAAACACTCGGCGCGGCGGCTCCCTGGTGGGCGGCCGCTACCTTTGCCGCCTACTCATCGCAGTGGCTGACGGTGGTGGGGTTCTTGCCTTCCATCTACACCCAACAGGGCCTGGGCGCGGCCGCAGCAGGCGCACTGACTGCTGGCGTAGCGGCCGCCAATGTGGTGGGCAATGTGGCGGCCGGTCGCTTGTTGCAGCGAGGCGTGTGGGCTCCTGTGCTGCTGGTGGTGGGCTTTGTCACCATGGCCGTGTGTGCCTACGGCGCGTTCTCCTCGCAAGTGCTGCCCGCTGGGTGGGCGCGCTATGCCGCTGTGATCACCTTTTCGGCGGTGGGGGGCCTGATCCCCGCCACTTTGTTTGCCACCGCCGTGCAGGTGGCGCCCAGCGAACGCGCCGTGCCCTTGGTCCTGGGCTGGATCATGCAGTGGTCGGCACTTGGGCAATTCATGGGCCCGCCGGTGGCCGCGTGGTGGACGCAGGCCAGGGGTGATTGGTCGGGCACGTGGGTGACCACAGGCGCTGCGGCCTGCCTGGGGATCGGCTTGAGCCTGGGCCTGGCGCGCCATCTGCGCCGCCCCTGATCCGGACCCACGCGGCGCTGTCTAGCCTTGGCCGAGTTCGCGCGCACGGTCTCGGGCGGCGTGCAAGGCACGCACGATCGCCTGCGCGACCCCGCTGTCGTGCAAACTGCTCAAAGCCGCCTGCGTGGTGCCCCCCTTGGAGGTGACCTGTTCACGCAGTTGCGCCGGGCTCAACGGCGAGCCTGCGGCCAGCGCCGCTGCGCCCGCAAAGGTCTGCTGCGCCAGCTGCCTGGCTTGCGCAGCGGACAAACCCATTTCCTCACCAGCTTGCATCATGGCCTCGAGGAAATAAAACACATAGGCCGGTCCCGAGCCTGACAAGGCCGTGACCGCGTCAAGGTCCTCTTCGCGGGACACCCACAGTGTCTGCCCAGTGGCGGCCAGCACCGACTGGGCCCACTGTTGCTGCACGACAGAAGTCTGCGGCTGGGCATACAGCGCTGCCATGCCCTGCCCGATCAGCGCGGGGGTGTTGGGCATGGCCCGCACTACCGCATCGCTGCCCGTGGCTGCCGAGATGGTGTGGCAGCGCACGCCGGCCATGATGCTCAAATGCGCCGCGCGGGCCACCCATGCCCGGCAGGGGGCGGCGGCTTGGGCAAACACCTGGGGCTTGACCGCCCACACCACCATGTCCACATGCGCGAGCGCTTCGCCCGGCTGGGCAACACTGCTCACCTGCCACTGCGACGCCAAGCGATCGCGAAGCTCGGCTTGGGGTTCCACCACCTGCATCAGATCGGCGGACATGCCCCCTTGGCGCAGGCCGCCGATGATGGCCTGCGCCATGTGGCCGCCGCCAATAAAGGCCAAACGCGGCCAGGGGCTGGTAGCGGGCGACACGGCAGGGGCAGACATGGCGCAAGTGTAGGCAAAGCGCCGCAGGGTCATGCACGGGTTGCGCCAGATCATGCCAAGTGCGCATGAGCGCGGCACCAATGCACACGCAAACCGATTAGGACTCTACAGTGCGCCACCCATGAGCACCGAACTGTCCTACCTGCAGCCGCAGCCCAACAGCCCATGGACCACCTACCTGTGGCAAATCGACCAGGTATTGCCCTATTTGGGGCCCTTGAGCCGGTGGGCAGACACCCTGCGGCGACCTAAAAGATCGCTCGTGGTGGACGTGCCCATCGAGATGGACGACGGCACGGTGCGGCACTTCGAGGGGTTTCGGGTGCAACACTCCCTCACCCGGGGCCCGGGCAAGGGCGGCGTGCGCTACCACCCCGACGTGACCCTGGAAGAGGTGATGGCATTGGCCGCGTGGATGAGCATCAAAAACGCTGCCGTCAATCTCCCCTACGGCGGCGCCAAGGGCGGCATCCGTGTGGATCCGCGCACCTTGTCTGCCAAGGAGCTCGAGCGACTCACCCGCCGCTACACCAGCGAGATCGGCATTGTGATTGGGCCACACCAAGACATACCGGCCCCAGACGTCAACACCAATGCGCAGATCATGGCCTGGATGATGGACACCTATTCCATGAACGTAGGCGCCACCGCCACGGGCGTGGTCACCGGCAAGCCCATACACCTAGGGGGCTCGCTCGGTCGCGTCAAAGCCACCGGCCGTGGCGTGTTTGTGACCGGGCGTGAAGCGGCTCGGCGGCTGGGCCTGCCGCTGGACGGGGCCCGGGTCGCGGTGCAAGGCTTTGGCAATGTGGGCTCGGCCGCGGCCGAGTTGTTCCACCAAGCCGGTGCGCGCATCGTGGCCGTTCAAGACCATGGCGGCACACGGCTGCACCCAGGCGGGTTTGACCTGGCCGAGCTGATCCCCCACGTGCGCCATACCGGCAGCGTGGCGGGATTTGCGGGTGGCGAGGCCGCGGGGGAAGAAGACTTCTGGGACGTGCCCTGCGACATCGTGGTGCCTGCGGCTTTGGAGGGCCAAATCACGCTGCAGCGCGCGCAGCGCTTGAAGGCCAAGCTCGTCCTCGAGGGCGCCAATGGGCCCACCTTGCCCGGAGCCGATGACATCTTGGCCGACCGCGGCATCTTGGTGGTGCCCGACGTGATTTGCAACGCTGGCGGCGTGACGGTGAGTTACTTTGAGTGGGTGCAGGACTTCAGCTCGTTTTTCTGGAGCGAAGACGAGATCAATTTGCGGCTCGATCGCATCATGGTGCAGGCCCTCAAGCACATCTGGGATACCGCGGCGCGCCACGGTATTGGCCTGCGCACGGCCGCCTTCGCGGTGGCCTGCGAACGCATCCTCAGCGCCCGCGCCGAGCGGGGCCTGTACCCCTGAGGCGCGCCGTCTTAGGGGGCCGACGCCGCAGGCGGCAGGGGCAGGGGCACGGGCACTGTCACGCCGGGCGAGAGGGGCACTTCGGCCATGAGCTCGATGCCCGTCACAAAGTGGCGCGTGTCGCCAAAGCAGGAGGTGGGCAGGCCCACTTTTTCTTCGTAGCGCAAGCTCACGCGGCGCCCCATGGCTTTGGCCACCTGCTGGGCCACGGCTTCATCCGGAATCGTGAAGTAAAACTTTTCTACCGCAGCACCGGGCTGCGCCACCAAGGCCAGCTCGCCCTCCCAGGTTTTGCACACCCAGCCCTTGCGGGTGACTTTTTGCACCCAGCCCGCACGCTCACCGGTGGAGTAACTCCAGCTCAAGGCAGCGTAAAAGTACGCGCCCGCCAAGGCCGCGATGATGCCCAAACCCCACACTGCGCGCCTCATCTGAGTCATTCCTTTTTGATGCCAGCGCAACCCCCGGCTGCGCCATCTTCGGCGATGATAGGGGAGTGGCCTTGGCCCAAGGAGCCCTGGATATGTTTTCTGCCGACCCTTCCCTGGCGCCCGCCCAGAACGCGGGCCAACTGAGCCTCGATGTCACCGAGGCGGATTTCCGTCAAACGGTGCTGGAGCGCTCGCTGGAGGTGCCCGTCTTGCTCGACTGTTGGGCCCCGTGGTGCGCGCCGTGCCGCAACCTCAAGCCCATCTTGGAAAAGCTGGCCGTGGAGTATCAGGGGCGGTTCATCCTGGCCAAGCTCAATACCGATGAGGCGCCGCAGATTTCAGCGGCCTTGCAAATCCGCAGCATCCCGCTGGTGGTGTTGTTCGTCGGCGGCAGGCCCGTCGACCAGTTTGCAGGGGCCTTGCCCGAGTCACAGGTGCGGGCCTTTCTCGATCGGCACTTGGGCCCCCAAGTCTCGCCAGTGCAGGCCATTCGCGAACAGGCCGCACAGTCAGACCCTCAAACGGCCGAGGCGCTGTTGACCCAGGCCCTGGACCTGGAGCCCGACAACTTGGAGGTCTTGTGGGACCTCAGCGAGCGACTGCTGGCCCGCGGCGCGGTGGATGCCGCCAGTGAATTGCTCGACAGTGTGCCTGCGGCGCAGCGTCAAGATCGCCACGAGTCGTTGAACAAACGATTGGCTTTGCTGCGACAGCGCCCAGCGGGCGACCCGCAGGCATTGCGCCAGCGCATTGCCCAAGACCCCAAGGACATGGAAGCGCGCCTGGCCTTGGCCGCCTGGCTGGTTCACGATGGCCAGTTTTCAGCCGGTTTTGAGCAGGCCCTGGAGGTGGTGATGCGCGACAAAGCGCAGTGGAGAGAAAAGGCGAGATTGCAATTGGTGGAGTGGTTTACCGCGTGCCCCGATGCCGAGGCGGTCAGCCAAGGCCGGCGGTACCTGGGCATGTATCTGAACTGAGAGACTTCTGGGGCCAGCAGCTCAAGCGCCCTCGGGCCGCTGGCGCTGGCCGAACAAGGCGGTGCCCACCCGCACCCAGGTTGCCCCCTCGGCGATGGCCGCCTCCAAGTCCGCGCTCATGCCCATGGACAGGGTGTCGAGCGCCACGCCCGAATCGCACACCTGCTCGAACAGCGCGCGCAAACGGCGGTGCGGCAAGCGCTGTGCCTGCAGATCAGGTTCGGGTTGCGGAATGGCCATGAGCCCGCGAAGGCGCAACCCCGGCATGCGCGACACCGCGGCGGCCACTGACAGCACGTCTGCAGGCGGCAGGCCGCTCTTGCTGTCCTCTCCGCTGATATTGACCTGCAAGCACACGTTCAAGTCAGCAAGCCCAGGCGGGCGCTGTTGCGACAGACGTTGGGCGATCTTCAGCCGGTCCACACTGTGCACCCAGTCAAAGGCCTCGGCCACCGACCGGGTCTTGTTGCTTTGCAGGGGGCCAATGAAGTGCCACTGCAGCTGGCTGCGTAAATCTTTCAAGGCGTCGATCTTGGCCAGCGCCTCTTGCACATAGTTCTCTCCAAAGGCATTGATTCCCACCGCGTGCGCTTGTCGCACAGCCTGGGCCGGGTGGGTCTTGCTCACCGCCAGCACATTCACCGACCGTGGGTCGCGGCCACTGGCCGCGCAGGCCGCCTCCAGGCGCTGGTTCAGGCGCGCCCAGCGCTGGGTCCAATCGTCTGCAAAATCCTGCTGCATACGGCAAGCTTAGCGGCTTGCTTGGGCAAATGGGTGCCCTCCCTCACCCTGGCGGTGGTCTGTGGCACGATGCGGTGCATGAATACTCGCACCTACGAATCCATCGCCTCGCGCCGCGTGGCCTTCCTGGGCTTGGGTGTCATGGGCTATCCCATGGCCGGACATCTGGCGCGCGCCGGGCATCAGGTCTGCGTCTACAACCGCACACCGGCCAAATCTGCGGCCTGGCTGGCCGAATACGGCCAGCACCCAGGCTGCCGCTCAGCCGCCACTCCCGCTGAGGCGGCGCAAGGTGCGGAAATGGTCTTCCTGTGCGTGGGCAATGACGATGACCTGCGCAGTGCCACCCTAGGAGCGCAAGGCGCTTTGGCCGCGATGGCCGCAGGCGCCGTGCTGGTGGACCACACCACGGCCTCTGCCCATGTGGCCCGCGAGTTGCACGCACAAGCCCTGGCCAGCGGACGCCACTTCGTAGACGCCCCGGTGTCTGGCGGGCAGGCCGGAGCTGTCAACGGCGCTCTGACGATCATGTGCGGGGGCGATGCGCCAGCCTTCGAGGCCATGCGCCCCGTGGCCATGGCCTATGCCAAAGCGGTCACCCTCATCGGGCCCAGCGGCGCGGGGCAGCTGGCCAAGATGGTCAACCAAATTGCCATCGCTGGGCTCGTGCAGGGGCTGTCAGAGGCCATCGCGTTCGGTCAATGCGCGGGCTTGGACATGCCGCTGGTGCTGGAGGTGATTGGCAAAGGTGCCGCGCAGAGTTGGCAGATGGACAACCGCGGCAAAACCATGGCGGAGGGCCGATTTGATTTTGGATTTGCGGTGGACTGGATGCGCAAAGACCTCGGCCTCGTGCTAGATGAGGCCCGGCGCAATCACGCCCGCGTGCCGGTGACGGCTTTGGTGGATCAGTTCTATGCCGATGTGCAAGCGGCCGGCGGCAACCGTTGGGACACCTCCAGCCTGATCACACGGCTCAAGCGCTGAGTGGCGCCTATTTGGTAGCCGGCCCCTTGCGAATCTCCTCGAGCTCGCGCTCGCTGATGAGCTCGAACACGCGCACCACTTTCTGCACGCCAGCCACTGCGCGGGCCACCTCGACCGCCTTTTGGGCTTCGCGCTCGGTGAGTCGGCCCATGAGATAGACGATGCCGCGCTGGGTCACCACCTTGATGGTGTTGGCCTGCAAGTCGTGTGCATCTACAAATCCCGCCTTGACCTTGCCGCTGGTGACCAAATCGTTGGAGCGCGTCGTCAATGAGATGGCGGGTCCAATGTGCAGATCGTTGACCACAGAGCGCACATTGTCCAGTCGCGCCACGGCCTGCTCCACCGCGCGCTTGTCGGCTTCGCTGGGCACCTCACCGGTGATGAGCACCAAACGGTTGTAGCTGGTCAGGCTGACTCGCGAGGTGGCGCCCACCACGTCGCGCAGCCGCAAGGCGCCCTTGATTTCGATGGTTTCATCATCGAGTTGGGCCCCTGAGGTGCGCCGGTCAATGGCCACCAGGGTACCCCCCACCATGGCCCCGCCCACCAACAGCGGTGCACACGCACTGAGCGCGCCGGCCAGAGTGACTGCGGCCAAGCCGGCCCACGCCACACGACGCGTGACCGAACCCCGGAGTTGCTTGCTGATCATGTGAGCTCCTGTTCACCCAAAAGTTGAAAATCTACGGCATCGCACAAGCAGTGCAACACCAGCAATTGCGTCTCCAGCACGCGTGCCGTGCGCGTATGGACGACGCTCAACAGCACATCGGTTTCCAGCAGCACCTGCCGCCAGGCCCCCACCTCGGCACCGCTGAGCACCACCACCGTCATCTCTCGCTCGTGCGCGGCCAAGGCGGCTTGCAACAGCGCCTCGTGGCCCGCACTCTCGTCAATCAAAAGCAACACATCGGCCGGCTGGCCCACCGCGCTGATTTGCTGGGCCAGTGTCGCCAGCCCACTGCTGTTCAGGGCCACCGCAGCCAGCGGGGGGCGGTCGCGCTCAAACCGCCCAGTAAAGGCCTGCGCCAGTATCTGCGCCAGCAGCGCACCGGTGGGCGTGCCTGCCAGCCACAACTTGCCACCGGCCGTCAGGCTGCCTTGGATGGCCTCGGCAGCCTCGGCCACGTGCCGCGACAGCGCCACCGCGGCGTGGTTGTGCAAATCGGCACTCTCAAACAGATGCTGTTGGATACGCTGCTCAAGCATGGGGTGTGATCTTAAGTCAGCCCCGTGGTCCTGGCGGGCATCAAATGGCCCCTTGTGCATCAAAGGCTGCCGGGATCCATTGCACCTGATCCCCCTGAACCGCCACGACATCAAAGCGGCACGGCCGCTGCAAGCCGTGGCGCCACAAGAAGTGCTGCGCCGTGCGTACCAGCCGCTGTCGTTTGAGCGCGCCAATGGAGGCCGCCGCACCGCCGTAGCGGCTGTCCCGGCGTGAGCGTACTTCCACAAACACCACGGTGCCCTCGCCATCTTGCAATATCAGGTCGATCTCGCCTGCGCGCTGCGACGGGCCTCGCGCCACCCGATAGTTGCGCTGCAGCAGCCGCAGGCCTTGACGCAGGAGGTATTGCAGGGCAAGGTGCTCGGCTTGCTTCCCCTGCGCTGTCTTGGAAACCCGTTTGACCGTGTCCTGGCTCACCTCCGACCCCCCCACCACCAAAGCCTCTTGGCTGGTGCGCGCTGCGCATGAGGCAGCATCCAGTCAAGACCATCCGCCAGGTGCACTGTACGTGGTGGCCACCCCCATCGGCAACTTGGCCGATTTGACATTGCGGGCCATCCATCTGTTGGCCCAGGCCGACTCGGTGGCCTGCGAAGACACTCGGCACAGTGCCCGCTTGTTGCAGATGTTGGGGTTGTCCAAACCCCTGTTGGCCTGCCATGAACACAATGAAGCCCAGGCTGCCGAACGGGTCATTGCGGCCTTGCGTCAATCTCAGCGTGTGGTCTTTGTCAGCGATGCCGGAACACCGGCTGTGTCCGATCCAGGCGCTGCCTTGGTGGCGGCAGTGCGGGCTGCGGGCCTGCGCGTGATCCCTGTGCCTGGGCCCAGTGCGGTGGCCGCAGCGCTGAGCGTGGCAGGCGATACGCAAGGCAGCGGCTTCGTGTTTCGGGGGTTTTTGCCGTCTCGCGGTGCGCAGCGACAAGCCGCCTTGACCCAACTGGCGCAAGAGCCCATGACGCAGGTACTGTTTGAGGCGCCCCATCGCATGGACGCGTTACGCCGCGAGTTGGCCGAACACGCGCCCGATCGCACCATCACGATCTGCAAAGAGCTGACCAAACAGTTTGAGTCCATCCACACGGTCAGCGCGGCAACGCTGGGGCCAGCGCAACCCACTGCCCAGCCCCCCACAAGCCCCGCCACCGCGGGCTCGGGGGAGCGCGGAGAGTTTGTGCTGGTGGTACATGCCGCCCCGCCAGAAGCCGCCCACGGAGCAGCCCACGAGGGAGAGGCCAGTGGCCATCGGGTGCTCAGCGTGCTGATGCAAGAGCTGCCGCTCAAGCAGGCCGTGGCATTGGCTGCACAGCTCACTGGGGGCTCGCGCAATGCCTTGTATGAGGCGGCCTTGCGCCTGCGCAATGAGCCGTGAGGTGGCCCCTGAGGTAAGCGGACAAGGCCACCGCGCCCGACAAATTCCCCGGTGGGCCTGCGGCGCAGCACGGGGACCTAGAATGGTTTGCAATGAACACCATCACCCGCCCCCCTTCCGCGCAGCGCTGGTCTGCGGCCCATCAATTGTTGTTGGACCCCTATGGCCTGAGCGAGGCCACGCTGGCTCGGGCCCTGGCGCTGATCAGCGAACACCGGGTGGATGACGCCGACCTGTACTTTCAGTCCACGCGTCACGAGGGTTGGAGCTTGGAAGAAGGCATCGTCAAGAGCGGCAGTTTCAGCATTGATCAAGGCGTGGGGGTGCGTGCCGTGGCCGGCGAAAAGACGGCCTTTGCCTACTCCGACGACCTGTCCGAGCAGGCTTTGATGGATGCGGCACGCACCGTTCGTGCCATCGCCGCAGCCGGTCAGCAGCGTCGCATTCGGGTTGCGCGTGCCCCTCGCCTGGCGCCCGCGCGGCAGTTGTACGGCCCCAGCGACCCCATTGGAACCCTGGACAGTGCAGCCAAGGTGGCGCTGCTGGAAAAGGTGGAGCGCCTGGCGCGCCAGCGCGATGCGCGCATCGTGCAGGTGATGGCCGGGCTGGCCGCAGAGCACGATGTGGTGCTGTTGGCGCGCGCCGACGGTGTGCGCTGCGCCGACGTGCGCCCACTGGTGCGCTTGAGCGTGACGGTCATTGCCGAGCACAACGGCCGCCGCGAGGTGGGTACCGGTGGCGGCGGTGGCCGCTTCGGCTTGGACTATTTCACCGACGAGCGCATCGCCCAGTACGTGCAACAGGCCGTGAGTGCGGCGTTGACCAATCTGGACAGCCGCCCGGCACCCGCGGGCGAGATGACGGTGGTCTTGGGTCCGGGCTGGCCCGGTGTGCTCCTGCACGAGGCGGTGGGGCATGGGCTTGAGGGCGACTTCAACCGCAAGGGCTCCAGTGTGTTTGCCGGCCGGGTGGGCCAGCGGGTGGCGGCCAAAGGGGTGACCGTGCTCGATGACGGCACGATTCCCGATCGGCGGGGTTCGCTCAATGTGGATGACGAGGGCTGTGCCACACAGCGCAATGTGCTGATCGAAGATGGCATCTTGCGCGGCTATATCCAAGACCGCCTCAACGCCCGGCTCATGGGGCTGAAGCCAACCGGTAACGGCCGGCGCGAGAGCTACGCCCACGTGCCCATGCCGCGCATGTCGACATCACCAGCGGCAAGTTCGTGTTTTCAGCCAGCGAGGCCTACTGGGTCGAAAACGGTCGCATCCAATATCCCGTCAAGGGCGCCACCCTCATTGGCAACGGCCCTGATGCCTTGACCCGCGTGACGATGATGGGCAACGATATGCGGCTGGACACCGGAATCGGCGTGTGCGGCAAGGACGGCCAAAGCGTGCCCGTGGGCGTGGGTCAACCCACCTTGCGCATCGAGCGGCTGACCGTAGGGGGCACCGCCTAGGCCCCCGCCCTGCCACGGTTGTGGGGCGCTTGGGCGCCAAGCACCGGGCGGGGGTAGGCAGGAGAGCGTGTTACAGTAGTTTGCATGCAGACACTGCGCTTGGCGTTTTTCTTGGCGTATTTTGGGTTCTCGTGCCGCCCGGCGGCTGGAGAGGCCCTCGCATAGCAAGACAAGCGCGAAGCCCCCAGAAAACCGCCGGAGACCCCGGCGGTTTTTTTTCGTGTCCCTGCCCACCCCCAGAACCCGGAGAACCCCACATGCCCCACCACCAAAGCCCCGAGAGCTGGTATGCGCTGCATGAAAAGACCAGCCAAATCGACGATCAGCGCATCAAGGACGTCACGCCCCTGCCCCCGCCTGAGCACCTGATCAAGTTTTTTCCCATCGCCGGCACTTCGGTGGAGCGCCTGGTGGGCCAAACCCGCCAGGCTGTTCGTGACATCGTGCATGGCCGCGACGACCGCATGCTCGTGATCATCGGCCCGTGCTCCATCCACGACCCCGCCGCTGCACTGGAGTACGCGCGCCGGCTGCAAGCGCAGCGCGAGCGCCATGCGCAGCATCTGGAAATCATCATGCGCGTGTACTTTGAGAAGCCACGCACCACGGTCGGCTGGAAGGGCCTGATCAACGACCCCTACCTCGATTCAAGCTACCGCATCCATGAGGGGTTGCGCATCGCCCGGCAGTTGCTGCTGGAAATCAACCGTCTGGGCGTGCCCGCCGCAGGCGAGTTCCTGGACACGATCAGCCCGCAGTACATCGCCGACCTCATCAGCTGGGGCGCCATTGGTGCGCGCACCACGGAAAGCCAGGTCCACCGCGAGCTCGCCTCTGGGCTGTCTGCTCCCATCGGCTTCAAAAACGGCACCGATGGCAATATCCGCATTGCCATCGATGCCATCCAGGCTGCCGCTCGGCCGCATCACTTTTTGTCGGTACACAAGAATGGGCAGGTGGCCATTGTGGAAACCCAAGGCAACCGCGACTGCCACCTCATCTTGCGCGGCGGGCGCAGCCCCAATTACAGTGCCGCGCACGTGGCCGAGGCCTGCAAAGAGATCGAATCGGCCAAGCTGCCCTGCGCCTTGATGGTGGATTTCAGCCACGCCAACTCCGGCAAGCAGCACCTGCAGCAACGCGAGGTGGCGCGCGATGTGGCCGCGCAAGTGGCCGCGGGCAATCGGTGCATCTTTGGTGCAATGGTGGAAAGCCACCTCATCGGCGGCACGCAAAAGTTTTCGCCCGGCAAAGACGACCCGCAGCGCCTGACCTTTGGTCAAAGCATCACCGACGCCTGTTTGGGGTGGGAAGACTCGCTGCCGCTGCTTGACGAGCTGAGCCAGGCCGTTCAGGCCCGGCGCAAGAAGGGCCTCTAGGGCTGGGATTGCAGGTTTTGCAGGCGCTGGCTGCGCCAGTAAACATCGTCGCCGCCCAATCCGTCGAGGTTGGCGCGGTTGAGCACGCGGGCCAGCACAAACAGCAAATCGGATAGCCGGTTCAGGTATTGCCGCGCTGCCGCGTTGATGGTTTCGTGGGCACCCAGCTCCACGAGGGTGCGCTCAGCTCGGCGGGCCACCGTACGACAGACATGGGCCAGGGCCGCGCTTCGCGTTCCCGAGGGCAAGATGAACTCCTGCAGACGGGGCAATTGCGCGTTGAAATCGGCCAGGGCCTGATCCAGCCGCAAAACAGCCCCCCCCTGGAGCAGCGTGGTGCCCGGAATGGACAGCTCTCCGCCCAGATTGAACAGCTCGTGCTGAATGGTCACCAGCAACTCGCGCACGTCTTCGGGCAGGGGCTCGGCCAAGACGACCCCCAGGTTGGAGTTGAGCTCATCCACATCACCCAGGGCGCGAACTCGCAAGTGATCCTTGGACACCCGTGTTCCATCACCCAGACCGGTGCGGCCGTCGTCTCCGGTTCGGGTGGCAATTTGGGTCAGGCGGTGGCTCATGGCAGTCGCTTCGGCCTGATAGGGCCGAACCAAGGTACAAACCCTGCATCTTGCACCATCAGGGGACGGGCCTGCCTAGAATGGTCTCTTTTCAGCCGATCAAGGTGCTGCCATGAACGCTGCCCTGCCCCCCCAGGTTTTGCCCACCATCACGGCTCGTGCCGTGCCGCAGTCTATGCTGCGGGCATTGCAAGACCGGTTCGGGGCGCGCTGCTCTACGGCCCAAGCGGTGCGTGATCAGCACGGCCGCGACGAGTCGCCTTTTCCGGTCACGCCACCCGAGGTGGTGGTGTTTTGCGAGAGCACCGAGGACGTGGCGGCGGTGGTTGCCTTGGCCCACGAGCATGCTGTTCCGGTGATCCCCTTTGGCACGGGTTCTTCGCTGGAGGGCCATTTGCTGGCGGTGCAAGGTGGCGTCAGTATCGATGTGAGCCGCATGACGCAGATCGTGGCGCTGCAACCCGAGGACCTCACAGTGACGGTGCAGGCCGGGGTCACCCGAGAACAGCTCAATCAATTTGTGCGCGACCAGGGCCTGTTCTTTCCCATTGATCCGGGAGCCAATGCGAGCCTGGGCGGCATGGCAGCGACCCGCGCCAGCGGCACCAATGCGGTTCGCTACGGCACCATGCGCGAAAACGTTCTGGGCCTGACGGTGGTCACCGCCAGCGGCGAGGTGGTGCGCACCGGCACCCGAGCCAAGAAGTCCAGCGCCGGCTATGACCTCACGCGGCTGTTTGTGGGCAGCGAAGGCACGCTGGGTGTGATGACCGAAGTCACCCTCAAGCTGTACCCACTGCCCGAGGCGGTGAGCGCAGCGGTGTGCAACTTTCCCAGCGTGGATGCCGCTGTGCAAACCACCATCAGTCTCATTCAACTGGGCATTCCCATTGCGCGTTGCGAGCTGCTGGATGTACACGCGGTGCGCGCCGTCAATCAACACGCCAAGCTCACCTTGCGAGAAAGCCCGCTGCTGCTCATGGAGTTTCATGGCAGCCAGGCGGGCGTGGCCGAGCAAGCCCAAGCCGTGCAGGCCCTGGCCCAGGAGTGGGGCGGCACCGGCTTTGACTGGGCCACCACCCCCGAGGAGCGCACGCGGCTGTGGACGGCACGGCACAAGGCCTACTTTGCCGCGCTGCAAACCCGCCCGGGCTGCAAGGCCGTGACCACCGACACGTGCGTGCCCATCTCGCGTCTGGCCGAGTGCATCGGTCAGGCGGTGGCCCAGGCCGATGCCATGGGCCTGCCCTACTTCATCGTGGGGCATGTGGGCGATGGCAACTTCCACATCGCCTACCTCATTGACCCAGACGCCCCCCACGAGCGCGAACAAGCCGAGCAGCTCAATGCACAACTGGTGGCCCACGCGTTGAGCCTGGGGGGAACGTGCTCGGGCGAGCACGGCATCGGCCTGCACAAGATGGGGTTCTTGGTCCAAGAAGCAGGTGAGGGGGCCGTGGAGCTGATGCGACAGCTCAAGCGTGCCCTGGACCCGCGCAACATCATGAATCCGGGAAAGATCTTCACGCTGTGAGCCGCCATGCTCTCGGGTGTTGGCGGGCGGGCCACCCTTTGGCTTCGGGGCTGGGCGACAACGCCGCGTCCTCACCTTGGAGCCGCCCCCTGATGCGGTCATCTCCTGAATGAATCACCACCTGCTGCTGCTGGCGTTTTGCCAGGGCATGTTCCTTACCAATAACGCCACCTTCATTGCCATCAATGCCTTGGTGGGCCTGGCCATGGCGCCTGTGGGCTGGATGGCCACCTTGCCAGTCACTGGTTATGTGGTGGGTGGGGCGCTGAGCGCCCCGCTGGTGGCGCGCACGCAGCGCCGCTATGGCCGGCGGGTGTCGTTTCAGTTGGGCTTGGTGATCGCGGCGCTGGCCTGCGGCGTGTGCGCCTTTGCCGTGCACGCCCATCTTTTCTGGCTGCTGGTGGCCGGCACGGTCCTGGCGGGTTACTACAGCGCCAATGCCTCGCTGTACCGGTTTGCGGGCCCCGAGCTGGTAGAGCCCTCCTACAAGGAAAAGGCCATCTCGCTGGTGCTGGCCGGCGGGGTCATCGGTGCGTTTCTCGGGCCCAATCTGGCCAGCCTCACGCGCGAGTGGATGCCGGTGAAGTTCGCGGGTTCGTACATCGCGCTCATCGGCGTGGCCGCGGTAGCGCTGGTGGCGATCTCCTTCATTCGTTTTCCAGTGCATGTGGCCCCGACGCCGGGGGCGGCCACGGGCCGCAGCTTCACCGAGTTGGCACGCCAGCCCAAGTTTGTGGTGGCGCTGGTGGCCGCCTCGCTGGGCTATGGGGTGATGAACCTGCTCATGTCGGTCACGCCCATTGCGATGCAGCAGTGCCAGTTGCCTTTCAGCGCTGCGGCCCTGGTCTTGGAGGTGCATGTGCTGGGCATGTTTGTGCCCAGCTTTTTCACCGGGCAGCTCATTGCGCGCTTTGGCGCCCTGCGCATCATGAGTGCTGGGGCGGTCTTGAACTTTGCGTGTGTGGCCGTGGCCCTCTCAGGCGTGGATCTCTCGCAGTTTGTGGTGGCGCTGCTGCTGCTGGGCGTGGGATGGAATTTTCTGTACACCGCCGCCTCGGCCTTGCTCACCGAGACGTACCGGCCCGAGGAGAAAAATCGGGCGCAAGGCTATATGGACACTTGCGTGTTTGCCACCATGGCCGTGACCTCGTTTTCAGCAGGCGCGCTGGTGACCACGCAAGGCTGGACCTGGCTGAACTGGGGCTCTTTGGTTCCCATGGGCGCCACCGCCGCCGCACTGCTGTGGCTGGCCGTGCAGCAGCGCCGAGCGGCTCAACCCAGCTGATCTGAAGGCACCAGCGTCGCCGCTGATCAGTCTGGCGAGACGCCCAGGCGCTGCAGCAGACCCGAGAGCTCTTCTAGCGAACCAAAGGCAATGCTCAGCTCGCCTCGCGAGGTGCTGCCGCGCCCACCTTTGAGGCGAATGCTGACCACGGCGGCCAGGGCGTCGGACAACTGCTCTTCAAGCCGCAGCACATCGCGGGGCTTGTCTTGGGGCAATCGCAACAGCGCGGCCTGGCGTCCGGTGTTGAGTTGCTGGGCCACGAGCTTTTCGGTCTCGCGCACGGTGAGCTTGCGTGCCACCACCTCTTGGGCGGCCTGCACCTGGGCCGACGCCTGCAGCCCCAGCAAGGCACGCGCGTGGCCCATCTCGAGGTCGCCTGCCAGCAGCAGCTTTTGCACCGCCGGGGCCAGCTGCAGCAAGCGCAAGAGGTTGCTGGCGGCGCTGCGCGATCGGCCCACGGCCTGCGCGGCTTGCTCGTGCGTCCAGCCAAACTCCTGCACCAGCCGGTGCAGCCCCTGGGCCTCTTCCAGCGGGTTGAGATCTTCGCGCTGCATGTTTTCAATCAGCGCCATCACGGCCGTGTCTTGATCGCCGGCTGCACGCACCAAGACCGGCACCTCGGTCAGGCCAGCCAGCCGCGCAGCGCGGCAGCGGCGCTCGCCGGCAATGATCTCGTAGCGCTGCGGGCCCAGCTCGCGCACCAGCACCGGCTGCATCACGCCTTGCGATTTGATGCTCTCGGCCAGCTCGTACAACGCGCCCTCATCCATGCGGGTACGGGGCTGATAGCGTCCGGACTGCAGCTGATCCAGCGGCAAGGTGGTGGGGCCGGCGGCCGAGGCTGAGGCCGATTCGTTGACTTTGGGGCCCAGCAGCGCTTCCAGCCCCAGGCCCAGCCCCTTGGGTTTTTTGGTGACCATGGGGGGATTGTCTACGGAATGAGGTGGGGATGGGCAAGGGGCTTCGACCCACGCCCCGGAGCGCTCAGGCCCAGGCCCAGGCACGCGCCTGAGCCCGAGCCCTCAGGCTGGCATGAGGCAGCAACACACTGTGCGACCCGGCCGCTGGACCCTTTGCTAGCGGCAGGGGGGATGGGACTTCTTGGATGTGCCCATCGGCGAGTCGCACCACGCGTTGCGCTGAGGCGATGGTCTCGGGTCGGTGCGCAATGAACAGCCGGGTCAGGTCCATTTTGCTCAGCACCTCGTTGATGGCGCGCTCATTGGCCAAGTCCAGATGGCTGGTGGCCTCGTCCAAAGCCAGCACCTTGGGCTGACGGTAGAGCGCCCTGGCCAACAACACCCGCTGCTTTTGGCCACCCGATAGCCCCGTCCCCAGGTCTCCGACCAGACTGTGGTAGCCCATGGGCATGCGCTTGATCTCCTCGTGAATTTGCGCCTGCTCGGCACAACGGTGCACGCGCCCCATGTCGGGTTGGTTATCAAAAAAGGCGATGTTGTCGGCCAAGCTGCCCGTGAGCAGGGCATCGTCTTGAAGCACCGTGCCAATGTGTTGGCGCACCTGGGCCCAGCCGAGTTCTTGGATGGGCACTCCCCCGTAGAGGACCTGACCCTCGGTCGGCTGCAAAATTCCCAGCAGCACCTTGAGCAGGGTGGTCTTTCCTGCTCCCGATCCCCCCGTGATGGCCACACTTTGGCCGGCAGGGATGATCAGGTTGGCGTGCCGCAGCACCCAAGGCTGCGTACTGGCATATCGGAAGCTGACATTGCGAAGCTCCAAGGTAGCCGGCAAGTGTTGCGTGTCCTGGCCGGTCAGCATCCGTGTGCTCGCTGGTTGCTCGGGTGCTGACAGTACGATGTCAGAAAGCCGCTCGGTATCGACGCGCAACAAGCGCAACTGCATCAAATAGTGAATGAGGGCCACCAAGCGTTGCGTGAATTGGCTCTTGTAGGCCACAAACGCGAACATCATGCCCACCGTGAATGCCCCTGCCGCCCCCGGTTGAGCGCCTGCCGAGCCCATGATCATGCGGGCAGCCAGCCACCACACCAGGAGGTTCTCCAGGCCGAAGATCACGGCATTGGCTGCGCCAAACCACAGTTGCTGCCTGGCCGCTTGCGCCTCTTGGTTTTGGACCTCCACGCGCAGGTTTTCCCACTGAGCACGGCGGTCCGCCTCACGCCCAAATAGCTTGAGTGGCGTGATGGCACGAAGCGTTTCGAGAAAGTGACTGTGCTCTCGCGATGCCCACACCGAGCGCTGCGCCGCCGACTCCAAAATGGCACGCTGGCCCAACCACCGAATCCCGCCATACAAAAGAGCCGCCGCGACGACCACTGCCGTCAATGAGGGGGCATACAGGAGCATCATGGTCAAAGCCACGATCACCATCAACGCGTCCAAGACTGCCTCCACCAATCCAGTGGTGAGTGTCTTTTGTAACGGGTGGACGCTGGCAAAGCGGCTGGTGATGTCGCCCAAATGGCGCCGCTCAAACCACTCAACCGGTAGCCGCATGAGGTGCGAAAAGACATTGCCGACCCATTGCAATGAGAGTGTTTGGGTGAGCGCCGTCACCATCCAGCCGCGCAACAGCTGCAAGCCCGTTTGCACCACAAGCAGGACGCCAAAGCCCAGGGCCAGCACCGACAGCAGCTCTACGTCATGAGACCCGATGGCCTGGTCGACGATCATTTGATTGAAAAGGGGGCCGGCTACGGCGAAGAGTTCAAGCACCAGGGCCACCGCAAATAGTGCGCCCAGTGCGGGTGCAAGGCCTCGCACCTGACCGGTGAGCTGCTCCAGCCGAATGCGCGGCGGTCGAGCTTGCCGCTGAAATTGCGCCGTAGGCAGCAGCTCCAGCGCGACGCCAGTGAAGTGATGCCCCATGCTCTGTCGAGAAACACGGCGCTCGCCCTGCGCAGGGTCGAGGATCACAACAGTGTCTGCTTTGACCTTCTTGAGCACCACAAAGTGGTTGAGGTCCCAGTGCAAGATGCATGGGGTTTGCAGCTGCTCAAGCTCATGCATTTCGAGCCTCAATGCGCGAGCCGAGAGCCCCAGCTGCGCGGCGGCGTCAATGAGATGCTGTAGCGTGGCCCCTTTAAGGCCCACACTGAATTGGCTGCGCAATTGCGCCAGTGTGAGGTGCAGACCATGCGCCTGGGCCAACATGCTCAGGCAGGCCAAGGAGCATTCAGCGGCTTCGGATTGCAAAACGGGTCGCAGTGTGCGCATGGGCGTGTCTCCTTGTTGATACCGCCCAGCTTAGGTTTGAGACCTGTTTCCCGCCATCGCCCCGATGGGGGAGCGATGCGGGTTGAGGCCCCCCCTCAAGAGTGAAATTGTGGGCAGTCCGGGGCCTTGGCGCATCCGGGCTTGGCTTTTCGCTCCTGGCTGAAGAGAAGCCAGCGCTCGCCCACACGGCGGTAGCGCTGCAGCTCCACAAAATAGGGCTGGCGCTTGTCTGCCACGGGCAGCCACGTCACCTCCAGTGTCATGGTCCCGTCGGGCCACAAGCGCCAGTCCTCCAGCCGGCCATCGACATAGGCCTGCGAGACCAGCGCCGACCCCGCCCCCGAGCTCTCGCCTGGGGGAGTGATGCCCGGCGCGAATTGCGGGTCGACACTGCTGGACCAAGCCAAAATGGAGCGCAGCCGCTCGGTACTGAGCTGGTTATAACCAAGCAATAGCAGCGTCCGGGCAACCCAGGGCTTGGCCTGAGCCAGCGTCTGGGCATCCGATGGCGACTGCGCTTGGGCCTTGGTCAGACTTGCCCAAATCGTGCGGGGGACATTGACGTCCTCCAGGCTGCGCGGATCAGCTGGGCTTGCTACCGCACACAGGCTCGCGGCCATGAGCCACATCAGGCCCAAACGGACTGAGGCGCGCGTGAGGGTCTTGAGTCCTTGCATCATGGTGCATTCTCCCCAATTGGCGTGTTGAGCAACACAAATTCAGCGGGTGCACTGCTGGGCATAGGCGCCACCTCCTGCCCAACTGACGCCACGGAAATAGAGGTTAGACACCACCGAGGCGCGCACACTGTCTATGCCACTGCGGGTGAGGGCATCAAAAACATCTTGCTTGAAGATCCTGTCGGCCTCTTCTTTGGGCAAGCACCGATCGTAGTTTTGGTCATGCCGCCGGCAGGCTTCAACCAATGAAACACCGAAGATTTGATCGGGCACCACGCGGTCTGTGGTCACGGTACCGCAGCCCTCGCCCGGCAGCGTGCCGTCTGAGCGCAGGCCATCAGCGCCAATGCCCGACGCCAATCCCAGCCAGCGAGAAAGCGATCCGTCATCGATGAAGGTTTGCACGCGCTGCAGCCCCAAATCCACCACCTGGCCAATGAGCCGTTCCCAGGCGCTGGGGTTGGGCGTGGAGCCTTCGCTAGGAGGTGGGATATCAATGAAGGGGTCTTCTCCATCAACTTGGGCAACCAGGCCGGCGCTGACATAGTGAAGTTCGTGAGCTGCAAGTGTTCTCATGTGGGTCTCCTATTTGGTGAATGCCCCAATTTAGAAGCGGTCGGGGCGTCCGCGTGAACTGGGTGTCTGGCGTGCTGCCGCCTCACACGGCAGCCCGCAGCGCCAGGATCGGCTCGAACAACCACTCCCACAGCGCGCGCCGGTCTTGATGAACGTGCGCTTCTAGCGCCATGCCCGGCCGGACCTCCAGGCGCTGCCCTTGGGCGTGAACACCCGTGTCATCGAGTCGGACCTGGATGCGGTAGAGCGGTTCGTTGGCTTGTGCCGAAGACAGCAGTGCGTCTTGATGCCCGGCAGGCAAATCCTTGGGGTTGGTTGGGGTGCGTGCCACGCTGATGACGGTTCCCCGCCCCATGCCGAATTTGGCATGCGAATAGGCCGCATAGCGCAACGTCACCTGTTGGCCTGGCCTCACAAAGCCGCTGGTGCGGCTTGGTGCGTACAAATCCACCTGCAAGGCTGCAGGCGCATTGGCCTCTTGCTGAGGCACCCAGGTGGCCATGGCCTGGCCCGATTGAACCGCTGCGCCAAGATTGACGTGCACCGCTGTGATCCGACCCGACTGGGGGGCCGTGATGCGCCAGGTGCGCCGTGCCTCGGCCTCGGTTCGGTCTTGCGATAACGCTGCCAGCGCACGGTCCGATTGGGCCGTCTCGGTCCGCAGATGCGTCTCTTGCGCCAGGCGCTCAGCAGCAACGCTTTGCATCTCGCGTCGCATGGACGCCTCGTTGCGACGAGCGGCTTGAGCCCTCGCCTGGAGCTCGAGCGCCTCTTCCTGTCGTGTTTGTACCTGGGACTCGGCGATGAATCCTTCGCGAGCCAGCTGCTTGACCCGTTCGAGCTGCTGCTGGGACAGGGCGGATCGGTGTTGCGCCAATTCGGCCTCTGCCTGCGCATGTTGGGCCTCCACCGACAAGGCCCGTTCGCGATCGGCCAAAGCCCGTTGGCGCTGCGCAATGGCTTCGCGGCGTGATTGGCGCTCTGCCCAGAGCGTGGATTCGCGCATGGCCAAAGATTGCATCAAGAGGGCTGCGGCATGGCCCTGGCTGGCCGCATGGTCGGTGGTCAGCTCAAACAAGAGCTGGCCAGCGTGAACGAAGTCTGCCTCGTTGACATGGCGTTTGGCGATGACGCCCGTGCTGGGAGCCTGCAGCGTCAGCATGCCCTGTACCGGCACCACCAAGCCCGGAACACGCGCCTTGCGTGTGAACTCTGCGCCCACCAACAGGCCGCCGAGCATCAGGCCCACGCTGATGGCCACCGCAACGATGGCTCGGCGCGCCGGCATGGGGGCCACGCGGACCGCCCCAAGGTGGCCACTGGCCAAGGCCTGGCAAGCTTGCTGTCGAAACAGCGCTTCGCTCATGGGGGGTCTCCTGTTCGGTGTGCAATGGGTTCACAGCCTACGCAGGGCACGCGGCCCACACCATCGCTCTTGCGGGGGGAGGACCCACCCCTAAAGGAGGGGGCTGCCCCTTAGCGCACCACCACCAACAGCGTCGTCCCCGGCGGCACCACCACCCCCGTGCGCTGATACACCGTGGCCCCGGCGGGCACGGTGTCTTCATGAAACATTTGCGAGGTGGCGCGGTAGCCCGCGCTCAGAGACGATGAGGTGCCCACGCGGTAGCCGGCCAGGGCCGAGACATCCACGGGCAAGAGCCGGTAGCCCCCGTCGGTGCGCTCTGCAAAGCCCAGGCCCTGGGGCACGTTGGCCGCCGGCAGCAGCGAGAACATGGTGGCCCCAAAGTGGGCCAACTCGTCGGCCAGGCTGATCCCGCCCAGCGTTTGAACGAGCGCATCCAAACACGCATGGCTGCTGGTGCCCGCCGAGCCGGCCGGGCAGTCGGTCACGAGCTTGCGCTTGATCTCCAGGCCGAAGCGGCGGTTGAGCCACACGCCAAAGGCGCCGCCAATGTTGTAGTGCTGGCCCGAGAGCATCGGCCAGTTGATGTAGCTCACATCGCCGCCAGTGTTGAGGTGAAAGGGCAAGCGGTAGGTGATCATCTTGTTGTAGTCGCTGCCATCGTCTTGCTTGACCATATGCGGCGTGACGATGTCTTCGGCCATCATGGCGCTGGTCTCTTCCAGCCAGGTGTCGTGGCGCACGTTACGCACCACATCGCGCTGGTAGCTGTTGATGAGGTGCGTGGCCTCGTGCAGCAGGGTGGAGATGCTGTAGCGCAAGTCCGACTGCACCTGGCCGGCCTTGATGAAAAACAGCAGCGCCTCATTGGAGTTGGCTATGGCCGAGCGCTTGTACTTGTTGGCCGAGTACACATAGCCCGCCCAAGACCCCGGCGCATCCACCACAGCCACATTGATGTCTTGCAAGGGGTTGTCGCCAATGAGTCGGGTGTCGTCGTGGGGGCCCCAGGCATCGCCCAGCAGCGCCACCAATCGCGCAAAACCGCCTTGCGCGCCGCAAAACGCCGCCACCATGGCATCGAGCTGGGCCGTGGTCACCTTGCCCGAAGACAGCGAGCTCGCGTCCACCCAAAACACGGCATTGCGGCTGTTGCCCACCGGGCACACGGCCTTGGCGGTGGTGGTGTAGTTGCCCGAACCAAAGGCGGACTCGTTCCACACGCGTGTGGCGCCCACGGCCGGTGTGGCCGACACGCGTGGCGCTTGGGCCGCGGTGCGGTCGGGCTGCCGCGGGCCTTGCAGCACGCGCATCTGACGATCGATGCGGTCGTTTTCTTCGAGCAGTCGGCCGTGCGCTTGATCGGCCGCTTCGCGCGCACGCAGCGCGGCCTCGTCTAACCCCGAGGCCGACATGGCACGCACGCGCCGGGCCAGTGCGCCGGCGGCTTGGCCACTGGCATTGGCCGCCGCCGCGCTGCCCACCGAGGGAGGGGGCGTGACGGTGGCGGCTGTGCCGTTGGAAAACAGCAGCGTCACCTTGTTGCCAGCGGTTACGCCGTCCAGTCGCACGGTGAGGGTGGCCGCTTGCGCCGTGGCATTGTGGTAGCGCCACACCCCCACGCCCGAGCCAGCGTAGGTGTCGTCATCCACCGCCGCGCAGCCCGCGCCCGTGCAATTGGCCAGCAACAGGTTGTCGGCGATCTGCAGCACGCCGACTTGCGCGGAGGCCGAGGCGTGCAGTCCCACGGCATTGGTCGCGCGCACGGTCACGGTGAAGGCACCACCTCGGGTGTAGGTGTGGGTGGTCGTGGGCCCGGTGCCCGTGGCGCCATCGCCAAAGTCCCAGGAGAAGGTGATGGGGAGGTTGCCCGGGTCGGTGGCCGAGGCGGTGAAGGTCACGCCCTGGCCCGCGCGCGGGGTCAGGGGCAGGTAGCTCAGCGTGGGCGCAGGCGGTGCCGCCCAGTCCACCTTTTTGACTACCGTGGTGGTGGCACTTTGCCCGCTGGCATTGGTCACCGTCAGTTGCACGGTGTAAGTGCCGGCTTGGGCGTAGGTGTGGTCGGCGGTGGGGCCGCTGGCGGTGTTGCCATCCCCAAAGTCCCAGCGATAGCTCAGGTTTTGCGAAACCGGCTGACTGAGCTGGCCTTCAAATGAGAACACCAATCCCGTGGCCCCCACCGTTGGGTTGGAGGCGATGATGGGCGTGGGCGGAGGCTGAGGGGGTAGCTGCTCACGGCCACCACAGGCCACCAACAGCCACGCCAGTGCCCAGCTCAGACCGAGGCGAACCAGGTTTTGGGCCATGAACGCGAAGGAGGGAATGTCGTCTGCACCGCACAGTATGCGGCGGCCTCGACGGCCGCAACCGGTCAGCGGCGATTCTTGCCTTATCCTCACCCTGAATTCGATGCAGGAGAGCAACAGCCATGGCGTGGAAGGTGTTTGTTGACGGTCAGGAGGGCACCACGGGCTTGCGCATCCACGAGGTGCTGGCCACCCGCTGCGATGTGCAGATGCTGCACATCGAGGCCGAGCACCGCAAAGAGGCCCAGCACCGCGCGCGCTTGCTCAACGAGGCCGATGTGGCCTTTTTGTGCCTGCCCGATGCGGCCGCACGCGAGTCGGCCGCGTTGGTGACCAACCCCAAGACCTGTGTGATCGACGCCAGCACGGCCCACCGCACCGATGCGCAGTGGGTGTACGGCCTGCCTGAGCTGTGTGAGGGCCAGCGCCAGGCGCTGCGCCAGACCAAGCGCATCGCCAATCCGGGCTGTCACGCCACCGCCTTCATCTTGCTGTTGCGCCCCTTGGTGGATGCGGGGCTGGTCTCCCCACACGCGGCCCTGTCGGCCACCTCGGTGTCAGGCTACTCCGGCGGAGGCCGCAAGTTGATCGAGCAATACCAAGCGGGCGGGAACACTGCGCTGCAGTCACCTCGCCCTTACGGCCTGTCGCTGCAGCACAAGCACCTGCCCGAAATGATGGCCCACACCGGGCTGAGCGTGGCGCCGGTGTTCATGCCCATCGTGGCCGGCTACTACCAGGGCCTGGCCGTGCAAGTGCCCTTGCACCGCTCTCAGCTGCAGGCCAACGCCGATGCGCAGGCGGTGCACCGCGCGCTGGCGCAGCGCTACGCCCACGAGCCCTTTGTGCGCGTGGCGCCGCTGGGCGATGCAGCCAACCTGAGCGATGGGTTTTTCGACATTCAGGCATGCAATGGCACCAACCGCGCAGAGCTGTTTGTGTTTGCCGGCGCCGATCAGATGGTGCTGATGGCGCGTGAAGACAACCTGGGCAAGGGCGCCAGTGGCGCGGCCATTCAGTGCATGAACATCCACCTGGGATGCGATGAGGGTTTGGGCCTGATCTAGGCCGTTGGCGGCACGCGGTAGTGGTAGCCGTAGGCCACCTCAAAACCCAAGTGGCGGTACACGGCCAGGGCCGCGGCGTTGGCCGCATCCACCTGCAGGTAGGCCACTTGCGCGCCCTGAGCGCAGGCCAGCACCAGCACACTCGCACACAGCTTGCGTGACAGCCCCTGGCCGCGCGCGTGGGGCGCAGTGAAGACGTCGTACACACCCACCAGGTCGCCCTCTCGGGCCGTCTGTGCACAAGCCACCACGCGGCCCGCTTGCATCCACACGGTGCCCGCATAGGGCACCGCACAGGCTTGCAGGCGCTGTGCATGGGCTTGAATTTGCGCTTGACTCGACCCACGCAGTGCCCCCACCGTTTGCGCGTACTGGGCGTGATCCACCCTCAGGGCTTGAATGCCAGCCGGCTGAGTCCAGGCGGGCATGCGGTGCGCGTTGGGATGCACCATGACCAGGCTGTCGTCGTGCTGCGACCAGCCCAAGGCCGCCAGCTGTGCGTCCACGTCTTGGGGCTGGCTAAAAGGCGTGATGCGCACCACCATCGGCAAGTCGTGCTGCGCATAGCGTTGCGCGCACTGGGCCAGCTTGAGCGGCAAGGGCAGTTGGCCGGTGTTCAATGGATTGATGCAGCGCGCTCGCTGGGCCGTGCTGCGGTCAAACCGCAGCACCCAGCCGTCCAGTGTCTGCTCCTGGGGCGATGCGCTGGCCGCAAAGGCCGCCGCTTCCACGCGCTGCAACAGCGCCTCGCTCCACGGCGGCAGGCGGTGCGCGCCATGCGCCAATAAGGCGCGGGTCATGTCGCGGCAGCGGGTGGGGCGGGAACAGACCACAGGCGCGAGATCACCTCGCGCGCAAACTCCACGTAGGCGTGGGCCCCCTTGGAGGAGGGGTCGAAGACCACCCCGGGCTGACCATAGCTGGGCGCCTCGGCCAATCGCACGTTGCGGGGGATGACGGTGTTGAACACCTTGTCGCCAAAATGCGATTTGAGCTGTTCGCTGACTTGCTGCTGCAAGGTGATGCGCGGGTCGTACATCACGCGCAGCAGTCCGATGATGGTGAGCTCGCGATTGAGGTTGGCGTGCACCTGCTTGATGGTGTTGACCAGATCGGTGAGCCCCTCAAGCGCAAAGTACTCGCACTGCATGGGCACGATCACCCCGTGCGCACTGCACAGGCCGTTCAAGGTCAGCAAGCTCAGCGAGGGCGGGCAATCGATCAACACAAAGTCGTGGTCGGCACTGGCCGCCGCCAGCGCTGTCCTCAGGCGCTCATTGCGCCGCTCCAGTCCCACCAGCTCAATTTCAGCGCCCGAGAGCTCTCGGTTGGCCCCCAGCACCTGATAGCCCCCCTGGGGGCTGGGGCAGCGGGCTTCGGCCACGGTGGCCGACTCGAGCAAGACGTCGTACACGCTCAAGCTCAGTTGACGCTTGTCGATGCCCGAACCCATGGTGGCATTGCCCTGCGGGTCCAGGTCGACCAACAGCACACGCTGGCCCAGCTGGCTCAAACCAGCGGCCAGATTGACGGTGGTGGTGGTCTTGCCCACACCGCCTTTTTGATTGGCCACGCAAAACACGCGCATCAGGACACCCCCAGCTTGATGCCAAACCCGATCAGGCTCACCCCGGCGATTCGCTCGACCCATCTACCGATCAGTTGGTGATTGCTCACTTTTTCTTTTATGTAGTGGGCAAGGGAACAAGCCGTGAAGCAGTAGGCCAAAGACAGGGCCGCAATGGTCAAGGCCATGGCGGCGAAGGTGGGCAGGCCGCGGTGGGTGGCCGGGTGGATGAAAAGCGGGAAAAACGCCATGTAGAACACGATCGCCTTGGGGTTAAGCACGGTGATGAACAGGCCCTGGCGAATGTAGCGGCCGGGGGTGAGGGTAAGCGCCGCCTTCTGCCCGGGGCGAGGCCAAACGAGCCGAAAACCGAGCCAGGCCAGGTACAGGGCCCCGAGCCACTGCACGGCCGAAAACCAAGCCGGGTGGGCCGCCATCAACGAGGCCACGCCCGCCACGGCCAACCACAGCAGGATTTGGTCGCCCAGCAACAGGCCACATGCCGCGGCCATGCCCGCGCGCACGCCGCCTTGGGTGGTGGCGATGACCAGCGCCAGATTGCCGGGGCCGGGAATGGCCAGGAAAATCAAAACGGCTGCGCAAAACGCGCCGTAGTCTTGAATGCCAAACATCAATGGGCTTTAAGAGGGGGGTTCGAAACCTCGTTGGCGATGCGACCTTATCGGGCAGCCCCGTGGGGATGTGACTGCCAAGCCAAGGCCTGGGCAAAGCCCTGCTCAGCCAGACGAGAGCGTATCGCAGATTCATCGGCGGGCAAGAGCACCGGCGTTCTCGACAGCACCCACAGGTATTGTCGTGAGGGCTCACTCACCACGGCATAGCGGCCATCCTCGGCCAGCTGAATCACCCAATACGACCCCCATCCCACGGGCAGCCAACGCAGGGCCGCAGGCAAAAAGCTCACGCGCAGCTGGGCAGGCTTGAGCAGGTCGCCGTCTCGTTGCCCCACGGGCTGGGCCTGGCCCACAGCCTCGTCCCACCGACCATCGGCGAGCCGACAGCGATTGATCACCCGGATGCTGCCATCGGGCAAGGCGCTGTACTGGGCAGTGGTGTCGCTCACACATTGCTTTTGAAACCGGTTGGGAAACCAAGCCACCTGGTACCAGGTGCCCAGATAGGGCGTCAGCGCCAGGGCCGAAAGCGCCGCCAATGGCGCGGGTGGCGCCGCGCTGCCCGCGCCCGGGTTGGCCCAGGCAGGCGCGGCGCCAATTCCGATGACCAGAGCAACGGTCGACAGCAACGATCGAACAGTACGAAATGAGGGTTGAGCGCGCATTCAGAGGGTCCTCTTCTTCATCCAAACCAGACAACGGTGGGCCTCCAGCCCTGGCACCTGAAGTGGTTCCACGTGAAACACCTCCACGTCCTCGGGCAGGGCGGCGATCTCCTCTGTGGGGTGGCGGCCTTTCATGGCCAGCCACACGCCGCGGGGCGCCAAGAGATGGTCGGTTCCCCCGACGAAGTCTTGTAGGCTGGCAAAGGCACGCGAAACGACCAGGTCAAACCCCCAGGCCTCGGGGTCAGCCCAGTCTTCCACCCGTGTGTGCACCGCCTGAACAGAGGCCAAACCCAATTCGGCCGCCGCTTGCCGGATGAAGCTGACCTTTTTGGCCACGGCGTCCACGCACCACACCCGCAAGGACGGACAGGCCGCGGCCAGGACCAGGCCGGGCAAGCCAGCACCGCTGCCAATGTCGGCCACACGCAAGCTGTGCGCAGCGGGCGCCTGGGCAGCGTCAGCCGGCAGCACTGCGGGCCCGTGGGGGCCGCCGGGAGCCGGCTGTGCGGCACAGGCATCCCGGCCGTGTGCCCGGAAGCGCTCCAGGGCGGGCACCACCGACAAGCTGTCGAGTACATGCTGCACAAGCATGGCCTGGGGGTCGCGCACCGCGGTGAGGTTGTAGACCTGACTCCAGCGCTGCAGCAGGGCCACGTAAGCCAGCAGCCGACCTTGCGAGGTGGAATCCATGGCCAGCCCAAGCGCCGTCACGCCAGCCTGAAGGGCGTTTTCGAGGGGGTCGGCCCCCATGGGAGCGGGTATCGGTTTCAAGCGGCCCGCGAGTCGGGCTCAGCCAAGGCGCGCCAGGATCGCTTTTTCAGGTGCACCAACAGCAAGGAGATGGCCGCAGGGGTCACCCCGGACACCCGCGAAGCCTGCCCCAAGGTGTGGGGCCGGTGGCGGGTCAGCTTTTGCCTGACTTCCACAGACAAGGCGGTCACCGTGTCGTAGTCCAGGTCGGGGGGTAGCGGCAGGCTCTCGTAATGCGCGGCTCGGGCGATTTCTTCTTGTTGCTTGCCGATGTAACCGGCGTATTTGGTGGAGATTTCCACCTGCTCGATCACCGCCTGGGCCAACTCTGGTCCCAGCTCGGCGCTCAAGGTTTCACGCGAAACCCCAGCATCTGGCCGCGATGCAGCGGCAATTTTCTCGAGCAACTCAAAGTTCACGCCTGGGCGTCGCAGAAGATCTTCCAGGCTGTACTCATGCTCCAGGGGCTTGCCCAGGGTGGCTTGTGCCTGCTCCGCGTTGAGGATGCCCGGATGTACCCAGGTAGATCGCAAGCGCTGTGTTTCACGTGAAACGGCGTCGCGCTTGCGGTTGAAGGCGCCCCATCTGGCATCGTCAACCAGCCCCAGGCGCCGGCCCCAGTCGGTCAGGCGCAGGTCGGCGTTGTCTTCTCGCAGCTGAAGCCGGTACTCCGCGCGGCTGGTGAACATCCGGTAGGGCTCGCTCACCCCGCGGGTGATGAGGTCATCGACCAAGACGCCCAGATAGGCCTGGTCTCGGCCCAGGTGCCACTCGGGTTGCTCTCGCACCTGCAATGCGGCTTGCACGCCGGCGTACAAGCCCTGGGCTGCCGCTTCTTCGTAGCCCGTGGTGCCATTGATTTGGCCGGCGAAGAACAGGCCCCCAATGGAGCGGGTCTCGAACGTGGGCTTGAGCTCTCGGGGGTCGAAGTAGTCGTACTCGATCGCGTAGCCGGGCCGCAGGATGTGGGCGTTTTCCAGGCCGGCAATGGAGTGCACGGCCGCGATTTGAATATCGAAGGGCAGCGAGGTGGAGATGCCGTTGGGGTAGAACTCGTGTGTGCTCAGCCCCTCGGGTTCGAGAAAGATTTGGTGGCTGTTCTTGTCGGCAAAGCGATGGATCTTGTCTTCAATGCTGGGGCAGTAGCGAGGGCCCACTCCTTCTATAACCCCCGTAAACATTGGGCTTCTGTCCAGGCCGCTGCGGATGATCTCGTGTGTTTGGGCGTTGGTGTGGGTGATCCAGCAGGGCCGCTGCTCGGGATGTTGATCGGCCCGGCCCATGAAGCTGAAGACCGGAACCGGCCCTGTGGGGGCCTGCCCGGGGCCCAGGCGCATCCCGTCTCCGGGCTGCTCGGTAAGCCGTGAAAAGTCGATGGTGCGCCCATCGATGCGCGGCGGTGTGCCGGTCTTCAGGCGCCCCTGGGGCAGGCCCAACGACTTGAGCCTGGCCGACAGGGCCAGGGCCGGGGGGTCTCCCGCCCGCCCGGCGCTGTGGTTTTGCAGCCCGATGTGGATCCGGCCGTCTAAAAAGGTCCCGGCTGTGAGGATGACCGCGCGCGCTTCGAAGCGCACGCCCGACTGGGTGACCACGCCGCGCACCTGCCCGTCTTGGACGATCAGGTCGTCCACACTGGCTTGAAACACGCTCAGCTGGGGCTGGGTTTCCAGGCGTTTTCGGATGGCCGCGCGGTACAGCACCCGGTCGGCCTGAGCGCGCGTGGCGCGAACAGCGGGGCCCTTGGAGCTGTTGAGGATGCGAAACTGAATGCCCGCTTCGTCGGTGGCCGCGGCCATGGCCCCGCCCAGGGCATCGATTTCCTTGACCAGGTGGCCTTTGCCGATGCCGCCGATAGAGGGGTTGCAACTCATCTGGCCCAGCGTTTCCACACTGTGGGTGACCAGCAGCGTGGCGCAGCCCATGCGGGCGCTGGCCAGCGCGGCCTCGGTACCCGCGTGGCCACCCCCGATCACGATCACTTCAAAGCGTTTGGGATACAGCACCTGCGCATTTTAGGTCGCGCACTGCTATCGTGGCAGTCTTGTCCTGCATTGACTTGATAACACCATGAAGCTTTACTACAGCCCCGGCGCCTGCTCGCTGAGCCCGCACATCGTCCTGCGAGAGTCCGGCCTGCCCTTTGAGGCCGTGCTGGCCAGTACCAAGACCCACCGTCTGGCCGACGGCACCGACTACTACACCATCAACCCCAAGGGGTATGTGCCGTTGCTGGAATTGGACGATGGCCAACGCCTGAGCGAAGGACCCGTGATCGTGCAATACATCGCCGATTTGGTTCCGCATCAACAACTCGCCCCAGCCGCCGGGACGATGGCGCGCTATCGCCTCATGGAGTGGCTGAACTTCATCACCAGCGAGTTACACAAAGGATTCGGGCCGCTGTTTGCCCCCGGCGTGCCCGAACAGGCGCGCGCGGTGTTCCGCCAGCGGCTGCTCAACCGATTTGCCTGGGTGGAGTCTCAGTGGGAGGGCCGCACCCACCTGATGGGCCCGACCTTCACCGTGGCCGATGCCTACCTCTACAACGTCACGCGCTGGTGCCCCTTGGTGGGGGTGGACATCACCGGGCATGCCCAGTTGCAGGCTTTCATCGCAAGAGTGGCCTCGCGCGAGTCGGTCAAGGCCGCCTTGGCTGCCGAGGGCATCGCCTAAGCCGCGACGAGCCGGTGTGCCGGCCTGGCGCCTGCTGGGGGTAGGCGATCAGGCGCTCGAGCCCGTACCGGCAGCAGGCTTGAGCATGGCCTCGCAGGCCGCGCGCTGCCCATCGGCGGCTTCGACGGCGGGGCACATGCCCTCGACTTGTCGGCGCAAGCGCTGCAACGCGGCGCTGCGCGTGCCGTCCTTGTTCCACTCCAAGAGCTTGGCGCTGATGCGCTGCATCGAGCGCGCACTGCGCTCATGAAAAGCGCCCTTGTCTTTGGCGGCCTCGGCCATGAGCTGCGATGCCGTCTTCTCGATGCGGGCCGCATCCGCAGGGGCCAGATCCACCAGCGCGGCCAGGTAGCCCGCGCCCCATTGCAAGCGCGTGGCGGGCCCTTCGCTGCGCTCAAAAGACTGCTGGTACCACGACAGGGCCTCGTCCTTCTTGCCCTGTTTGCGCGCATTGCTGGCCAGCTGGCTCATGAGGTAGTAAGGCGAGTGGCTGCGGGTGAGGTTGGCGCGCAGCAGCGCCTCGCTGTCGGCCCACAAGCCGGCCTGGGCCAGCAAGTAACCGCTGGCCGTGATCACTGCCTGCCGCTCGTAGCCATCGGTGATCTCGCGGTCCATGCGTGCGGCCGTCTCGCGCACCTCACGCAGCAGTGCCTCGGCGATTTGGGGCTGCACCACATCGCGGCCTTGCGCCAGGCGCACCAGGTTCACGCGCGAGATCAGCGCCCCTTGTCGATCCCCCCGCGACAAGGAGGCATCGTTTTGCAGACGCACCAGCGCGGCGTCTAGCCGCGTAATCCACTGGGCCTGCTCCGCACCGCCCGTGGGCGCCAACGCCTGCACCAAGGAGCTCGCGTAATTGGTCAGTACGTCCATGTGCAGGCGCGATGCGGCAGGATCGCCCATTACCGTTTGGGCCGTGCGCGTCATGCGCTCGCGCGCTGCGGAATCGGGCTTGAAATCCTTGCTGCCGGCAGCCGCCACCAGGGTCTTGAGCCACAACCGGGTCGCGGTTTCCGCATCGGCCGACGTGCTTGCGCGCTGGGACAGCTCCAACAACACCGCGGGGCGCTGTGCGGCCGCCACCGATTGGCCCTCATCCAGGTCCCAGGAGTGAAACGCCAGCATGCGCCACTCGTTGGGCGAGAGTACCTTGCCGGCTCGGGCATCGGCCAACACCGCCTTGAGCGGACGCCCGCCAGACAGGGCGGCCTGCAGCAGGGCCATGATCTGGGCCGGGTCCGCCTCACCCGGCAAGCGCGAGATCTCCGCGCCCTCGGCGTTCATGAGCACCACCGTGGGATAGCCGCGCACCTTGAAGCGCGCACCGAGCTTTTGTGCACCGGGGCGATCGCCGTCCACATGCACCGCCACCACCGAGCGGGCCTGGTTGGCAAAGTCCTGTCGGTTGAAGAACGTGGCCTTGAGCTGGTTGCAAGGTGGGCACCACGTGGCGCCCCAGTACAACAGCACCGGCTTTTTCTCGGCACGGGCGCGGGCAAAAGCAGCGTCGACATCCGCATCGCTGGCCGCCGCCACCCAGGCCACGTTGGTCGATGGAAAGCCCGCCGCGCGCGTTGAGCCAACCCCGCCCAGACTGAGGGCCAACGCCACCGCGGCGGCAGCCACACCGAAGCGGGCCGCGCCCCAGGTGTATCCCCATTGCTTGCTCTTGGTCTTCATCTGATTGCCGTCCTGTTCTCGTGGAGGGTGGAACACCTGCGCTGGGGGCCTGTGTCAGCCGCCCAAGTGGCCACAAGCGACATTGTGCGGGTGTTTGGCCTGTCGCGTCGATGTTTGCCCCGGGGGCTTTAGATGGGCCTGGCGGCGGCCTTTGCCCATAGCGCCTATGCTTGCGCTTTGAATCCATTTTGGACTCGCTGCGGCGAGACCCCCCTCTGACATGCTCGAATTGCTCTCCGATCCGGCCGTCTGGATGGCCTTTTTGACCTTGACAGCGCTGGAGTTGGTGCTGGGCATCGACAACATCATCTTCATTTCCATCTTGGTGGACAAACTGCCCGCACAGCAGCGTGACTTCGCGCGGCGCTTGGGCCTGTTCATGGCGCTGTTCATGCGGTTGGGGCTGTTGCTGATGTTGGCGTGGATCGTGGGCTTGGTGGAGCCCTTGTTCACGGTCATGGGCCAGGGTATTTCCGGTCGCGACCTGATCCTGATTTTGGGCGGCCTGTTCTTGGTTTGGAAGGCCACCTCGGAGATTCACGGGGCCATGGAAGGCGAGGAGGGCTCTACCGCGTCGCGCGTGGCGGGCTCTTTGGCGGCCACCATCGCGCAGATCATGGTCATCGATTTGGTGTTCTCGCTGGACTCCATCATCACCGCCGTGGGCATGGTGGATGATGTGCGTATCATGATTGCGGCGGTCATCGCCTCCGTCGGGCTGATGCTGGTCTTTGCCGCACCCATCGGCCGCTTTGTGTCCGACCACCCCTCCATCAAGATGCTGGCGCTGTCGTTCCTGGTGGTGGTGGGAGTGGTGCTGATCACCGAGGGCTTTGACCACCATGTTCCCAAGGGCTATGTGTACTTCGCCATGGCCTTTTCGGTGGTGGTGGAGTTGATCAACATCCGTGTGAGAAAACGTGCCAAGCGCGTGGTGCACCTGCACAACGCCTACGAAGATCAGGAGGCTTCCAAACCATGAGTGCCGTACGCGCTGTTCAGGTCCCGCGTCGCGTGGAGCGGCTGGTGGTTGGCCAACCAACCAGCGATGGTGCGGGTGTCAAGTTGGTGCGCGTGCTCAGCCAAAGCCTGCACCGCCGGCTCGACCCCTTTCTCATGCTCGATGCCTTCGGTAGCGAAGAGGCCAGCGACTACATTGCCGGCTTTCCCAATCATCCACATCGTGGCTTTGAGACGGTCACCTACATGCTAGAAGGCCGCATGCTGCACCGCGACTCGGCGGGCAACGAGGGCCTGCTGGCCAGCGGCGATGTGCAGTGGATGACCGCCGGGCGCGGCCTGGTCCACAGCGAGATGCCCCAGCAAGAAGAGGGGCGCATGGAGGGCTTTCAGCTGTGGCTGAACCTGCCCGCGCAAGACAAGATGTGCGCGCCCAGCTACCGCGACATCGGCAGCCAACAGATTCCTGAGGTGTCGCTGCCCGGTGGAGGGCTGGTGCGCGTGATTGCCGGATCCTGCCACGGTGTGGCCGGCGCCGTACAACGCCCGCAAACCGAGCCCACCTATCTGGACGTTCACTTGCCCGCGGGTGCCACCTTGGAGCAGCCGCTTGCACCCACCCACAATGCGTTCGTGTACGTCTACCGCGGCAGTGTGTGGATCGGTGAGCAGGAGGTGGGCGTGCAGCGCATGGCCATACTGAGCACCGATCAGAGCGCTGATGGCGTGGCCCTGCGCGCGGGCGCTCAGGGTCTACGGGCCTTGTTGATCGCGGGCCAACCGCTTAACGAGCCCATCGTGCAGTACGGACCGTTCGTGATGAATACCACGGAGCAGATTCATCAGGCCGTCAACGACTACCGCGCTGGCTTGATGGGCTGAGCCGCGCGGGATGCCTGCGCGGGGGCAGGCACCTGCAACCACTCCACGGGACCCAGATCGTCCAGGTCGGGCCAGCGGCGCTTGAGGGGCCACGACAGCGCCGGCCCTGGCGGTGCGCCAGGGGGTGTGCCCTGCGGTGGTGCCGCCTGTGCGGCAGCGGGCCAGGACCAGACCTCTAGCAACGTCCAGTCTGCCTGCTGGGGCGGCGGCAACGGCGCTGTGGGGCTCGGCGAGCACGGGCGCTGGCGCGCCGAGGTGCGGGTGGGCGAAAGCGTGTGTCTTGTGGGGCTCATCGGGGCTTCTCCTGCGTGATGTGAAGGCCTTCATTGGCCTGGGCCCGATGTTCAACGCCTCGGCCCCCTCGCGCCATCGCCCTGAAAGGGGAACACCACGCCTGTGGGACCCCCCATTGGAAGGGGTGGGGCAGCCTTCAGGCGGTTGCCATGAGCATGATCCCGGCAGCCAAGACCGTGGCAACAGCGGCCTGAATCCATCGGCCGCGATCGGCTCTTTGCGACATGTGCGTGTCTTCCACTGTGCGCGTTGATAGTCGCTGGAGGCTCGCACGGCCCGTCGCGGCGGGCATTGGCGATATCCCAGGCTGGGGCCGTGCGCTGGGCGTGTTATCCGCCTCAGCCAAACGGCTTCACGCCAATCCAGGCCTGGTGGGCCCAAAAGGCAAAGCCCGCCCAGGCGCCCAGCCCCACCACCACCGTGATGGCCGTACCGATAGCGGTATGCGGCACCTCGTTCTCGGGTTGCGCACGATCGCGTTGCCGCGACGCGCGAAAACTCAACACGGCCCAGATCAAGAACGAGCCAAACAGCACCACATCGGCCAGCGTGTTGTTGGCCAGCAAGTGGGCCAGGGCCCAGGCCTTGACGCCCAGGACCATCGGGTGACGCAAGCGCGCCTTGATGGCATTGCGCGGCACATAGGCGGCAGCCAGCAGCACAAACGAGGCGAGCGTGAGTAAGCTGGCCACATGGCGCAGCCACAACGGTGTGGCCCACAACACCTCGGGGCTCATGCGCGCTTGTGCCCAGCCCTGGATGATGAGCACAAAGCCCACAATCGAGGCCGCGCTGTAGACCGCCTTCCATGCCAGCGGCCCGCGCGCCTGAATGAAGCGCTGTCGAGCAGGCTCGGCCACGACGCGCGCCGAGTGCACGCCCAAAAACAGGATCAGTCCGATAACGAGTGTGAGCATGACGCGCCCCTTGCGACAACGCGGTATTGTCGCAAAGGATCCCGCCTGCGGGCATCACGCCCGATCAGGCGGGGTGCGCCCCGACTTATAGGCGCTCGAAGACAGCGGCAATGCCCTGGCCGCCGCCAATGCACATGGTCACCAGCGCGTAGCGCTTTTGCGTGCGGTGCAACTCGTAAATGGCCTTGGTGGCGATGAAGGCACCCGAGCAGCCAATGGGGTGGCCCAGCGCGATGGCGCCGCCATTGGGATTGGTCTTGGCCATGTCCAGGCCCAAGCCACGTGCCACGGCAATGGCTTGCGCTGCAAAGGCCTCGTTGGACTCGATCACATCGATCTGGTCCAGTGTCAGCCCCGCTTTTTTCAGCGCCAACTTACTGGCCGGGATGGGGCCCTCGCCCATGATCTCGTTGGGCACCCCCGCCACCGCATAAGACATCAGGCGGGCCATGGGCTTGTGGCCATCGGCCGCGGCACGCTTGGCGTCGCCCAACACAAAGAAGGCGGCCCCATCGTTGATGCCCGAGGCGTTACCCGCCGTCACAGACCCGCCCTCTTTCTTGAACGCGGGCTTGAGCTTGGCCAGGCTTTCCAGGGTGGTGCCGGCCTTGACGTGCTCATCGGTGTCAAACACCACCTCGCCTTTGCGGGTCTGTTTGACGATCGGCACGATTTGCGACTTGAAGCGCCCCTCGGCAATGGCCGCCGCGGCCCGCCGATGCGACTCCACCGCCAGCGCGTCTTGCTCCTCGCGCGTGATGCCCCACTTGGTCACCAGGTTCTCGGCCGTGATGCCCATATGACCCACACCGAAAGGATCGGTCAGCGTGGCCACCATGATGTCGATCAGTTTGGTGTCGCCCATACGCGCGCCGGTGCGCATGGCCGGTGACAAATAGCCGCCGCGGCTCATCACCTCCACACCGCCGCCCACCCCGTAATCGCAATCCCCCAGCAAGATGTTTTGCGCGGTGGTCACAATGCCTTGCAAGCCCGAAGAGCACAAGCGATTGACCGCCATGGCCACGCTGTCCATCGGCAGCCCCGCCTGAATGGCCGCCACGCGCGGCACATAGGCAAATCGCGACTCGGTGGGAATGGTGTTGCCCACCGTGACATAGTTGATCGATTGGGGGTCAACGCCTGAGCGCACCACCGCCTCTTTCATCACGTAGCCAGCCAACTCCGCCGGCTCCATGTCGGCAAGCGACCCACCAAAAGTTCCAATGGCCGACCGGGCGGCTCCCAAAACCACGACTTCGCGTTGGCTCATGTGTTGTCTCCTAGGGAAACCCCTAATTAGACGCTCAGGCTCTGGCATGATCCTTACAGGCGCCTATGATCCACCCCCGCCAAGTCGGGTTTTCTCATGTCCGCAGAAGAAGAATTGACACCAGCTGCGCCTGAGCAGGCGCCTGCCACCACCGAGCCGCCTGCTGAGCCCGCCGGCCTGAGCCCGCCACAGGCCTGGGCCGAACTTCAACTGCGCTTTCCGGCCTTGTTTGGCGTGGGGGTGGTCTTGCCGGTGAAGTTGCGCATTCACGCGGATATTCAAGCGCGCGCGCCGGGTGTGTTCAGCCGACGCGTGCTGGGCGCTGTCTTGTCGCGCCACACCACCAGCACCGCCTACCTCAAGGCCTTGGTGCGCTCGCCCCACCGCTTTGATTTGGACGGCCAGGCCGCCGGCGAGATCGACCCCACCCACCGCCAGGCAGCACAAGAGGAGCTTGAGCGCCGACTGCCCAAGCCCAGGCCCAAGACCAAGACCGCCCCACCGGGGCGTGAGCCACGACCACGCGCGGGGCAAAAGAGCCCCTCCCCGCCTCGGGCGCCCCGCGCCGAGCCGCCCCCAGCAAGAGAAGCCGACGGGTTGGCGCGACTGGTCAACGCCTTTAACAACACCTCTTTGAGCAAAGCCAACTTTTGCGCCTTGAAAGGCATCAGCGAGCAGGCGCTGGAAGCGGCGATGCGCGAATACCAGGGTTTCAAACGCTGAACCACGGCTGGCTTATCGCGCCGGCACGCGCGCGCCGGGTGGTCGCAGATGACACCCAAGGCCGCTGGCGCTACACGTCGATATTGGCCGCGCGCAAGGCGTTGGTCTCGATGAAGTCGCGACGGGGCTCGACCTCGTCGCCCATGAGCATGGTGAAGACCCGGTCGGCTTCGATGGCGTCTTCAATTTGCACGCGCAGCAGCCGCCGCACGTTCGGGTCCATGGTGGTCTCCCACAGCTGCTCGGGGTTCATCTCGCCCAGGCCCTTGTAGCGCTGTCGGCTCACGCTGGACTCGGCTTGCGCGATGAGCCAGGCCATGGCGCTGTGAAAGTCGCCCACCGTGTGTTCCTTTTGACGCTCACCTTCGCCGCGCTGCACCACCGCTTGCGCCGAAAGCAAGCCTTTGAAGGTGCGCCCGGCATCGGCCAGCGCCTGGTAGTCGGCCCCGTGCACAAAGTCGGCCGTGATGACGCTGCTTTTCACATTGCCATGGTGGCGGCGGCTGATGCGCAGCACTTGCTTGTCGGTGCGCACATCGGTCTCGGCGCTGACCTGGGCATCGGCCAGCGCCGCTTGCAGCGCTGCGGCGCTGCTTGAGGCGGCCTGGGGGGTGTCCAAATCCAGCACCAGGCCATCGGCCAGGGCGCGCAAGGCTTGCACGTCCATCCAATTGGCCAGGCGCTCAATCACGCGCGAGGCCACCACGTACTGTCGCGCCAAATCGGCCAGGGCTTCACCGCGTATGGCCGCCGCACCGGCGCCAGCGCCCTGGGGCCACACGACAGCCCCCTCTAGCGCCACCTTGAGCAAATAGCCGTCAAGCTCGTGGGCGTCTTTGAGGTACTGCTCTTGCTTGCCGTGCTTGACCTTGTACAGCGGCGGCTGCGCAATGTAGATATGGCCGCGCTCCACCAGCTCGGGCATCTGCCGAAAGAAAAACGTGAGCAGCAAGGTGCGAATGTGCGCGCCGTCCACGTCCGCGTCGGTCATCAAGATGACGCGGTGGTAGCGCAGCTTGTCCACGTTGAAGTCGTCGCCGCCCATGCCTTTGCCGATGCCGGTGCCCAAGGCGGTGATGAGGGTGAGAATTTCGTTGCTGGTCAGGAGCTTTTCGTAGCGCGCCTTCTCCACGTTCAAGATCTTGCCACGCAGGGGCAAGATCGCCTGGAACTTGCGGTCGCGGCCCTGCTTGGCGCTGCCGCCGGCCGAGTCGCCCTCCACGATGTAGATCTCGCACATCGCGGGGTCTTTTTCCTGGCAGTCTGCGAGCTTGCCGGGCAAGCCCATGCCGTCGAGCACACCCTT